>NZ_JAMDGS010000002.1:0-760497 GCF_028657055.1 Pseudomonas aphyarum
CAAGTGATTATTTTCAGAAGCTTTCGAAGATTTCTTCAACAACTTCAACCACTTGCGCTTCCGATCTCTCGTTAGCGGGAGGCGAATTCTACAGCGTTACACGCTGCTGTCAACACCTCTTTTTCTCCGCTTTCGACCGAGAAGATCGAACCGTTGAAAGCGCCGAACAAACCGGCATTTCCAACTCCTTCCAGGCTTCGATGAACTGAAGCGACCCGCCTTCGAAACCTACTTAACTCATTGAATCTCAAGGAGTTTTCCGTTTCGACTGCGCCGGAAGTGGGGCGAATTATAGAGACTCAAAATCTGCCGTCAACCCTTAATTTGCGTTTTCTATCAAGAGAGGGAAAAAGGTCCCTCCTATATAGACGCGAACGTAGCGAGTGCGCACTATATTGCCCAACACACCTCACCTCCTTCCCCGGATGATGCCACGCAATGAACGACCAGCCTCGCAGCCTTGCCTCAACCCTGTTCCCGGTTGGCCTTCTATTAATAGCCATGGCATCGATCCAGTCCGGCGCATCGCTGGCCAAAAGCATGTTCCCCATCGTTGGCGCTCAAGGCACGACAACGCTGCGCCTGATCTTCGCCAGCGTGATCATGCTGTTACTGCTCAAACCCTGGAGAGCGAAGCTGACAGCCAAGTCGCTACGCACAGTGATTGTCTACGGGATGGCGCTGGGCGGCATGAACTTCCTCTTCTATATGTCGTTACGCACTGTTCCGCTCGGCATCGCAGTCGCCCTCGAATTCACCGGACCGCTGGCAGTCGCCATCTATGCCTCACGTCGCGCGATCGACTTTGTCTGGATTGCCCTGGCAGCAATCGGCTTGTTGCTATTGATACCGACCGGCGCTACGTCCGCGGGCATCGATCTGGTCGGTGCGGGGTATGCGCTGGGAGCCGGTGTGTGCTGGGCGCTATACATTCTGTTCGGCCAGAAGGCCGGCGCAGATAACGGCGTGACCACCGCAGCGCTTGGCGTGATGATCGCTGCCCTGTTCGTCGCCCCCATCGGTATCGTCCATGCCGGCAGCGCATTGCTGACTCCCGCACTGATCCCGATCGCTATCGGCGTCGCGATTCTGTCTACCGCCCTCCCCTACACACTGGAAATGGTCGCACTCACCCGCATGCCCGCCCGCACGTTCGGCACGCTGATGAGCATCGAACCGGCCTTCGGCGCGCTGTCGGGCCTGCTATTCCTTCAGGAATACCTTTCTTTGTCACAATGGATGGCGATCCTGTGCATTATTCTGGCCTCCGTCGGTGCAACCATGACCATGGGCAGCGCTGCCAAACCCGCCATCGCGGCGGATTGAAAGGGGATTGAACGAAGGTCTGGCATTTGGCGCTCATTTAGGCCATGTTTAGCCTCGCAACCCAATGCCAGACATGGATTTTTTCGGATAGGGACATCGGAACGCGTCAAGCGAGAGCGCAAACAGGCAGACCCGAGCGCCAGACTCGAGGCCGCCATAAGGACGGTAATGAAACGAATTTTGATACTGATCGCCATACTCGCCGTTGCGGGCTGCGCGGCGACGTCGAAGACCCAGGTCAAGCATGGCAAGAAAGGGCTGCACATCAACTGTTCGGGGTTGTCCTCCTCTTGGGACAAGTGCTACGCCAGCGCTGCAAACTCTTGCGCACCGAAGGGCTACAAGGTCATCGCAAAATCAGGCGATACCGTGGAAGAACCGGGTGATTACCCCTTCGGTCTCAACCCCGCCGGCTATACCAGCCGCAGCATGATCGTCATCTGCAAATAAACCATCGCCGCTACTGCACTCGCGAAGCGGCGAGCTGTTGTCCGATCTCCTCATGACAGGAGTTCAGCACCCGCTGCTGAATCTTCGGTGACGCCAACATACGCGCCACCACTAGTGCCCCGACACATTGCGACAGAATCGCCCAGGCCAGACTGTCGCTTTCCAGAATCTGCGCCCAGCTTTCCTGAAGCTTACAAATCCACAGCTCGGCCTGCTCCCGCACAACAATATCCGACCGCGCTATCTCGGCGCCCAACGCAGGCAATGCGCAGCCCAGTTCAGGTTGCTCGACATGGGCCATGTTCAGATACAGCTTCAGGCACCGCTCCAGCCGTTCGCGATCCTGCTTACCCTGCCCGCCCAAGCGCTCCAGACTCTGGCACAGCTCACGCTCGACGATAGCCGCGAACAAGTCGTCCTTGGACGAGAAATGGCTGTAGAACGCCGCCCCGCTCAAGCCGATTGCCTTCATCAGGCCATCGACGCCCATTGATGAAAACCCGGTCTTTTTCGCAGACAGCGAGCTGCTTTGCAGGAGCTTTTCTTTGGTTTCCAGCTTGTGACCGGCGGAATACCGCATGTAATTGTCCTCACATTGAGTGTCTTGACGCTGAGCAAATCCTAGCATAACGTTCGTTCACTTAACGATCGTTTACTAAAGGGATCCACCCATGAATAACAAGAAGGTCGTATTGGTTGTCGGTGCAGGTGATGCCACGGGCGGCGCCATCGCCAAGCGGTTCGCCAGGGAAGGATTCATCGCGTGCGTCACGCGGCGCAGCGCCGACAAATTGCAGCCATTGGTGGAAGCCATTCAGGCGGACGGCGGTGAAGCCCACGGTTTTGCCTGCGATGCGCGCAAGGAAGAAGATGTAATTGCCCTGATCGAAGACATCGAAACCCGCCTCGGTCCGATTGAAGCATTCGTTTTCAACATCGGCGCCAACGTGCCCTGCAGCATTCTCGAAGAAACCGCCCGCAAGTATTTCAAGATCTGGGAAATGGCCTGTTTCTCCGGTTTTCTCAATGCCCGGGAAGTCGCCAAACGGATGGTGACCCGTAGCCGCGGCACTATCCTGTTCACCGGCGCGACTGCCGGATTGCGCGGTGCCTCAGGCTTTGCCGCATTCGCCGGAGCCAAGCATGGTATCCGGGCTCTGGCACAGAGCATGGCCAGAGAGCTTGGCCCGATGAACATCCACGTTGCTCACGTTGTGGTCGACGGCGCCATCGATACCGACTTTATCCGCGACAATTTCCCTGACAAATATGCCACCAAGGATCAGGACGGCATTCTCAATCCCGAACACATCGCCGAGAACTACTGGTATCTGCATAGCCAGCCACGGGACGCCTGGACGTTCGAACTGGATCTGCGTCCGTGGAACGAGCGCTGGTAATCCCCCCAATAACAAAAACAGAGTGCAGCGAACATGAGCAAAACCGTGGAGTTCTATTTTGATCTCGGCAGCCCCGCCACCTACCTGGCGTATACCCAACTGCCGAAAATCTGCGATGAAACCGGCAGCCAGTTGATCTACATTCCGATGTTGCTGGGCGGCGTCTTCAAAGCCACCGGCAACGCGTCTCCGGCAATGATCCCGGCCAAGGGTCGTTACATGTTTCAGGACCTGGACCGCTACGCCAAACGCTACGGCGTGCCCCTGAAATTCAACCCGCATTTCCCGATCAACACCCTGATGTTGATGCGTGCGGTCACCGGCATTCAACTGCGTCATCCGGATCGCTTTCAGGCGTTCATCGATTGCCTGTTCAAAGCGATGTGGGTTGAAGGCCGGGCCCTTGAT
Source organism: Pseudomonas aphyarum (assembly GCF_028657055.1). NCBI lineage: Bacteria > Pseudomonadati > Pseudomonadota > Gammaproteobacteria > Pseudomonadales > Pseudomonadaceae > Pseudomonas > Pseudomonas aphyarum. Next base: position 3,585 of record NZ_JAMDGS010000002.1, read on the forward strand.
GAACCGTCAACAGTTGCCGCCGTGCTCACCGAACATGGCTTCAATCCTGAAGAAGTACTGGCATTGACCAACGATGAAGCAGTCAAAGCTGCGCTCAAGGACAACACCGAAACCGCTGTGAAACGCGGCGTCTTCGGTGCGCCGAGCATGTTCATCGACAACCAGTTGTTCTTCGGTCAGGACCGGCTCGACTTCGTGGTGGAAGCCCTTCGTTAAATCTCCACGACCACACGCCCCTGAGCTGCTTTCGTTGCCAGCAGCTCATGGGCCTCCCCGGCGGTTTCCAGCGTGAACCGATGCGGATCAAGCAGAGGTCGCAGCTGGCCGGACTCAATCAGGGCGGCAGCCTGTCGCAAAATCTCGCCATGATGCTCGCAGCCCTTGCCGGTCAGTAACGGCAACAAGGTGAACACGCCCGAATACGTCGCCCCACGAAACGATAACGGCGCAAGACTGTGCTGCCCCCAGCCCAGACAACTCAGTACATGTCCGCTGTAGGTCCGTGCAGCTTTGAAGGAAGCGTCCAGCGTCTCACCGCCGACCGTGTCATAGACAATGTCGAACCCCTCCCCCGCCGTGAACTCCGCAACATAGTCCTCCACCGCGCCCTCTCGATAATCAATGAACGTCGCACCGTAACCCTCGATGATCGAGCGTTGCCCCGCAGAACCTGTTGCATACACTTCAGCGCCGAACGCACGGGCCAGTTGCACAGCCACATGCCCGACGCCGCCCGCTCCACCGTGAATCAACACTTTTTGCCCCACTCTCACCCGAGCGCGATCCACCAGGCCCTCCCACGCCGTGATCAATATCAATGGCAGGCTCGCGGCTTCGCGCGGGCTCAGGTTCAAAGGCTTACGCGCCAGCAGTCGCGCGTCCGCAACTGCAAACTCGGCCAACGAACCTTGTGCGCCACCAATGCCCGTGGCCAACGCATACACCTCATCGCCCGGCGCCCAATCCTGCACACCCTCACCCACCGTTTCGACCACACCCGCCAGGTCCAGCCCCAACACCGCCGGCAACGGTTGCCGAGCATGGGCAGCCTGCCCTGCACGGATTTTCAGATCCAGCGGATTCACACCGCTGGCCTTGATCCGCACCAATACCTGCCCGGCCCCAGCAACGGGGCGCTCGAGGGAAACCAAGCGTAACGGCCCGTTGGCGGTGTCCACTATCAGGGCATTCATGTGCAGTGAGTCAGTCATTTCGGTCATTCCTGTGGGAGAAAGTGAAGCCATGTTCCCGCAGCAGATCCATGCCGATAAGACGTCAAATGACTATAGTAAGCATGCCAAATCGGCATGAATGAGGCGCTTCATGGACAAGCTAAACGCAATGGCCATCTTCGTCCGGGTGGTCGAACGCGGCAGTTTTTCCGCCGTTGCCCGGGAACTGCACACTACCCAGCCGACCATCAGCAAAGTCCTGCGCGCCCTTGAGAATCAATTGGGCGGCAAGCTGATTGCCCGCAGCACACGCAAGCTCTCCCTGACCGATGAAGGTCAGCGGTACTACAACGAATGTCGAAATATCCTCGCCGCTGTGGACGCTGCCGAGCACAGTTTCCAGTCCGGCAGGGAAACCGTCGCCGGACCTTTGCGGATCGGCTCCTCCGTCAGTTTCGGCCGTTTGCAGATCGCTTCGCGACTGGCGGAATTTCTGCAGCGCTACCCGCAGGTGCAGATCGACCTGCAACTCAGCGATCAGAATCTGGATCTGGTCAGCGAAGGCCTGGACGTCAGCCTGCGCATCGGCGAGTTGAACGACAGCGGCATGATCGCCCGACGCATCGGCACCACCCACCGGCTCACGGTGGCGACGCCCGACTACCTGCAACGCCACGGTCACCCACAATCACCTCAGGATCTTGCGCAGCACAATTGCCTGCGATTCAACCTGCTCAGCACTCAGAATCTGTGGACTTACGAGAAGGATGGCCAACACCACGACGTACGCATCCAGGGCAACGCCCAGAGCAACAACTCCGAAGCGATCCGCGAAATGGTCTTGGGAGGACTGGGGATTTCGCTGTCACCGGTCTGGTTGTTCAGCGAGGAATTGAAGATGGGTCGAGTGATCGCCCTGTTGCAGGACTATCAGACCCGATCATTGCCGATTCACGCCGTGTCCCCGGCGAACCGTCGCCAGTCCGCCAGGGTTAACGCGTTTGTCGACTTCATGACCCAGGCGCTGGCGGCAGCGCCCGAGCTTCAACCGATCAGATAGCGGCAGTACGCGTGTTCAGCCATTCCAGTGCCGCGCCCTCAAGCAACGGGCTCAGACGCTCGCGCACTTCGGCGTGATAAGCGTTGAACCATTGTTTCTCTTCCAGCGTCAGCAACGACGGCTCTAGGCAACGGGTGTCGATCGGGCAGAGGGTCAGCGTTTCGAACTTGAGGAACTCGCCGAACTCGCTGCTTCCCGCTTCAACGTTCATCGCCAGGTTCTCGATCCGCACACCCCAGCGGCCCGGACGATACGTGCCCGGTTCAATGGAAGTGATCATCCCTGGTTGCATGGCAGTTTGCGGCGCCGGCGCCGCCTGATAGGCGATCACCTGCGGACCTTCGTGAACGTTGAGGAAGTAACCCACGCCGTGACCGGTGCCGTGACCGTAATCCACGTTTTCAGCCCAGATCGGCGCACGGGCAATCGCGTCCAGCAGCGGCGAAAGAATGCCTTTCGGGAAATGTGCGCGGGACAACGCAATCACACCCTTCAACACCCGGGTGCAGTCACGTTTCTGTTCTTCGCTCGGCGTACCAACAGCCACCATGCGCGTGATGTCGGTAGTGCCGCCCAGGTATTGACCACCAGAGTCGATCAGCAACAAGCCATCACCCTCGATCACGGCGTGCTCTTCCGGGGTGGCGTGGTAATGCGGCATCGCGCCGTTGGCGTTGTACGCAGCGATGGTGTTGAAACTCAGCGACACATAATCCGGACGACGCTCACGAGCAGCAGTGAGTTTCTCGTCAATGGTCAGCTCAGTAATGCGCTCACGACCCCAAGCCGACTCCAGCCAGGTGAAAAACTCGCACAGCGCCGCACCATCCTGCTCCATCGCCTGACGAATGTGCCCGGCATCCGCGAGGCTCTTCTGCGACTTGGCCAGTGTGGTCGGGTTCAGACCTTCGACCAGCTTCACGCCAGTGTCGAGGTTATCCAGCAGACCGCTGGTGACCCGTGCCGGATCCACCAGCAGGCTCGCGCCATTCGGAATCGCACGCAAGGCGTCGGCGACTTCGCTGTAATCACGCAGGGTCACGCCGTCTTTTTCCAGCACGGCGCGCAGCTCGGCATCGACCTTGCTCAAAGCCACAAACAGCGTGGCTTGCTGCTGGCTGATCAGGGCGAAGGAAACGAATACCGGGTTGAACGACACATCGCCGCCGCGCAGGTTGAACAGCCAGGCGATGTCGTCGAGGGTGGCAATGAAATGCCAATCGGCGCCACGCTCCTGCAAGGTCTCGCGCAATTTGCCGATTTTTTCGCCACGGCTGACAGTCGCCTGCGGCGGCAGGTGCTGGTAGATCGGCGCGTTCGGCAACGCCGGGCGATCGCTCCAGACTTCTTTCAACAAGTCGATGTCGGTACGCAGACTGGCGCCCCGCGCTTCAAGCTTGCTGCCCAGCGTACGCGCCGATGCGACGGCCATCACTGCGCCGTCGACTGCGACCACGCCACCTTCCGGCGTCTGCTCGGCCAGCCAGTCCAACGGGCTCGGCTGGCCCGGTTGCAACTTGACCAGCTCGATGCCGCTACCCTTGAGTTCCTTGGTCGCCTGTTCCCAGTAACGACTGTCGGCCCAGACCCCGGCGAAATCGGTGGTCACAATCAATGTGCCCACCGAGCCATGGAAACCCGACAACCATTGCCGCCCCTGCCAGTAACCCGGCAGATATTCCGACAAGTGCGGGTCTGCGGACGGCACCAGCAGTGCGTGGATGCCTTCGCGACGCATCAGTTCGCGGGTGTGCGCCAAGCGCTGGGGAACCGTTCCTTCGGTCAAAGTCTGGGTACTCATCATGTCTCCTGCCAATCACTTCATCGTTATTGTTCGGTGCCGTTCGAAGCCGGCTCGTTAAAGCCCTGTCGCCCAGAATGCCGGAGCACTGGCGCAGGCGGTCTTGATCAGATCTACAGCCTTGTCGATGTCTTCGGCGGTGGTGAAACGACCGAGGCTCAGGCGAATCGTACGACCGGCCAAATGCGCATCGTGCCCCAATGCCAGCAGCACGTGGGAAGGCGTATTGCTCGCGGAATTGCAGGCCGAGGTCGCGGAAAACGCGATCGAATGGCTCAGCGCCGCCGGGTTGAACTCGCCTTCGCTGAACGTCAGGCTCAAGGTGTGCGGGATCCGTTGGGTGGAGCTGCCGTTGAGGCGCACGCCGGGCAGGCTCAAGAGTTGTTCGAGCAGGCGCTCGCGCAGGGCGACAATGGTTTTCTTCTCGTCATCAAAAGACTCGGCAGCCAGGGCAAAAGCCGAACCCATGGCAGCGATCTGGTGAGTGGCCAGCGTACCGGAACGCAAGCCGCCCTCGTGGCCACCACCGTGAATCTGCGCCTGCAAACGCTGTTGCGCACGCGGGCCGACGTACAGCGCGCCGATGCCTTTGGGGCCGTAGAGCTTGTGCGCCGAGAACGACATCAGGTCCACCGGCCATTGCGCCAGATCGATCGCGACCTTACCGGCGCCCTGGGCCGCATCGACATGGAACAACGCCCCACGCCCACGCACCACTTCGCCGATGGCCGGGATGTCGTTGACGGTGCCGAGTTCGTTGTTGACCAGCATCAGAGACACCAGAAAGGTGTCATCGCGCATCGCTTCGCTGACCGCTTGCGGGGTAATCAGGCCTTCGGCATCCGGCACCAGATAAGTCACGGCGACACCGGCGTCCTGCAATTGCCGGGCGGTGTCGAGGATGGCCTTGTGTTCGATCTGACTGGTGATGATGTGGCCGCCGGACACACCACGAGCCTGGGCCACGCCTTTGAGGGCGAGGTTGTTGGATTCTGTAGCGCCGGAGGTCCAGACGATCTGCTGCGCCTGGGCGCCGACCAGTTCGGCGACTTGCCGGCGAGCGTTCTCGACCGTTTGCCGGGCCTGCTGGCCGAAGGCGTGGGAACTGGAGGCCGGGTTGCCGAAGTTACCGTTGAAACCCAGACACTCGATCATCACCTGGATGACCCGCTCGTCCACCGGGGTGGTGGCGGCGTAATCGAAATACAGCGGACGTGTGTTCATAAAAAGACTCGCAGAGCGTGTTCCGGGATCAGGAAGCTCGTGTCTACAAACGGCACGACGCAGCCTTGTGAGCTGCGTCCGGGTTCGAGAGCGTCATCAATACCTGATCGGATGCCGTTAAAGAAGAACAACTTCATTTAAAAGTGCGTAGGAACGCTCCTGAACGCGACTTTAACAGGCATCGGGCCGGCGGTTGTAGCACTGCGTCAGCTAAAGCTTTCAAGGAGTAACGGATACAGCGAAATCACCAGCAGCGCCGCCATGCCCCAGTTGAACACCCGCAGCCACCGACGATCCTTGAGCACGTTACGCAGCAAGGTCCCACACGCCGCCCAGACGCCGACGCTCGGCAGGTTGATGATGGCGAACACCGCCGCAATCACGATCACATTGGTGAAATAACCCTGCATCGGCGTGTACGTGCTGATGGCACCGATAGCCATAATCCACGCCTTTGGATTAACCCATTGGAAGGCCGCCGCGCCGAGATAGCTGATCGGTTTTGCCTCGCCCTGCTCGCTGTCGCCGACCGGGCCCGAATGCGCGATTTTCCACGCCAGGTACAGCAAGTACGCCGCGCCGACGTAACGCAGGACCGTATAAAGCAGCGGATAAGTCTGGAACACCGCGCCCAGGCCAAAACCCACCGCCACCACCAGCACGAAGAAACCGCAGGTAATGCCGAGCATATGGGGGATGGTGCGGTTAAAGCCGAAGTTCACGCCCGATGCCAGCAACATGGTGTTGTTCGGCCCCGGTGTGATCGAGGTGACAAGGGCAAACAGGGCAAAGCCCAGCAGCAGGTCGAGCGAGAGGGTCATGGCAGGCAGTCCGTCAGGGTCATTCAGGTGTTGACCCTATCCCACGGCGCCGCGCAAACCCACGGACAGTTGGGTAAAACTTCGAGCAGTACAGTTACGGATCAGCTAGGACGACCGTGCAGCTGTACGGCCCGCTCGGCGCTCATTTCACCCTTGCTGTCGAAACCGAAAGTCTTCTGTGGCTGACCAAGCAGTTGGGCTTTCTTCGCGTGGTATTCCTCGAACGACAGGCCGCTGCGGTTCAGGGTTTCCAACGCCAGTTCACGGGTTTCTTCCGCCGTGTAAGGGCGCAGTTCCGGGGAAACATGGCTCGCGCAACCAGCGAGAACGGAGACAGCGAGCATCAGCGAAACAGTCAGTAAACGATTCATGGGAGCGTCCTGGCGAGCAGTGTGGGTCGATGGAGAAAGGCTACGCCCGGGCACGCTCTGGCAGAAATCAACGCTCTCAATAGTGGCTATCAGAATTCGGGCAGAGTTCGCCCTTAATATTTCCAAAAGACCTATCAATATCAATTAACAGTCTTTTACGGAATAACAGTCAGCCTTTATAAATCTTTCATCGCGTTCGGCACTGTTGCTCCAGCAACTGTTTCCCAGGCAACAGCGGTTCAACAAACCGGCCTGAAAGTCACATGAGCACAGTCACCGCCAACGCTCAAAGCCCCGGAATACGGGCCTTACAGGAATTGGTACAGCGCTTGCTCTGCTCCAGTGACTACTCACTGCTCGCCGAGCAACTGTTGAAAAAGGAACTGACCATGTCGCGTCCACTGAAAGTCGTCGCCCTGTCCGGCGGAACCTGGCGTCCATCCCGCACCCTGGTGTTGACCCAGGCCCTGCTGGCCGAGTTGTCCGGGCACCTGCCGGTCGAGAGTCACCTGATCGAACTCGGCGACATCGCCCGCCCGCTCGGCGCCGCACTGTCCCGTCAGGAACTGCCGCCCGAGATCGAAGCCGAGCTGCAAGCCATCGAACAGGCTGACTTGCTGATCGTTGCCGCGCCGGTCTATCGCGGTTCGTATCCGGGTTTGCTCAAGCATCTGTTCGACCTGATCGACCTGAATGCGTTGATCGACACCCCGGTCCTGCTCGCGGCAACCGGTGGCAGCGAACGCCATGCACTGGTCCTCGATCACCAGTTGCGCCCGCTATTCAGCTTCTTCCAGGCCGTGACCCTGCCGATCGGCGTATACGCCACCGAAGCCGATTTCGCCGACTACCAGATCACCAGCGAACCGCTCAAAGCGCGTATCCGCCTGGCCGCCGAACGTGCCGCGCCGCTGTTCGGTACTCACATCAAACCGTTGCTGAAAATCGCTTAAGGAGCTGTTCATGGATGTTTTCTGGTTCCTGCCGACCCACGGCGACGGTCACTATCTGGGCACCACCCAAGGCGCGCGCCCGGTCACCCTCAATTACCTGAAACAAGTGGCGCAAGCCGCTGACAGCCTCGGTTACCACGGCGTGCTGATTCCCACCGGGCGTTCCTGCGAGGACTCGTGGGTGATCGCCTCGGCGCTGGTGCCGCTGACCGAACGCCTGCGTTATCTGGTGGCGATCCGTCCGGGGATCATTTCACCGACGGTCTCGGCGCGCATGGCCGCGACCCTGGATCGACTGTCCAACGGTCGCTTGCTGATCAACGTCGTGACCGGCGGTGACCCCGACGAAAACCGTGGCGACGGCAGCTTCCTCAGCCACAGCGAGCGCTACGAAGTCACCGACGAATTCCTCAAGATCTGGCGCCGGGTGTTGCAAGGCGAAGCGGTGGATTTCGAAGGCAAACACCTGAAGGTGCAGAACGCCAAGGCGCTGTATCCGCCGGTGCAGAAACCCTATCCGCCGCTGTACTTCGGTGGTTCCTCCGACGCGGCCCATGATCTGGCCGCCGAGCAGGTCGACGTGTACCTGACCTGGGGCGAACCACCGGCCGCCGTCGCCGAAAAACTCGCCGATGTACGCGAACGCGCTGCCCGTCACGGGCGCAAAGTGAAGTTCGGTATTCGCCTGCACGTGATCGTGCGCGAGACCGCCGAAGAAGCCTGGAAAGCCGCCGACAAACTGATCGAACACATCAGCGACGAAACCATCGAGGCCGCGCAGAAATCCTTTTCGCGTTTCGACTCCGAGGGCCAGCGGCGCATGGCTGCTTTGCACGACGGACGCCGCGACAACCTGGAAATCGCCCCCAACCTGTGGGCCGGCGTCGGCCTGGTGCGCGGCGGTGCCGGCACCGCACTGGTCGGCGATCCGCAGCAAGTGGCGGCGCGAATCAAGGAGTACGCGGATCTGGGTATCGAGAGTTTCATCTTCTCCGGCTACCCGCATCTCGAAGAGGCCTACCGCTTTGCCGAGCTGGTCTTCCCGCTGCTGCCCGAGCCGTACGCGAGCCTGGCCGGACGCGGCGTCACCAACCTCACCGGGCCGTTCGGCGAAATGATCGCCAACGATGTACTGCCCGCCAAAGCCAACGCCTGAGGAAGACCGAGTGACTGCCAAACCGCAAAGCACCCTGCTCTCCCCGTTGCAGACCGCCCGCCAACTGGCCGCCGAATTTGCCCTGACCGCCGTCGAGCGCGACGAACGCGGCGGCACGCCGAAAGCCGAACGCGACGCCCTGCGCGACAGCGGTCTGCTGGCCCTGAGCATTCCCACCCGTTACGGCGGCCTCGGCGCGCGCTGGAGCGAAACTCTGGAAGTCGTGCGCGAGTTCGCCAAGGTCGACAGCTCGATCGCCCACGTCTTCGGTTTCCATCATTTGATGCTCGCCACCGTCCGGTTGTTTTCCCGCCCGGAACAATGGCAACCGTGGTTCGAACAGACCGCGCGGCAGAACTGGTTCTGGGGCAACGCGCTCAATCCGCTGGACACCCGCACCGTGGTCAAGGATCTCGGCGGCTGGCGCGAGTTTTCCGGCAAGAAGAGCTTCTGCTCCGGCGCCAGCGATTCGCAGATGCTGATTGCCTCGGCCGTGGATGAAAGCAACGGCGGCAAACTGCTGATCGCGGCGATCCCCAGCGGTCGCAGCGGCATCACCCTGCACAACGACTGGAACAACATCGGCCAGCGCCAGACCGACAGCGGCAGCGCTACGTTCGAACGGGTTCGGGTCGAAGAATCGGAGCTGCTGCTGGATCCCGGTCCGCTGAGCACCCCGTTCGCCTGCTTGCGCCCGTTGATTGCACAACTGACGTTCACCCACATGTTCCTCGGCATTGCCGAAGGGGCCTTTGAAGAGGCGCGGCAATACACCCTCAGCGAAACCCGTGTCTGGCACAAGTCCTCGGTGCGCGAGGTGCGCGAAGACCCTTATGTGCTGGCGCATTACGGCGAGTTCTGGGTCGCCCTCGAAGGCATTCGTCTGCTGGTGGAACGCGCCGCCGCGCTGCTCGACGAGGCCTGGGCCAAAGGCCCGAACCTGAGCGCCGAAGAACGCGGCCATCTGGCCACGGCGATTGCCACCGCCAAGGTCGCCGCCAGTCGCCAGGGCCTGGAGATTTGTAGCCGATTGTTCGAAGTCACCGGCGCCCGGTCGACCCACGCGTCGCTACGCCTCGACCGACACTGGCGCAACCTGCGCACGCAAACCCTGCACGACCCGCTGGATTACAAACTCCACGAGCTGGGCGACTGGGCGCTGAACCAGTCCCTGCCGGTGCCGACGTTCTATTCCTGATTTCCTTTCGTGGAGCGAGACCCATGCAACTGCTGACCCTGCCGCCCTCACCCGCCCTGGCCACTTCGATTCGCGCCACTGCCCAGGTGTTCGAAGACCCGAAATCCCAGGCCCTGCTCGCGCATCTGCAACAAGTCGCGCCGAGCGAAGCCAGCGTGCTGATCATCGGCGAAACCGGCACCGGCAAAGAGTTGGTGGCGCGGCATATCCACAATCTGAGCAACCGGCGCAACCGGCCGTTCATTGCGGTGAACTGCGGCGCGTTTTCCGAATCGCTGGTGGAAGCCGAACTGTTCGGTCACGAAAAAGGCGCCTTCACCGGCGCACTCAGCGCCAAGGCCGGGTGGTTCGAAGAGGCGGATGGCGGCACTTTGTTCCTCGATGAAATCGGCGATCTGCCGATGGCGATCCAGGTCAAATTGCTGCGGGTGTTGCAGGAGCGCGAAGTGGTGCGCCTGGGTTCGCGCAAGAGCATTCCCATCGATGTGCGGGTGCTTGCTGCGACCAACGTGCAACTGGAGAAAGCCATCAACGCCGGGCATTTCCGCGAGGATCTGTACTACCGGCTGAACGTGGTCAATCTGGAACTGAGCCCGTTGCGCGATCGGCCCGGCGACATCCTGCCGCTGACCCGGCATTTCATCGAGGCCTACAGTCAGCGCCTGGGTTACGGGCGCATCACCATCAGCCCCGGCGCCGAGCACAAGCTGCGCGGCTACAGTTGGCCGGGCAACATCCGCGAACTGGAAAACGTCATCCATCACACGCTGTTGATCTGCCGTAACGGCGTGATCGAACGCGACGATCTGCGCCTGTCGAACCTGCGCATCGACCGTCCCGACGATCAGCACGCGACCGCCGATGACTCACCGGAAGCGCTGCTGGAACGCGCCTTCCAGAAACTTTTCGAGCAACAGGCCGGCGCCCTGCATGAGAAGGTCGAAGACGCGTTGCTGCGCGCGGCCTATCGCTTCTGCCATTACAACCAGGTGCACACCGCGTCCTTGCTCGGCCTGAGCCGCAACGTCACCCGCACGCGGCTGATCAAGATCGGTGAACTGGCGGTGAACAAGCGCCGGCCCACGGAAAACCTGCAAGGCGAGCGTTTGATCCAGCTGTCGATCTAACCCACCAGTTGGCAGTGCAAACCATCGTCATGACTGCGGGCGATGCTGCTCAGCACCTGGAATGAACCGAAGGTCACGGTTCGCGCCTGATGGGTGCGGATCAGTTGCCAGAAATCCTGCTCGCCGGTTTCGAAACTCTGGAACGCCGCCTCCCCCGCCTCGCGGGACTGCCATTGCAGAAAGCTCAACACTCGCCGGCCGTCGTCGCTGGCCTGGACGCTCGCGCTGACGAAGCCGGCGTAACGCTGGGCCAGACGTTCGGTCTGCACCGCCAGCGCCGAGACCAGCGCCGGTTGCTGGCCGGGTTCGATTTCAAATTCGATCAATTGGGTAAAGCTGCGGTTTTTCGCTGGTGCTTGCATGACATCCCCACTCTGTCAGACGAATCTTGCGATTCGAAGGCCTGCAGGGTAAAACCTCGACTTAACTAGAGGTCAAGGGGCAGTTTGCAAATGATCACTGCGGAAAATGTGCACAAGCAACTGACCGTCGGCGAAGTCGCGGCCCGCAGCGGCGTGGCGGTCACCGCCCTGCACTTTTATGAATCCAAAGGTTTGATCAAGAGCCAGCGCAATGCCGGCAACCAGCGGCGTTATCCACGGGAGGTGCTGCGGCGGGTTGCGTTGATCAAAGTGGCGCAACGGCTGGGCATTCCGCTGGCAGAAATCGGCGAGGCGTTGAAACAGCTACCGGACAACCGCGCACCAACGGCAGCGGACTGGAAAGTGTTGTCGGAGCAGTGGCGGCGTGAGCTGGACGAACGGATCAATCAGTTGATGCTGCTGCGGGACCGGCTGACCGGTTGCATCGGTTGCGGATGCCTGTCGATGGAGGCCTGCCCGCTGCGCAATCAGGGCGATGTGCTGGGCGAGCAAGGGCCAGGGGCGCACTTTCTCAATGTTCCCGACTGAGGGTTCCCGTGCCACGGAAACCCTCAGTTCGATCCATCAGAAGCCCGGCGCAATCTGCCCTTTGTAGCGGGTCAGAATGAACTGACGCACTTCATCGGAATTCAACGCCTTGGCCAGTTTCTGCAGGCCCGGGTCGTTGATGTTGTCGGGACGCGCGACCAGAAACTCGATGTACAGGCTCTTGCCCTTCTCGACGATCAGCGCGCTGTTGGTGTCGATCCCGGCTTCCAGCGCGTAGTTGGCAAATACGAACGCCAGATCCACCTGACTCACCGAACGAGCCAGCAACGCGCCCTCCAGTTCACGGATTTTCAGGTGCTTGGGGTTTTCGACGATGTCGCGCTGGGTGGCCAAGGTGTTGCTCGGATCCTTGAGCTTGATCAGCCCCGCCTCGTGCAACAGCACCAGCGCGCGACCGGTGTTCACCGGGTCGTTGGGGATCGACACGCTCGCGCCATCCTTCAGCTCCGAAATGTTCTTGATCTTGGTCGAGTAAGCCCCGAACGGTTCGATGTGCACGCCGACCACCGGCACCAGATCGGTGTGGCGAGTCTTGTTGAAATCATCGAGAAACGGCCGGTACTGGTAATAGTTGGCGTCGAGGTTTTTCAGCGCCAGTTGCTGGTTGGGCTGGATGAAGTCGGTGAAGACCTTGATGTCCAGATCAACGCCTTCCTTGGCCAGGGTCGGTTTGACGAATTCGAGGATTTCCGCGTGCGGCACCGGGGTGGCACCGACGATCAGTTTTTCATTGGCATGGGCGCCGAACGACAGAACGGCAGCCAGTACGGCCAGGGTCTTTTTCATGCTGTGCTCCAGGGCAGATTTGAGTGGCCGTCGTGGGGTGAACGTGGGGCCTTTATGGGTTGAACTTGTTTTTTCAGCGTCGGCTGTAGTGCGCCACCAGGCGGTCGCCGGTCATTTGCAGGGCCTGCACCAGAATCAGCAGCAACACCACGGTGACCACCATCACGTCGGTCTGAAAGCGCTGATAGCCGTAGCGGATCGCCAGATCACCGAGCCCGCCACCACCGATCACGCCGGCCATCGCCGTGTAATCCACCAGCACGATGGCGGTGACAGTCACCGCCGCCAGCAACCCGCCGCGGGCTTCCGGCAACAGGGTGTGGCGGATGATCTGCCAGGTGTTGGCGCCCATGGCCTGGGTCGCTTCGACCACGCCGCGATCGACTTCGCGCAACGCGGTTTCCACCAGCCGCGCAAAGAACGGTGTGCAGCCGACCACCAGCGGCGGAATCGTTCCGGGCACGCCCAGCGAGGTGCCCACCAGCAACGTGGTCAGCGGAATCAGCACGATCAGCAAAATGATGAACGGCAGCGAACGCAGCATGTTCACGATCACCGACAGCACCCGGTACAGGCCAACCGTTTCATGCAACTGGCGCTTGCCGGTGAGAAACAGCAGCAGCCCCAGCGGCAAGCCCAACAACACCGTGAACAGCAGCGCCGCGCCGAGCATGCTCAGGGTGTCGAGACAGGCCTGGGCGATGTCGGCCCAGTAAATGTGTTTGAACCACTCGGCCATGATCAGGACCAGTCGTGACGCGGCGGTTTGACGCCGTTGAGCAGCCAGTTGCCGACCACGTGATACTTCCAGCGCACCGGGTCATGCAGGGTATGGACCCGAGCGTTGCGCCAGTGACGGTCGAAATTGTGCTTCTTCAGGGTCGAGCGGGTACCGCCGAGTTCGAACAGTTTATTGCTGGCCTCGATGGCGATTTCGGTGGTCAGCACTTTGGCCTTGGCCACGGCCAGGGACGCCAGTGCGACGCTGTCTTCATCCGGTGCCGGACGTGCAGCGTCGAGCGCCCAACCCGCGCGTTCGAGCAAGGCTTCGGCGGCTTCAAGGCGGATTTCCAGCGCGCCGATCTGGATGATCGTCAGCGGATCTTCGCTAGCCTTTTCCACACCCGCATCGATCCACGGTCGGGCAAAGTGGCGGACGAACTCAACCGTGTCGCGCAAGGCTGCCCGGGCGATGCCGGCGTCGATGGCGGCGGTGGTCAACTGGGCGAACGGCCCGGCCAGGGTCGGGCTCTCGTAGGAACGGTACGTCGGAAACAGATTGAACGGTGCCACCTGTAAATCCTGCGCCAGCACCGTGCCGCTGGACGTGGTGCGCTGACCGATGCTGTCCCAATCATCAACGATCACCAGCCCTTTCGTACCGCGTTCGACAAAGGCCAACTGGCCCTTCTGTTCTTCATCCAGCGCCAGCACCGCCAGCCAGTGGGCGTAGAGCGAGCCGGTGCAGTAGCCCTTGCGACCGTTGATCACGAAACCGTCGCCATAACGGCGGATGGTCGCCTGAATGTCCTGCACGTTCTTGCCGCCGGTTTCCGACAGCGCGTTGGCGAAACGATGACCTTGCAGCGCCAGCTCAAAGAAATGCGCCTGTTGCGCCGGCGTGCCTTGCAGGCGGATGTCTTCGAGCAGGCAGTAATGGTTTTGCGGGATCTGCCCGAGGGAAGGATCGGCGGCGGAAATGATTGCGATCACCTGTGCCAGCACCGCGTAGGACACCTGCGCGCCGCCGTATTCCTTCGGCACGGTGATGCCCCACAGGCCACTGTTGGAAAACAGGTCGACGACCTCGGCGGGTACTTCGCGGCTGCGGTCACGTTCGGCGGCGTGTTCCTGCAAGACGGCGGCGACCTGTGCGGCCACGCGCAAGGCTTCGGCGTCGTCGGCGATCCGGTGGGCGGCCGGCGGGTTGATCGGATAAACGGCAGATTCAGACATGGATGACTCTCGGTATCGGTGTTGTACCGGGTCATTGCAGCTTCTGTGCCTGACTGACAGACCTTGTTTTTCGCGGGTTGCAGCGGATTTTCAGGGTTTCTGACGATGAAAACCCGCGCATTCTGTTGCTTCACTGTCGATGGCTGAACAGTGCGGTGGCTGCTCGTCGGCTACTCGGCCATGGCGGCGGCACGGATCTATAGTTGAGCGACCGGCAACCCCGGCGAAGGCACACCTTCAACCTCTAATAAAAACCAGGCAACAAAAAACAGGGAGTACCGCCATGAGCGTCAAACCCATTCCCGAGGGGTACCACAGCATTACCCCGTACCTCGGCATTCACAAAGCTGCCGAAGCCATCGACTTCTATAAAAAGGCGTTCGGTGCCACCGAAGTCATGCGCCTGAGCATGCCCGACGGCGGCATCGGCCACGCCGAACTGCGCATCGGCGACAGCGCGATCATGCTCGGCTCGCCATGCGATCAAGGGCCGTTGAGCAATCCGGACAAAGCGGTGTCCGTCGGTTTGCATCTGTACGTGACCGATGTCGACAAATCCTTCCAGCGCGCACTGGATGCCGGGGCGACAGCCGTGTCCGAGGTCAAGGATCAGTTCTACGGCGACCGCAGCGGGACATTGAAAGATCCGTACGGGCATCTGTGGTTCCTCGCCACGCGCAAGGAGGATCTGACGCAAGAGCAGATCGAGCAACGGGCGAAGGAGATGTTCCAGCAGGGTTAACAACGCCGGGTGTCCATTCCCGCGCAGCGCGCGGGGATGGGCGAACACGATTCATGAACCGTCGAACCACGCTTCACGTCTTGTCATGAACGCCCGGCGATTCCAGGATGCAGGCCACTCGCCTGAATAAAGGATCACCCGATGTTTGCCGGATTCGTCAAAGACCAGCGCCACGTCAACGGTGTGGACATCAGCTACCGCCTCAAAGGCAGCGGCCCGGGCCTGCTGCTGTTGCACGGGCACCCGCAGACCCACGTCATCTGGCACAAGATCGCCGAGCAACTGGCGGAGCATTTCACGGTGATCGCCGCCGACCTGCGCGGTTATGGCGACAGCAGTCGCCCGCCGGCCGATGAGGCTCATCTCAATTATTCCAAGCGCGAAATGGCCCGCGACGGCGTGCAGTTGATGAAGGCGTTGGGTTTCGAGCAGTTCTCGATCCTTGCCCACGACCGTGGCGCGCGAGTCGCCCATCGCCTGGCGCTCGATCATCCCGAGGTTGTGCAGCGCATGGTCCTGCTCGACATCGCGCCGACGCTGGCGATGTACAGCCAGACCAATGAAGCCTTTGCCCGCGCCTACTGGCACTGGTTCTTCCTGATCCGCCCGGCGCCGTTGCCGGAAACCCTGATCGAAGCCGATCCCGAAGGTTATCTGCGCAGCGTCATGGGCAGTCGCAGCGCCGGGCTTGCGCCCTTTACCGACGAGGCGTTCAGCGAATACCGACGTTGCCTGGAACGTCCCGGCAGTGCTCGGGGGATCTGCGAGGATTACCGCGCCAGTGCCGGCATCGATCTGGAACATGACCGCGCCGATCTCGCGGCCAGCCGTCACCTGACTCTGCCGTTGCTGGTGCTGTGGGGCGCCGAGGGCACCGTCGGTCGCTGCTTCGATCCGCTCAAGGAATGGCAACAGGTTGCCACCGACGTACGGGGCAAGGCTTTGCCTGCCGGGCATTACCTCGCCGAAGAAGTTCCTGAACTGTTGTTCGCTGAAGCACTCGACTTTCTCCGCTGATCCGCTCCCTCAATCCGGCGGCATGCGCCGTCGGACTACTTCGCTTCCCCCGCAGAAATCCGCCCGTGCGGCAGCCACCTGCAATCGCGAAACATTTACTTTCATATCGTTTATCGGGATTTGCTTCGGTCATCCGTCTTATAGAGATGCGGGCCGGTCGCGTAGGCAAAAGCCACGACCGGCCTTTCAGGGGACTCCCGTGCTGCGAAGCCCGTAGTACCGCTCCCTCTCACCGAATCAAGACCCGTCATCATGTCGAAGAAATCCCGCTCGAAACTGTGGTTCCTCGTACACAGCTGGCTGGCGTTGCCGATCTGGTTTTTCGTTCTGATCGTCTGCGTCACCGGCACCCTGGCGGTAGTCAGCCAGGAAATCGTCTGGCTGGCCAACCCGCAGATGCGCGCCAGCGCACCGTCGGATGATGCACCGCGCCTGAGTTACGACCAGATCCTCGCCGAAATCAAAAAAGCCGAACCCCAGACCCTGGTGCAAAGCATCAACCGCCCGGACGAGTCGCACTTTGCCCTCGACGTCGACGTCAGCTACCCCGACGGCCGTTCATTGACGGTCTACGTCAACCCGTACACCGGCGTGATCCAGGGCACGGCGCCGAGCTTCAACTTCAAGGCGTTCACCCGCGCGCTGCATGGCTGGTGGCTGGTGCCGTTCACCAACGGTTTCAGCTGGGGCTGGTATCTGGTGTCGTTCCTCGGCCTGCCGATGCTGGTTTCGCTGGTGACCGGGCTGGTGGTGTACAAGCGCTTCTGGAAAGGCTTTTTCCGCCCGACCCTGCGCTTCAATCACGGCGCACGGATCTTCTGGGGCGACTTCCACCGCTTGAGCGGCATCTGGTCGATCTGGTTCATCGCGGTGATTTCGATCACCGGCACCTGGTTCCTGATCCAGGCGCTGCTGTCGGACAACCAGATTTCCATTTCCAGCGAGCCGATCATTCCGGCCATGTCCCGCGAAGCCGTGCCATTGTCGAGCGACGGCTCGCCACCGCCGCGTATCAGCCTGGACCGTGCCATCGAAATCGCCCAGACAAAAATCCCCGGTCTGGAAGCCAGCTTCATCAGCCTGCCGGGCAATGCCTACGCGCACATGGATATCGGCGGACGCGGCTGGTATCCGCTGATGTACCAGACCGCCACGCTCAACCCGTACAGCGGTGACGTGGCGGCTTCGCGGCTGTTGTCCGATCGCACGTCGCTGGAGTTCGTCACCGAATCCATGCGTCCGCTGCACACCGGTGATTTCGGCGGTCTGTGGATCAAGCTGATCTGGTTCTTCTTCGGCCTGCTGCTGAGCATGATGGTCCTCAGCGGACTGTTGATCTGGACCAAGCGCACCGCGCTGGCCACCGCCAACGCCCTCAAGCGCGAGAGCAAAAAACAGCGCGTGCAGGCGCAACCGGCCCTGCACCGTGAAACGTCGGAGGCCAGCCTGTGAGCAAGTCCACCACCGTGGCTCGGCCTTCGCGGCTGAGCGTGTTCTGGCACAAATGGCGCTTCCACATCAACGTGCTGTTGCTGCTGATCCCCTTGGGCTTCATGCCCAAATACTTTGCCGACGCCGCGCTGTTCCGTGGCGACAGCGGCCTGGGCGAGCGCGAGATCGGCGAAATCCAGGTCGGGCCGTGGAGCCTGCGTCTGGCCGAATTGCGTGACGAGGCCCCGCGTTCCGATGGCCCGGCGGGCTATCTGAAAGGCTTCAATGCCGCGCTGTGCGAGGCCTGCATCGAGCCGGTCAAGGCCACGTATCTGCGCATCGGCAAGCCGCGCAGTCTGCGCGCCGCCGGTTCGATCTTCTTCGGCACGCCGTACCGCATGGGCACCCAGTTGCCGGTGCCGGAAAAAACCAAAGCCGACGCCGAACTGTGGATCACCATGGAAGGCTGGGACGGCAGCATGCATCAAGCCTCGATTCCGCTGAGCCAGGCCTCGCCCGCCACCGTTGCGTGGCTGAATAAACAAGGAGTCAAACCATGAGCCGTCCTTCCCGCCTGAGCATGAACGCTGCATTGCTGGCGCTGTGCGCCGGTTTCAGCGCCAGCGCCCTGGCCCACAACCCGATGTGCGAGTGCAAGGCCATCGACGCCGAGCAGATCAAATGCACCGGCGGATTCTCCGACGGCAGCGGCGCACCGGGGGTGACCCTCGATGTGATCGGCTACGACGAAACCATTCTGGTGCCGGGCAAGCTCGGCGCCGATTCGACCCTGACCTTCAAGAAACCCGGCGCCGAGTTCTACGTGCTGTTCGACGCCGGCCCCGGCCACGTGGTCGAAATCGACCAAGCGGATATCGAAGCCCCATGACCACGCCGACTACCCAGGTTGTACGCCCGGCCGGTGCCGGACATGAAACCCTCAACGTGCTGCTGATGTGCCTGTTGATCCTCGCGGTCTCCGGATCGGTAGTGGCATGGCGCGGCGTCTCCCACGAGCCGGAGCCGGTTTCCAGCCATCAGCTGGATGCTCGTCGCGATCTCGGCGCCAGCGAGCAAGGCATCTACGCAGATCTGCGCGTGACCCTCGACGAGATCCGTCTGCTGCGCGAAGAACAGCAAACGCTGCCGACCCCGCAGAACCTGGCAGATGAGGGTTTCGCCCCGTTTGCCCAGGACGCCAGTTCGGTCAGTCGTGGCGGTCATGTCTGGCAACTGCTGGCCGACCGCGCCTACTTCGGCCACAGCCAGGCACCGGCTGTGGCCGGTTCGTTTCTGATGCGCCTGAACGCAGCCGATGACGCCGCGCCGGACATCTGGCTCAACCGCGCCACCGACCTGCAAGCGCCGGCAGACCTGTCCGACGCAGCGCTGTCCGCCGCCGGCTGGAAACAGATCGTCGCGCAATTCGATGCCGGGGTGACCCGCGAACATCGTCATTGAACCCTCGCCTTCATTCGAGAGAAGACCGCTTGCCCATGCCTAGTTCATCTCAACGCCGTCCTTTCCTGCGCCTGCTGCTGATCGGCCTGTGCGCCTGCCTGCTGAGCCCGCTGGCCAGCGCCGATCAGGCCAAACGCCTGCGCATCGGCATCACCCTGCACCCGTATTACAGCTATGTGGCGAACATCGTCGGCGACAAGGCCGAGGTCGTGCCGCTGATTCCCGCCGGCTTCAACCCGCACGCCTACGAGCCGCGCGCCGAAGACATCAAGCGCATCAGCGGGCTGGATGTGATCGTGCTCAACGGCGTCGGCCATGACGACTTCGCCGACCGCATGATCGCCGCCAGCGAAACGCCGAACATCAAGACCATCGAAGCCAACGAAAACGTGCCGTTGCTGGCCGCCACCGGGGTGGCCGCGCGCGGTGCCGGCAAAGTGGTGAACCCGCACACGTTCCTGTCGATCAGCGCCTCGATTGCCCAGGTCAACAACATCGCCCGGGAACTGGGCAAGCTCGACCCGGACAACGCCAAGACCTACACCCAGAACGCCCGCGCCTACGGCAAACGCCTGCGCCAGATGCGCGCCGACGCCCTGGCCAAGCTGACCCAGGCGCCGAACGCCGAACTGCGGGTGGCCACGGTGCACGCCGCTTATGACTACCTGCTGCGCGAGTTCGGCCTGGAAGTGACGGCGGTGGTCGAGCCGGCCCACGGCATCGAGCCGAGCCCGAGCCAGTTGAAGAAAACCATCGACCAATTGCGCGAACTGGACGTGAAAGTGATCTTCTCCGAGATGGACTTCCCGTCCACCTACGTCGAAACCATCCAGCGCGAATCCGGTGTGAAGCTGTACCCGCTTTCGCACATTTCCTACGGCGAATACACCGCCGACAAGTACGAAAAGGAAATGACCGGCAACCTCAACACCGTGGTTCGGGCGATTCAGGAGTCCGGCGCATGACGGCTCAGGAAAACCTCTCAATCACCCATAACGGCCCGACCCTGGATTTCGCCGACGTCAGCCTGACCCTCGGCCGCACGACGATTCTGGACAAGGTGACCTTTCAGGTGCAGCCCGGCAGCGTGCATGCGCTGGTCGGCCCCAACGGTGGCGGCAAGAGCTCGCTGATCAAGACCCTGCTCGGGCAAATGCCCCATCAGGGCCGGCTCAGTCTGCAATGGCCCGGCGAGCCCGGCACCATCGGTTACGTGCCGCAGGCGCTGGAATTCGATCGGGGTCTGCCGATGACCGTCGATGATTTCATGGCCGCCATGTGTCAGCGTCGCCCGGCCTTCCTCGGCTTGAGCAAACGCTACGCCGGCGCTATCGGTGATGCGCTGGAGCGGGTCGGCATGCAGGACAAGCGCAAGCGCCGGATGGGTGCACTGTCCGGTGGCGAACGCCAGCGGGTTCTGCTTGCCCAGGGCCTGATTCCGGCGCCGCAATTGCTGGTGCTGGATGAACCGATGTCGGCCCTCGACGAAGCCGGGATTCAGGTGTTCGAGCGTTTGCTCGGTGACTGGCGTGCGGCGGGTATCACGGTGCTGTGGATCGAGCACGATCTGGAAGCGGTCGGGCGTCTGGCCAATCGCGTCACCGGCCTCAACCGCCGGGTGCTGTTCGACGCCACGCCACAACAGGCCCTGACCCCGGAACGCCTGCTGACCCTGTTCTCGACCCATCCACGGAGCGCTGCCTGATGAGTTACGAAGCCTTTCGTTTGATGGTGCAAGGCTGGGCCTCCTCCGGTTACCTGCCGGAAGCCCTGGCCTATGGGTTTGTGGTCAACGCCCTGCTCGCCGGTCTGCTGATCGGCCCGGTGCTCGGTGGCCTCGGCACGCTGGTGGTGGTCAAGCGCTTCGCGTTTTTCTCCGAAGCAGTCGGTCACGCGGCGTTGACCGGCGTGGCCATCGGCATTCTGCTCGGCGAACCCTACACCGGCCCGTACGGCAGCCTGTTCGGCTACTGCCTGCTGTTCGGCATTCTGCTCAATTACCTGCGCAACCGTACCGGCCTGGCACCCGACACATTGATTGGCGTGTTCCTGTCGGTGTCCCTCGCTTTGGGCGCCAGTCTGCTGCTGATTCTGGCGGGCAAGATCAACGTGCACATTCTGGAAAACGTGTTGTTCGGCTCGGTGCTGACCGTCAACGGTAATGACCTCGCAGTGCTGGCGATCGTCGGCTCGCTGGTGATGGCGCTGGCCCTGCCGCTGTACAACCGGATCATGCTCGCCAGCTTCAACCCACAGCTGGCGGCGGTGCGCGGCGTTGCGGTGAAGACCCTGGATTACCTGTTCGTGATTCTGGTGACGCTGATTACGGTTGCTGCAGTGAAAGTCATCGGTGCGATTCTGGTCGGTGCACTGCTGGTGATTCCGGCGGCGGCAGCGCGTCTGCTCAGCCAGTCACTAAAGGGCTTTTTCTGGTGTTCGGTGTTGATTGCCACGGTCAGTACGCTGTGCGGGATTCTCGCGCCGATCGTGTTCGACCTGCCGATTCCGTCCGGCGCCGCGATCATCCTGGTCGCCGGTATCGCCTTCGCCCTCGCCGCGATTGCCCGGGGCGTCGTCCCCAGTCTGAAAGGGAACCTTGGATAAATGGCTTTTTCATTGCGACAACTGACCCTGGCCATCGCCCTCAGCGGCGCGGTTTCGAGCCCTTTGCTGGCTGCCGAGAAACCGCTGCGGGTGCTGGCCTCGTTGCCCATCACTTATGGTCTGGGCGAAGTCCTGCTCAAAGGCACCGACATCAGCCTCGAACGCGCAGCGCCGGCGAACCTGCCGGGCAGTCGCCAGACTGCCTACTTCACCGGTCGCGGCGCACCGGCGCTGGACAAACTGGCCAACGGTGCCGATGCCGTGATCGGCGTGCGCTCGCTGTGGGCCGATGATCCGCTGTACCCGATCGCCCGCCGCAGCAACATCCGCATCGTCGAAGTCGACGCCGCCCGCCCGGTGGACGGCGCCTTGCCCGGCATTGCCGTGCAACCGGGGCTCAAGGTCGACGGCCTGAACAGCCAACCTTGGCTGGCGAGCAACAACATGGGGCGCATGGCCGACGTGATGGCAGCAGACCTGGTGCGCCTGGCACCGAAGGACAAACCGAAGATCGAGGCCAATCTGGCGGCATTGAAGCAGCGCCTGCTGAAACTCAGTGCCGACAGCGAAGCGCGCCTGGCCAGTGCCGACAACCTGAGCGTAATGAGCCTGAGCGATCACTTCGGTTACCTGATCGGCAGCCTCAATCTGGAGTTGATCGGACAGGATTCGCGTCCGGATGCCGAATGGACGCCGGAGGATCTGAAAAAACTCACCACCACCCTGAAAGACAATGACGTGGCAGTGGTGCTGCACCATCGCCAGCCGTCGGACGCTGTGAAAGCGGCAATTGCCGAATCGGGTAGTCATCTGCTGGTGCTGAGCACCGATGCGGCGGATCCGGTGGCCGAGCTGGAAGGCAATGTAGATGTGCTGCTCAAGGGCTTGAGCGGCGCGTAACCCCGATCTTTCGGACATGAAAAAACCCGCTGACTGTTTCCAGTCCAGCGGGTTTCTTTTTGCCTGAAGACTTACTGGGCAGCCGCTTGCGCTTCCATTTTCTGGCGCAGGCTCAGCGGGCGCATGTCGGTCCAGACTTCTTCGATGTAAGCCAGGCATTCCTTTTTCAGGCCACTCTTGCCAACGGTGCGCCAGCCTTCCGGCACGGCCTTGTAGTCCGGCCAGATCGAGTACTGCTCTTCGTGGTTGACCACGACTTGAAAGAGGATGTCCTCGCGGTCGAATACTGACGTCATGCTGTGTCTCCATCGCTGTAAGGGTGGGCTGCACGACGGGTGCAGCCGGGTATGTAGAAAGAACGTTCGACGCGGCGAAAAATTTACAGGCCGGCGGTCGCGGCGCTCAATGCACGGCCGAAGATCTCGGCGACGCGGTCGATTTCAGCGGCGGTGATCACCAGCGGTGGCAGGAATCGCACCACCGCACCATGCCGACCGCCCAGCTCCAGAATCAGCCCGCGCTTGAGGCATTCACGCTGAACCAGCGGCGCCAGACGTGCGAACGCCGGCGGATGGCCCAGTGCGTCCGGCGTGCCGTTCGGATCGACCAGTTCGACACCGAGCATCAGACCACGACCGCGAATGTCGCCCAGTTGCGGGAAGTCGCGCTGCAGGATGTGCAGGTGCTCGCTCAGGCGTTCGCCCATGGCGGCGGCGTGTTCGCAGACCTTGTTTTCGACCAGGTAACGCATCACGGCAGAGCCGGCGGCCATCGCCATCTGGTTGCCACGGAACGTACCGGCGTGGGCGCCCGGCTGCCAGGTGTCGAGCCAGTCGCGATAAACCACCACCGCCAGCGGCAGGCTGCCGCCGATGGCTTTGGACAGCACCACCACGTCCGGAGTGATGCCGGCGTGTTCGAAGGCAAACATCTTGCCGGTACGGGCGAAACCGCTCTGGATCTCATCGATGATCAGCGCCACGCCAGCCTTTTCGGTGATGCGGCGCAGACCGCGCAGCCACTCGATGTCCGCCGGGATCACACCGCCCTCGCCCTGCACCGCTTCAACGATGACTGCGGCCGGCAATTGCACGCCGGCCTCGGGATCATTGAGCAGGTTTTCCAGGTAACTCAGGTTGGCCTTAACACCCGCCGCGCCACCGAGGCCGAACGGGCAACGGTAGTCGTAAGGGAATGGCATGAATTGCACACCGTTGCTGAGCAATGCACCCAACGGCTTTTTCGGCCCGAGGCTGCCCATCAGGCTCAAGGCCCCCTGGCTCATGCCGTGGTAACCGCCGGAAAACGACAGCACGGTGCTGCGCCCGGTGGCGGTGCGCACCAGTTTCAGCGCGGCTTCCACTGCGTCGGTGCCGGTCGGGCCGCAGAACTGGATTTTCGCTTCCTTGGCCAATGCCGGAGGCAGCAGGCCGAACAGGTCCTGAACGAATTGATCCTTAACCGGCGTGGTCAGGTCCAGGGTGTGCAGCGGCAGCTCATCGGCCAGCACCTGCTGGATCGCTTCGATCACCACCGGGTGGTTATGCCCCAGCGCCAGAGTGCCGGCACCCGCCAGGCAATCGATGAAAGTACGGCCTTCGACGTCTTCGACGTACAGGCCCTTGGCGCGCTTCAGTGCCAGCGGAATGCGCCGCGGGTAGCTGCGGGCATTGGATTCCTGCTGGCTCTGCCGGGCCAGCAACGGTGATTCATTGAACTGATACAGCGTTTCAGCCGGCGCGGAGGCGATCCGGGCCGACGACTCTTCGATAAGGCTGGTGGCGACTGACATCTCTCGACCCCTCAATACGCTATGGATAGTGACCAAAACTGCACACCGGGCAGGTGCGCGTTCCGGTCGTGGGGCGCACATGCTGGTTTTCCTGTTCTGGAAACGCACCAGCGTGTCGAGGATTTACACCCTTGATCGAATGTCAGGCCGACAATGCCAGCGGCTTGTGCATCGGCAGGCTCAAAACGCCGTGATGCGTGAAGGCAGACGCCGCTTCGCGATACCCCAGACGCCGGTAGAACGCCTCGCCGGTGCGCGTGCTGGCGAGCGTGACGCAAGGCCGGCCACGAATCCTCAGCCAACCCTCGAGATCGCCCATCAGCGCGCGGCCTGCGCCCCGGCGAAACCACTCCGGCTGCACATGACAGAACGTGATCTCGCCATTGGCTGCGGCCATGCCGACCCCGACCGGTTTATCGTGAAGAAGCGCGATATTCAGATAGAGATGCGGATCAGCGAGCCAGCCGCTGATGTGTTCCGCCGATTGTCGGCGGACCCAGTGGTCGACCAGTTGTGGATCGTTGCGATGATCGAGCGCGCAACCGACGCGGATCGAACGCTCGAGAATCCGGCTGATGATGCCGGCGTCGGCGACTGTGGCGGGACAGATGTGGATGGGTGCTTCCATGGCGCTGTTTCCCTCAATCCATTGAGTCAAAGGCTGGGGCGACAATAACGTCACGGCCGGCGGATGACTAATGGAGAGAGGTTACATTTGATGTGCCTGGCAACATTTCAGACCGGTTGCAGCGGCATGGTCAGCTCGACCCGCAAACCATCCGGACGGCTGTCGAAATGCAGGGTGCAGGCGCAACGTTGAACGATGGCCTGAACAATCGCCAGCCCCAGTCCGCAGCCGGTGCTCTGGCCGTTGCGCCAGAAGCGCTGGGTCAAGTGTTGCAGATCGTCCGGGGCAATGCCCGGCCCATGATCGCGCACCACGAAACGCACGTGAGTGGCGGAGGTTTCGAGGCTCAGCTCCACCGCGCCGTCGGTCGGTGTATGACGCAGGCCGTTATCCAGCAGGTTGCGCAAGGCGGCGATCGACAGCACCGCCGGCATTTGCAGGGGCGCACCGGAGAGGCGTTCCGGCAGATGCAGCCTGATCCGCTGGCGCTGGTCGCTGGCCGAGTCCTGAATCGCCAGTTTCGCCACCTGCTCGGCACTGCATTGCACACCGTCGTCGAACGACAGACTGCCCTCGACCCGCGCCAGCAACAGCAATTGCTCAAGGGTCCGGTGCAAGCGGTCGGCGCCCTCCTCGGCCCGGGCCAGGGACTGATCGCGGGCGTTGCCATCGGTCATGCGCGCCACTTGCAGGTGGGTCTTGATCGCCGTCAGCGGGCTGCGCAATTCATGGGCGGCATCGCCGGTCAGGCGACGTTCGCGTTCGATGGTCTTGCCGATGCGCTGAAATAACTGATTCTGGGTTTCGAGCAGCGGTTTCAGTTCGCTGGGGAATGACTGCAACTGCAACGGTTCCAGCGAATCGGCGTTGCGGCGCATCAAGGCTTCACGCAAGCGGTTCAGCGGCGCCAGGCCCTGACCGATCCCCAGCCACAACAGGCACAGGCAGCCGAGCAGCGCCACGCCGACCGGCACCGAGGCCGCCAGCAGGATCGACATGTTCAGGGCTTCGCGCTCGATCACCCGGTCGGCGGTGGTAATGCGCACATCGCCCCGGGCCAGGGTGAAGCTGCGCCATGGCGCGCCATCGATCATCTGGTCGTGGAAGCCCATTTTCTGGGCTTCCAGCGCCTGTTCCGGGTTGTTGTGGCTGCGGGCGAGGATTTCCCCGCGCAACGAGCTGACCTGACAGGCCATGCCGCCGGGAATGTTCAGTTGCTCGGCGCTGAAGTGAGTGCCTTCGCCTTTGCTCGGGATGGCCGGCAATTGTTCCAGCAGCCCGGCGACCATCCGCGCCGACGCCACCAGGCGCTGGTCGAGGGAAAACATCATCTGGTTGCGCAAGTCGCTGAGCATCCAGGCAGCGGCCAGTGCCCAGATCAGCGCGAACGCGGCGCCGAGGGTCAGGCTCAGGCGCAGGCGCAGACTCATCACTTGTCAGGTTCTCCACCATCGGCCGGGCCCAGACGATAACCGAGGCCACGCACGGTTTCGACGATGCCCTTGCCGAGTTTGCTGCGCAGGTGATGGATGTGCACGTTGAGCGCGTTGCTCTCCAGTTCATCGTTGAAACCGTAGACGCTGTCCTTCAACTGCTCGGTGGACAGCACCCGGCCACGGTTGTGCAGCAAGGCTTGCAACAGGGATTGTTCGCGACGGGACAGGTCCACCGAACGGCCTGCGAGCGTGGTTTCTCGACTGCTCGGGTCGTAGGTCAGCGCGCCGTGTTCGATCAGATTGACGCTGCGCCCGGCCACCCGACGCAGCAGGGTTTGCAGACGGGCAAACAATTCGCGCAGATCAAAAGGCTTGAGCAGATAGTCGTCGGCACCGGACTGCAAACCGTCGACGCGGTCGGTGACCGAGTCCCGCGCAGTGAGGATCAGCACCGGAATCTCCAGGCCTTGCTGACGCAGTTGTTGCAGCAACTTGAGACCATCTTCGTCCGGCAGGCCAAGATCGAGCACCATCACGTCGAACTCCGCAACCTTGAGGATCGCCCGCGCCTTGGAGGCGGTGTTGACGTGCTCGACCGTCAGGCCTTGTGCCGTCAGCCCGGCGACGATCCCGCTGGCGATCAACTCATCGTCTTCGCAAACCAGTACGTGCATGGTGAGTCCCGTAGAAAAGTGCTGATTAGGCCGCTGGCCGATTAAGCCGACATTATGCCCCGAACGCCACAGCGACAAGGGCGTCGCGGTTAATCATCGGTTAATCGCTACCCGCCACTGTGCCCCTCAATTGCACAGGGACAAGGCTCCTCCATGCGTCATTTTTTTCTATTGTTTGCACTGTTGATTTCGAGTCTGGCCCAGGCGGGGAATGATCCCTTTGCGTCAAAACCGGAGTTCCTGCCGGTCGACAAGGCGTTCGTACTGACCTCGGAACGTCTGGATTCCGGTGAGACCCAGCTGTTCTGGCAAATCGCCGACGGCTACTACCTGTATCAGAAGCGCCTGAAGTTCGACGGGCTGGCGACGCAAAACGTCCCGGCCCTGCCTGAAGGCGAGTCCCACAGCGACGAGTATTTCGGCGAACAACCGGTTTATCGCCAGGGCCTCGAGCTGAAAATCCCGGCAGCCGCCCAAGGCCAGATCAAGGTCAGTTATCAGGGTTGTGCCGACGCCGGTCTTTGCTATCCCCCGCAGACCCGAGTGATCGACCTCGGCGGCAAAGCTGCAGCAGCGACAGATGAAGCACCGGATCAGGCACTGGCCAGCGGTCTGCAACAGCACTCGCTGGGCTGGAGCCTGCTGGTGTTCTTTGGCCTGGGTCTGCTGCTGGCCTTTGCTCCATGCTCATTGCCGATGCTGCCGATTCTGGCGGGCATGGTGGTGGGCAGCGGCGCCACGCCGCGTCGTGGTTTCGCGCTGGCCGGCAGTTATGTGGTTTGCATGGCGCTGGTGTATGCGGCGATGGGCGTCATCGCCGCATTGCTGGGGGCGAACCTGCAGGCGTGGTTGCAGAACCCGTGGCTGCTCGGGACGTTCGCGGCCGTGTTTGTGGTTCTGGCGCTGCCGATGTTCGGTTTCTTCGAGCTGCAATTGCCGGTGGCCCTGCGGGATCGACTGGAACACGCCTCGCGCAGTCAACGTGGTGGCAGTCTGGTTGGCGCGGGTGTATTGGGCGCGCTGTCCGGTCTGCTGGTCGGCCCGTGCATGACCGCACCGCTGGCCGGTGCCCTGCTCTACATCGCGCAAAGTGGCAACGCGCTGCACGGTGGTTTGATTCTGTTTGCCCTGGGCATCGGCATCGGCGTACCGCTGCTGTTGCTGGTAACCGTCGGCAATCGCTTCCTGCCCAAGCCCGGCGCGTGGATGAATCTGCTCAAGGGCGTGTTCGGTTTCCTGTTCCTTGCCACCGCGCTGCTGATGCTGCGTCCGGTGCTGGATCCGTCGCTGTGGCTGGGCCTGTGCGGCGCGCTGCTGTTGATCGCCGCTTACAGTGCCTGGAAACAGTCCGAGGGCTTTGGTCGCGTGGCACAACTGTTCGGTGCCGGCTCGCTGTTGCTGGGTCTGTGGGGCAGTCTGCTGGTGGTCGGTGCGGCGGGTGGCAGTGACGATCCGTATCAGCCGTTGCAGGTGTACAGCGCCGGCCGCGTCGGATCTGCGGCGCCCAGCGGCCACGAAGCCTTCACGACGATCAAGGATCCCGCTGCCCTGCAACGCGAACTCGACGCCGCCAAGTCGCAAGGCCAGTGGGTGCTGCTCGATTACTACGCCGACTGGTGCACGTCGTGCAAAGTCATGGAAAAACAGGTGTTCGGCCAGGCGCGGGTGATGCAAGCCCTGAGCGATGTGCGCTTGCTCCGACTCGACGTCACCGCCGACAATGCCGCCAGCCGCGAACTGCTCGGCCGTTATAAAGTGCCGGGGCCACCGAGTTTCGTGTGGATCGGCGCCGACGGCGAAGAGCGCCGCAGCCAGCGCATCACCGGCGAGGTCGATGCCGATACTTTCCTGCAACGCTGGACCACCACCCGAGACGCCCGTTAATGCTGACCTTCACCCTCGGCACCTTTGCCATCGCACTCAACCACCTGCTGCTGATCAGCGCGCTGGCGCTGGCGACCTTCGTCGGCTGGCGGGTGGCCAAGCGCGGCGGTGACAACCCCGAGTCGGCGCTGTTCAGCCTGTTTCTGCTCGGTATGCTGGCGGCGCGCATTGCGTTTGTCGCTGTGTACTGGGGGCACTATCGCAACGATCTGTGGCAGATCATCGACCTGCGTGACGGCGGTTTTCTCGCCTGGCCGGGAGTGATCGTGCTGCTGCTCGCGGCACTGTATCGCGGCTGGCGCCGGCCGGGTTTGCGTCGACCGCTGGGGTTCGGCGTGGTCAGCGGCGTGGCGTTCTGGGTGCTGGCGACCCTGTCGCTGAACATCTACGAGCAAGGCACGCGCCTGCCGGACATCACCCTGCGCAACGCTGCCGGGGAAACCGTGAAACTCACCGACTATCAGGGCGGGCCGCTGGTGATCAACCTGTGGGCCACCTGGTGCCCGCCGTGCCGCCGGGAAATGCCGGTGCTGGAAAACGCCCAGCAACAACGCCCGGACCTGACGTTCCTGTTCGTCAACCAGGCCGAAAGCATGCAAAGCGTCGCCACGTTTCTCGAAACCCAGGGCTTGAGTCTGAACAACGTGCTGTTCGACCGCAGCGGACGCCTCGGCCAGGCCGTGGGTTCCATGGCCCTGCCGACTACGCTGTTCTATAGCCCGGACGGTCGCCTGCTGGGCAGCCATCTGGGCGAGTTGTCGAACGCCAGCCTGGCCCGCGCCCTGGAAAACTTCGACACCCCGGCTTCCAGCCCGAATCCGGCCACCTCTTCTTCAAGGAAACTGCCATGCCCCGCCTCCGCCACCTGCTGACGCTGACCATGAGCGCAGCCCTGCTGCACTTGCCGTCGGTCCAGGCCGCTGAAGAACTGCCTGAAGCGATCAAGAAAATCGAAGCCAAGGGCGCCAAAATCGTCGGCCAGTTCGACGCACCGGACGGCTTGCGCGGTTACGCCGCGCAATACCAGAACCGCGGCATGGCGCTGTACCTGACGCCGGACGGCAAGCATGTGCTGCTGGGTAACCTGTACGACGCCGACGGCAACGACCTGAGCAGCGCGCCGCTGCAAAAACTGGTCTACGCGCCGATGGCCAAGGAAGTCTGGGCCAAGTTCGAAGCGAGCAACTGGATTCAGGACGGCAACAAGGATGCGCCGCGCACGGTGTATCTGTTCAGTGATCCGAACTGCCCGTACTGCAACATGTTCTGGGAACAGGCACGTCCATGGGTCAAGGCCGGCAAGGTGCAGCTGCGGCACATCATGGTCGGCATCATCCGCGAAGACAGCCCGGCCAAATCCGCCGCGCTGCTCGCCGCCAAGGATCCGAGCAAAGCCCTGGAAGATCACGAGAAGGCCGGCAAGGCCAGCACCCTCAAGGCCTTGAAGGATATTCCGGTGGCTGTGCAGACCAAACTTGCGGCGAACATGCAGTTGATGGAAGACCTGGACTTGCAGGCCACCCCGGCGATCTTCTACATGGACGACAAGGGCGAACTGCAACAACAGCAAGGCGCGCCGACGCCGGACAAGCTGGCGAAGATTCTCGGCCCGAAATAACGATTGGCGGCTCTGGCAAACACTGCTGGAGCCGTCACCACTCACTCGGCTCACATCGCTCAAGGATGTCATCCAGTTCGCCTGTCGTATCGCGCTCGAACAAAAACTGCGTCACCTCTTGCGACCACTCCGTGTCCGATACGATGCCGGCCCAGGCATGGGTTTTTGCCGAATGGCAGGGCCGATCATCGAAGTTGTTGATCAACGCCTGATTCAAGGTTCGTACATCAAAACCCTGATTTCTTTCGCTTTGCAGCATCAGGGAATTGAACACCCGCTGTTGAGTGTCAGGATTGGGTGTGAGGGGGTAGGTTTTAGTTGAACTCAAAACGATAAACGTCGGTTTGACGTTTTCAGCCAGCGCGGCCTGCAATCGATAGTGACCGTCGATAATCACGTAAGAACACAAGGCGCCGACATACCACAGCAAAACAGGGGGCAGGCTGTCCTCTCTCGCCTTCTTGCGCCACCACTTCATACGCCCGGCATACGGATCGACCGTGTGCAGACCGATCAGATTGCCCAGATCCCAGTCGAGCCACTCCACCGGTCGTGGCTGAAGATTGTCGAGAATGCCGCCACCACGAGCTGACCATCTCGGTAAATGACTGGTCATCTCTTGCTCTGTCGAGAAATACCAATTGCTCACACCGTCGCCACGGTGTCTTCGTACGTCCACAGGCATCATCGGCCGTGCCACCCAGTGCCCGGGATAAAGAAAGTCCGCCTGATGCTCCATCAGTTGGTTGATGAAGTATCGACTCCAGGCCTTCATCCGCTGCCCGACAGGCAAATGGCGGTGGTGTTCGACCTGCGCAGAGTCAATGGCAGGAACAGGGGGCGACTCCCATTGCATCGGCATCGGATTGCGTACCAGCCAGGCACCGTAATACGAAGTCGCTATCGTTCCCCAAAGCAAAGGGGTCTCGTTGAACATCAGTTTCAGACGAGCATTGTTACCTGTGCGCAGATACAGCTGTGGCTTGCCCTGAGGGGGGCCACTGATCTCGATGCTCAGCCCACCCCATTGTCCTTGCAGATTTTCAAGATCGCGCCAGAAAAATTGCTTCACGCCAGTCCCTTAAATGAAATTCCATGCGCAATTACAGCGTATTTCGATTGCGCTCACTCAAAAAACTGAACAACACCTCCGTCACAAAATCCGGATTCTCCAGATTGGAGATATGCCCCGCCTCCGGCACCAGCACACACGGACAGCCAATCAGCTCAGCCATTTCCCGTGCTTCCGACGGCGGGCGTGGTTTGTCCTGATCGCCGCAGACCACCAGCGTGGTGGCCGCATTCAGCTCGCCCAGACGCGGCAACAGGTCATCACGGCCAAAGGTGATCCGCCCCATCGGCACGATGCTCTCGCGCAGGCGTTCAGCTGAATAGCCGGCGAGTTTTGCGCGGAAATCCTGATACAGCGCCGACTCTCGATCGATGCCCGGACGGAAGAAGATCGGCACCACGATATCCAGCAGTGGCTCGGAGATCCCGCCACTTTCCTCGATCTGCTTGAACAGCGAGAAATAGTACTGGCGGGTCGGCTCCGGCTCGACGCCGACGTAAGTGTCCATCAGCACCAGACCGTTGAGCCGCTGCGGCGCCGACAACGCCAGGCGCACGCCCCACATGCCGCCGACCGACAGCCCGACCAGCGTCACCCGGTCGATGTCCAGATGATCGAGCAAGGCCAGCGCCTGACGGGCGATGTCGTCCAGCGAAGCAGTTCCTTCAGGCAAGCGACCGGATTCGCCGTGTCCCCACAGATCCAGCGCAATCACCCGATAGTGCGGCGACAGCGCTGCGATCTGCGGCGCCCACATGGCCTGGTCCCACAGGTAGCTGCCGGCCAGCAACACCGCCGGGCCCGTGCCTTGATCAATGTAGTGAAGCGCCTGCCCGTCAACCGTGAAAAAAGGCATCGATAACCCCCGTGGCAAAGAAACTGGAGCCCGAAGACTGAGCGGGCCGGCCTCGGCAGTCAATGATATGAAAGGATTACAAAGCCCGATCTGCGACAACGGCTACAGAGAAAAACATGTTTTCTGTAGCCATTGTCGCGGGCCGGGTTCTACAGCCCTTCCAGCTCCGCCATCAGGTCATTCAGGCGATCGACTTTTTCTTCGGTGATATCACTGGCCGCCAGTCCTTCGATATACCCGGCCAGTTCCTCCACCGTGCTGCACTCGAACATCGCTCTCAGCGGCACGTCCCGTTGCAGGGCTTTCTGCACCCGCGAGGCGATTTGCGTGGCGAGCAGCGAGTGGCCGCCGAGTTCGAAGAAGTTGTCGCGTACCCCGACCTTGTCGACCTTCAGCACCTCAGCCCAGATATCGGCCAGGGTCTGCTCCAGCTCACTGCGTGGCGCCAGATAATCCTGGCTTTGCAACTGGCCGATCTCCAGTGCCGGCAAGGCCTTGCGGTCGAGTTTGCCGTTGGCGTTGAGCGGCAACCGGTCGAGCCACAACCAGTGCAGCGGCACCATGTATTCCGGCAGTTCGGCGCGCAGGCGCTGCTTGATCCGCTCCAGGCGTTCGCTCTGGTTCAGTGCGGAATCTGCGGCCACCAGGTAACCAACCAGATGCTTGCCGTTGACGCCTTCCTGCACGCCGACCGCCCCGTCACGGACTTCCGGTTGCTCGTGCAGACGCGCCTCGATTTCACCCAGCTCGATCCGGTAACCGCGAATCTTCACCTGATGGTCGACCCGGCCGACGTACTCCAGCACGCCGTCACTGCGACGGCGCGCCAGGTCACCGGTGCGATACAGACGCTCGCCCGGCGCACCGAACGGGTTCGGCACAAACACCGGCGCGGTGCGCAACGGATCGCTGACATACCCGCGACCGACCCCGGTGCCCGCCACACACAACTCACCCACCGCACCCAACGGCACCAGATCCAGCGCGCCATCGAGCAGGTACAGCAAGTTATTGTCGGTCGGCGTACCGATCGGCAGGTAACTGCCGCGAGTCGAGGCCAGGTCGACGCGGAAGAACGCCACGTCGTCCGAGCACTCCGCCGGGCCATACGCGTTGACCAGACCGATCTCCGGATAACGCAGCAGCCATTGGTGCGCCAGTTCCGGCGGCATCGCTTCACCGGTCGGCAACATCCAGCGCAGCCCGTCGAGGCTCAGGCGATCCGAAGTAAGCATGCCTTGAATCAGCGACGGCACGCTTTCCAGCACGGTGATGCCCTGCTGCTGAACATGCACCAGCAAGCCTTGCGGATCGTGGGCGATGGTGTTCGGCACGATGTCCACCCGCGCCCCGAACAACGGCGCGGCGAGGAACTGCCAGACCGAAATGTCGAAGCTTTGCGAAGCGGTCTGGGCGATCACATCGGCGTCGCTCAGGTTCAGGTACGGCACCTTGCTCAACTGGTTGTTGAGCATGCCCCGCTGCTCGACCATCACGCCCTTCGGCAACCCGGTGGAGCCCGAGGTGTAGATCACGTAGGCCAGGTTATCCGGGCCGCTGAAGAGGCCCGGATTCGCCGACGACACCGCGCCCGCCTGAACCTCTTCCCACACCAGCAGGCGTGGACGGTTGGCGCAGCTGAATTCATCCAGCAAGGTCGTCGCCTGTTCACGGCAAGCCTCGGTGCACACCAGCACCGGCGTGCGACTGAGCTCGATGATCCGTTGCAGTCGCTGGCTCGGCAGGCCTGGATCCAGCGGCAGGTAACCGGCACCGGCCTTGAAGCTGCCGATGATCATGCCCAGCAGATCCAGATTACGTTCGCCCAGCAGCGCCACCGGTTGATCCATCTGCACCCCGGCCGCGACCAGTGCATGGCCGAGACGGTTGGCGTTCTGGTTCAGTTGCTCGTAGCTCAACTGCTGATCAAGGCAACTGGCGGCAATGCGTTGCGGATGTTGTGCGACCTGGGCTTCGAACAGCTCGACGTAGCTCTTCTCCAGCGGATAGTCGTGCTCACTCTGGTTGCAGCCGTGGAGCAGGAAGTCCTGTTCCTCATGGCCAAGCAGCGGCAGGTCGGCCATGTCGCCATGGAAGCCATCGACCAGCGCCAGCAACAGACGCTTGAACTCGCCGAGCATGCGCTCGATGGTCGACTCGTCGAAGTAACGTTGGTCGTAAGACAGGTGCAGACCGAGGTCGTCGCCCGGGTAGCACACGGCTGTCAACGGGAAGTTGGTGTGCGTACGGCCCGAATCCGAGGTCGCGTTGAGGCTCTGCGCACGGTCCAGTACCGAGACTTCCACCGGGGCGTTTTCGAACACGAACAGGCTGTCGAACAGCGGCTGGCCTTTCGGCAGTTCGCTCTGTTCCTGGATGTTCACCAGCGGCAGGTATTCGTACTCGCGCAGTTGCATGTTGCTGTCGAGCAGGCCGCTCAACCACTGACGCACGCTGGCGCGCTGATCGTCCGCCGGGATCTGCACCCGCAGCGCGATGCTGTTGATGAACAGGCCGACCGTGCGCTGCATCTCCGGCATTTCCACCGGGCGCCCGGCCACGGTCACGCCGAATAGCACGTCGCGATCACCGCTCATGCGGCGTAGCACCAGTGCCCACGCCGCTTGGGCGAAGGTGTTGATGGTCAGTTGATGGGCCTGGGCCAGTTCGCGCAGACGGGCGCCGTCCTCGACATTCAGTCGCGTGTAGCGATCACCGACGATCATGCCGCCGCTTTCACCGGCGTGTTCACGCAGGAACGGACGGTCGCTCGGGATCGGCGTGGTGCGCTCGAACCCTTGCAGGTTCTGCTGCCACCACTGACGCGCTTCGGCCAGGCTCTGGCGTTGCAGCCAGCCGATGTAGTCGCGGTAGCGCGGCGGCACTGCCAATTGCGCTTCGCGACCTTCGCCCAGAGCGGTGTAGATCTCGAAGAAATCGTTCATCAGCAGCGAGCGGCACCAGGCATCGATCAGGATGTGGTGGTTGCTCATCATGAACCAGTAACGCGCCGCGCCGACCTTGATCAGACGCAGGTGGAACGGTGCCTGATTGAGCAGATCGAACCCGGCCTCGCGCTCGGCCTTGAGCAGCGCTTGCAGTTTCGGCTCCTGCTCGGACTCGACGACAGCGCTCCAGTCCAGGTACTCGATCGGCGTACGACCCGGCGTATGAATCACTTGCAGCATGTCTTCGCCAACGTTCCAGCAGAACGACGCACGCAACGCTTCGTGACGGGCGACCACCGCTTGCCACGCCTGGGCGAAACGCTCGGGGTCGAGTTCGCTGTTGATGCGGTAGCGATCCTGCATGTAGTACAGACCGGTGCCCGGCTCCAGCAAAGTGTGCAGCAGCATGCCTTCCTGCATCGGCGTCAGCGGGTACACGTCTTCGATGTGCGCCGCCGGCACCGGCAGTGCATCAAGTTGCGCCTGGGTCAGTTTCGCCAGCGGGAAGTCCGACGGCGTCAGGCCACCGGCCTCGTCCTGCAGGCAATGTTCGATCAGACTCTGCAACTCGCCGACGTAGGCATCGGCCAGCTCGTTGATGGTCTGCGCGTCGTACCGTTCGGCGCTGAAGGTCCAGCGCAGCAGCAATTCCCCACCGTACACCTGACTGTCGACGCTCAACTCGTTCGGCAACGGTGCGTGCGGATCGTGGGCCGCGCCGACCGATTCATCCAGCGGACGGAACAGCGCATCGTTGCCGAAGCTCTGGTCGAACTGGCCGAGATAGTTGAAGGTGATCGGCGCATTCGGCAATGCCGCCATGCTCTGACGGCTGGCGTCATCGGCGAGATAACGCAGCACACCATAACCGAGGCCTTTGTGCGGAACGGCGCGCAGTTGTTCCTTGATCGCCTTGATCGAAGCGCCCTGCCCGGCAGCCTCTTCGATGTTGTGCGGGGTCAGGCGCAGCGGATAGGCGCTGGTGAACCAGCCGACAGTGCGGGTCAGATCGATCTCGTCGAACAGGGTTTCGCGGCCGTGGCCTTCCAGTTGAATCAGCGCCGACGGCTGACCACTCCAGCGGCACAGCACGCGCGCCAATGCGGTCAGCAACAGGTCGTTGACCTGCGTGCGATAGGCGCTCGGCGCCTGTTGCAGCAGTTGCCTGGTGCGTTCGGCATCCAGACGCACGCTGACGGTTTGCGCATGGCGATTCTCGCGACCGCCCTCAGGACGCTCGCACGGCAAATCAGCATTCGGGCCGGCCAATTGCGCTTGCCACCAGCTCAATTCTTCACGCAGGGATTCACTGCCCGCGTAGGCCTGCAAGCGTGCCGCCCAGTCCTTGAAGGCGCTGGTTTTTGCCGGCAGTTTCACCGACTGATCGGCGTCGAGTTGGCGATACACGGTTTGCAGATCATCGAGCAGAACCCGCCACGACACACCGTCGACCACCAGGTGATGGATCGCGACGAACAGCCGTTGCTGACCTTCCGGCCCATCGACCAGCACGGCACGCAGCAGCGGGCCCTGGGCAAGGTCGAGACTGCGCTGGGCATCAGCGAACAGCGCGGCGCACTTGTCCATCGACGGCACGCGAACCTGCCACAGCACGGCGGCATCGGTGACCGGTTGATGGGTTGCCTGCCATGCGCCGTTGACCTCGTTGAAGCGCAGACGCAGGGCATCATGTTGCTCGATCACCGCGAGTAACGCCTGTTCCAGACGGTGCGGTTCCAGCGCCACCGTCGGCTCCAGCAACAATGCCTGGTTCCAGTGCTGACGCTCGGGAATCTCGGTGTCGAAGAACCAGTGCTGGATCGGTGTCAGACGCGATTCGCCCGTCACCAGACCTTGCTCGGCGGTCACGGTTTCACTGCGACTGGCGACAGCGGCCAGGGTCTGCACGGTCTGGTGCTGGAACAAGTCTCGGGGGCTGAAATGAATGCCCTGCTGCCGCGCGCGGCTGACCACTTGAATCGACAGGATCGAGTCGCCGCCCAGTTCGAAGAAGTTGTCGTTCAGACCAACCTGCTCGACGTTGAGCACTTCGCACCAGATCTGCGCCAGGGTCTGCTCCAGCTCGTTGCTCGGTGCCACGTAATCCTGACGGTTCAGCTCCGGATCCGGTGCCGGCAAGGCACGGCGGTCGAGTTTGCCGTTGGCGGTCAGCGGCATACTCGCCAGCAGAATCAGATGGGTCGGCACCATGTAGTCCGGCAATTGCGTCTTCAGGTGCGCCTTGAGGGCTTCGCGCAGTTCGGCTTGCTCGGCTTCGCTTCGCGAAGCGAGCTCGGTCACGAGATAGCCGACCAGTTGCTTGCCGCTCGGTGCATCCAGAGCCAGCACCACCGCTTCGCGGATCGAGTCGTGATCGAGCAGGCGGGTTTCGATCTCGCCCAGTTCGATCCGGAAACCACGGATCTTCACCTGATGGTCGATCCGCCCGAGGTATTCCACCAGACCATCGGCGCGCTGGCGCACAAGGTCGCCGGTGCGGTACATACGCCCGCCATCGGCAGCAAACGGGTCGGCGACGAAACGTTCGGCAGTGATGCCTGCACGCTCGTGATAACCCACCGCCAGACCGGCGCCGCCGACGAACAATTCACCGGTCGCGCCTTGCGGCACCAGCGCCAGATCGGCGTCGAGAATGTAGGCCACGCGATCACCGATCACGCTGCCGATCGGCACACTGCCGGCGCCCTCTTCCAGCACTTCCGGCGCAAGGCTGGCCAGCGGCATGACCACGGTTTCGGTCGGGCCGTAGGCGTTGAAGAACAGGCTCGGTTTGAACGCCGCGCGAATTCGCTGCAGGTGTTCGCCAGTCAGCGCTTCCCCGCCGGTGATGATCATCCGCACCGGCAGGATGTCGTTTTGCGTCGCGAGGAACTGCGCCAGCTGGCTGCCGTAGCTCGGGGTAAAACCGAGAATATTGATCCGATGTTCGCGGATCAGGCCGCAGATTTCTTCCGCGTCCCACTGACCCTGAGCACGCAGCACCACCTGCGCACCGCTGAGCAGCGGCACCAGCAGACGCTCGGTGGCGGCGTCGAAGTTGATCGAATAGAAGTGCAGCTCGCAGTCGTCCGGACGCATGCCGAAGCGCTCGATCACCGCCTGGCAGTGCATGGCGATTTCACCGTGGGACACCACCACGCCTTTCGGTTTGCCGGTGGAACCCGAGGTGTAAATCAGATACGCCTGATGCTGCGGCAGGCTGATAAACGGCAGCTCGGTTGCCGGGTAATCGGCCAGCGCGGCACTGTCATCTTCCAGGCACCAGCGCGCCACGTTCGACGGCAGTTCGCCGAGGGCCTTGAACATCGCGCGGTCGCTGAGCAGCAGGCCGACGCCGCTGTCTTCGATCATGTAATGCAGGCGGTCGAGCGGGTATTCCGGGTCCAGCGGCACATAGGCGCCGCCGGCCTTGAGGATCGCCAGCAGGCCGACGACCATTTCCAGCGAACGCTCCAGCGCCAGGCCGACCCGCACTTGCGGGCCGACACCGCGCTCACGCAGGGCCCAGGCCAGACGGTTGGCGCGAGCATCAAGTTCGGTGTAGCTGAGGGTCTGCCCGGCGAAGGTCAGGGCTGGCGCATCTTTGCGCGCCAGCGCCTGCTCGGCGAACAGGTGATGAATGCACTGGTCCAGACGACGCTCACCCGGCTCGACGCCAAGGCTGTCGAGCAATTGCTGTTGTTCAGGCGCATCGAGCAACGGCAGTTCGCTGAGACGCTGTTGCGGGTCGGCGATCAGCGCTTCCAGCAGGTTGCGCCAATGTTTAGCCATGCGCGCGATGGTCGGTTCGTCGAACAAGTCAGTGCTGTACGTCAGGCAGCAACCGAGGCGATGGTCGAGGTCGGTGACTTCCAGGTTGAGGTCGAACTTGGTCGCCCGCGCATCGTTGGCCAGGTACTCGACGGTCATGCCGGCGAGCATGCGGCTTTGCTGAAATTCCCAGCGCTGCACGTTGCACATCACCTGGAACAACGGGTTGTACGCGGCACTGCGCGGTGGTTGCAGCGCCTCCACCAGATGATCGAACGGCAGGTCCTGATGGGACTGACCTTCGATCACGGTGTGGCGCACCTGCTCGAACAATTCGCCGACCGACATCTGGCCGTCGAGCTGGCAACGCAGCACCTGAGTGTTGAGGAACGCACCGATCAGGCCTTCACTTTCCGGGCGAATACGGTTGGCCACCGGCGCGCCGATGCGCAGATCGGTCTGGCCGCTGTAGCGGTAAAGCAGGGTCGCGAGCGCGGCGGTCATAGTCATGAACAGGGTGAGACCGTTCTGCGCGTTGAAGGCCCGAACCCGAGCGGCGAGATCATCGCTGAGGTCGAAACGGAACAGTTCACCCTGATGACTTTGCACCGGCGGACGCGGACGGTCGCCCGGCAGTTCCAGCAGTGGATGTTCGCGGCCCAGTTGTGCGGTCCAGTAGTCGAGCTGACGCTGACGCTCGCCGGACTCCAGCCAGTTGCGCTGCCACACGCTGTAGTCGAGGTACTGCACCGGCAACGGTTCCAGCGGCGATTCGCGGTCATCGACGAACGCTTCGTACAGTGCGCTGAGCTCACGGGCGAAGATGTCCATCGCCCAGCCTTCGGTGACGATGTGGTGCAGGGTCAGGACGAAGTAATGCTCCTGCTCGGCGGTCTTGACCAGACAGGCGCGCAGCAGTGGGCCGGCTTCCAGATCGAACGGCAGGTGCGCTTCGTCGTCGGCCAGTTGCTGGACTTTCTGCTCGCGCACATCGGCGGCGAGTTTCGAGAAATCCTTCCAGTCCATGCGCACGCCGGTCTCAGCATGCACCTGCTGACGGGCCACACCATCGATGCTCGGGAACGTGGTGCGCAGGGTTTCATGACGCAGGATCAACGCTTGCAGCGCCGCTTCGAAACGCCCGACATCCAGCACGCCACGCAGACGCGCCATGCCGCCGACGTTGTACGCCGGGCTGTCCGGCTCCATCTGCCAGAGGAACCACATGCGCTGCTGGGAATAGGACAGCGGCACCGGTTTGCTGCGATCAACCTTGTCGATCGGTGGCTGTTTGTTGGTGCGGCCG
Source organism: Pseudomonas aphyarum (assembly GCF_028657055.1). Lineage (NCBI taxonomy): Bacteria > Pseudomonadati > Pseudomonadota > Gammaproteobacteria > Pseudomonadales > Pseudomonadaceae > Pseudomonas > Pseudomonas aphyarum. The sequence continues at coordinate 44,282 of NZ_JAMDGS010000002.1, forward strand.
CTGGCCTGGATCTGGCGGATCTGCTCGGCGAAATCACCCAGTTCGCTGTGTTCGAACAAGGCGCGCAACGGCAGTTCGACGTCGCAGGTCTGACGGGTGCGGGAGATGATTTGGGTGGCCAGCAGCGAATGACCGCCGAGGGCGAAGAAGTCGTCACGCAGGCCGATCTGTTTCAGGCCCAGCACTTCACGCCAGATCGCAGCGATCTGTTGTTCCAGCTCGGTGACCGGTTCGACGTGTTCGCGCACTTGCCATTGCGGCTCGGGCAAGGCGCGGCGGTCGAGTTTGCCGCTCGGGCTCAGGGGCATTGCGTCCAGGCGCATCAATTGCGCTGGGACCATATATTCCGGCAGCTCGGCGGTGAGTGCGGCTTTCAGGCGAGCGATTTGCCCGTCCTGATCTTCACTGGCATCAGTGGCGGTGAAGTAGCCGATCAGTTGCGGACCAGCGACGGTTTCGCGCACCAGGACGGCGGCCTGAGCGACGCCGTCCTGAGCCAGCAGACGGGCTTCGATCTCTTCCGGCTCGACGCGGAAGCCGCGCAGTTTGACCTGCTGATCGAGACGACCGAGGTATTCGATCACGCCATCATTCGTCCAGCGTGCGCGGTCACCAGTGCGGTACAGCCGCGCCCCCTGCTCGCCCAGCGGATCGACCACGAAACGCTCGGCGGTCAGCGCCGGACGGCCCAGGTAACCACGGGCCAGACCAATGCCGCTGATGCACAGTTCACCCGGCACGCCGGCCGGCACAGGATTGAGATCGCTGTCGAGCACGCGGCAGACCACGTTGCCCAGCGGACGACCAATCGGCGAACGCTCGCCATCGGCCACGCTGCAATGCCAGTGGGTTACGTTGATCGCGGTTTCGGTCGGGCCGTAACGGTTGTGCAGCTGCACCGCCGGCAGTTGCGCCAAAACGCGGTTGCGCAGCTCTGCCGGCAGCGCTTCACCGCCGGAGAACACGCGGCGCAGGCTGGTGCATTCGGCGCTCAACGGTTCGTCGATGAACAGCGAAAGCAGCGGCGGCACAAAGTGCAGCGTGGTCACGCCGTATTGCTGAACCAGCTGCGCGATGCGATGCGGATCGCGGTGTTCACCCGGGCCGGCGATCAGCAGGCGCGCGCCGGTGATCAGTGGCCAGAAGCACTCCCACACCGACACGTCGAAACTGATCGGCGCCTTTTGCATCAGCACGTCGGTGTCGTTCAGGCGATAGGTGTTCTGCATCCATTGCAGACGTTCGGCCAGTGCCGCGTGCGTGTTGCCCACGCCTTTCGGCTGGCCGGTGGAGCCGGAGGTGTAAATCACGTAGGCGAGGTTGTCGCCGTGCAGGTGCAGACCCGGTGCCTGGCTCGGCCAGTTCTCCAGGTGCAGGGTGTCCATGGCGATCACGCTGACGCCTTCGCTGGCCGGCAAGCGGTCGAGCAATGCGGTCTGGGTCAGCAGCAGTTCGACGCCGCTATCGCTGAGCATGTAAGCCAGGCGATCGGCCGGGTAATCCGGGTCCAGCGGCACGTAGGCGCCACCGGCCTTGATGATCGCCAGCAGGCCGATCAGCAGTTGCGGCGAACGCTCGGCGGCGATGGCTACGCACACGTCCGGGCCGACGCCTTTGTCGCGCAGGTAATGGGCGAGACGGTTGGCCTGGGCGTGCAGTTCAGCGAAGTCGAGGCTGCCGCCGTCCCACACCAGCGCGGTGCGATCAGGGGTTTGCCGCGCTTGTTCGTTGAGCAGTTCCGGCAGCCATTGTTGCGCCGGGGTGCACGGGGCGATACTCCACGCATTTTGCTGAGTGTGTTCGGTGGCGGTCAGCAGCGGCAGGTCACCGATGGATTGTTCCGGACGTTCGCAGACAGCACGCAACAGATTGCTGAAATGCTCGGCGAGGCGCTCGATGGTCACGGCGTCGAACAGCTCATCGGCGTAGTCGAAAGACAGCGTCAGGCGACCGTTACGGTCTTCTTCACTGTGCAGTTGCAGATCGAACTTCGCCTCGCGGCTGTGCCACGGCAGTTCTTCGGCAAGCAATCCTGGCAGGCGTTTGAGCGCGCTCAAGTCGCGTTGCTGATGGTTGAACATGACCTGGAACAGACCTTGTTCGCGGGCCTGCGGGAAGGCTTCGAGCAGTTGTTCGAATGGCAGGTCCTGATTCGCCTGGGCACCGAGTGCCGCTTGACGGGTTTGCGCCAGCAAGCCGGTGAATGGCAGACGCGAATCGACGTCGGCGCGCAGCACCTGGGTGTTGATGAAGAAGCCGATCAGGCCTTGAGTTTCCAGACGCGGACGGTTGGCGTTCGGAACACCGATGCGGATATCGCGCTGGCCGCTGTAGCGATGCAGCAAACTCTGGAAGGCCGAGAGCAATAGCATGAACGGCGTGGATTGATGGGTCTGAGCGGTCTGGCGAATGGCGTCGCTGAGGCTGATTCCCAGGCGAACGCTGTGGCGTGCGGCGCTGTGCTTTTGCTTGGCAGAACGCGGATGGTCGGTCGCCAGTTCCAGCGTCGGATGCTCGTCACCCAATTGCGCTTTCCAGTACGCCAGTTGCCGTTCGCCCTCGCCTTGCGCCAGCCATTGGCGCTGCCAGCTGCCGTAGTCGGCGTATTGGGTTGGCAGCGGCGCGAGTTCGGCGCGCTGGCCTTGGGAAGCGGCGGCGTACAGGCGCGAGAACTCGTCGATCAAAACGTTCAGCGACCAGCCGTCGGCGATGATGTGGTGCAGGGTCACCAGCAACTGGTGATCTTCATCATCGAGACGAACCAGCGTCACCCACAGCAGCGGGCCTTTCTCCAGATCGAACTGGGTACGGGCTTCGTCTTCGCGGATCTGTTGCGCGCGGGCTTCACGTTCGGCGACTGGCAGGTCGCTGATGTCGATCAGTTGCAGGTTGAACTCGCCCGCTGCTTCGACCTGTTGCAACGCCACGCCGTCGCGCTCGAAGAAGCGCGTACGCAGGGATTCGTGGCGCTCGATCAGTTGCTGGAAACTGGCGCGCAGGGCGTCTTCGTCCAGTTCGCCGCGCAGGCGCAGAGCGCCGGGAATGTTGTAAGCGCTGCTCTGCGGGTCGAGCTGCCAGGTGATCCACAGACGGTTTTGCGCCAGGGATTGCGGCAGTGCTTCGTTGCGCGACAACGTGGTGATTTCACCCTGGGCGCTGCCGCCATCCTGTTGCTGTTGCGCGACGGCGGCGGCGAACGCAGACAGGGTTGGGGCTTCGAACAGCAGACGCAGGTTCAGCTCCAGGCTCAGCTCTTCGCGAACCTTGGCAATCACTTGTGCGGCGGCAATCGAGTTGCCGCCGAGCAGGAAGAAATGGTCGTCGGCGTTGACCTGTTTGACGTTGAGTTGCTCGGCCCAGATTTTGCCGATCAACGCTTCCAGTTTGGAGGCGGACGCGGTCGAGTCCTGAGCGGTTTCAGCAGTGGCTGAGGGGAATACGGCGTAGCTGTCGAGGCTGCCATCAGCCAGGCGATTGCGGCAGGCCGAACGTTGCAGCTTGCCACTGGAAGTTTTCGGCAACGCGCCCGGGTTGAGCAACACCACCACGCTCGGCGCTTCCTGATACGCCTCGGCCACGGCCTGGCGAATGGCTTTGATCAATGCTTCAGGCGGTAGGATTTTCTGCACGCTGCGGCTGATTTCCGCCGCGATGCCGATGCCTTCTTCGCCATTCTGATTGACCGCGAACGCCGCGACGCGGCCCTTGCGTACCACCTCCACTTCGTTCTCGACCGTCTTCTCGAGGTCCTGCGGATAGAGGTTGTGACCGCGCACGATCAGCATGTCTTTCAGGCGGCCGGTGATGAACAGCTCACCTTCGCGGATGAAACCCAGGTCACCGGTGCGCAGCCAGGTCTGGCCGGCGTGCTGGACGAAAGTCTTGGCGCTGGCCTCGGGGTTGCGCCAGTAGCCGAGGGCGATGCTCGGGCCGGTGGCCCAGACTTCACCGACGGCGTTGTCGGCCAGTTCTTCGAGGGTGTTCGGCTCGACGATCAGCACCGCATGATCGGGCTGGCTGATGCCGCAGCTCATGATCGGGCTGCCCTCGCCCGCTTCGGCGCGGTTCTGTGCCAGGGCCAGATCGTCCACGCGCAGTGCTGGAATCCCTGTGCCACGCGGTGTGCCGGCGACGAACAGGGTCGCTTCAGCCAGACCGTAGGACGCCATGAAACTGCTTTCGCTGAAACCGCATGCGGTGAACTTCTCGGCGAAGCGTTCGAGGGTGTCGAGACGGATTGGTTCGGAACCGGAATAGGCGACACGCCAGCGGCTCAGGTCGAGGCGTTCCAGCGCCGATTCGCTGACCCGCTCGCTGCACAGACGGTAGGCAAAGTCAGGGCCACCGCTGATGGTGCCGCCGTATTGGCTGATCGCCTCAAGCCAGCGCAATGGCCGGCCGAGGAAGTACGCCGGCGACATCAGGATGCACGGCACATCACTGAAGATCGGTTGCAGCAGACCGCCGATCAGGCCCATGTCGTGGTACAGCGGCAGCCAGCTGACGATCACGTCGTCGGGGTTTACGTCGATGCCGAAGCCGTGGCGGATCAGCAGTTCGTTGGCCACCAGGTTGCCGTGGCTGACCTGCACGCCCTTGGGCAGCGCGGTGGAGCCGGAGGTGTATTGCAGGAAGGCGATGTGGTCTTGCGGCAAGGTCGGTTCGACCCAGCGTTCGGCCAACGAAGCGTCGAGGGTGTCGACGCACAACAGCGGCGGCGCGCCTTCGATTTGCTGCAGGGCGTCGCGCAGGTCGGCGCTGGTCAGCAGCAGACGCGGTTCGGCGTCGGCGATGATCGACAGCAGGCGTTCCTGATGGTGACGCTTGGCCGATTCCGGCGGATAAGCGGGCACCGCGATCACGCCCGCGTACAGGCAACCAAAGAACGCCGCCACGTAATCCGGGCCGCTCGGAAACAGCAGCACCGCGCGATCACCGAATCCGGCCTCGGCCTGCAACGCCGCAGCGATGGTTCGCGCACGTTGATCCAGCTCGCGATAACTGAGCACCACAGCCTGTTCCTCGGTTTCGGCGAGAAAGCGCAAGGCCAGCCGATCCGGCGTCAGGGCCGCGCGGCGCTGGAGGGCTTGGACCAGGGTGCTGGGGAGTTCGAACGCGTCGGTCATGAGGTTTCCTGCCTGAATTCGGCTTGCTGGTGGAATCGGGTTGGCTGCGGCATGCCCGTGCAAGGCATGCGGGACACGGTCTTCGCCGACCGTGCAAGGCATTGGAATGCGGTAGGTCCGGGGCTGCGTACCCGGATCCATTCACCAATGAGAACGGATGACGTCTTGAAATAATTAGTCGGCAGGCTGGATCGCCAACGGGGCTGGGCGCTTGGGCGAATGCGGCGGCGTGTCGCAGTTCTCAGATCGCACTGTTATGGATCATTAGTTCTCTTTCTCAATTGACAATCATTATCATTCAACATAATTTGTCGCTCGATGTGTAGGACGGCCCCGTCCCCCAGGCGTCCCACTAACCTATTGGCAGCAAGGTGATTTCCATGACGGAACAAGTATCCACAAGCAGGTGCGATTCACCGCTACTTCAGGCATTCGTCGACAATCGACTGATTCTGGTCAAGATTGCAGCCCGCATTACCGGCTGCCGGTCACGCGCCGAAGATGTGGTGCAGGATGCGTTCTTCCGACTGCAATCGGCGCCGCCGATCACGTCGTCGATCAAGGCCCAGCTGAGTTATCTGTTCCAGATCGTGCGCAACCTGGCGATCGATCACTACCGCAAACAGGCGCTGGAGCAGAAGTACGCCGGCCCCGAGGAGGAAGGGTTGAACGTGGTCATTCAGGGTGCCTCGCCGGAAACCTCGCACATCAACTTCTCGACCCTGGAACACATCGCCGACGCGCTGACCGAGCTGCCGGTCCGCACCCGCTATGCGTTCGAGATGTACCGTCTGCATGGCGTGCCGCAGAAGGACATCGCCAAGGAACTCGGCGTTTCGCCGACCCTGGTCAACTTCATGATTCGCGATGCGCTGGTGCACTGCCGCAAGGTATCCGGCAGCCGCGCCGATGCAGTGTCCGCAAACCGTCGCTGATAAAAACCGACCGCAAAAAAAGATCGCAGCCTTCGTTGAAGGGCTGCGATCTTTTTTGTTTTAGCGAGAAATCACACCAGTCTGCAGCGATCAAAAAACCGCTCGCGACCGAGAATCATCAGCGCCGCACGCTTGTGCGGGAAATCAAATTCCTTTTCGCAGTGGAAGCACTGGTTGTGCATGTGGCCGATCATCTTCGCGTTGTCGGCACGCGGTTCGGCGACCACGCGCTGCGTGCGCGGATCATCCATGAACAGGTAGTGCACCAGCGCCGACAGCCAGCTCGCCACCTTGTGCGGGCCGCGATGGTCTTCTTCCCCGACCAGCATGTGAATGCCGCGATCGTAATTGTCGGCATCGTAGAACGGCGCGATGCGATCTTCCTTGGCCCAGTACGCTTCGAAATAGGCAAACGGCTGATCATCGAAACAACCGATCAGGGTCAGCGTGTGCGGATCGGTGTCGAGTTTGCTCAGGTACTCGCGATGCTGTTCGAGGCTGCCCTCTTCCTGCCAGAAACTGGCGACGCGCGGGCTGTTCTGCCAGCGATTGAAACGCGCCAGATCCTGCTCGATCTCCACCGTTCGCAGGGAAATCCAGGCACCGAGACGCGCATCGAAGCGCCGATAAACCTCACCGCGCGGTTTGACCGGTCGCAGCGGATGACGCTTACCGTTGCTGATGACCATCTGCTGCGGATAGCTTCCGGTCAGTGAGGTGCCGAGCCACGGTTGTGGCAGTTGCCAGAACAGCGTGCGCTCGCAGCGATACTCACCCGCCACTTCAGTGCCCACCAGCAAACCGCTGAGCAAGGCTTCGGTGGGCGCCTGATCCAGTTGCCAGATCAATTGCTGACGCGCCGGATCCCGGGCAAACAGCCAATAACAGGCTGCCCACAGCGCCTGGCCTGGCGGCAGTGCATAGCGTTCATCGATCTGGATCGGCCCCTGACCTTCACGATCAAGACGCAGGCGAATCAGAGGTTGCCCGTCCAGGCTAAGGCTCAGACGGCTTTCGGTGGCATCGGCTACCAGTTGGCTGCCCGAAGGCAGGGCCAGGGCAGTCAGGTCATTCAGATTGGACATGGGTCGGGCTCACGATAATCGTCGACAGTTCAACGATGGGACGTGAGCCGGGGCGGGAAATTTAGGCCGGACGCGAAAAACCGCCGGTCATTGATGCGGTACCGGCACCACCGCAATCTTGTACGGATCGAAGATCTTCAGCATCTGACCGTTGTCGCGCAGGCCTTGCAGCAGCTTGCCGAAGGCTTCGCCGGTGATCGGCGCCTTCGGGCTGAGAATCGCGTAGTGGTGGTAGATCTGGTCGATGCGCTGGGACACCAGCAACTCGTCGCGTACCTTTTCGTTGCGCAGCAGGTAATCGAACAGGTACGAGCGGGTCACCAACGCAATGTCCGCGCGCCCGCGCAAGACCATCAGCAGGTTGCTGTCGTGGGAATAGGTCAGCGTGGCGCTGTAGGTTTCAGCGAGGTACTTGGGATCGGCATTGAAGTTGGCGAATTCGTAGTGGTAGCCGCTGTACAGCGCCAGCCGTTTGCCCTTGAGATCGGCGAAGTAATTCTGCTGGCGACCGGGCTTGTTCTGCGCTACGAAAATCTCCGCGTCCTCCAGGCCCATGTCGACGGTGGTGTGGGGAATGTCTTTCCAGCCCCACTCCGGATTTTCGAAGATCGCCATGTCGGTGCGGCCATCCTTGAAATCGCCGAACCGGCGAGGAATCGAGGTGGGCACCAGCTCGAAACGATAGTCGCTCTGGGCGCTGTTCAAAGCCGCGACCAGTTCCGGCAGCAGGCCGGTGTCGGCGCCGTTTTCCGGGCGAATGGTGTAGGGCGGAAAATGCGCCGCGCCCACCCGAACCACTTGCGCCGCCGGAGCAGGCAATACCCATAATGCAGCCAGCGCTGCGAGCATCAGCCCGGCGGCCGTCCGAATTGGCGAAGACTTCAAAACACCCCACTCCCCGAAAAAGTACCGATCATTGCATTCAAGCTAGGCGGTTTCGCCCAGTTAGCCAGTTTCCCGGCCCGATAGAAAGCGCCTAGCGCTCTTCGAGTACCAGAATCAGCGCTTCTTCGGCCAGTTGATCGAGGCTCAGGCTGCCGCCGGCACGGAACCAGGTGGTGGTCCAGGACAGCGCGCCCGTGAGAAAACGTCGGGTAATGAACACGTCGCCACGGATGAACCCCGCCTCTTTGGCCTCGCCCAGCACTTGTAGCCAGAGGTCTTCGTAGATGTCGCGCAGCGCCAGCACCTTGGCCTGGCCGTCTTCGGACAGCGAGCGCCATTCGTACACCAGCACCGCCATCGCCTCGCCGCTGCCGCCCATGATCGACTGCAATTCGCAGCGGATCAGCGCCAGCACCCGCTCACGCACATCGGCAGCATCGGCAAGGGCTGCGCGCATCAACGCGGTGTTGTAGCGGATGGTTTCCTCCATCACCGCCCGCAGGATTTCATCCTTGCTCTTGAAGTGATGAAAGATGCTGCCCGACTGAATCCCCACGGCACCGGCCAGATCGCGCACCGTGGTGCGCTCGTAGCCTTTGTTGCGGAACAGGTGGGCCGCCACTTGCAGCAGTTTGCCGCGAGCGCTGTCCGGATCGGTCAGCTGGCCGGCATCGACCAGTTCACGCATGACCCTCAGGGCTTTTTGCTCGTCCACCCGTTCTCTCCTACAGTCGATCAGTCAATTGCGCCGTACGCCGCAGAAACGGCGGGGTTGCGCGGGCAATTTAAGCCGCCGGCGGTGACCAAGCAAGCGCTTGGGCAGAAGATAATTCCAGACGTTTACAAACCAAGCGCTTGCTTGGTAGTCTCGATGCACTTCTGTCACAGGTTGCTGAGTCGGAGATCAAAATGCCCACCACGGTTCGCATCGGATGCGCCAGCGCATTCTGGGGAGACACCTCGACCGCCGCCGCGCAGCTTGTGGCCGGAGGACAGCTGGATTATCTGGTCTTCGACTATCTGGCCGAAATCACCATGTCGATCATGGCCGGCGCCCGGATGAAGGACCCGCAGGCCGGGTTCGCTGGAGACTTCATCGAAGTCCTCGCGCCATTACTGCCGCAACTGGCCGAACAGAACATTCGCGTCATCAGCAATGCCGGCGGAGTCAATCCAAAAGCCTGTGCCGCGGCCCTGCAAGCGGCCTGCGACAAGGCCGGCGTGGCGCTGAAAATCGCCGTGCTGTCAGGCGATGACCTGCAACCCCACTTCAAACAACTCGCCTCCCAAGGCATCACGGAAATGTTCAGCGGCGCCCCGCTGCCGCCGATGTGCGTGTCGACCAACGCCTACCTCGGTGCGCCGGGCATTGTCGAAGCGCTGCGTCTGGGCGCCGACATCGTGATCACCGGCCGGGTGGTCGACAGCGCAGTGGTCAGTGCCGCACTGGTGCACGAATTCGGCTGGTCGTGGCACGACTACGACAAACTCGCGCAAGCCGCCCTGGCCGGGCACATCATCGAATGCGGCGCGCAGTGCACCGGTGGCAACTTCACCGACTGGCGCGACGTGCCGGATTACGAACACATCGGTTTCCCGATCGTCGAAGTCAGCGCCGACGGCCAGTTCATCGTCAGCAAGCCCGAAGGTTCCGGCGGGCTGGTCACGCCACTGACGGTCGGCGAGCAGATGCTCTACGAAATCGGTGACCCTCAGGCCTATCTGTTGCCCGATGTGGTCTGTGATTTCAGCCAGGTCAAACTCCAGCAACAAGGCAAAAACGCCGTCCGGGTCCACGGTGCCAAAGGCCTGCCGCCCAGTGACCAATACAAGGTCAGCGCAACGTATCCGGACGGCTTCCGTTGTACCGCCAGCTGCCTGATCGCCGGCATCGATGCCGTGGAAAAAGCCCGGCGCGTCAGTCAGGCGATCCTCGACAAAACCTCGGAAATGCTCGACCACAAAGGCCTCGGCCCCTACACCGAAACCCACGTCGAACTGCTCGGCAGCGAAGCCACCTACGGCCCTCACGGCCAGCGCCGGGACAGCCGTGAAGTGGTGATCAAACTCGCCGTGCGCCACCCGAACAAACAGGCGCTGATCCTGTTCTCCCGCGAGATCGCCCAGGCCGCGACCGGCATGGCGCCGGGACTGACCGGTATCGTCGGCGGGCGGCCGACGGTGTATCCGCTGATCCGGCTGTTCTCGTTCCTGATCGACAAAAGCGCCTGCAACTTGCAGATCGACATCGCCGGCGAATCTCATCCGTTCGCCCTGCCCGCTCCCGCCATACTCGACAGTCAGGACCTGCCCCTGCCCCACGAAACACCCAAACCCCAGGGCCGCGCCGACGCGAGTGTGCCGCTGGTGAAACTGGCCGTGGCGCGCTCCGGCGACAAGGGCAATCACAGCAACATTGGCGTCATGCCGCGTCGTCCGGAATACCTGCCGTGGATCGCCGAAGCACTGACCCCGGCGGTGGTCGTGGACTGGATGAGCCATGTCCTCGATCCGATTCACGGCCGGGTTGAACGCTGGTATTTGCCGGGCACCCACAGCATCAACTTCCTGCTGGAAAACGCCCTCGGTGGCGGCGGCGTGGCGAGCCTGCGCATCGACCCGCAAGGCAAAGCCTTCGCCCAACAACTACTGGAAATCCAGATCCCGGTGCCGCAGAGCATCGCCGAACAGTTCGACTAGAGGATTGGCACCATGGCGTTCGAATCGATTTTCAGGGCTGATCTGTTCAGCGGCCAGACCGTCATCGTCACCGGCGGCGGCAGTGGCATCGGGCGTTGCACCGCCCATGAACTGGCGGCGCTCGGGGCCACCGTGGTGCTGGTCGGGCGCAAGCCGGAAAAGCTGCAAACCGTCGCCGCCGAAATCGCTGAGGACGGCGGTCGGGCGCACTGGAAGGCCTGCGATATCCGTGACGAAGAAGCGGTGAAGGCGCTGGTCAGCGAACTGATCCGCGAACATGGACCGATCCACGGGCTGGTCAACAATGCCGGCGGCCAGTACCCGTCGCCCCTGGCCTCGATCAATCAGAAAGGTTTCGAAACCGTGCTGCGCACCAATCTGGTCGGCGGTTTCCTGATGGCCCGGGAAGTGTTCAATCAGTCGATGAGCAAACACGGCGGCAACATCGTCAACATGCTCGCCGACATGTGGGGCGGCATGCCCGGCATGGGCCACTCCGGCGCCGCGCGTTCGGGCATGGACAACTTCACCAAAACGGCGGCGTTCGAATGGGGTTATGCCGGCGTTCGAGTGAATGCGGTGGCGCCGGGCTGGATCGCTTCCAGCGGCATGGACACTTACGAAGGCGCGTTCAAGGCCGTGATCCCGACCTTGCGCGAACACGTGCCGCTCAAGCGCATCGGCACCGAATCGGAAGTCAGCGCAGCGATCGTGTTTCTGCTCAGCCCGGCAGCCGCGTTCGTCAGCGGCAGCACCTTGCGCATCGACGGCGCAGCCAGTCTGGGCAGTCGCGCCTGGCCATTGCACAAGGCGACCCACAGCGAATCCTTCAACGGGTTTCACCGGGCTTACATGCCCGATGTCTTGAAGGACAAGGAGTAAGCCATGCCGGTCATACAATCCCAGCTCGACCCGCACAGCGAAGCTTTCACCCGCAATCGCGCAGCGATGCTCGCCGCCATCGAGCAAGTCCAGCAACTCGAACAGAACCTGCTGAACAAGGCTGCGGAAGCCAAACCGAAATTCGACAAACGCGGGCAATTGCTGCCCCGTGAGCGCCTGAATCTGCTGCTCGACCCCGGCGCGCCATTCCTCGAACTGGCGAGCCTGGCCGGCTACAAACTGCACGACGACAAGGACGGCAGCTCGGCCGGTGGCGGCTTGATCGCCGGCATTGGTTATGTGTCCGGCGTGCGCGCCTTGATCGTGGCGAACAACAGCGCGATCAAGGGCGGGACGATTTCCCCGTCGGGTCTGAAAAAATCCCTGCGCCTGCAACAGATCGCCCAGGAAAACAAACTGCCGGTGATCACCCTCGCCGAAAGCGGCGGCGCCAACCTCAATTACGCGGCGGAAATTTTCGTCGAAGGCGCACGCAGCTTTGCCAATCAGGCGCGGATGTCGGCCATGGGTCTGCCGCAGATCACCGTGGTGCACGGCTCAGCCACCGCTGGCGGCGCGTATCAGCCGGGGCTGTCGGATTACGTGGTGGTGGTGCGCGGCAAGGCCAAGCTGTTTCTCGCCGGCCCGCCGTTGCTTAAAGCAGCGACCGGTGAAGTCGCCACCGACGAAGAACTGGGTGGCGCCGAGATGCACGCGCAAGTCGCCGGCACCGCCGAATACCTGGCCGAAAACGATGCCGACGGCGTGCGTCAGGTGCGGGAAATCGTCAGCCTGCTGAACTGGAACGAGCAAATACCGTGGCTGCCCGAGCCGCAATTCAAGGAACCGCTGTACCCCATCGACGAACTGCTCGGCCTGATCCCGGACGACCCGAAAAAACCTTACGACGTGCGCGAAATCATTGCGCGGATCGCCGACGAATCGCGCTTCCTGGAGTTCAAGGGCGAGTTCGATCAGCAGACCGTTTGTGGCCACCTGAAAATTCAGGGGCGCGCCTGTGGCTTCATCGGCAACAACGGCCCGATCACGCCCAACGGCGCGAGCAAAGCGGCGCAGTTCATTCAACTGTGCGACCAGAGCCAGACACCGCTGCTGTTTTTCCACAACACCACCGGGTTCATGGTCGGCACCGAATCGGAACAGCACGGCGTGATCAAGCACGGTTCGAAACTGATCCAGGCCGTGGCCAATGCGCGGGTGCCGAAACTGACGATCGTAGTCGGCGGCTCCTACGGCGCGGGCAACTACGCGATGTGCGGACGCGGGCTTGATCCGCGCTTCATCTTCGCCTGGCCCAACAGCCGAACCGCCGTGATGGGCGGCGCCCAGGCCGGCAAGGTGTTGCGCATCGTCACCGAAGCCAAACAGCTCAAGGACGGCCTGGTGCCCGACCCGAAAATGCTCGACATGCTGGAGCAGGTCACCGCGCAGAAACTCGACAGTCAGTCCACCGCCCTCTACGGCAGCGCCAACCTGTGGGACGACGGGCTGATCGACCCGCGCGATACCCGCACCCTGCTCGGTTACCTGCTGGACATCTGCCACGAAGCCGACATCCGCGCGTTGCAACCCAACAGCTTCGGCGTCAGCCGGTTCTGATCGCCACGGATTAAAGGAGAACAATAAAAATGATCTTCACCCCGGAACACGAAGCACTGCGCCGTACCGTCCGCCAGTTCGTCGAGCACGAGATCAACCCGCATGTCGATGAGTGGGAAAAGGCTGGGCGCTTTCCAATCCACGAGATTTTCCGCAAGGCCGGCGACCTCGGTCTGCTGGGGATTTCCAAGCCGGAAAAATTCGGCGGCATGGGCCTGGATTACAGCTATTCGATCGTCGCCGCCGAAGAGTTCGGCACCATCCACTGCGGCGGCATTCCGATGTCGATCGGCGTGCAGACCGACATGTGCACCCCGGCCCTCGCCCGTTTCGGTTCCGATGAGTTGCGCGAAGAGTTTCTGCGCCCGGCGATCACCGGCGAGCAGGTCGGTTGCATTGGTGTCTCGGAAGTCGGCGCCGGCTCCGACGTCGCCGGGCTCAAGACCACCGCGCGCAAGGACGGCGACGACTATGTGATCAACGGCAGCAAGATGTGGATCACCAACTCGCCGAGTGCCGACTTCATCTGCCTGCTGGCCAACACCTCGGACGACAAGCCGCACATCAACAAATCGCTGATCATGGTGCCGATGAACACGCCGGGCATCAGCCTCAGTTCGCATCTGGACAAGCTCGGCATGCGCAGCTCGGAAACCGCACAGGTGTTTTTCGACAACGTGCGCGTGCCCCAGCGCAATCGCATCGGCCACGAAGGCGCCGGGTTCATGATGCAGATGCTGCAATTCCAGGAGGAACGCCTGTTCGGCGCGGCCAACATGATCAAGGGCCTGGAATACTGCGTCGACAGCACTATCGAGTACTGCAAGGAGCGCAAGACCTTCGGCAATGCGCTGATCGACAATCAGGTGATCCACTTTCGCCTCGCTGAATTGCAGACCGAAATCGAATGCCTGCGGGCGCTGGTCTATCAGGCCACCGAGCAATACGTGAAAGGCCAGGACGTCACCCGACTGGCTTCGATGGCCAAGCTCAAGGCCGGGCGCCTCGGCCGCGAAGTCAGCGACAGTTGCCTGCAATACTGGGGCGGCATGGGTTTCATGTGGGACAACCCGGTGGCCCGCGCCTACCGCGACGTGCGGCTGGTATCGATTGGCGGCGGCGCCGACGAAATCATGCTGGGGATCATCTGCAAACTGATGGGCATCCTGCCGGGGAAAAAGAAATGAGCGCCCTGCCCGATTGCCAGACGCTGCTGCTGGAACGGCACAACGGCGTGTTGCACATCACCCTCAATCGCCCGGAAAGCCGCAACGCCATGAGCCTGCAAATGGTCGCCGAGTTGCGCGCCGTGCTGGCAGAGGTGCGCGATGACCGCAGCGTCCGCGCGCTGGTGCTCAGCGGTGCCGGCGGGCATTTCTGTGCCGGCGGCGACATCAAGGACATGGCCAACGCTCGCGTCCAGGGCAGCGATGCCTATCGCGATCTGAACCGTGCCTTCGGATCATTGCTGGAAGAAGCGCAGCACGCACCGCAAGTGCTGATCACGGTGTTGCAAGGCGCTGTGCTCGGGGGCGGCTTCGGCCTGACGTGTATCAGCGATATCGCCATCGCCGATCATCAGGCGCAATTCGGTCTGCCGGAAACCAGCCTCGGCCTGCTGCCAGCGCAGATCGCGCCGTTTGTGGTGCAGCGCATCGGCCTCACTGAAACCCGACGCCTGGCCCTGACCGCCGCCCGCTTCGACGGCCATCAGGCGCGGCGCCTGGGGCTGGTGCATTTTGTCGAGCAGGATCCGCAGGCGCTCGCCGAGCGGCTGGATGAAGTGCTCGATCATGTCTTGTGTTGCGCCCCGGAAGCGAATGCCATGACGAAAAAGCTGCTGCTGGCCAGCGCCGGCCAGCCGTCGAGTGAATTGCTGGATGAAGCCGCGCAGTGGTTCAGCGCAGCGATGACCGGTGCCGAAGGGATCGAAGGCACGATGGCGTTTGTGCAAAAGCGCAAACCCGGATGGAGCGCCTGACCCTGTGGGAGCGGGCTTGCCCGCGATGAGGCCCTTCAATTCACCGCCAACATTCAGGAAAACCACCATGCCCGCCCTCCACAAAATCCTGATCGCCAACCGCGGTGAAATCGCCTGCCGCATCCAGCGTACCGCCCAGGCCCTCGGCTATCGCACGGTCGCCATCTTCAGCGACGCCGACGCCGATGCACTGCACGTGCAGATGGCCGATCAAGCGGTGAACATCGGCCCGGCGCCGGTGCAGCAGTCCTACCTGAACATCCCGGCGATCCTCGACGCCGCCCGGCGCAGCGGTGCCGACGCGATCCATCCGGGCTACGGTTTTCTCTCGGAAAATGCCGAATTCGCCCGCGCCTGCGAACAGGCCGGCCTGACCTTCATCGGCCCCAGCGTCGAAGCCATCGAACTGATGGGCAGCAAACGCCAATCGAAAATCGCCATGCTCGCCGCCGGCGTCCCGTGCATCGCCGGTTATCAAGGCGCCGAGCAGGACGACGCGACCCTGACCCGTGAAGCCGAGCGCATCGGTTACCCGCTGATGATCAAGGCCAGCGCCGGTGGGGGCGGGCGTGGCATGCGACTGGTGCACAGCGCCGAGGAACTGCCGGCGCAATTGCGCACGGCGCGCTCCGAAGCCTTGAACGGTTTCGGCAGCGATGAACTGATCCTCGAACAGGCGCTGACCGAACCGCGTCATGTCGAAGTGCAGCTGTTCGGCGATCACCACGGCAACCTGATCTACCTCGGCGAGCGCGATTGTTCGATTCAGCGCCGCCATCAGAAAGTCATCGAAGAGGCGCCGTGCCCGGTGATGACCGAAGAGCTGCGCCAGGCGATGGGCGAAGCGGCGCTCAAGGCCGGGCGTGCGGTGAACTATGTCGGCGCCGGCACCGTGGAGTTTTTGCTTGATGCCGATGGCAGGTTTTACTTTCTGGAGATGAACACCCGGTTGCAGGTCGAGCACCCGGTGACTGAATTGATCACCGGGCTGGATCTGGTGGCTTGGCAACTGTCGGTCGCCGAAGGCCAGCCGCTACCGCTGACCCAGGCGCAGGTGAAACTCGATGGCCACGCGATGGAAGTACGCCTCTACGCCGAAGATCCGGCCCAGGGTTTTCTTCCGCAGACCGGGCGTGTCGAAGCCTGGATGCCGGCACTGGATCGCGGTGCACGGATCGATCACGGCCTGATCGAAGGCCAATCGGTCTCACCGTTCTACGACCCGATGCTCGGCAAACTGATCGCCCACGGCGCAACCCGAGAAGAGGCCCAGCGCAAACTGCTGTGTGCGGTTCAGGACAGCGTGTTGCTGGGCGTGCAGAGCAATCAGCGGTTGCTCGCCAGCCTGTTGCAGCATCCGCAGTTCATCAGCGGGGAATTCGGCACTGGCTTCATCCCTCAACACTTCGCCGATCATGACTGCCTTCGCGCCTATTCGCCCAGTGCCGAAGAGCTGGCCATCGCGGCGGTGCTGTTTTACCAATCCGCCGCGCAGCAACACCGCGCCCCGCTGTCCGGATGGCGCAACACCGCCGGTGCGCCGCTGCTTTATCGCATCGGCCTCGACGCCCGCGACTGGAACGTGCAACTGCGCGCCAGTCCGGACAACACGTTCGCAGTGCAGGTCGCGGAGCGCGTCATCGAACTCAAACTCATCGAACACACCGTCGGGGCCATGACGCTGGAAATCGATGGCCTGCGCCAGCGCCATGCCTGTCGCCTGCGCGACGACCAGCTCTGGCTGTTCACCCACCCCGGCAGCCTGCATCTGGTGGATCGAACTCATGCGGTGATCGACAGTCAGACCAGCGTCAGTTCCGGCACGTTGAAAGCCCCGATGGATGGCGCCATCATCGATGTGCTCGTCAGCGAAGGCAGCCCGGTCAGCAAGGGCCAACTGCTGGTGGTATTGGAAGCGATGAAAATGGAGCACCCGCTCAAGGCCGGCATCGACGGCGTGCTCAAGCGGGTGCAGGTCAAGGTCGGCGATCAGGTAAAAAATCGTCAGGTTCTGTTGCAGGTCGAGTAGTCGCCGCGCGCATCCGCAAGGTTTGACTACGCTCTGAATAATCAGGACGCGGAAATCAGGAACCCTGCGATGCCCCATTGGCTGGTCATAGATCTGGAAGCCACCACCGATGAGGGTGGCTGGCCGGTTACGGAAATGGAGATCATCGAGATCGGCGCGACCCTGGTGGATCGCGCCGGTCGCGAACGGGATCACTTCCAGCGCTTCGTCAAACCGACGCGGCGCCCCTTGTTGACGCCGTTTTGCCGCGAACTCACGCACATCACCCAGGCCAACATCGACGCGGCGCAGCCGTTAAGTGAAGTGTGGCCTGCGTTCGAACGCTGGCTCGGTCAGCACGAGACACGCCTTGAAGGATGGGCCAGCTGGGGCGATTACGACCGCAAGCAGTTGCTTCAGGAATGGCAGCGCCTGCAACTCGACAGCGCCCTGAGCCGGGTGCCGCACATGAACCTCAAACAGCGATTTGCCAAGGCCCGACGCCTCGAACGGCCACTGGGCCTCAATGGCGCGTTGCAACTGGCGGGCATGCAATTCACCGGTCAACAACACCGGGCACTGGAAGATGCGCGCAATACCGCCCGATTATTGCCATTGGTGCTGCCGCTCTAGCGCAGGTGACGGCGCCATGAGCCTTGTGCATACTGGCCGACCTTTTTGACCCTTTTTAAGCCCTTTTCGAGAGGAATCGCCCATGTTTAAAGTCAACGAGTACTTCGACGGCACCGTCAAGTCGATCGCTTTTGGCACTGCTGAAGGCCCTGCGACCATCGGCGTCATGGCCCCGGGCGAATACGAATTCGGCACCAGCCAGCGTGAAATCATGCACGTGGTTTCGGGCGCACTGACCGTCAAACTGCCGGACAGCAGCGACTGGGAAACTTTCGCCGCCGGCAGCCAGTTCAACGTGCCCGCCAACAGCAAGTTCCAGCTGAAAGTGGCCGTCGACACCGCTTACCTGTGCGAATACCGCGGCTGAACCCACGGTTTTCGGCGGTCATAAAAAATGCCCGTGTCCAAGGACACGGGCATTTTTCGTTTCAGGGCCGGTTATTCGAGGATTTCCACCGGCATGCCGACTTCAAGCCGGCCGTTGCCGTCGTTGACCAGGTTCTGGCCGAACATCGCACCGTCGGCCTGGGCACGGCTCTTCTGCAGGGTCGCCAGTGGTTCGCGGTCAGCGCTGCGCTCCCCGGTCTGCGGATCGATCGTGGTGAGAATGCACCGCGAGCAGGACTTGACCACGCGGAACTCGACATCGCCGATACGGATCCGCTTCCAGCCATCCTCGGCGTAAGCATCACTGCCTTCGATCACCAGATTCGGCCGGAACCGCAGCATTTCCAGCGGACGCCCGACTGCCTGCGACAGGTGTTGCAGCGAGGCCTCACCAATCAGCAGTAGGGGGAAACCATCGGCGAATGCCACTTGGTCGTCATCGTTGCCGTACCCGGCCTGGGTCGTCCGGGCGCGATCCAGCGGTACTTGCACCAGTCGGGTCGGCTTGCCAATGAATTCGCTGACCCAACGGGCCGCCTCTTCACCGGCATCCGGCACACGCAGGGTGTCACGCCAGATGGTCACGCCACGCAGATCGTCGTCGCTACCGGGCAAGGCGACATCGATTGCCGAATGCCCCGGCGCGTTGAGCGTCAGACCGCCGCTGGCATTCCACAGCGCCGACAGCTGGCTCATCTTCGCTTCGGCACGCTGGGTCAGGAATCGCCCGCTGGCTTCGTCCACCAGCATCCAGCGTCGGTCGCCCTCAAGCCCCAGTTTGTCCAGGCCGATCCCTTGCAGGACCTCACCCTTGGCGGATTTCAACGGGTAACGATAAAGCGCGCTCAGACGCAGCATGGCCAGCTCCCTGGTGGGTCAAAAACGCCACCCTATACGAGCTTTGTCAGCGAATCAAAGGCTGACGCAGGGTCAGCCTCGACAGCTTGATCAGGCCGGCACTTCGTCGAGCATCAGACGCTGGCGCACCACATCGACCAGTTTGTCCGGCTGGAACTTGGAGAGGAAGTTGTCGCAGCCGACCTTCTTGACCATCGAGTCGTTGAAACTGCCGGACAGCGAGGTGTGCAACACCACATACAGGCCACGCAGGCGGGGGTCGTTACGGATTTCGGTGGTCAGGCGATAGCCGTCCATTTCAGGCATTTCGGCGTCAGTGAAGATCATCAACAGCTTGTCGGTCATGTGCACCCCGGTATCGGCCCAGGCCTTGAGCATGTTCAGGGCTTTCAGGCCGTCGCTGGCGATGTGCATCTTCACGCCCAACTGGCCGAGGGTGTCGCGCAATTGCGAGAGCGCCACGTTGGAGTCGTCCACCAGCAACACTTCGCGGCCACGGGCGCGTTCCAGCACCGGATCGTCCAGTTTGTCGCGGGAAACCTTGGCGTTGTACGGCACGATTTCGGCGAGGACTTTCTCGACGTCGATGATTTCCACCAGTTGATCGTCGACCTTGCTGATGGCCGTCAGGTAATGCTGGCGACCGGCGCTGGTCGGCGGTGGCAGGATGGCTTCCCAGTTCATGTTGACGATGCGGTCCACGCCACCGACGAGGAACGCCTGCACCGAACGGTTGTATTCGGTAACGATGATCGTGCTGTTCGGGCCCGGCACCAATGGCCGCATGCCAATCGCCTGGGACAAGTCGATCACCGGCAGCGTCTGCCCACGCAGATTGACCACGCCGCAGACAAAAGGGTGACGCTGGGGCATCAGGGTCAGTTTCGGCAACTGCAGGACTTCCTGAACCTTGAACACGTTGATCGCGAACAATTGGCGTCCGGCCAGTCGAAACATGAGAATTTCCAGGCGATTCTCACCCACCAGTTGCGTGCGTTGGTCTACCGTGTCGAGAATGCCGGCCATCAATGACTCCTGGGCTTGTTCTGATGAATTCACTATTGGGGGTTATCGGCTGAATCTGGCGGATCTTGATCCCGTCACAAATCACCAACAAAATGCCATGAGCAGGCATTGATGTCACATTAACATCATGCTTTACTGGCCCGGTGAAATCATCTGCTACATTCTCTTCGGCGCGACCCCGATTTGCGCCACAGGTTCCCGTGCCTAAGGGAATCCCCTAGTAACAATCAGGCCCAACCTGATATTCGCGATATCCAATAGCCATTAATGTGACGCCATTCTCATTGCATGAACGGAGTCAGGCTATTGTGTGCGATCGCAGTTCAGTGGAAACACATCCTCTTGAAACCCCAGGTCTGTGCCAATGCACACCGGGGCGCGGTCTCGCGACGATTCATGATCGTCGACACACACGGCATTCCCTCATCAGACATGACGTGGTGGAGATAAGCATGCCGAACGACCGTAGTGACTGGGCGCAGCGGTTCCCCGAATTTCTTGTCGAGGCTGAAACGCTCCTGGCCAAGTCTGAAGAATGCCTCAGCCACTTGCAGCTGATCAGCAATGACAAGGACGCCATCGACTGCATGCTGAGCACCCTCCTCAAGCTGGCGAACAAGGCCGATGCCCTGGCGCTGGGGGCGGTGTCCGAATTCTCCCTGCACCTGCATGGCCTGCTCACCCAGGTTCAGGATCACGTGGATTTGCATGCGCAGGCCCTGGAAGCACTGAAAGACTGCTTTACGCTTATGGCCTGGCAACTGGAACTGGTTGACCCAAGCACCGGTCAATTGGGCCTCGATGAAAGCGAACAGGTGTCGCTGATTGAAGCCTTTGCCTGCCAGGTCGGGCAGACTCACTTTCAAATGCCGCTCAACGGCAAGCCGATTTCCCTCGTCTCCTGGTCGGAGCGCCAAGCGTAACCGGGCACACACTGGGCAGTTCGGGCCCGTCAGTTTTCGCCGTCGAATGTCGCAATTGAATAGTTCATGCCTGCCTGCGACACCTTCCAATAAATAATTACGAGCGATGAATGCAGACTATCCTCTGCGGATGTCAGGGTTTTCCTGCGTAAAAGAAAACTTGCGGTTGCATCGATAATTATCGAATCAGGTACTTCAACTTTTCCATTATGGAACCCTCGTCCAACATGGCCTGTTTCCTGACTCTTTGGACATATAGGGCAAACGCGACCAACGGTATGTTAAGTGGTATTATGCCGCCCGTTAGTTGTTTCAGTTAATGGCATTGTGACTTCAATGAGCGGCCTCTACCGAAGTTGGCGCTCAATTATCGATCACTGAACCGTTTTGAAATCAACAACCTGAATGACAGTTTTCCAGACAGAGACCGCCAGCCCTTCTGACCGGTCTGCCCGCAGCGAACATCCATTGGCTCCATCCGCTATGTACGCCAGCCTCAAGTCAATCACCACATGGCCTCCCTCCCGAGAAAATGCCCGCAGGTTCACACTCCTGCTGTGTACGGCTTCGGCCCTGGGCAGTCTGTTGAGCTATGGCGTCTCCGCCCCGATATCGCTTGGCCTGCTGCTGATCAACGTGGCGGCTGCCGGTTGCGTCTGGACCCAACATCGTCTGTCGCGCAAATCCATCAAGTTCCAGCCTCAGGAACTCGCCGACCGTTTGCTGGAAGTCCAGGAAAACGAGCGCCATCGCCTGAGCCGTGAACTGCATGACGATATCGGCCAACTGCTGACCGCCGCCAAGCTGCAAAGCGAATGGCTCAAGCGTCGCTTGCCCGCGGACATGCAGGAACACTGTTCAGTACTTTGCGAGACGCTCGAAGAAACCCTCAACAAGGTTCGCGACGTTTCGGCCATTCTCAACCCGCGGCAACTGACCAGCCTTGGCCTTGAAGCGAGCCTGCGTGCACACCTGCTCAAGGTGTTGACCAATACGTCGGTGCACTGGAGCCTGGACTGCCAGCAGCGCCTGAATGGAATTCCCGAAGAAATGGCCGTCGCTGCCTTTCGTATCACTCAGGAAGCGGTGACCAACATCCTTCGCCATGCGCAGGCCAAAAACCTGTTGATTCGCGTGCAACGCCTGCCACAGGGCCTGACTCTGCTGATCAGCGATGATGGGCTGGGCTTTTCCCCGGCGGCGAATCCGGGTCGCGAAGGACAGCGGGGCATGGCCGGGATGGCCGAACGCATCGAGCAACTGGGCGGCACACTGAGCGTGACCAGCGAGCCGGGCAAAGGTACTCAAATCGAAGCACTATTCCCCTGGGCGCCCCGTGCACTCGAGCGGGCCAGTACGAATAAGGTTATGCGTTGACTTGTAACTTACTTCTGGTGGATGACCACTCGCTGATCAGGGCCGGCGTGCGCGCCCTGGTGCTGGATATTCCCGGTTATGCGGTTATCGGCGAGGCCAATGACGGCTCGCAGTTGCTCGAGATGGTCGAGCTGCTGTCTCCCGATATCGTATTGCTGGACATTTCCATGAAAGAAACCGGCGGTCTGGAGGCCTTGCAGCGGCTCAGACGCGTACGCCCGCACGCCAAAGTGCTGATTCTGTCGATGCACACCGACCCCGCGCTGATCATGCAGGCGCTGGAGTCCGGTGCGCACGGTTACCTGCTCAAGGACACCACGGCCACCGAACTCGAACATGCACTGGAAGCGCTGCGCAACAACGAACGCTATCTGAGCCCAGCCATCGCCCACACCGTGATCAATCAGGCGCTGACCCGTAACCTCAAGCAGCAGCCGGAAGTCGCCGAGTCACACAACCTCACGGCACGCCAGCTGGAAATCCTGCGCTTGATCGTGCGCGGCAAGTCCACGCGGGAAATCGCCAATGGCCTGGGGCTGAGCATCAAGACGGTCGAAACCCACCGCTCGCAGATCATGAAACGCCTGCAGATCTACGATGTGGCGGGCCTGGTGCTGTTCGCCGTGCGGGAACAGATCATCAGTCTGGACGACTGAGCCGGGGCGTTGTACTCAACAGCGGCGAGTCCTTGGGCAAATGCACACGCAAGGCTCGGGGGCGCGCCGCAAACCGCAGACTGTCGCCCTCCAGAGGCTCGCCGTCGAGATTGATGCAAAGCCCTTCGGCGACCTTGATTTCAACCCACGGCAAACGCGTACGCACGAACATGTTGTCGATGCCAAACCCGTCGCTGAGCAGATTTTTCAGCGTGCCGACCAGCTCCTGCGGCGCCGGCAGAATGCTGATATCCAGAAGGCCGTCGTCCACCAGCGCTTCCGGGCACAACACATGCCCGCCACCGGCCTGACGGCCATTGCCGATCCCCAGCGCCAGCAGCTCGCCACGCCAGTGAAAATCCGGCCCCTGCAATTCGCCATAGGCGGCATGCAGCTCACTGAACCGCGATAAGCCGGTGAACAGATAGGCCGCGCCACCCAGCACTTTTTTCAGATCTTCCGACGTGTTGGCGGTCACCTGGCTGCCGAACCCGCCGGTGGCCATGTTCAGGAAGATCTGCCCGCCGACCTCGCCCAAATCAATGTCATGGGCGGGTGCCTCAAGCAATTCGAGTGCTTCGGCCGGCTCGAGGGGAATAGCCGCCGCGCGGGAAAAATCGTTGGCGGTTCCCAGTGGCAACAGCACCAGACTGGCCTTGCCTGGATGCGCCGCCAGTGCTTCGGCGATGTCACGCAGGGTGCCATCTCCGCCACCGGCAATGATCTGACGGTATCCCGCCGCCAGCGCCTCCTCCACCAGCCGCTGGGCATCCCCGGCCTCCCAGGTCAGGCGCACCGCCAGTTCCCATCCCTGCTGACGCTTGTTCTCGACAGCGGCACGAACCGCCTCGTTGAGTGCCTGCTTGCCATGCAGAATCAACAATGCCTTGCGTTCACTCATTGCGGTTACTCCCGGAATTGAATCAGTACGGGACATCTTGACCCTCAAGACCGGCAAAAAAGTCGCACGTCTTCTGATTAATTCCTGCTGCCCGTCTGGCCCGTCCTACATATCGGTAATTTTTCGTACAGAACGTAAGGAATCGGCTCAATTGACCCAGCCCGGCCGTTGGTACAACGTGTGTCGGTGTTAGCGATCTTCAATTCAATTACACAAGGATGTGCATGTAATGTGTGGATACAGTTTCAGGACTTTCGATTTTTTGCATTCCGGCATTTGCCAACTGCCCCTAATAGCCGCAGGCGGGCGTTTCCATGCAAAGCCATGAAGCAAGACTATCCATGAGCCCGGTTGCCTCTCTCTCCGAAAGTCGCGCCAGTCTTAAAGACGAATTCAAATGCAGCGCCAGAAACACTGGAGAAAACGATATGGAACCGCGTGTCACCGAGCTGGAAACCCACCTCAAGTACATTCGACGCGATATGGACGAAGTCAGAGGGGACGTCAAAGCCATCAAGCATCGCCTTGCCTACTCGGCAGGGGCGACAGCGATGGTGCTCGGACTGTTGGGCTGGATTGCCAACAGCCGGTTCGATCAGCTGGTCACACTGCTCAGCCGCTGACCCGCTGAAAAGGCAGGCATCGTTTTGCGACTATGCCTGCCTTTCAAATGCCTGCAATCAACCGAGCAGCTCGCTGAGCGGAATGAATGGCACCTGATCACCCTTGGCCAGGACTCGCCCCTCCTGAACTTCCACCAGACCCTCGGCCCAGGCAGCGCTGCGCAGAACGCCCGAACTCTGGTTACGGTAGATAATCGCTTGCCCCTGCTCCAGACGTCCGCGCAGAAATTCACGGCGGTTACCGGCCTGAGGCCAGACAAATCCTGCGGGCACCGAAAATTTCAGTGGCTCGACATCCTGCACACCCTGGCGACGTAACAGATAAGGCCGGGTCAGCAAGGCAAAGGTCACCAGTGTCGAGGCAGGATTCCCCGGCAATCCAATCACCGGGACACCACGGAAATGCCCGACCGTCAGCGGCTTGCCGGGTTTGATTGCCAGCTTCCAGAGTGTCAGCTCGCCCTCTTCCCTCAATGCGATACCGAGGAAATCCGCTTCCCCGACCGAGACACCACCGGTTGAGAGAATCAGGTCTACATCCTGAAGCTCCCCAAGTCGCGCACGGGTGGTGGGCAGGTCATCAGGCAGAATACCGGCGTCCACCACTTCACATCCGAGGCGCTGCAACCAGCTGCACAACAACACCCGGTTGCTGTTGTAGATCTGTCCCGGTCCCAATGCTGTTCCCGGCTCGACCAGTTCATCCCCCGTGGACAGCACCGCCACACGAACCCGGCGAATCACCTCAAGCCCTGCGCAACCCAGCGATGCGGCCAGTCCCTGCTCGATCGGACCGAGCCGGGTTCCAGCAGCCAGGACCAACTCACCGACCGTCGTTTCCTGGCCTTGCGGGCGAATGTTCTGCCCGGCCACCATCGCCTCGATGAAGCTCACGCGCTCATCGGCATGAACCTCGGCGTTTTCCTGCATCTCGACACAATCAGCACCGGCAGGTACCGGCGCACCGGTAAAGATCCGTGCGCAGGTGCCTGGCTTCAAGGGTTCCGGTGCCTGCCCGGCGAAGATCTTCTGACTGACCGGCAACGATTCGCCGGTCCAGTCGGCCAGATTCAAGGCATAACCGTCCATGGCGCTGTTCGGCCACGGCGGCAGATCCAGTGTCGAAATCAGATCTTGCGCCAACACCCGCCCCTGAACCTGCGCCAGTGGCAAAAACTCACTCTCGGCAATCCGCGACCTCTCGGCCATTTCCAGCAATCGCGCCAATGCCTCTTCGACCGGCATCAGGCTGCCGGTCTTGCCCGGCTTACCCACGGGATTCACAAGGCGCCGCCTGTTTCAAATGAGTGACGAAATTGCACGGGCGGTGGCGTGAGTCCAGTTGCTCGGCGAGGATGCCATCCCAACCGGTGCGCACTGCGTTGGTCGAGCCTGGCAGGCAGCAGACAAGCGTGCCATTGGCCAGTCCCGCCAAGGCCCGGGATTGCACGGTGGAGGTGCCGATGTCGGCGACCGAGATCTGGCGGAACAGCTCACCAAAACCATCGACCTGCTTGTCCAGCAGGCAAGCGACGGCTTCCGGGGTGCTGTCGCGGCCGGTAAAACCGGTACCGCCGGTAATCAGCACGACTTGCACGACGTCCTCGGCAATCCAGTGGGCGACTTGCGCACGGATCTTGTACAGGTCATCTTTGAGCAGCACTCGCTGCGCCAGATGGTGGCCCGCCGCCGTCAGCCGGTCGACGAAGACCTGGCCGGAGGTATCGGTTTCCAGGGTTCGGGTGTCGCTGACCGTCAGCACCGCGATATTGAGCGGCACGAAAGGTACATCAGCCTTGGCTTTCATAGGCTCGTCCAGTTGTAGGAGAAACAGCCCGGTGTTATATCACAGCGCCCCCTTTTTTCGCCGCCCCTGCGGAGAGCTGCCATGACTTCGAACACGCCATTACCACTCTGCTCCATTCTGTTGCTGGCAGGTGGACGCGGCCAGCGGATGGGCGGCCAGGACAAGGGACTGGTGGAATGGCACGGTGAACCGCTGATCGCACATCTGCATCGCAATGTTCGGCCGTTGACGGATGACCTGATCATCTCCTGCAACCGCAATCGTGAACGCTATGCACCATTCGCCGACCAGTTGGTGAGCGATGATGAGGAGGACTTTCCCGGACCATTGGCTGGCATTCGTGCCGGCTTGAAAGCTGCGCGCCACGCCCATCTGCTGGTACTGCCCTGCGATGTTCCGCGCATCGATCTTGCACTGCTGCACAGCATGCGTGAGGCGGCCAGTCTGAATTCTGAAAAACCTTTAATGTTGCGCCATGACAATCACTGGGAACCGCTGCTTTGCGTGATCCCGGTGGCACTCCTGCCGGCATTCGAAAACGCCTGGAACGCTGGAGAACGCAGCCCCGGCCGGGTGATGCGCAATCTTGATGCCCAGGCCCTGGTTTGCCCTGACAACGATCCACGCCTGGCCAATCTCAACACCCCTGAACTGTTGAGTTCGCACAACACTGTGTCAGACTGACAGCATTCAAGGAACTTGCACGCCTTGTATACGTCTCAAGCTCAGTAACCAAAAGAATTCCCCTTCGGAGACACACTCATGACTCAACGGACCCTCGCCACTTTCATGCTCGCACTGGGCCTTGCCACCCTCGCCGGTTGCGCTTCGCCAACAGTGATCACCTTGAATGACGGTCGCGAAATCCAGGCTGTCGACGCCCCTAAGTATGATGAAGATTCGGGCTTCTACGAGTTCGAACAACTGGACGGCAAGCACACCCGCATCAACAAGGATCAGATCCGCACTGTCAAAGAGCTGTAAGTCTTCAGTTCGGCAGCGGATACAGAAAAGCCCGCAATATGCGGGCTTTTTCGTGTCTGACAGAAAAGGGTCGATACACGGGATCACCAGTCCAGCGTGATCCGGCTTTCAAACTCGCGCACCTGCCCCGTGACCGGGTCGATGAATCGCAACCCCTGCGCCAGGAGCTTGAGCGGGTTGGCGTAGTCATCTTCAACATCTTTGAGCACTTCGGGGTAAAACGGATCATTGCAGATGCTCGCCCCCAGCGCCGTCATGTGCACCCGTAGCTGATGCTTCTTGCCGGTCACCGGGTACAGGCCGTAGCGCCAGAGTTCGCCGTTCTTTTCACGAACCTCCACCGCCGTTTCGGTGTTGCTTACACCCGGCCCTTCCTGCATGCGGAAAAACGGTTCACCGTCGACCATGCGGCTCTTGTGCACCAACGGGAAATCCAGTCCGGGCAGCGCGGCCGCAATGGCTTCATAGCGTTTTTCGATCTGCCGTGTCGGAAACAGTGACTGATACGCCGACCGCGTCTGTGGATTGGCAGAGAAAATCACCAGCCCGGCCGTGTGCCGGTCAATCCGGTGCAGCGGCACCAGATGGGGATTGTCCAGGCGCCGGATCAATCGGCGAAGCAGCGTCTGTTCGACGTACTCGCCTGCCGGGGTCACCGGAAGGAAATGCGGCTTGTCCGCCACCACCAGATGCTCGTCCGCATACAGGATCGACTCGACCACCGGGATCGGCTTTTCATCCGGCACTTCACGAAAATAGTGAATGCGCAGCCCTTCCCTGTAGGGCAAGTCCAGCGCGATCGGCTGACCCTGGCCATCGAGCACCCGGCCTCGGGCGATTCGATCCAGCCATTGATCGCGCCCGATGGCACTGAAATGCTCACACAGGCAGTCGAGCACTGTCCGCCAGCTACCGGGGGGCAGATACAGCGTGCTGGCCTGATTCTGTGCGGCGGAAAATGTGGGTGTGCTGGACATACGGAAACTCTAACCTTCAAAGCAGAGCGGCATTATCCAACACCGGGCGCAGCAGACCTAGCGCGGAATCAGGCGGGGATCGATTTGAGCGCCGCCGCCTCGGTGAATTCCTTGAGCCAGCGCAACACATCCACGGCGTCCCAACGGCCCGGATCGTACAGGGCGTACAAAAGCCCCTGATATCCGACCACATCCAGTTGCTTGTGATAGCCGGCACGCTGAAACAAGGCCTCGATCTCGGCAAAGCATGTATTGAAATGCAGCTTGTTGAAGGGAGTCTTGCCTTCCGTGACCAGACCGTCCAGGCGCAATTCGTGGACGGCCTCGCGCACCACGTCAACCGACATCCCGTTCACGCTGCTTTTCAACTGTTCGACATTGACCACGGTGGCTCCCTCTGACATCCGGCTTGACCTGACGAATGCCCGGAAACGGCATGGCAGGCCAACCCAATTACTGTATGCGTATACAGTAACCGAATAACCCGAAAAGTGCCAAGCCGTGATTGAGCGAAGGTGACGAGCGCCATCAACGCAGAAGAGAAAAATCTTAACGCAGGAATGCCACCACCTGATCGGCGCTGAAGGGCCACCCCAGTTCCGCGCCGGTATCGACTCTGCGCAGGACAGGGATCCGCAGGCTGTAGGCCTCGAACCACGATTCGTCGTCAGCAATATCCACCAGTTCCACCAGCAGACCATGCTCGACAAAAGGCATCAGTTCGGCCTCCGCGACTTCACACAAATGGCACCCCAGGGTGCCGAACAACTGGCATTCAGGAAGCATGTGCGCTCAACCCCAAAAATCGAGTGATCATTCTAGGCCTGCCCGCAAAGCCCGTCGACCCACCCTCCGGGTTCGATCCCGCCCCTCGTAAAACCCTGATGTAAATCAGCCCACAAAATCGCCATTTACGCGATGCTCCGGTGTTTTTTACCTCTACGCTTGAAGAGCCTGACCTGTCCCGGAGTGTCTTGTGTTTGCCAATCTGCTGATCATTCTGGCGTCGTCCCTGGTGATGATTGCCCTGTTCCGTCGCCTGCGCCTGCCGCCTGTACTGGGCTATCTGTGCGTGGGTTTGATGGTCGGGCCGAAGGCATTCGACTGGATCAATGAAAGCGAACATCTGCCGGATCTTGCCGAACTGGGCGTGGTGTTTCTGCTGTTTTCCCTGGGGCTGGAGTTCTCCCTGTCGAAAATGATTGCCCTGCGCCAAGTGGTTTTCCGTCTGGGCAGCCAGCAAGTGCTGATCACCACATTCCTGCTGGGAGGCGTGCTGATGCTGTTGGGCATGCCGGCTACACCGGCCTTGCTGCTGGGCGCCGGCCTGTCGCTGTCATCCACGGCGATTGTGACCAAGGAGCTGGGCAGCCTCGGCGAAATCTTCAGCAGCCACGGCCAGAACGCAGTGGGCGTCCTGTTGTTCCAGGACGTGGTGGCCGTGTTGCTACTGACGTTGGTACCGGTGTTCGCCGGCAGCAGTGATCAGGCCTGGTACTGGGCGTTGCCCCTGACCTTGTTGAAGACCGTATTGCTGTTTTTCGGTTTGTTGCTGGCCAGCCGCTGGCTGCTGCCCCGCCTGTTTCAGGAAGTCGCGGCTTCCCGATCGGCAGAATTGTTCGTGCTGCTGGCACTGGTGATCGTGTTGCTGACGGCCTGGCTGACCCACTTGCTGGGCCTGTCTCCAGCCCTCGGCGCGTTCCTCGCAGGAATGCTGCTGGGCGAGAGCCATTATCGGCATCAGATCGAGGCCGATATCCGGCCGTTTCGCGACATTCTGCTGGGGCTGTTTTTCGTCAGCATCGGCATGCTGATCGACCTGCAACTGTTCGCCAGCCACAGCCTGCTGATTATCGGCATGACCTTGGGTTTGCTGGTGATCAAAGGCCTGGTGGTGGCGCTATTGGTGAAATGGCGCGGCAGCGACAGTGAAACGGCCTGGCGCAGCGGCCTCGCCCTCGCCCAGGGCGGTGAATTCTGCTTCGCCCTGATGGCGCAGATGCAGCAGAGCCGGCTGCTCCCCGCCGAACTCGGTGCCTTGCTGCTCGCCGCCACCTTCTGCTCGATGCTGCTGACGCCCCTGCTGTTACGCGCCGCACCGCGCATCGCCGCCGCCCTGCACCGCAAACCCAATCAGGAAGCGCAGATCGAGGAAATCAGCGCCCTCAATGCCGGGTTCGACGGGCATGTGGTGATCTGTGGCTACGGCCGTGTCGGTCAGTCGATCGGGCGCTTCATGCGCAATGCCGGGCAATCCTACGTCGCACTGGACAACGATCCGGTGCGGATTCAGGAAGCCGCCACCGCCGAGCGCGACGTCCATTACGGCGATTCAACCCGCGGCGATCTGCTGACCGCCGTCGGTTTGCTGCGCGCCAAGTTGCTGGTGATTGCCGTGGATCAGGCCGATGTGGCCTTGCGGGTTCTCAAGGAGGCCAGACGCCTCAACCCGACGGTGCCGATCCTGGTGCGTACCCGGGACGACAGCCAGTCGGCCGAGCTGAAGGCAGCCGGCGCCAGCGAAGTGGTGCCGGAACTGCTGGAGTCGAGCCTGATGCTCGGTTCCCATGCCCTGATCCTGCTGGGGTTTCCTGCGCACCGGGTGCAGGAGAAAGTCGATCAGGTGCGCATCGATCGTTATCGCCTGCTTCACGGCTTTTACCCCGGAGCCGACGATGAGGAGACCTAGTCCTGGCTCACCGCGCCGATCTTGTGCAGCGACAGGTCAGCGCCGTAGTACTCCTGTTCCTGGCTCAGGCGCAGACCATGCAGCGCCTTGATCGAACCATAGACAGCGAAACCGCCGATCAGCGCCACCGCCACACCGAGGGCCGTGCCGATCAACTGGCTGATCAGGCTGACGCCGCCAAGTCCACCCAACGCGGCCGAGCCGAAGATCCCGCAGGCAATGCCGCCCCACACGCCACACAGACCGTGCAAAGGCCAGACACCCAGCACGTCATCGATGCGCCATTTGACCTGCGCCGCCGTGAAGCACCAGACAAACAGGCCGCCGGCAATCGCGCCGGTCACCAGCGCGCCGACCGGGTGCATCAGATCAGAACCGGCACACACCGCCACCAGACCGGCCAGCGGGCCGTTGTGCAGAAAGCCCGGGTCGTTGCGCCCGACGATCAACGCCGCCACCGTACCGCCGACCATCGCCATCAGCGAGTTGACGGCCACCAGTCCGCTGACCCCTTGCAGGGTCTGCGCGCTCATCACGTTAAAACCAAACCAGCCGACGATCAGGATCCACGACCCCAACGCCAGAAAAGGAATGCTCGACGGCGCGAACGCCACCAGCCGACCATCGCGATAGCGCCCGTTGCGCGGCCCGAGCAGCAACACCGCCGCCAGCGCCAGCCAGCCGCCCATGGCATGCACCACCACCGAACCGGCAAAGTCATGGAAAGGGGCACCGAACTGCGCGGTCAGCCAGGCTTGCAGACCGTAGTTGCCGTTCCAGATCATGCCTTCGAAAAACGGGTAGATGAACGCCACGATCAGCGCCGTGGCGCACAGTTGCGGCACAAACCGCGCCCGCTCGGCGATGCCGCCGGAAATGATCGCTGGGATCGCCGCCGCAAAGGTCAGCAGGAAGAAAAACTTCACCAGCCCATAACCATGATCGGCACTGAGCACCGCCGCCGGTTGCAGGAAGGTCACCCCGTACGAAAGCCAGTAGCCTATAAAGAAATAGGCCAGGGTCGACACCGCAAAGTCGCTGAGAATCTTCGACAGCGCATTGACCTGGTTTTTCTGGCGAACCGTTCCGACCTCCAGAAACGCGAACCCGGCGTGCATGGCCAGGACCATGACCGCACCGATCAGAATGAACAACGTGTTGGAACTGTGAACCAGCGTGTCCACAGCGCTTTGCAGATTTTCCATGAGGAGGCAGACCCAAGGCTGAAAAAGGCACCAAAGCGGTTCATGCGCACATTTCATGCACCAAGTTGCGACTGTGCGGTCACTGATCCGGTGGTCCGGTGAACCGCTTTGGCGCACAAGGTCGATGGGCTGACATGAACCCTCATCATCCGGGCCTTGCTCTGCCCGGTTTCGCGCCCGGCAACAGCGCACTGTCACCGATCGACGCACCACGACACAGCAAAAGTTGTACCAGCCATTTGCACTGAACCTTCACACTTGGCTCATACTCGAACGCTTCAGAACACCGCTTCAGAACGCCACTTACGGAGATCCCCCATGGCCAGCATCAAGGCAAAGACTGCTCAAGAAATCCTGATGAACGACTTCCAGACTTTGGTCAGCGACACTGAACGCTTGCTGGAACACACCGCCACGCTGGCCGGTGATCAGGCTGACGAGCTGCGCGAACAGATCCACGAAAGCCTGCTGCGCGCACGGGAAACCCTGAAGCTGACCGAAGACACCCTGCGCGAACGCGGTCAGGCTGCGGTCACCGCCACCGAGGAATATGTATCGGCCAACCCTTGGCAATCGGTGGGCATCGCCGCCGG
This sequence comes from Pseudomonas aphyarum, assembly GCF_028657055.1. Lineage (NCBI taxonomy): Bacteria > Pseudomonadati > Pseudomonadota > Gammaproteobacteria > Pseudomonadales > Pseudomonadaceae > Pseudomonas > Pseudomonas aphyarum. Next base: position 77,143 of record NZ_JAMDGS010000002.1, read on the forward strand.
CGTAGGGTTTCTGATCGGCCTGCTGGCCACGCGGCGCTGATCATGTCGATCGGTGAATCCGGCCCGGACTCGGGTACCGCCTCCTCCACGCGTCGTCTGGGTGCTGCCGTTCTCGGCCTGCTGCATAGCCATGTCGAACTGTTCGGCATCGAACTCCAGGAACAGAAAGCACGCACCGTCAGCCTGTTGCTGTTCGCCGGCCTGGCGCTGGTGTTTGCGCTGCTGTTGCTGGTCGGCCTGTCGACCCTCGTACTGATCGTGTTCTGGGACACCTATCGCCTGGCCGCAATCATCGGGCTGTGCGTGTTCTACACCCTGGCGGCAATTTTTTGCGCGCTGCGTCTCAAGGCCGCGATCTTCGATGAATCCTCGCCCTTCCACGGCACGCTGGAAGAACTGGCCAATGACCGGGAGCGCCTGCTGCCATGAGCCTGCCTGAACTTCCGCACAACAGCTCACGCCGGGAAATGCGCAAGGCGTTGATCCGTCTGCGCATGGAAATGCATCGTCAGGAAATCCGCCACGAAACCGGCCAGGTCTTGCAACCCCTGCAACGCATGCGTGGCATGACGCAAAACCTGCAAGGCGGCTTCGGCATCAAGCACGCGCCGTTGTGGGGCGTGGCGGCTGTGACGCTACTGGGTTTCATCACGGGTAAAGGGGCCAAGAGCGGTGGCGTCGGCGGCTTGACCCGACTGATCCGCCTGGGCACCAGCCTTGCTCCGCTGATCAAGCTGGTCATGCAGAGTTCGAGCAAGCGCTGATCCCTCGCATCTGGCTGCATTCTTGCAATACCGGCGGGATTGAATCTCTTATCCGGAGGTTCAATCCCGCTTGCCTATCCGGCCGGCAGAATTCGACCAGAACAAGAACGACAAGGAGGCCCCGTGATCGACGGGCAACCGCTCGCCTGCTTTCAACCTTTCATCGATACCGCCACCGGACGCATTGCAGGGGTCGAGGCATTGGGCCGTCTGCGCCAGGCCGATGGCCAACTGGCGTCGGTCGGGCCGCTGTTCGCCGACCCGCGTACCCCGGCCATTGCGCTGCGCCGAATGGACCGGCAGATTCGCGACAACGCGCTGAGTCGACTGCAAGAAGCACCGCCGGACTGGTTTCTCAGCCTGAACATGTCACCGCGCTGGATCAGTCGCTTGCGTGCCGATCAGGCGCTGCCAAGCCTGAAACAGCTCGCCCGGCATGGCATCGACCCGCAACGGATTGTTTTCGAAATCACCGAGCTTGGCGGTAACAGCCAGCGCCTCAGCGAAGTCGTCGCGCGCTATCGCGATGCCGGTGCCCGGATCGCCATCGACGATTTCGGCGCCGGTTATTCGCAGCTCGATCGCGTGCTGGCGCTGCAACCGGACATTCTCAAACTCGACATGCGTCTGTTCCAGGCCGCCGCACTGGGCGGGCCGAGCAGTGACGTGGTCAAGGCCCTGGCGCAAATGGCCGAAAAAACCGGCTGCTGGATCATTGCCGAAGGCGTGGAAACTGCAGCGCAACTGAATTTCGCGCTGGAATGCGGATCGCGTTACGTGCAGGGATTTCTGTTCGCCCGCGCGCAGGAGGCGCTTTTCGGTACGGATGACTTCGTTGAACGCTTTGCCGAGCTGCGCCAGTCCTACGTGCGCCAGAAACTGGCCGAACGCAGCAAACTGATGTTCATGCGCCAGCAACTCAGCGAACTCATGACCATCCTGCAAACCTGGGCCCAGGCCCGCGCTCCGCTCAGCGCCCTGCCGCAACTCGACGCCTTTCCCTGGCTGCTGCGCTTTTATCAATGTGACCGCCACGGCACTCAACTGACGCCGAACCTGGAATGGCGACCCAGCGGCTGGGTCGCCGACAATCGCTACCTGGGCCACAACTGGTCGTGGCGCCCGTACTTCTACCACCTGTTGGCCGAAGGCTGGGAAGAACGGCGCCTGACCCTTTCCAACACCTATCGCGACGCCACCAGCAACCAGTATTGCCTGACCGCCGGGCAGTTTTTCGATAACGGCGAGCGCCTGCTGCTGATCGACATCGATGCGGCGGGCTTGTAGTTGCGCTTGCAGATGCCAGCCTGAACCGGGAAGCTAGGGAATCAGTCACCAGACGGAGAGAATCAGCCTTGGATTGGCATACCCTGCTCAACCGCGAACGTCTCGGCAAACCGTTGCACAGCCCGCAGGAACTTGGCCGCAGCCCGTTCCATAAAGACCATGACCGCATCATCTTCTCCGGCGCCTTCCGCCGCCTGGGGCGCAAGACCCAGGTGCATCCGGTGTCGAGCAACGACCACATTCACACGCGCCTGACCCACTCGCTGGAAGTCAGTTGCGTCGGCCGCTCGCTGGGCATGCGCGTCGGCGAAACCCTGCGCCGCGCCCTGCCCGAATGGTGCGAGCCGAGCGATCTGGGCATGGTGGTCCAGTCGGCCTGCCTGGCGCACGACATCGGCAACCCGCCATTCGGCCACTCCGGCGAAGACGCGATCCGTCACTGGTTCCAGCAGGCTGCCGGGCGCGGCTGGCTGGACGCGATGAGCGACGCCGAGCGCGGCGACTTTCTGAATTTCGAAGGCAATGCCCAGGGTTTCCGCGTGCTCACGCAACTGGAATATCACCAGTTCGACGGCGGCACCCGACTGACCTACGCCACCCTCGGCACTTACCTGAAGTACCCGTGGACCGCCCGTCACGCCGACTCCCTCGGTTACAAAAAGCACAAGTTCGGTTGCTACCAGAGCGAACTGCCGTTGCTCGAACAGATCGCCCACAAACTGGGTCTGCCGCAACTCGAAGAACAGCGCTGGGCGCGCCATCCGCTGGTGTATCTGATGGAAGCGGCGGACGACATCTGCTACGCCTTGATCGATCTGGAAGATGGCCTGGAAATGGAGCTGCTGGATTACGCCGAAGTCGAGTCGCTGCTGCTCGGTCTGGTGGGCGATGATCTGCCTGAAACCTATCGCCAGCTCGGCCCGCAGGATTCGCGTCGGCGCAAGCTGGCGATCCTGCGCGGCAAGGCCATCGAGCACTTGACCAACGCTGCCGCCCGGGCCTTCGTCGAACAACAGGACGCACTGCTGGCCGGTACGCTACACGGGGATCTGGTGGAACACATGCACGGCCCGGCCAAACGCTGCGTGCTGAACGCCAAGGACATCGCCCGCAAGAAAATCTTCCAGGACAAGCGCAAGACCCTGCATGAAATCGGCGCCTATACGACCCTGGAGATTTTGCTCAACGCCTTCTGCGGTGCGGCCCTGGAACAGCACAACGGCCGCACGCCATCGTTCAAGAGCCGCCGGATTCTCGACTTGCTGGGCAACAACGCGCCGGATCCGCATGCCCCCCTGCACGCATCGTTCCTGCGCATGATCGACTTCATCGCCGGCATGACCGACAGCTACGCCAGCGACATGGCACTGGAAATGACAGGACGTTCCAGCCGGTGAAGCTCGCCGCCCGCCCGATCCGCAACGGATCGGGCGGGCAGGCACGCTTTTACCAACGGTAGAAAACGTTACTTTTGCGTTCATTCGCAAAGCGCCAAAGATAAAGCCTGAAACAAACAAAAAGCGGTCATTTAAAAACTCTTCCCAATAAACTTTTTCTGGTTGTCTGCAAACTAAATCAAGAACGCCCCTTGAACATCTCACGCCTCTACCTACGCCAAACCCAGTTAACACGTAGTCTGATTCTCCTTTATTTGTAGGACTTATCCTAGATTGCCGCTGACCCCCTGTCAGTTCATGCGACCGCTCATTCATCTGAGCTAAGGTGCGCCCTTTATTCGCGCTCGTATGGGACTTGATTATGAACTCCGTTTTTATTGTCGACGATCACCCGGTCATCCGCCTTGCTGTTCGAATGTTGCTGGAACACGAAGGTTATAAAGTCGTCGGAGAAACCGATAACGGTGTCGATGCCATGCAGATGGTTCGCGAATGCATGCCCGACCTGATCATTCTCGACATCAGCATTCCCAAGCTCGACGGCCTGGAAGTCCTCGCCCGCTTCAACTCCATGAGTTCACCGTTCAAGACCCTGGTACTGACCGCGCAATGCCCGACCCTGTTCGGCATTCGCTGCATGCAGTCAGGTGCATCGGGTTACGTGTGCAAACAGGAAGACCTGAGTGAACTGGTCAGTGCAATCAAAGCTGTACTGTCCGGTTACAACTACTTTCCCAGCCAGGCCTTGAATCCCGTTCGTCACGATGATGTGCGCTATGCAGAACTTGAACTTTTCAAATCCGTCAATGATCGGGAATTGATGGTATTGCAACTATTTGCCCAGGGGCGCACCAACAAGGAAATTGCCAAAGGCATGTTTCTCAGCAACAAGACAGTCAGCACTTATAAAAAACGCCTGATGCAAAAACTCAAAGCCAAGTCACTTGTAGAACTTATCGAAATGGCCAAACGTAACGCACTCGTGTGAGAGTCAACATGCCCAGCCATTTAAAGAGTTTTCTGATTGCATTGAGTGCATGCCTTGGTCTGAGCACGCCTGTCACCGTTGCATCGCCCACTTTTCAGGACTTTGCCCTGCTCGCGCGCTCGACCGACAGATCGATTCCGGCCTTGTTCGAGCCATCGCAAGTGACGTGGCTGCACGCTCGCAATGAGTTGATTCTGGGAGCCTCAGCTCCCGACTATCCGCCCTTCGACATGACCACCAGCGGTCACGACTTCGAGGGGTTCACGGCGGATTACGCCGGACTGATTGGCCAGGCGACCGGCCTGCCGGTCAAGGTCAGGCGCTTCGCTTCGCGAGAAGCCGCGATTCGGGCATTGCTCGACGGCAGCATCGACATGCTCGGTACGTCCAACGGGTTCGAAGCGGAAAACGCCGACATCGTGCTGTCCAGACCCTACGCCGTCGATCAACCGGTTCTGGTCACACGCGAAGGCGAAAACCGTTCACTGACCGAAGGTCTCGCCGGCCTGAGGCTGAGCATGCTCTACCACTATCTGCCTCTGGACGAGGTGAAGGCGATGTACCCCAAAGCCCTCATCACGTCCTATCCGTCCTACCAGAACGCAATCAACGCGGTCGCATTCGATCAGGCGGATGTGTTTCTCGGCGACACCATCTCCACGCACTACATGATCAGCAAGGGTTACCTGAACAACATCCGCATGGCCAATTTTGGCAAGCACGAAGCACACGGTTTCAGCTTCGCCGTGCATCGCAACAACGCGCAGCTGACCGGCATCATCGACACCGTGCTCAAGGCTGTCCCGGGCAGCGAGCGCGAAAACATCGCCAAGCGCTGGAGCGTCGGCAGCGACACACTGCTCACCGACCAGAAGCTGCAACTGACCCGACGCGAAGAACAATGGCTGAAAAAGCATCCGGTGGTAAGTGTGGTCGTCAACGAGGCCTTCGCTCCGCTGACGTTCTTCGACAGTGAGGGCAACTTTCGCGGCATCAGTGCCGACCTGCTCGAACTCATTCGCCTGCGCACCGGTCTGCGTTTCGAGATACGCCGCAGCCGCAGCGATGCAGAGATGATCAAGCAGATTGAAAATCACCAGGCCGACCTGATCGCCGCCCTGCTGCCCACCAGCCAACGCGAAGAAACCCTGACCTTCAGCCGTCCCTACCTGGAAAACTCCTACGTGCTGCTGACCAGAAAAGCGGCCGACAGCCCGACACACCTGGGCCAGCTCAAGCGCAAACGGCTGGCGATCGCCCAGGGCAATCCGATGATCGAATACCTGCGCACCGAATTTCCACGTATCCAGCTGATCGAAACGCCGGACACCTTCAGCGCCGTGGCACTGCTCGACGAAGGTCAGGTCGAGGGCGCGGTGAACTCGCTGGTCATCGCCAACTACTTCATCACATCCCGCATTTTCGAACAGCCATTGCAGATCACCACCACCATCGGCACGCGCCAGGCGGCTTTCTCGCTGGCAACCGCCCGGGACAACACGGAACTGGGCTCGATCATCGACAAGACACTGATGAGCATCACCCCCGAAGAACTGGGCATCATCAATGGCCGCTGGCGGGGTTACTCGAGCGTTTCGCAGGGCACGTGGCGTCAATACCAGCGTTTTTTCTATCAAGTGATCGGCGGCGCCTGCGTGCTGTTGCTGCTGTCGCTGTTGTGGAATGCCTACATGCGCCGCCAGATCAGACAACGCAAGGCGGCCGAACGGGCCTTGAACGACCAACTGGAATTCATGGGTTCACTGGTCAACGGCACACCCCACCCCATCTACGTGCGTGACCGCCAGGGCATGCTGCAAAGCTGCAATGACAGCTATCTCGAAGCGTTCAATGCCCGCCGCGAAGACGTCATCGGCAAAAACGTGATGCAGGGTGCATTGAACAATGCTTTCGAGGCCCAGACGTATCAGGCCGACTATCAGCGCGTGATGGCCGAGGGCAGACCTTTGGTGCTCGACCGGCCGCTGCAGATTGGCAACCGGCAACTGACGATCTATCACTGGATCCTGCCGTACCGGGATTCCAGCGGTGAAGTTCAGGGAATCATCGGCGGCTGGATCGACATCAGTGAACGCCGCGAGCTGCTCGACGAACTTCGCGCAGCCAAGGAACGGGCGGACGATGCCAACCGGGCCAAGAGTACGTTTCTGGCGACCATGAGCCACGAGATCCGCACCCCGATGAACGCCGTGATCGGCATGCTCGAGTTGACGCTCAAGCGCATGGATCAGGCTCATCCGGATCGCTCGGGCATCGAAACGGCCTACCACTCGGCCAAGGACTTGCTGGGCCTGATCGGCGACATCCTGGACATTGCCCGCATCGAATCCGGGCGGCTGAGCCTGAACCCCGAGCGAATCAACCTGATCGATACCGTCGGCTCGGTGGTCAGAATCTTCGAAGGTCTCGCCCGGCAGAAACAGCTCTCACTGACCGTGTCCGTCTCTCCCCCTGAACTGAATGTCGATGTGCACCTCGACCCTCTGCGCTTCAAGCAGGTGCTGTCGAACCTGATCAGCAATGCCATCAAGTTCACCGAAGCAGGACACATCAGAATAACGCTGGACGTTCTACCCACGGATGACCACGAGCGCTCGGTGATGCAGTTGACCGTACAGGACAGCGGCATCGGGATCACGACGCAGGATCAGTCGCGCCTGTTCGAACCCTTCGCCCAGGCCGGCAACGGCGGGCAGCGAACCGTCAGTGGTGCGGGACTGGGGCTGGTCATCAGCCGCAACCTGTGCGAGATGATGAGTGGAAAACTGCGGTTGAGCAGCCTCCCCGGAATCGGCACCCAGGTCACTGTTTCTCTGCCGGTGGCGATCCTGCCTGCGCAAGTGGCGAGAGCTGAAGAGGAACCGCAGATTCAGGCCCCCCTCATTCCGTTGACGGTTCTGGTGGTCGATGACCATCCGGCCAACCGGCTGCTGATGTGTCAACAGCTTGAATACCTCGGCCATCGTTTCTGTATCGCCGAAGATGGCCTGCGCGGGCTGGAACAGTGGAAAAATGGCGAATTCGATCTGGTCATCGCCGATTGCAACATGCCCGTCATGAACGGTTACGACCTGACCCGGGCGATTCGTCAGCACGAAAAGCTCACTCGTCGCCCGGCGTGCACGGTTCTGGGATTCACCGCCAATGCCCAGCCGGAAGAGATCCTGCGCTGCAAACAGGCGGGCATGAACGAGTGCCTGTTCAAACCCCTGAGCCTGAACAGCCTGAGCCAATGGGTCGACAGTGTTCAGCCGTTGTTCCGTGCGCCGGTGTTCAATCTGCAAGGGCTCACGCTGCTGACCGGCGGCAATCCGTCCCAGACTCACCGCTTGCTGGCAGAGCTGCTCAACAGCAGCCGCCTCGACCGACAGGAACTACAGGCCCTGTCCGTCACCCGGGATCCCCCTGCGCTGGCCGTCATCGCCCACAAGATCAAAGGCGCCGCGCGCATTGCCCAGGCCTCGCGCCTGATCGACAGTTGTGATGCGCTTGAGCAGGCCTGCCTGCAAACATTGCCGGCTGACGAAATCGAGCGCCGCTGCCAGGCCAGCCGTCTCGCTATCCTGGAGCTGGAGCAGGCACTGGAGCAGCAACTGGCCCGGATCGCTAAAAGCAAAGTGACCGGGGTTTAACTATGCTTGGACGCAGAGCAGTGTGCTTACCTACACGGAGAGTCCGCAATGCCCAGCCCACTGCGCCCGGAACAACGCCGGTTTCCGCTGCATGTGCATATCAGCGTCATGTTCACCTTTCTGCTGCTGCTCACCGGGGTGGTGCTGGGTCTGTTCAACTATCGGCAGACCACTCAGATCATCCTGTCGAGCAGCGAGAAACTGTTCAACCGTATCGAGCAGGATGTACGTCTCGATCTGCAAGCCACCTATGCACCGATCCGGCATCTGCTGAGTCTGCTGGCGGACACCCCTGCCACCCGGTCTTCCGGCCTCGAACAGCGTCTGGCGCTGCTAAAGCCGTTCAGCCAGTCACTGACGGACAATCCGGACCTGGCCTCGCTGTACCTGGGTTATGGCAACGGCGATTTTTTCATGGTTCGACCTCTGCGCACGGCGGCGCTGAAAACCCTGCTCAAGGCGCCGGACGCGGCTGCGTTTCAGGTCTGGAGCATCGAACACGACGCCAGCGGTCAGGCGCATTCGCAGTCGCTGTTCTTCGACCAGGCCCTGTCTCCGGTCGGCCAACAGGACAACCCAACCGATCCCTATGACCCCCGCAGCCGTGCCTGGTATATAAACGCGCGGCAACAGGCCGAACAGATCACCACCGAACCCTACGTCTTCTTCTCCACCCACAACGTTGGCACAACGCTGGCCCGACGCAGCGGTGAAGACGCCGTGATCGGCGCCGACCTGACCCTCGACGCACTCTCCGCAACCCTGATCAAACACGTGGTGACACCGGCCACGGAAATCGTCCTGTTCGACGCCGAAGGCAACGCCGTGGCCTACCCTGACAGCAGCCGGCTGATCGTCGATGACCGCACGGCGCGCCTGGCCAAGGCTGCCGACTTGAGCCCCGCCCTTGGCGCCTTGTTGTCCGGCCATCAGGGAAATCGGCTCAAGGCCGATGGCCGACTATGGATCGTCGCCCGCAGCCAGTTGCAGGAAGGCGGGCCGAAAGGTTTGCAGATGGCATTGCTGGTGCCGGAGGACGAGTTGCTGGTCGATGCCTATCGCATGCGCTGGCAAGGCGCGCTGATCACCTTGGCTACTCTGCTGTTGTGCCTGCCGCTGGGCTGGCTGATCTCGCGAATTCTGGTCAAGCCGCTGCATGCGCTGGTCAAGGAAGCCGACGCAATTCGCAGTTTCGATTTCAATTTTCCCGTGACCCGTCGATCACCGGTGCTGGAGGTCGACCAGTTGAGTCTGTCGATGGCCCGCATGAAAGACACCCTGGCCAGCTTCTTCCGGATCACCGACAGCCTGACCGCCGAAACCCGCTTCGCCCCGCTGCTGCAACGAGTCCTGTTCGAGACGGTGCAGATCGCCCAGGCCCAGGCCGGTCTGATTTATCTGCGCGAAAACGATGGCAATCGGATGGAGCCCTACGGACTGGTGGTCGACGGCGCGTCCCAAGCCCTGGCCGCGTTCGATATTCAGGGGCGCAACCTTGACGCCACTGAGAGCCCCGAATGGTTCCGGCAACTGGCGAACGCCAACACGGTGGTGAGCAATCTGGGTTTTGAACAGGCCACCGACCTGCAGAAAGTACTGCTGGCCATGGAGTCGCCAAGGGTTCATCTGATCGGTATCCGCCTGCATAACCGGCACAACGAAACCGTCGGCCTGCTGGTGCTGCTGATCAATGACAGCGGCACGGCAAGTGATATGGAGAAGCTGCGGCCCGACCGCATCGCCTTCCTGCAGGCGGTGTCCGGGGCCGCGGCGGTGAGTATCGAAAGCCAGCGCCTGCAAGCCCGGCAGAAGCAACTGCTGGACGCGTTCATTCAACTGCTCGCTGGCGCCATCGATGCCAAGAGCCCCTACACCGGCGGGCATTGTCAACGGGTGCCGGAGCTGACCCTGATGCTCGCCCATGCCGCCGCGGCCAGTGAGGCCCCGGCCTTCAGCGATTACCAGCCGAACGAAGACGAATGGGAGGCCCTGCACATCGCTGCGTGGCTCCACGATTGCGGCAAGGTCACGACCCCGGAATACGTGGTCGACAAAGCCACCAAACTGGAAACCCTGAACGATCGCCTGCACGAAATCCGCACCCGCTTCGAAGTGCTCAAGCGCGATGCCTGGGTCAGCTACTGGCAAGCTCTGGCCATGGGCGGCGAAGAACAGCCACTGGCCGATCTGCGCGAATCGACCCTGACAACACTGGATGATGATTTTGCATTCGTCGCCCGCTGCAATCTGGGCAGCGAAGCGATGGCCGAGGCTGATCTGCAACGTCTGCAAGGCATCGCGCAACGCCCATGGACGCGCACGCTGGATGATCGACTGGGCCTGTCATGGGAAGAGAATCGGCGTCAGTCACGCACCCCGGCACCGACCTTGCCGGTCACCGAACCGTTGCTGGCAGACAAGCCCGAGCATCTGCTGGAACGCGCCGAGGGCGAGTTGATTCCAGAGGACAACCCGTGGGGCTTCAAGCTCGACGTCCCGCCGTATAAATACAATCGCGGCGAGCTGTACAACCTGAGCATCCCCCGGGGCACCCTGACCCGCGAAGAACGCTACATCATCAACCACCACATGGTGCAGACGATCCTGATGCTCAGCCACCTGCCCTTCCCCGGGCATTTGAACAGCGTCGCGGAAATCGCCGGCGGGCATCACGAAAAGATGGACGGCACCGGTTATCCCAAGCGCCTGAAACGCGAAGACATGAGCCTGCCGGCGCGCATGATGGCGATTGCCGATATTTTCGAAGCCCTGACCGCCGCCGACCGCCCGTACAAAAAAGCCAAGTCCCTCAGTGAAGCGCTGGGGATCATGGCCACCATGTGCCGCGAGGCGCACATCGATGCGGAGTTGTTCGGGCTGTTCATCCGCGATGGCGTGTATCTGCAATACGCCACGCGGTTTCTCGATCCACGGCAGATCGATGCCGTGGAGCCGGCGGCCGTGCTGCTCAAGGCAGGCCTTACAGCGTGATCAGCAGTCGGTCAGACGCAGGAAGATCGCCGCCAATTGTTCGATGCCGGCCTGATCGTCGGCACCGAAACGCGCGAGCTTCGGACTGTCGAGGTCGAGCACGCCGATCAGGCGACCGTCCTTGACCAACGGCACGACCAGTTCGCTGTTCGACGCGCTGTCGCAAGCGATATGGCCAGGAAACGCGTGAACGTCTTCGACCCGTTGCGTCTGCAAGCTGGCAGCCGCCGCGCCACACACGCCACGGCCGAACGGAATGCGTACGCAGGCGATCTGGCCCTGAAACGGGCCGAGCACCAGCTCTTCATTGCGATTGAGGTAGAAACCGGCCCAGTTCAGGTCATCGAGCTGGTTGAACAGGAACGCCGAAAACTGCGCAGCGTTGGCGATGAAATCGCGCTCGTCCGCCAGCAGCGACTCCAGTTGCGCGGCCAACATGCCATAGCCTTCGAGGCCCTGGCCGCTCTGTTGCAAATCAATCATGCCTTGTGCTCCAACAATTTCAGTCCCACCCAGTAACGGGCGAATTGGTACGCGCAACGTCCGTTGCGGTTGCCACGGCCGGTTGCCCAGCGCACGGCGAGAATGTCCAGTTGTTCGTCGCGCTCCCAGCTCAGGCCGGCCTTGGCGGCCAATTGGCCGATCCAGTGTTCGACGACGTTGAGGAAATGTTCCTGGGTAAACGGATAGAACGACAGCCACAGGCCAAAGCGATCCGACAGCGCGATCTTGTCTTCCACTGCTTCGCTCGGATGCAGCTCGCCATCGACGCGCTTCCAGTTTTCGTTGTCGCTTTCCTTTTCCGGCACCAGATGGCGACGGTTGGAAGTGGCGTACAGCAACACGTTGTCCGGCGCCTGTTCGAGCGAACCGTCCAGCACGCTTTTCAGCACGCGATAGTCGCCTTCGCCGGACTCGAACGACAGGTCATCGCAGAACAACACAAAACGCTGCGGCAGCTTGGCGATCTGCTCCACAACGCGTGGCAGGTCCGCCAGGTGATCGCGCTCGATTTCGATCAGACGCAAACCGGCCTTGGCGTGTTCAGCCAGCAGCGCGCGGACCAGCGACGATTTACCGGTGCCACGCGACCCCCACAACAGCGCATGGTTGGCCGGCATGCCGTCGAGAAATTGCTGAGTATTACGGCCCAGTTGCTCAAGCTGCCGGTCGACGCCGATCAGGTCCGACAGGCGCATGTCGAGGCTGACTTCCAGCGGCAGCAGATAACCGCTGCGACCGTCACGCTGCCAGCGTGCGGCGAGGCAGGTACCCCAATCGATGACCGGGCGTGGAGCCGGCAGCAGTGGTTCGATTCGCGCCAGAACCGACTCGGCGCGTTCAAGAAAAGCATTCAATCGGGAATCCACGTCTTCTCCTCGGGCTCGTTCACAGTAATGATGGCGGTGCAGCGATGACAGACAGCGTCCGATACCTGTCCCGGGCCTTGTTACAAGGCGCTTCGGGAACCCCGGAATCCGTGCATGATCGACTATGCTTGAGCAGCGAAGGGAAACGGAAGTGGTTCAACACCCCATGGATATCAAATTCACCCACCGGCTGTCGTACAAACAGGCCCGGCTTACCGTGCTGGTCGGGTTCATTCTGGGCACGCTGCTCAGCCTGCTGCAAATCGGCATCGATTATGCCAGTGAAGACGCGTCCATCAACCGTGAAATCCTGTCTTTGCTGGAAATCAGCCATAACCCGGCTTCGCGCATCGCCTACAACATCGATGCCGAACTGGCGCAGGAACTGACCCTGGGCCTGCTGCGCTCGCCGGCGATCATTTCCGCACAACTGACCGACAACAATCAGACGGTGCTGGCCAACGTCAAACGGCCGGAACTGCAAAGCGGCTACCGGATGATCAGCGACTTCCTGTTCGGCGCCAAACGCCAGTTCGAAGACCGCCTCTACCTCGATCACTTGCCCAACGAATCCCTCGGCACCCTGAAACTGGAAGTCGACACCTACGCGTTCGGCAGCCGCTTCCTGCGCCGGGCGGAAGTCACGCTGCTCAACGGGTTTGCCCGCAGCCTGATTCTCACCGGGATCCTGCTCGCGCTGTTCTACGTGATGCTGACCAAACCGCTGGTGCGGGTAATCCGCGAACTCAGCGGCCGCGACCCGCGCAGCGCCGAGCCGACCACCCTGGTATGTCCGGGCGGGCACGCCAATGACGAGATCGGCGTGCTGGTCAAGGTTGCCAACCAGCAGTTCGAAAACATCGCCACGGAAATCCAGCAGCGGCGCAATGCGGAAAACCGTCTCACCGACTACCTCGCACAACTCGAAGACATCGTGTCCGCGCGGACCGCCGAGCTCAAGGCGATCAACGCGCGGCTCAGCCAGTCCAACCAGGAACTGGAAGTGGCCCGCAGCACGGCACTGGACATGGCCGAAGCGCGTTCAGCCTTTCTCGCCAACATGAGCCACGAGATCCGCACCCCGCTCAACGGCCTGCTGGGGATGATCGCCCTGTCGCTCGACGGCCCGCTCAACGCCGAACAGCAGCAGCAACTGTCGATCGCCCACGACTCGGGCAAGGTATTGGTGGAGCTGCTCAACGATATTCTCGACCTGTCGAAATTCGATGCCGGGCAACTCGAGCTGGAACACATTCCGTTCGATCTCGGTTCGCTGATCGAAGACACCGCCAACCTGCTGTCGCAGAACGCGGCGCCGAGCGTCGAGCTGACCTGTCTGATCGATCCGTACTTCCCCGCGCTGGTGCTCGGCGATCCGACCCGGGTCAGGCAGATCGTCAGCAACCTGTTGTCCAATGCGCTGAAATTCACCCGCTTCGGCCGGGTAGATGTGCGCTTGTCCACCTGGAAGGATGGCGTCCGGATCGAGGTTTGCGACACCGGTATCGGCATCGCCCAGGAAGCGCAGGTGAAGATATTCCAGCCGTTCACCCAGGCGGGTGCCGGCATCACCCGCCAGTACGGCGGCACCGGGCTCGGGCTGGCATTGACCTACAACTTGTGCGAAGCCATGCAGGGGCGCCTGACCATCAGTTCCGAAGTGGGTTTCGGCAGTCAGTTCTGCGCCGAGCTGCCACTGCCCTGCCACACCCGAGCGGTGATTCCGCCACCGTTGCACGGCAAGGTGCTGGCGATCACCAATGCGGTCAGCGGGTTGGCGGAGCTGCTGGAAAGCCTGCTGCCGGTCTGGGGACTGACCTACGAGCAGCGAACCCTCGACGACCCGCTGCTCGGCCTGTCCCCCGACGTCATCATCACCGACTGCCCCGAATGCCTGTTCGGCCTGCGCCCGGCGATGACCGCACCGATTCTGCTGGTGACCGCTTATGGCAGCTTCATGCCCGGTGAAGAAGCCGCCGCCCTCGCCCCGTTGCAGCAGCAGGCGCGACCGCTGGCTCGCAACGCGCTGTATCAGAATTTGCGCCGGACACTGTTGCCGGACCTCACCACCATCGACCGCGCACGCCTGGAAAGCGTGCCGTCGCAGCGGCGCGGTCGGGTGCTGTTGGTGGAGGACAACCCGGTCAATCAGCTAGTGGCCAAAGGCATGCTGGGCAAACTCGGGTGTGACGTGGTGGTCGCCGCCCATGGCGTGGAAGCGCTGGATCAGCTGGAACACGACGAATTCGATCTGGTACTGATGGACTGCAACATGCCGGTGATGGACGGCTACGAAGCCAGCCGCCAGATCCGCCAAAGCGGACGCTGGCCGCATCTGCCGATTGTCGCCCTGACCGCCAACGCCATGTCCGAGGAACGCGAACGTTGCCGGGCGGCAGGCATGAGCGACTATCTGGCCAAGCCGTTCCGTCGTGAAGAATTGGCGGCGCTGCTGGACCAGTGGATTCCGACTACGACAGTGCTTTGATCTGCCCCAGCAGGTGATCGAGACCGTCGCGCAAGTCATTGAGCCGATCCAGATCCACCCCGCTGTCGCACAACAGCCGCGCCTTCAACGGCCCGACCTGTTCACGCAGCGCCTGCCCTTGCGGCGTGAGGCTCAGATGAACCTCGCGCTCGTCACGGGCCGAGCGCTGACGCTGGACCAGTTGCAGTTGTTCCAGACGCTTGAGCAGCGGCGTCAGCGTGCCGGAATCCAGTGCCAGACGCTCACCCAGCGCCTTGACCGTCGGTTGCTCCGGCGCGGTTTGCTGCCATTCCCACAACACCAGCATCGCCAGGTATTGCGGGTAGGTCAGGCCGAGCTGGTCGAGCATCGGCTTGTAGGCACGGATCACCGCCCGCGATGCGGCATACAACTTGAAACACAGCTGACTGTCGAGCTTCAGCGAATCGGCGGACAGGCTGTTCATTTGAGCAGGGCTTCGATCTCGCGGCTCAGATCCTGCGGCTTGGTGGCCGGGGCGAAGCGCTTGACCAACTGGCCGTCCTTGCCGATCAGGAACTTGGTGAAATTCCACTTGATGCCCTGGGAGCCCAGCACGCCCGGCGCGCGCTTTTTCAACTGCACGAACAGCGGATGGGCGCCGGTACCGTTGACTTCGATCTTCTTGAACAGCGGGAAGCTGACACCGTAGTTCAGCTCGCAGAACTCGCTGATGGCGCCCTCGTTGCCCGGCTCCTGCTTGCCGAACTGGTTGCACGGGAAGCCCAGCACCACCAGGCCCTGATCCTTGTAGGTCTGCCACAGTTGCTCAAGGCCTTTGTACTGCGGCGTGAAACCGCATTTGCTGGCGGTATTAACCACCAGCACCGCCTTGCCGGCGAAATCGGCGAGGGTCTTTTGCTCGCCTTTGATGGTGGTGCACGGAATGTTCAGCAGGTTATCGCTCATGGTGCGCACTCTTGAAAAATGGGTAGACGGCAAAAATAGCGAGCAATTGAATTGTGTGCAATTTAATTATTCGAAAGGCGACCCGTGGATCGCCCGTATCGGTTACTCGCGCGGCACCAGGTCCAGGCACACCGAGTTGATGCAATAACGAAGGCCGGTCGGCGGCGGACCGTCAGGGAATACGTGGCCCAGGTGCGCATCGCACTTGGCGCATTTCACTTCGGTTCGGATCATGCCGTGGCTGGTGTCACGGATCTCGGTCATGGCGTTGTCGCCGATCGGCGCGTAGAAACTCGGCCAGCCGCAACCGGAGTCGAATTTGGTCTTGGAATCGAACAACGGCTCATTGCAGCAGATGCAGTGGTAAACGCCATCGGTCTTGGTGGCGTTGTATTTGCCGGAGAACGGCCGCTCGGTGGCGCTCAGGCGGCACACGTTGAACTGCTCGGGGTCGAGCATCGCCCGCCATTCTTCCAGGGTCTTTTCAATCTTTTCCATCATCACACCTCAGCGGCTGAAAAAGCCCGATCTGTACCTTTTCCACGGATCGGGCGGCACGTATGATTGCGCCTCGTCACACGCCAGTCTGGCAGCGGGTTCCTGCGCATTCAAACGGATTGTTGGAAACCGCCGCTCGAGACACTTGCCTGTGTGAAGACGCAGGATTCCCAGCACGGTTGTCCACCCGCCGCCTGGATCGTTCATTTTCGGGATCACATCGCCATGCAGTTCAGCAAATCGAACAAGCTCGCCAACGTCTGCTACGACATTCGCGGCCCGGTGCTCAAGCACGCCAAACGCCTGGAAGAGGAAGGTCATCGCATCCTCAAGCTGAACATCGGCAACCCGGCGCCCTTTGGTTTCGAAGCGCCGGACGAAATTCTCCAGGATGTGATCCGCAACCTGCCGACCGCCCAGGGCTACAGCGATTCCAAAGGCCTGTTCAGCGCGCGCAAGGCGGTGATGCAGTACTACCAGCAGAAGCAGGTCGAAGGTGTCGGCATCGAAGACATCTACCTGGGCAACGGCGTGTCCGAGCTGATCGTGATGTCGCTGCAGGCACTGCTCAACAACGGCGACGAAGTGCTGGTGCCGGCGCCGGACTACCCGCTGTGGACCGCAGCCGTGAGCCTGGCCGGCGGTAACGCGGTGCATTACCTGTGCGACGAGGGCGCCGACTGGTTCCCGGACCTGGCCGACATCAAGGCCAAGATCACCCCGAACACCAAGGCGATGGTGATCATCAACCCGAACAACCCGACCGGCGCGGTGTATTCGAAGGAAGTGCTGCTGGGCATGCTGGAACTGGCCCGCCAGCACAACCTGGTGGTGTTCTCCGACGAAATCTACGACAAAATCCTCTACGACGACGCCGTGCACATCTGCACCGCTTCGCTGGCCCCGGACCTGCTGTGCCTGACCTTCAACGGTCTGTCCAAATCGTATCGCGTGGCCGGTTTCCGTTCCGGCTGGATCGCCATTTCCGGACCGAAACACAACGCCCACAGCTACATCGAAGGCATCGACATGCTGGCCAACATGCGCCTGTGCGCCAACGTGCCGAGCCAGCACGCGATCCAGACCGCCCTCGGCGGCTATCAGAGCATCAACGATCTGGTGCTGCCGCAAGGTCGCCTGCTGGAACAGCGCAACCGTACCTGGGAGCTGCTTAACGATATTCCCGGCGTGAGCTGCGTGAAGCCGATGGGCGCGCTGTACGCGTTCCCGAAAATCGACCCGAAAGTCTGCCCGATCCACAACGACGAGAAATTCGTGCTCGACCTGCTGCTCTCCGAGAAGCTGCTGGTGGTGCAAGGTACGGCGTTCAACTGGCCGTGGCCTGACCACTTCCGCGTGGTCACCCTGCCGCGGGTCGATGACCTGGACATGGCCATCGGTCGCATCGGCAACTTCCTCAAGTCCTATCGCCAGTAACCGGCGCTCAGTGCGCAACGGCCCGAACGTTGCGCACTGTCTGATTCAGCAACACTTCTGCTCCGCCCCTCCTCCAGCACCTTCTACACTTGCGACTCATACGAATCATGCGTGCCTGACGCAATGAGACCGGGTGCCGTGTGCCTGTCATCCATACCGGATTCGGCAGTGGGAAATATCCCATGCCCGACGAATCCGGTGTAGGACACAGTTTGAAATAGTCACTCGGTTGAATCGCCAGGTGCAGCACCTTATATACCCCGCAGTACGCTACATCTTTAGCTTGAGGAGATTTCTACAACCATGATGCGCATCCTGCTGTTTTTGGCCACTAACCTGGCGGTCGTGCTGATAGCCAGCATCACCCTGAGCCTTTTCGGCTTCAACGGGTTCATGGCGGCCAACGGGGTTGATCTCAACCTCAGTCAGCTGCTGGTTTTCTGTGCAGTCTTTGGTTTCGCCGGTTCCCTGTTCTCGCTGTTCATCTCCAAGTGGATGGCGAAGATGAGCACCAGCACCCAGATCATCACCCAGCCACGCACCCGCCACGAGCAATGGCTGCTGCAAACCGTCGAGCAACTGTCCCGGGAAGCCGGGATCAAGATGCCGGAAGTCGGGATTTTCCCGGCCTACGAAGCGAACGCCTTCGCCACCGGCTGGAACAAGAACGACGCACTGGTCGCAGTCAGCCAGGGTTTGCTCGAGCGTTTCAAGGAGGATGAAGTGCGGGCCGTGCTGGCCCACGAGATCGGTCACGTGGCCAACGGCGACATGGTCACCCTGGCGTTGATCCAGGGCGTGGTGAACACCTTCGTGATGTTCTTTGCACGGATCATCGGCAACTTTGTCGACAAGGTGATCTTCAAGAACGAAGAAGGCCAGGGCATGGCCTACTACATCGCGACCATTTTCGCCGAACTGGTGCTGGGCATTCTGGCCAGCGCGATCGTGATGTGGTTCTCGCGTAAACGCGAGTTCCGTGCCGACGATGCCGGTGCCCGACTGGCCGGTACCGGTGCGATGATCAACGCGTTGCAACGCCTGCGCGCCGAACAGGGCCTGCCGGTGCACATGCCTGACACCCTGAACGCCTTCGGCATCAACGGTGGCATCAAGCAGGGCTTCGCCCGCATGTTCATGAGCCACCCGCCGCTGGAAGAGCGTATCGACGCCCTGCGTCGTCGCGGTTGATCAAACCGGCGCACCAACGAAAAGGCCCGCAATGATGCGGGCCTTTTTTTGCCTGTCGATTACTCCCCGCAAATCCGGTAGACCCGCTCTTCCAGCCGAGTTACGCCGGCCTGCACGAACTTCCAGCTTTCACCGAGCACATCCTGCTCCTCCAGCATCTCGACACGCCAGACACTGCCCAGCAAACGCTGTACTTCGGCATCGTCTACGGAAAATGGCGGCCCGGGCATCTGCGACTGGTCATAATCCAGCGTCACCAACAGCCCCCGACACGCCGGCAGAATGCTCTGCAGATGAGCCGCATAACGCTCGCGCATCGCTGGCGGCAAGGCAATCACTGCCGCCCGGTCATACAGCGCGGTGCAGCCCGCCACGTCAGCCGCCGTCAGCGAGAAGAAATCCCCGCACCACAACTGGATCGCGCCAGCGCGATAAACCTTGAAGTTACCCTGCTCGCTCACCTGCGGCTGCAATTGCTGCTCGAGGAAGAAGTCCTCCACGGCCTTCTCCGACAGCTCGACGCCGAGCACCTGATGACCACGACCGGCAAGCCAAAGCAGATCCAGGCTTTTCCCACACAACGGCACCAGCACACGCGCCTGCGCCGGGATGGCCAGATCGGGCCAGTGCCGCTGCAAATAGGGGTTCACCTCAGGCTGGTGAAAGCCGATCTGGTTCGATTCCCACTTCTTGTGCCAAAACTCCGGCTGCATGCATCCTCCTAAGAATTCGATCAAAAGGCGTTAAAACTTATATTGGAATTAGATCAATGAACTGACTGAAGATGAGCCATCTTAACGCTCAGGAACCCTTCCATGTTTCCCAGCCTGTTTATCTCTCACGGCTCGCCCATGCTGGCGCTGGAGCCCGGCGCCAGTGGCCCGGCACTGGCGCGGCTGGCGGCCGAACTGCCACGCCCGAAAGCCATCGTCATCGTTTCCGCCCACTGGGAAAGCCATGAACTGCTGGTCAGCAGCCATGCGCAACCGGAAACCTGGCACGACTTCGGCGGTTTCCCCCGCGCGCTGTTTGAAGTGCAGTACCCGGCACCGGGCAATCCGCAACTGGCCCGCGAGGTTGCCGATCTGCTGACCGCCAACAACCTGCCGGCGCGTCTCGACCCGCAACGCCCGTTCGATCACGGCGTGTGGGTACCACTGTCGCTGATGTACCCGCAGGCCGATATCCCGGTGGTGCAGGTTTCCCTGCCCAGCCGTGGCGGCCCGGCGTTGCAGAACCGCGTCGGCCAGGCGCTGGCCAGTCTGCGCGAAAAGGGCATTCTGCTGATCGGCTCTGGCAGCATCACCCACAACCTGCGGGAACTGGACTGGCACGCCGGCCCGGAAAGTGTCGAGCCGTGGGCCCGGGATTTCCGCGACTGGATAGTCGACAAGCTGGCCGCCAACGACGAAGCTGCCCTGCACGATTACCGCCAGCAGGCACCGAACGCCGTGCGCAGCCATCCAAGTGACGAGCACCTGTTGCCGCTGTACTTCGCCCGCGGCGCTGGCGGTGATTTCAGCATCGCCCATCAAGGTTTCACCATGGGCGCACTGGGCATGGACATCTACCGCTTCGGCTGATGCCCGAATCGCAGGCAAAAAAAATCCCCGAGCCAGTCGGGGATTTTTTATGTTCGATCAATCAGCCCAGAGGCGGATCAATCTTCGCGGTAGCGACGCAGTTTCAGCTGCTTGCCGGCAACGCGAGTGTCCTTCAGCTTGGTCAGGAGTTTGTCCAGACCATCTTCCGGCAGCTCGACGAGGCTGAAGCTGTCACGCACCTGGATGCGACCGATGGCTTCACGTGCCAGACCACCTTCGTTGAGGATGGCGCCCAGCAGGTTTTTCGCCGCGATACCGTCACGCGCGCCCAGCGCGGTACGGCAACGGGCACGGCCTTCGCCCAGTGGCATCGGAGCACGACGCTCGCGGTCACCACGGTCCGGACGATCACCGGAACGCTCAGGACGGTCGCCACGTGGAGCGCTGTTCGGCACCAGTGGGCGTTCCTTCTCGATCGCTGCCAGGTTCAGCGCCTGACCATTGGTGGCCTTGCGCAGCAGCGCGGCAGCCAGGGCACGCGGGGTGCAACCGATGTCGGCGGTCAGGCGATCCAGCAGATCACCGTGAGTCGATTCGGCGTCAGCCACCAGCGGCGACAGGCTGTTGGTCAGTTTCTTGATGCGGGCATCGAGAACGGCCTGGGCGTCCGGCAGACGCACTTCGGCAACTTTCTGACCGGTTACACGCTCGATTACCTGCAGCATGCGGCGCTCACGTGGCGTCACCAGCAGCAGCGCGCGGCCTTCGCGACCGGCACGGCCGGTACGGCCGATACGGTGCACGTAGGATTCCGGATCGTACGGCATGTCCACGTTGAACACGTGGGTGATGCGCGGAACGTCCAGACCACGGGCGGCAACGTCGGTCGCAACAACGATGTCCAGACGGCCATCTTTCAGCGAGTCGATGACGCGCTCACGCTGGTTCTGAGCGATGTCGCCGTTCAACGCGGCGGCTTTGTAGCCTTTGGCGTCGAGGGCGCTGGCCAGATCCAGGGTCGCTTGCTTGGTGCGCACGAACATGATCAGAGCGTCGAAATCTTCCACTTCCAGCAAGCTGAGAACGGCAGAGGTCTTCTGGTCAGCGTGAACCAACAGGTGAGCCTGTTCGATCGCGGTAACGGTCTGGGTCTTGCTCTGAATCTTCACGTGCTTTGGATCGCGCAGGTGACGCTCGGCGATGGCACGGATCGATTGCGGCAGGGTCGCCGAGAACAATACGGTCTGACGGGTTTCCGGCATGGCCTTGAAGATGACTTCGAGGTCGTCCATGAAGCCCAGTTTGAGCATTTCGTCTGCTTCGTCGAGAACCAGGTGGTTCACGGTCTGCAGTACTTTTTCGTCGCGACGCAGGTGGTCGCACAGACGGCCCGGAGTGGCGACAACGATCTGTGCGCCATTACGGATTGCTTTCAATTGTGGGCCCATCGGCGCGCCGCCGTAGACAGCCACAACAGTCACGCCCGGCATTTGCTTGGCGTAGGTTTCGAAAGCGGTTGCAACTTGCAGCGCCAACTCACGAGTTGGGGCCAGGATCAGAGCTTGCGGCTCGCGCTTGGACGGATCAATGCGGTGCAGGATAGGCAGGGCAAAGGCAGCGGTTTTACCGGTACCGGTTTGCGCCTGACCAATCATATCGTGACCGGCGAGGATGATCGGGATCGACTGCTGCTGAATGGCCGAAGGCTCTTCATAGCCGGTAGCGACTACTGCAGCGACAATATTGGGATGAAGTTCAAGAGCGGCGAAGCCGCCGATTTCCTGGGTCATGGGTCTGCCTCTAAGTGCATCCGCAAAGACCCATGCTCCAAAGCTGCACATGCCGTGTTGAGACTCAAGAGTCGCCCTGGCAGCTTTGTCGGCGGGGATTTGCGAAAACGAATGAATGAAAAAGAATCGTCAAGGAAGAGCCCGCAATGCGGACGTGCAGCCGAAGCTGACTTCGGGGAATTGCGCTACCTAAACGCGGCCCGGTTAAAGGCCGGCGCGCACTATACCGGAATTTGCCCAAAAAGGGAGCTTTTTTTATCGGTGAAATACAGTTGTCACCGCTGTGTAACGGGGTTTTGCGGATAATCGGGCAAAGGTCTATTTTTCAAAGACCCCGGCCCTGCGGGCGATGGCGCTTAAACGATTCACCGACGTGCGGCATCTGGTCGCTGCACCCTTTCTTCCCCTGCGAGGAAACACCCATGAATCAGCCCTGCCCCGGCCGCGTGAGCCGTGCGCGCCACGGTCACGTGCATTTGATCGGCCTGGATCGCGCCGCCAAGCGCAATGCCTTCGACCTCGACCTGCTCAACGACCTGGCCCTGGCCTACGGTGAATTCGAGGCCGACAGTGACGCACGGGTGGCGGTGGTGTTCGGGCATGGCGAGCATTTCACCGCCGGGCTTGATCTGGTCAACGCCAGTTCCGCCCTCGCCCAAGGCTGGCAGGTGCCGCCCGGCGGTTGCGATCCATGGGGTGTGTTCGTCGGGCCTCGGGTCAGCAAACCGGTGATTGTGGCCGCGCAGGGTTATTGCCTGACCATCGGCATTGAATTGATGCTCGCCGCCGACATCAACCTGTGCGCCAGCAACACCCGGTTCGCCCAGATGGAAGTGCAGCGCGGAATCTTTCCGTTCGGCGGTGCGACGTTGCGCTTTCATCAGATCGCCGGCTGGGGCAATGCGATGCGCTGGTTGCTGACCGGTGACGAATTCGATGCCCATGACGCCTTGCGTCTGGGCTTGGTGCAGGAAGTCATGGCCAGCGAAGACTTGCTGCCGCGCGCCATCGAACTGGCGGAACGGATTGCCCGACAGGCGCCATTGGGCGTGCAGGCGACGCTGATGTCGGCGCGTCAGGCGCGCTATGAAGGCGAGACCGCAGCGGCTAAGAGCTTGCCGCCGCTGGTGAAGAAGTTGCTGGCCACTGAAGACGCCAAGGAAGGTGTGCGCTCGCTGGTGGAGCGCAGGCCCGGCGTTTTCAAAGGTCTTTGAAGATCAGGTCGCCGGACGGATGCAGTTGATCAACGACTGCAACGAGTAACCCAGCTTCGGCACCAGCGCTTCAGCCCGGGCGGTCAGCGCCTGCATGTCCAACGCCTGATCGAGATCCGCCGGCACGATCAGAATCACGTTGCCCTCCTTCACCGGCAGTTCCCAGTAATGCCGGTGATAGAGGCCACGCAGCAGCGCCGCCCCCAAGGGTTTGCCGTCATCGGTGGCCCATTGGTTGATTACCAGCCAGCCGCCAGGATTCAGACGTTTCTGACAATCGCCGAGGAAATTCCACGCAAGGTGCCCGGCGCCTGGGCCGACATCGGTGTACAGGTCGACGAAGATCAGATCCGCAGGTTCGGCAGTCGGCAGCAGTTCGAGGGCATCGCCGACGCGGATGTACAGCCGTGGATCGTCATCCAGCCCGAGGTATTCGATGGCCAGACGCGGTACGTCGGGGCGCAGCTCGATGGCTTCGACATCTTCCAGCGGCAGGAACTTGAGGCAGGCCTGGGTCAGCGTCCCCGCGCCCAGCCCGAGAAACAGCGCACTCTCCGGTTGCTCATGGCACAACGCGCCGATCAGCATCGCCCGGGTGTAGTCGTACTCCAGCCAGCTCGGGTCGGCGGTAAACACGCAGCTTTGCTCGATGGCATCGCCGAACTCCAGAAAGCGGTAGTCGGCCACTTCCAGCACGCGAATCACGCCGAACTCATCCTGTACCTCGGCGAGCAACAGCTCGACGCGCTCCTCAGTCATTTCGTCTCCTGGTGGTCACCGGGCGCGGTGACGCGATGGCACCGCTGTGGTGCCGTGGCAAAGCGGCGATTGTCGGCGAAGCGGCGGGAGCAGGTCACGCACTAATTGCTGCTAACATGGCCGTCCGTGCGTAGAACCTTAGAGACCGTGATGAGCCAACCCTGGAGCCCTGACAGCTGGCGCGCCCTGCCGATCCAGCAACAACCCCAATACCCCGACGCCGCGCATCTGCGCCAGGTCGAGCAGACGCTGGCCAGCTACCCGCCGCTGGTGTTTGCCGGCGAAGCGCGCGAGCTGCGTCGTCAGTTTGCCGAAGTCACCCAGGGCCGGGCGTTCCTGCTGCAGGGCGGCGATTGCGCGGAAAGCTTCGCCGAGTTCTCCGCCGCGAAGATTCGCGACACTTTTAAAGTATTGCTGCAAATGGCGATCGTCATGACCTTCGCCGCCGGCTGCCCGGTGGTGAAAGTCGGGCGCATGGCCGGTCAGTTCGCCAAGCCGCGCTCGGCCAACGACGAGACCATCGATGGCGTGACCCTGCCGGCCTACCGGGGCGACATCGTCAACGGCATCGGTTTCGACTCGGCCAGCCGCGTGCCGGATCCGGAGCGTCTGCTGCAGTCCTATCACCAGTCCACCGCCACCCTCAACCTGCTGCGCGCCTTCGCCCAGGGCGGTTTTGCCGACCTGCATCAGGTGCACAAGTGGAACCTCGATTTCATCGCCAACTCGGCGCTGGCGGAGAAGTACAGCCACCTCGCCGACCGCATCGATGAAACCCTGGCCTTCATGCGCGCCTGCGGCATGGACAGCTCGCCGCAACTGCGCGAGACCAGTTTCTTCACCGCCCACGAAGCCCTGCTGCTGAACTACGAAGAAGCCTTCGTGCGCCGCGACAGCCTGACCAACGACTACTACGATTGCTCGGCGCACATGCTGTGGATCGGCGATCGCACCCGTCAGCTCGACGGCGCCCACGTCGAGTTCCTGCGCGGGGTGAACAACCCGATCGGGGTGAAAGTCGGCCCGAGCATGAACCCCGACGACCTGATCCGCCTGATCGACGTGCTCAACCCGGACAACGATCCGGGCCGTCTGAACCTGATCGCGCGGATGGGCGCGAACAAGGTTGGCGATCACCTGCCGGCGCTGATCCGCGCAGTGCAGCGTGAAGGCAAACAGGTACTGTGGAGCTCCGACCCGATGCACGGCAACACCATCAAGGCCAGCAGCGGCTACAAGACTCGCGACTTCGCGCAGATCCTTGGTGAGGTGAAGCAGTTCTTCCAGGTCCACGAAGCGGAAGGCAGCTACGCCGGCGGCATCCACATCGAAATGACCGGGCAGAACGTCACCGAGTGCATCGGTGGCGCGCGGCCGATCACTGAAGATGGCTTGTCGGATCGCTATCACACCCACTGCGACCCACGGATGAATGCCGATCAGTCGCTGGAACTGGCGTTCTTGATCGCAGAGACGCTGAAACAGGTCAAACGCTAAATCGCGAGGGCGCTGGCTCAGTCAATTTGAGCCAGCGCCATCCGCAACCTCCCTGCACTTTCCCGCTGACAATTGAGCTGCACCTGCTCAAGCCCCAACCAGTCCGCCATCCGCCGCAAATTCAGCGCCAGCGCCAGCATCCCCGCGTCATCCAGTCCGGTTTCTTCCTCGTGCACCGCATGCACTGCCAGCCGGCCCGCCGCCCGTTCGGCGCGCAGGTCAACCCGCGCGGCAATCTGTTCGTTGTGCAGGAACGGCAGCACGTAATAGCCATAAATCCGCTTGTCCTGCGGCGTATATATCTCCAGCCGATAGCGAAAATCGAACAGCCGCTCGGTCCGGCTGCGT
Organism: Pseudomonas aphyarum; assembly: GCF_028657055.1. Lineage (NCBI taxonomy): Bacteria > Pseudomonadati > Pseudomonadota > Gammaproteobacteria > Pseudomonadales > Pseudomonadaceae > Pseudomonas > Pseudomonas aphyarum. Next base: position 103,286 of record NZ_JAMDGS010000002.1, read on the forward strand.
TCCCAGATCAGTGAATCGAAGGGTGACAGCAGCGCGCTGGTCTCGACTTTTCGAGGGATTTTCGGCTCGGGCAGGCAATAAGTAATCTGGCGCCAACCGGCGACTTCGCAGGTCAGCAGTTGCCCGTCCTCGACCAGTTCGGCCAGACGCGGGCGGGCATCGGAAGGATTCAGGCGGAAGTAATCACGCAGGTCTTTTTCCGTGCAGACACCCAGCGCCTGCGCTGCATGCAGCAGCAAACCGCGCTGGGCCTCGGCCTCGCCGGGCAATGGCTGTTGCAGCACGGAAGCCGGAATCACTCGCTCGGGCAAGTCATACAATCGCTCGAAGCCACGGCGGCCGGCGACAGTCACTTCGCCAGCGGCAAACAACCACTCCAGCGCATGCTTTTCCGCGCTCCAGTCCCACCACGGCCCGGCCTTTTCCTCGCGGGTCGACAGACTGCCGGCGCCCAGTGCGCCCTGCTCCTCGACCGACGCCAGCACCCGGCGAATGGTGTCCTGCTGCTCGCGACCGAACCGCGCCAGTTGCTGATAGATGTCCTCACCGCGCCTGGCCCGCTGCATGCGCCAGCCCATCAGCGGGTACATCGACAACGGCAGCAACGACGCCTCATGGCCCCAGTATTCGAACAGCGAACGACGTCGCCCCGAACTCCAGGCAGCCTGGTCGAGCAAGTCAGCAGAATAGGAACCGAGACGGGAGAACAGCGGCAGGTAGTGCGAGCGCACCACGGCGTTGACGGAGTCGATCTGCAACAGGCCGAGACGTTCGATCAGCCGGTTGAGGTGCATCGCCTTGACAGCCGGCGGCTGGCGCCCGTGAAACCCTTGGGCAGCCAGTGCCAGACGTCGAGCCTGTTTAAGGGAAAAGGACAGTGTCGCGGGCATGTGTACCTCCATGTCTGCTCGCAACCTACCTCACTACAAAGGGGTTTGTGTAGCGATGGCCTCATCATTTATGCATCGGATCGTCCCAGAACGGCCGCACCGATTCATGTTCGACGTCGGCGCGGCTGACCCCGATGTCCTTCAACGCTTCGTCGCTCAGACTGGCAAGCAACTCGCGTTCGCGGTGAAGTTCGTACCAGCGGCTAAACTTGTGCAGCAGATCGGAAATCAGGTGGACCGGCACTCTGTCATCGCTCACATACACTTTTTGACCTTTCATCGTGTTGCCCTCCTTTAGGGATGGCTCAAGTCTCGCGCCAGCGCTACGATCAATCCAACGAATGTTTCTGATGGCATGCATCACGGAGATTCATCAATTGTCGGCGTACCCCAGTATCGATACCGATGTTCTGCGCACCTTTGTCGCGATTGCCGATCAGGGTGGTTTTACCCGTGCCGGTGAAATGGTCAACCGCACCCAATCGGCGGTGAGCATGCAGATGAAGCGTCTGGAAGAGGACGTGTTGCAGCGCCAGCTGTTCGAACGTGACGGGCGTCAGGTGCGCCTGACCGCTGAAGGCCAGGTGTTGCTGGGCTACGCACGGCGCATCCTGAAATTGCACAGCGAAGTCTTCAACACTCTGCGCGAGCCACACATGGTCGGCACGGTGCGGATCGGCACGCCGGACGATTACGTGATGCGGTTTCTGCCGGGAATCCTGTCGCGCTTCGCGCAGTTCTATCCGCTGATCCAGATCGAAGTGCATTGCGAGTCGACCAAACAATTGCTGCAACGCACGGATCTGGATCTGTCGATCGTCACCCGCGAGCCGGGCAACGAGATTGGCCAGTTGCTGCGCAAGGAGCGCTTCGTCTGGGCCGAGGCGCAGAACTTCAGCGCCCACGAGCAGACGCCGTTGCCGCTGGCGATGTTCAACAGTGATTGCTTCTGCCGCCTGTGGGCCTGCAATGCGCTGGACGCGATGGGCCGCGAATACCGGATTGCCTACAACAGCACCAGCCTGTCGGCATTGATGGCGGTGGTGAGCGCGGGTCTGGCGATCACCGCGCAACTGGAAAGCCTGATCACCCCGGACCTGCGGATTCTCGGGGCCGCCGAAGATCTGCCGCTGTTGCCCGAGGCCAGCATCATGCTGATCCGCAACCTCAACAATCCCTCGCCGATCACCGAATGCCTGGCCGAGCACATCGTCGAAGGCTTCAAACTTTAAAGGCGAGCATCACCGCGCACAGCACCAAAAACCCGCAGAACAGCCCGCGCAGGAGTTTTTCCGGCATCGCGTGGGCCACTTTCACGCCCCAACTGATGCTGGCCAGCCCGCCAATGGCCAGCGGCAGGCCGATCATCCAGTCCACTTCGTGGTGCACCGCATACGTCACCAGCGTGACGCCGGTACTCGGCAGCGCCAATGCCAGCGACAGGCCCTGAGCGACCACCTGAGTAGTGCCGAACAGGCTGGTCAGCACCGGCGTCGCCACCACCGCCCCGCCGACACCGAACAAACCGCCCATGGTGCCCGACGCCGCGCCGAGCACGCCCAGCCACGGCCACGAATAACGCATCTCGGAAGTCGCTGCCGGACGCGCGCCGAACATGCGTACCAGGTTATAGGCCGACAACGCCACGAGGAACGCGACAAACCCGATGCGCATGGTTTGCGCGTCGATGCCCACGGCCCAGATCGAGCCGATCCACGCAAAGCAGAATCCCATCACCGCCAACGGCAATGCATGCCGGAGTTCGATGCGATTGCGCTGGTGATAACGCCACAGCGCCAGCATCACGTTCGGCACCACCATCACCAGCGCCGTGCCTTGAGCGATCTGCTGATCGAGCCCGAACCACACGCCCAGCAGCGGAATGGCGATCAAGCCACCACCGATGCCGAAGATCCCGCCCAAAGTACCAAGGGCGGCGCCAAACAACAGGTACAGCAAAAACTCGATCACAGCAGAATTCCTCATACGTCAGGCGACTCATCCTACGCAGTCGGCGCTGGCACGGAAACGCACAGCAACGCACAATGGCTGTGCCAAATCCGCATAGGCACTGAGCTGATTCATGAATCCCAATCAATTGACCGAACAACTCGGGTTGTTTCTCGATGTGCTGGAAAGCGGCAGTTTCTCTGCGGCTTCACGCCGACATCCGCTGACGCCCTCCGCCGTTGCCCGGCGTATCGACAGTCTGGAAGGCGCTGTCGGCAGCCAGTTGTTCATCCGCAGCACTCACGCGGTGCGCGCCACGCCGGCGGGTCTGGCGTTTGCCGAACGGGCGCGGCGCATCGTGGCGGAGTTGCAATTGGCCCGGGCTGAAGCGGTGTCTCTGAGCAGCGCGCCGGAAGGTCTGATTCGGGTGGATGCGCCGGCAGCATTCGGCCGCCGGCATCTGGCGCCGGTCATTGCTGACTTTCTGGTGCTGTACCCGGGGCTGGATGTGCAACTGCATCTGATCGACAGCTTCGTGGATATGGACGGCTCGAATCTGGGCAAGGTCGATCTGGTACTGCGCGCCGGGCAAATGGCTGACACCCGGTTGGTCGCCACACCGCTGGCGAGCATGGTGCGGATAGCCTGCGCCAGTCCCGATTATCTTAAGCGCCGGGGCGTGCCGAGCGAGCCAGCGCAATTGAGTGAACATGACGGTCTGGATTGGGACGGCCTTGCCCCGCCCTTCGCCTGGCGCTTCGAACAGGACGGGCAGATGCAATTGCACCGCCCGGCGCGGGTGCGCATGAGCGCCAACAACGCTGAGGCACTGGTTTGCGGTGCACTTGCAGGACTCGGGATCGCGCATCTGCCGACCTGGCTGGCCAGCGAATACCTGTTGCGCGGCGAATTGCTGCCGCTGTTCTGTGAAAACGGCCTGCCGAAACCGGAAAGTACCGGCATCTATGCGCTGCGACTGGAGCAACAGGCCAGCTCTCGCAGCCGCCTGCTGCTGGAATACCTCAAGACCCGGTTCAGCCCCGTGCCACCGTGGGATCTGGCACTGCAACGTGAGCTGGGCCGGCACTGACCGACTCGCCACCGGGCACAATTGTCTGGCGCATTAAAGATTCGAGCGCTAGATTCATCTGCATCACCGTTCAAGGCACCGACATGACCACCGACCGCGACACCACCGATCACTGCGAAGACCTGCTGCTCGACAATCAGGCCTGCTTCGCCCTGCATTCCACTTCGCTGATGATGACCAAGGTCTACAAGCCGCTGCTGCAAGCGCTTGGCCTGACGTATCCGCAATACCTGGCGATGATGGTGCTGTGGGAGAAGGATGGTTTGACCGTCGGAGAAATCAGCACGCGTCTGCTCACCGATCCTGGCTCGCTGACCCCGTTGCTCAAGCGGCTGGAAGGTGAAGGTTTGCTCAGCCGAACCCGCAGCCGTGAGGATGAACGCGTGGTGATCGTTGAACTGACTGCCCAGGGACGCGCCTTGAAAGACAAGGCCCGAACCGTTCCGCAATGCATTCTGGGGGCCAGTGGTTTCACGCTGGAGCGCCTGCAAAACCTGCAAGCTGAATTGCAGGCCTTGCGCGGTCATTTGCAGGACAGCCTCGCTTAAGACTCCCCCTTCCCTGTGGGCGCAGCCTTGCGCCTGCAGGCGAATCGCACCTTCCCCGCTGATCCCCGAAAAAAATTTTCCTCTCGTTTTACATTCAAAAAACCTTATACATCAATAGCTTGAGATCACGACCCTGCCCGATCCAAGTGCCGATTCGCGCTTTTTTCAAAAATTTATCTTGCGCGCTAAATATTAGCGAAGTACATTTGCTTCGCACCTAGTTAGCGCGCAAACAATTAGCGCAACAAACCACACTCAATGAGGCTCACACCATGCAAACTCTCTACACCGCAATCGCAACCTCCACTGGCGGCCGTGACGGTCGTGCGATCTCCAGCGACAACATCCTCGACGTCAAACTGGCCACTCCAAAAGAACTCGGCGGCGCCGGCGGCGCGGCTACCAACCCTGAGCAACTGTTCGCCGCCGGCTACTCGGCCTGCTTCATCGGCGCCCTGAAATTCGTTGCCAGCCAGACCAAACGCAAAATCCCGGACGACGCCTCGATCACCGCTCACGTCGGCATCGGCCAGATTCCTGGCGGTTTCGGTCTGGACATCGACCTGCACATCAGCCTGCCTGGCCTGGAACAGGCTGACGCACAAAGCCTGGTCGACGCTGCCCACCAGGTCTGCCCGTACTCCAACGCCACTCGCGGCAACGTCGATGTGCGTCTGCACGTCACCGTGTAATCACTGACACTCAGGCCCGTACAGGAAATGAACATGAACACTTTCAGCAAAGTCTTGACCGGTACCCTTCTCGCCCTGTCCATCCACAGCGCATTTGCCGGGGAGGTTGAACACAACACCCAGGCGTTTCTCAATGTGCTGAATGCCGGCACCGGCAAACCGATGGAACAGCTGACACCCAAGGATGCCCGCGCCGTTCTGACCGGCGCACAGTCCGGGGTCAAACTGACGCTGCCCAAGGCAGACGTCAGCGAGAAGACCATCCAGGTCGATGGCCAACCGTTGAGCCTGACCATCGTCCGGCCGGCCGGGGTCAAGGGCGAGCTGCCGGTGTTCATGTTCTTCCACGGCGGCGGCTGGGTGCTGGGGGATTTCCCGACCCACGAACGTCTGGTGCGGGACCTGGTGGTCGGTTCGGGTGCGGCGGCGGTGTTCGTCAACTACACCCCTTCGCCGGAAGCGCATTACCCGGTGGCGATCAACCAGGCTTACGCCGCGACCAAATGGGTGGCCGAACACGGCAAAGAGATCAACGTCGACGGCAAGCGTCTGGCGGTGGCGGGCAACAGCGTCGGCGGCAACATGGCGGCAGTCGTCGCCTTGATGGCCAAAGACAAAGGTACTCCGGCGATCAAATTCCAGGTGCTGCTGTGGCCGGTGACCGACGCCAGTTTCGACACCGGTTCGTATAACCAGTACGCCGAGGGGCACTTCCTCACCCGCAACATGATGAAGTGGTTCTGGGACAACTACACCACCGACGCCAACCAGCGGAACGAGATCTATGCCTCGCCGCTGCGGGCCACGACCGCGCAGTTGAAAGGTCTGCCGCCTGCACTGGTGCAGACCGCCGGGGCCGACGTGCTGCGTGACGAAGGTGAAGCCTACGCCCGCAAACTCGACGAAGCCGGCGTGCCGGTGACCTCGGTGCGCTACAACGGCATGATCCACGACTACGGTTTGCTCAACGTAGTCAGCCAGGTGCCGGCAGTGCGTTCGGCGATGCTGCAAGCCTCGGAAGAACTGAAGCAGCACCTGAAGAAGTAATTTTCATCAGGCACAAAAAAGCCCGACTCAATGGTCGGGCTTTTTCTTTTCCGCAAAAAGCAGTGCTTATTTGGCACGACCTTTGTAGGAACCGCCTTCGCGGGTATCGATCTCGATCATGTCGCCGATTTCGATGAAGTCAGCAACCGACAGCTCGGTACCATTCTTCAGTTTGGCAGGCTTCATCACCTTGCCGGAAGTGTCGCCGCGAGCGGAACCTTCGGTGTAGTCAACCTGACGCACGATGGTGGTCGGCAGCTCTACGGAAACCAGACGGCCTTCGAAGAATACGGCTTCGCAAACGTCGGTCATGCCTTCTTCCACGAATGGCAGAACGCTTTCGATGTCTTCGGCGTTCAGCTCGTACATGGTGTAGTCGGTGGTGTCCATGAACGTGTAGGAGTCACCGCTGATGAAGGACAGGGTCGCTTCTTTGCGATCCAGGATCACGTCGTCCAGCTTGTCGTCCGCACCGTAAACGGTTTCGGTCTTGTAACCGGTCAGCAGGTTCTTCAGCTTGGTCTTCATGATCGCGCTGTTACGGCCCGATTTGGTGAATTCAGCTTTCTGAACCAGCCAAGGATCGTTGTCGATACGGATCACGGTACCGGGTTTGAGTTCTTTACCAGTTTTCATTGCGAATATCCGAATTTGGATGGGATTTACAAAAATCTAGGCCGCGTATCATATCCAATTTCGGTAAAACTGTACCAGCGCCGTCGCAAGATCCGCCTGCAAGGCCTGTTCCAGACACCACGCGCGGGCATTTTCCTGCAGTTCGGGCCAGTGTTTGCGGGCCTCAAGCCAGTGGTCGCCGATAGGCTGCCCGGCACTCCAGGCACGCCATAGACCGTTCATCGCCTCGGCTGCAGCCGGCGAAAGGCGTTTTGTGTAGAGCCCAAGGAAGGCGTCGAGCTTGTCGAGATGGATGTCTTCGTCCTGCTGATAGATGTGCCACAGCATCGGCCGGCCCGCCCATTGCGCCCGGACAAACGAGTCCTCGCCGCGCACTGCGTTGAAATCGCAGCACCAAAGCAATTGATCGTATTGATCCTGCCGGACGAACGGCAGCACCTGCACGGTCAGCGACTGACGAACATGCTTCGCCCCGACCGCCAGCGATTCGACCCCGAGCCAACGGGCGACATCGCCGAGAATCCGCCCTTCCGGCACCAGCAGATGAGTGGGCGTCGAGTCAGCCGCGAGCACATCCAGCCAACTCGCGAGTCCGGCATTCTCGTAGGCAAACAGCGAGATCAGTTGCGCATCGGGCGCAGGAACGATTCCCAGACCGTGCAGGAATTGTCGCTGCGCCTCGGGATCCTGCTGAAACTGCTGACGCCGTTCCAGCAAACCGCTTTCACGCAACAAGCCGCCGGTGCCCGGCTGGAATCCTGGAAAGAAAAAGTACTTCTGCACCGACTTGTACTTCACCGAAGGCAAACCGTGGCAACCGACCACCCAGTCTTCAGCGCTGAGGTAATCGAGGTTCATCCACAATGGCGGCTTTTCCCGTGCTGCCATGGCGTCCATGTAGGCGCTCGGCAACTGGCAGGCAAACGCGGCGATCACCACGTCGGCTGCGTCTGCCTCCGGCCATTCGGCCGGCCAGTGCCGGACTTCCACGCCCTGCTGCCATTGCTGATCGAGGCCGATGTCGATTTCGGGGCAGATGCGTTCGAAGGCGCGCAGGTCATCGACCCACAGCCGAACCGTCATCGCATGCTCGCTGACCAGTTGCCGGGCCAGACGCCAGGTCACGCCGATGTCGCCATAGTTGTCGACGACCGTACAAAAAATGTCCCAGCGGGTGTTCAGTGGCGGCATTCAAGGCTCCCGTTGGCAAAAGCGCCGATTGTCCGCATAAATGTCTCCATGCAGAAGAGCCGACGGCAATTAATCTTCGTGCGACAATCGCCACTCGCCCGCATTCATCCGCCAGGAGGCAGCCATGCCCTATCGTCCCAACCCGCGTCGCCCCTTGCCTGTTCAGCTTAGCGCGCTGCAATTGACCGGCAGCATTGCCCTGGGTCTGTGGCTGGGTTTCCTGGCCATTGCGCTGACGTGCTGGCTGGCTTCACGCTTTTTCTTCAATGAACAACTGGCGCCGGTTGCCCAGGCCGTACAGCAACTGGCCAATCCACCGGCTGTCCGGGCGGTGCCGGACATTCCGCCGCAGAGTCCGCTGTTTGAACAATACGAAGAAAACCTGCGCAAGAACGAGCAACAGGCACGCCTGGATCAGGCCCGTGGCAGCACACGCAATCTGTCGAACCCGAAATGCCAGTTCTGGCTGCAACAGGACCAGACGGCCCCGAGCGAAAAGAGCCGCGCCAACGTCCTGCAATTCTGCGATTAATCATGAATAAACAGATCGTTCACCAACTGATTCTCGACAAGCTGCGCGTCGACCTCGACATCGCCGAACGCGCGGCGCAAACCGCTTACGAAACCGCGACCCACGAAGAAAACATCGCCGAAAACAAGTACGACACTCTGGGACTTGAGGCGTCGTATCTGGCGGCGGGCCAGGCGAAACGGGTCGAGGAAATTCGTCAGTCACTGGCGCTGTGCCAGAACCTGACGCTGCGCGCGTATGACGATCAACGCGGGATTGAAATCGGCGCCCTGCTCGGTCTGGAAGACGAAAACGGTCGTGAACAATGGCTGTTTCTGGCGCCGGATGCGGCGGGTCTGAAAGTCGACGTGGTGGGTCAGCCGATTACCGTCATCACCCCGCGCTCACCGCTGGGCAAAAGCCTGCTGGGCAAGTTCGAGGGTGACGAGGTGGAGATTCTGGTGGCGGGCACCCGGCAACAGTTTGCTGTCACCGAGGTGCTGTAGACAGGGGCTTAGTGAACCGGCAGTTCGACGCCTTCGAACAGCTCTTCCAGTTCCTGCTTGTTGTGGCACTGAATGGCCTTGGCCATGACTTCGCGGGTCAGGTGCGGCGCGAACTTCTCGATGAAGTCGCACATGAAGCCGCGCAGGAAGGTGCCGCGACGGAAACCGATCTTGGTCACGCTGGACTCGAACAGTTCGCTGGCATCGAGCACCACCAGATCGTTATCCAGTTTGGTGTCGACCGCCATTTTCGCCACGATGCCAACACCCAGGCCCAGACGCACGTAGGTTTTGATCACGTCGGCGTCGGCCGCGGTGAACACCACTTTCGGCGTCAGGCCGCGATGGCTGAAGGCTTCGTCGAGTTTCGAACGACCGGTGAAACCGAATACGTAAGTCACGATCGGGTATTCGGCCAGCGCTTCGAGGGTCAGCTTCGGCAGCTTGGTCAGCGGGTGGCCCTGAGGCACGACCACGCAACGGTTCCAGCGGTAGCACGGCATCATCACCAGATCGCCGAACAGCTCCAGCGCTTCGGTGGCGATGGCGAAATCGACGGTGCCGTCAGCGGCCATTTCGGCGATCTGCATCGGCGAACCTTGGTGCATGTGCAGCGCCACGTCCGGGTATTGCTTGATGAAGTTGCTGATCACCGGCGGCAGTGCATAACGCGCCTGGGTGTGGGTGGTGGCGATCGACAGGGTGCCTTTCTTCTCGTTGGAGAATTCCTGGGCGATCTGCTTGATGCTTTCGACCTTGCGAAGAATCTCACCGGCGGTGGTGATGATGCGCTCGCCGGCCGGAGTGACGCGGGTCAGGTGCTTGCCGCTGCGGGCGAACACTTCGACGCCCAGTTCGTCTTCCAGCAGGCGGATCTGTTTACTGATGCCCGGTTGCGAGGTGTAGAGGCTTTGGGCTGTAGCGGAAACGTTGAGGTCGTGGTGCGCCACTTCCCAGATGTAGCGCAATTGTTGAAGCTTCATATGAATCCCTCAAAGCAGGTAGACGCCACGGGCATCAGCGACGGTATATAACTATATTAATGGTTTGAAGAATAAATCTAGAACTTTTTTATCAAAGTGCCATTATTCCTGCTTCAGCGATCCTCCCGACGCCGACGCTCCACCAGCGGCACCAGATAAACCGGCACCTTGGACAATTGCAGCAGCCGGGCTGCCGTTCGCCCCAAAGGTGTTTCCGCCCCGACCCCGTGGCTGTGACTTCCTACGATCAGCAAATCGACAGAGAGTTTCTGCACCTGATCGAGAATCACCTGTGACGGATCGCCCTGCAGCACCCGCACCGCGCGTATCCGTTGCAGGTCCTGCTCGCCCTCGTCCCCCAGCTCTTCACGAAAACTGTCGAGCACCCGCTGCTCGATATTGGCGATGACGGTTTTCAGACCCTGACTGTGAAATTCGTTCAACGCCTGTTCGTCGAGATAGCTCTGCAACACCGATTCGGCAAACAGCCCCATGGGTTCCACCGCGTGCACCACGTACAGATCGGCATTGAACGTTCGCGCCATCGCCAGGGCATGCTGCATCACTAACGGTGCGTACAGACCGAGGTCAGTGGCATACAGCATCGAACGAATCATATGACCTCCTCGCGTGCCAACATGGCGGAGATTTGATTCAGCTTAGCAGTGCCTTGGCGAGTACGACGTGCGACGCAACGTCTTGAACCACGTGGGCTTTAGACCGCCGGTTCGTTGCTGATGCCGTGGGGCACGTGACCGGTCGCCACGACTTCCCGGGCCAGCTCGCAGTGGCCGGCCTGATCGTCGAAAAACACGTCGGCGGCGAAGGCTTCGAGGAACGCCGATTTGGTCAGGCCACCGAGAAACAGCGACTCGTCCAGACGAATGTCCCATTCGCGCAAGGTGCGGATCACCCGCTCGTGAGCCGGCGCCGAACGCGCGGTGACCAGGGCGGTGCGAATCGGGCACTCCTCATCGGAGAACTCGCGCTGCAACAGATTGAGCGCCGCGAGAAAGCCCTTGAACGGCCCGCCGCGCAATGGTTCGCGAGCGGATTCACGCTCCTTGGCCTGGAAGGCTTCGAGGCCACCGGATTGATAGACCCGCTCCGATTCGTCGGAGAACAGCACCGCGTCACCGTCGAAGGCGATGCGCAATTCATCGCTGGCCGCGCGACTGGCGCCGCCGGACAGAATGGTCGCCGCCGCGAAACCGGCATCCAGCGCAGCACGCACGTCCTCAGCGTGAGTAGAAAGAAACAGGTCGCAACCAAAAGCCTTCAGATACGGATAAGGACTGCGCCCGCCGACGAACGCCGCACGGGAAATCGCCAGGCCGTAATGACCAATGGAGTTGAAGACGCGCAGGCCGGTGTCGGCACTGTTGCGCGACACCAGAATCACCTCGACCCGGGCGCGGCCGAGGCGACTGTTGAGGTTGAGCAGTTTTTCCACCAGCGGAAAGGCATCACCCGGCGCGAGGATTTCGTCTTCGTGATCGATCTGATATTGCCGGTAGGCTTCCACGCCACTCGACTCATACACCTTGTGGCTTTCGCTCAGGTCGAACAGGGCACGGGACGAAATCGCCAGCACCAGTTTGTCATCGATGTTCTTGGCCATGCCTTTCCCCCAGTACAACCGGTTTAAACGTTACGCCGGTCGATAAAGCTCAATGTGCGATGCAACGATTCGATTCGCGGCAACTCGCAGCCTGCCGCTTTTGCCGCCGCCAAAGGACGAGCGTAGATCGCCTCGAGCTCCAGCGGTCGCTTGTGCAAAAAGTCGTGGTACATGCTCGGCCAATAGTCGGGCATTTTCTCGGTCATCATGAACAGGTATTCGGCGTAACCGGGCGGCATATCGTGACCGCAGGCCTTGGCGCCCTGCACCACTTCAGCCATCAGCGCCTGAATCAAGGCGCGGCTGTCCGCGTCGGCCATCAACGGCGTGGTGCTGGCACCGAGCAACACCGAAAGGCCGTTGTAGGGAATGTTCCAGACCAGTTTCTGCCAGCGCGCCTGATGCAGGTTCGGCATCGCCTGGGAGTCGAGACCGGCGGCGCGGAACAGGCCGGCGCCCTCCTCGACGATTGCCATACGCGCCGCATCATCCGGTGCCGGGCCGCTGTGATACCCGACGTTCACCGCCCCCAGCGCCTGGTGAGTGATCTGCCCCGGCCCTTCGCGGTGGACGCAGATCAGACACAAACCACCCAGCAAGTGCAGGGAGTCGGGCAGCAACGTCCGCAAGCTGTCTTCGACGTCGAGGCCGTTTTGCAAGACGAGCACTTTCGCGTCGGGTTTGGCCGCCTGAATGATCGACGGCGCCAATCCGGCATTGCTGGTGGTCTTGGCGCCGACCAGCAGCCAGTCGCAAGGCGGCATGTCTTCCGCTGACGAATAGGCCTGCACCGGGTTCAGCGTCAATGCGCCATGCACGGCACTGTCCACCTGCAAACCGCGCTCGGCGACTGCGGAAAATTCACTGCGCAACAGAAAGTGCACATCGAACCCGGCCCGGGCCAGCATCACCCCGTAAAATCCTCCGATGGCGCCGGTGCCGATAATTCCCACCACCGGTTTGTTCACTGCTCCCATCACGGCAACTCCTCTGCAATTCGACCCAGCGCCTGCGCCACGGCTGCGTTCAGCTCATCGACATTCAGGCGCGTGTGCACTGCCCCAAAGAACTCGCCGTCGCGCACCACAAACAGCGCCGGCAAATGAAAGACCTGATAACGCTCGACCAGTCCGCCGTTGTCACCGGCATCGATCCAGCACACGCGATCGACGGCAAGATCGAGCCCCGGCAACACTTCGCGGGCATAACGGCAACTGGCGCAGCCGACGCTGGTGAAGATCACCAGCGAAATGCCGTTCATCGCCAGCAGCCGTTGGTCGGCGTCAAAATCGGTCAGCTGCGATTCGACCACTATACTGGGGGAAACAATGTCAAATGGCCGACACAGGGAGTCTGTGCTCATGGGACGGTTTATTCCTCATCCGGATGATGTGCCCGTTGAATTGACCTTGCTCACACCGGAGTGTATTTCGCGTCAACGGCTGCACACTATCAGCCTCGGCGGCATCGCTTGCAATTACCACCGTGCCTGGCGCCATGGCACCGCCTTGCAGGTGCGCATGCCGACCATCAATGCCGATTTCGCCTATCCGGGCTATGTGGCCTGGTGCCTGCGTCGCAAAAAAGGTTATCTGGTCGGCATTGCATTCACTGATGAGCAGACGCTGTTCAGCGCGCGAATGGGTGAGCAGGTGTGTCAGATCGAGCGCTATTGCCGAATCAACGATGCCCACGATGACCTGCAGGATATCCAGGCGCGCGCCCTGCAATGGGTCGAGCAACACGCCGAAGAGTTCTCCCACGATAGCGTTCGCAAGGCTTTTGCGTAACCAGAGCTGGACTGAACAGTTACTTGCCCATTGTCTAGCAGGCGTCTAACGCGATAAGGTTCGGCTCCCCGACGCGCTTAAATCCGCTGTGCTCCGCCGCGCGGGGATCGCTGGCGGCCGGCACCCGTGACCTGACGAGTAAACGATGGCTGATTTACCGATCAACGACCTGAACGTCGCTTCCAACGAGACCCTGATCACTCCCGATCAGCTCAAGCGTGATATCCCTCTGAGCGACGCTGCCCTGCGCACCGTCACCAAGGGTCGCGAGGTCATCCGCAACATTCTCGATGGCACTGACCATCGTCTGTTCGTGGTGATCGGCCCCTGCTCGATCCACGACATCAAGGCTGCCCACGAATATGCCGATCGCCTGAAGGTGCTGGCGGCAGAAGTCTCGGACACCCTGTATCTGGTCATGCGCGTGTATTTCGAAAAGCCACGGACCACCGTCGGCTGGAAAGGCCTGATCAACGACCCGTACTTGGATGACTCGTTCAAGATCCAGGACGGTCTGCACATCGGTCGTCAGTTGCTGCTGGACCTGGCCGAGAAAGGCCTGCCGACCGCCACCGAAGCCCTCGACCCGATCTCCCCGCAGTATCTGCAGGACCTGATCAGCTGGTCGGCTATCGGCGCCCGCACCACCGAATCCCAGACCCACCGCGAGATGGCTTCCGGCCTGTCCTCGGCGGTCGGCTTCAAGAACGGCACCGACGGCGGCCTGACTGTGGCGATCAACGCCTTGCAGTCGGTTTCCAGCCCGCACCGTTTCCTGGGCATCAACCAGGAAGGTGGCGTGTCGATCGTCACCACCAAGGGCAACGCCTACGGTCACGTGGTGCTGCGCGGCGGTAACGGCAAGCCGAACTACGATTCGGTCAGCGTCGCCCTGTGCGAGCAGGCGCTGAACAAGGCCAAGATCAAGCCGAACATCATGGTCGATTGCAGCCACGCCAACTCCAACAAGGATCCGGCCCTGCAACCGCTGGTGATGGAGAACGTCGCCAACCAGATCCTCGAAGGCAACCAGTCGATCATTGGCCTGATGGTCGAAAGTCACCTGAACTGGGGCTGCCAGGCGATCCCGAAAGACCTCGCCGACCTGCAATACGGCGTGTCGATCACCGATGCCTGCATCGACTGGTCCGCTACCGAAAACACCTTGCGCAGCATGCACGCCAAGCTCAAGGATGTCCTGCCGAAACGTCAGCGCGGCTGACAGCCGTTTCGCAGGCATAAAAAAACGCCGGGCATTGCCCGGCGTTTTTGTGTGTGCGGTGAGGTCAGTCAGATCTTGGCGGTGCGCCGCTGATGACGCTCCATGTAACGCTCCACATAGGAGCACGATGGAATGACCGTGTAGCCCATTTCATCGGCGTACTGCAACGCCCGCTCGGTCAGGGCTGCCGCGATGCCTCGGCCACGCAAGGCGTTGGGCACGAAGGTGCGGTAGATATCCAGGGTCTGTTTCCCCAGATCCATATAGGTCAGGTAGGCACGATGACCGTCCACATTGGTCTCGAACTGATGACCAGCCTGGTCATGGTGGATGGACAACGCCTCGCTCATCACTACTCCTCGCGGGTCTCGAATTCTGACCCCTACCTTACCGATGTTTTCCCGGCGAAGGAACATCTACGCCACCCCGTGCCTGATGGACACCGAGAAGAACTGCACCGATCTCGCGCAACCCGAGCACGTATCAAATAGTAGGCACCATTGGCGAAAATGCTCAAGGTACGCTCGTCATCACGCAGATTGACGGGGCAGTTCCGGTGGACTCAGGGCCGGTTCGGGAGACGATCTTCCCGAGCCGAAAGGCTGAACATCGCCGGATGTTGAGACTTAAGACGAGCCCCCTGTTTTAAAGTCACCTCAACATGGACAAAGATATGCGAGGCGCTGCGCAAATTCGCAACAAAAGTGTGGACGAATCCATATAGACAGACTTTAGCCACTACCTGCAAAACAACGCGCAGCAACGGGAACTTTTTCTCATTAACTCGCTCATCTCGCGGCTTCCAGCTGGATATTTTTTATACAACGCAGTTAAAAGTTGCTCGAAAAAGAATCAACGCCTACAATTTTTTTTGCTTCTTGCCTCACGTCAGTTTACTTACTACAAGTAATGGGTAGTATGTACGCCGGCTATTTCCTCAATCGGAGGAGACAGCCACTTAATTGAAAGTCCTTGAAGGGGAACACGATGAACAACGTTCTGAAATTCTCTGCTCTGGCTCTGGCCGCAGTTCTGGCTACCGGTTGCAGCAGCGCATCGAAAGAAACCGAAGCACGTCTGACCGCTACTGAAGACGCAGCTGCTCGCTCCCAGGCTCGTGCAGACGAAGCTTACCGTAAAGCTGATGAAGCTCTGGCTGCTGCTCAAAAAGCACAACAGACTGCTGACGAAGCTAACGAGCGTGCTCTGCGCATGCTGGAAAAAGCTAGCCGCAAGTAATAGTCCTTCGGGATTGTTATCAAGCCGACCCATTTTTTGGGTCGGCTTTTTTGTGCCTGCAGTTTTCTGCGGGCAATAAAAAACCCGCCGCTGCGCAAGCCTCGGCGGGTTTTGTCTTTCAGCTTACTGCTGCAGGTCGATCGGTGCGCTGGAGACCATCGGCGCCGAGGTGCTCGGCGTGCCGATTTCGGTTGGCAGGCCATCTTCGGCCGCCACCACATCACGCACCACATCCCAGTCCATGCGCAGGTTGTTGGTGATGTCTTCACGCTTGAGCATCGCGTTGATCACGGCGGTGTGCTTGTCGACCACCGACGGGTTGCCCTTGTCGTCGATCGGCGTGTGCGCTTCCAGATATATCTTGCCGCCACTGCGACCGAACTTGTAGGCGTCGTTGAGGATTCGTACCGAAGTCCCCACCGGCACCATGCCGGCCATTTCCAGCACGTTGTTGTTGAACATGCGGAAGCAGCCGTGGCTGGTGCGCATGCCGATACCGAACTTCTTGTTCGAGCCGTGGATCAGGTAGCCTGGCGTGCCCAGGGTGAACTTGAACGGGCCCAGCGGGTTGTCCGGACCGGCCGGCACCACGTTCGGCAGCGGATCACCGTCGGCGGCGTGTTCAGCCTTGATCGAGGCAGGCGGCGTCCAGGTCGGGTTCGGTGTCTTGGCGGTGATCGTGGTGTGCGCGATCGGCGAGCCCCAGCCTTCACGACCGATACCCAGCGGGAAGGTGTACACCACGTTCCGGCCTTTCGGGAAATAGTAGAGGCGGTATTCGGCCAGGTTGATCACGATACCTTCGCGCGGGCCCGGCGGCAGGATGAAGCGGGTCGGCAGAACGATTTCGGTGCCGGCACCCGGCAACCAGGCATCGACGCCCGGGTTGGCCGCGACCATTTCCGAATAACCCAGATCGTAGGTGGTGCCAAGATCGGCAAAGGTGTCTTCGTACTTGGCCTTGATCACCTGCACCTGGCCGATGATGTCCTCACCGGGCGGTGGCAGTGGAAACTCCAGTGCGGCAACGGGACCGGCCACACACAGGGCGGCAAGAGACAGGCAGCGGGTGACGGCAGGAAAACGCGGCAACATCCGGAGAATCCTTCGCAAGATCGACAAGGGTAATAAGAACGCGATTGTACACCGCGCCCAGAGAATTCGGGGAGATACGCCGATGGGCTGGCATCACTCTTCATGATTGAAGCGGCTGCCCGCCCAAACTGCATTCAAAAGAATGATTGCGCTTAGAGCTCGAAACGCAGCTCGGGCCAGATCGGCGAGGTGCCGCGCTTCTGCGATTCGAGGATCGCCCGGCACAGCGAACACAGGCGCTGATCCTGGAACACCCGGCGATCCACACTCGACCAGCGCGGTTGCGCAGGCAGCAGACTGCCGCACAGGGTGCGGTCAGCCGAGCCACCGAGCTCCAGTTGACGGGTCACCAGATGCACTCGCACTTCCTGGCAGGCGAACAGATCCAGCTGTTCGTCAGGCTCGATCAGTTGGTAGGCAAACAGGGACCAGGCAGAACGCGGCATCGGGGGCTCCATTTAGGGGGGCGCCACATTAGCCGAAAGCCTGCCGCTAGAAAAGCCTCATAGCAGCGGTTTTAGCGTCGGCCAGACATTTTCCAGCAACTTGCCCTGAGCCCCGGCCGCCGGGTGCAGACCGTCGGCCTGCATCAAGTCCGGATGCCCGCCCACACCGTCGAGGAAAAACGGCACCAGCGGGATTTTTTTCTCCTCGGCGAGTTTGCCGTAGACCTCGGCAAAGGCATCCGTGTAACGCTTGCCGTAGTTGGGTGGCAACTGCATGCCGAGCAACAGCACCTTGGCACCGCTTTGACGGGAGCTGTCGATCATCGAAGCAAGATTTTGTTGCAATTGCGTCGGCGGCATTCCGCGCAGGCCATCGTTGCCGCCCAATTCGAGGATCACCAGTTCCGGTTTGTGCTCTGCAAGCAGCGCCGGCAGCCGCGCCTGGCCTCCGGCACTGGTGTCGCCACTGATGGACGCATTGACCACTTTGTCGTCAAAACCTTCGGTCTTGAGCCGCTGTTCGAGCAACGACACCCACCCCAGCCGGGTATCCAGTCCGAAACCGGCGCTGATACTATCGCCAACGATCAGGACTGTACCCGCCGCTGCGTTCTGGGCCATGCACATCAAGGCCAGGCCAGCACTCAAAAACCACACACGCATCGGATTCTCCATGGGCGCAAGCATTCTCACCGCGAAGAACCTTAGCAAAGTGGTTCCCAGCGCGGAAGGTGAACTGACCATCCTGCACGAACTCAGCCTGGAATTGAACAAGGGCGACAGCCTGGCCATCGTCGGCGCGTCCGGTTCCGGCAAATCCACCCTGCTCGGTCTGCTCGCCGGCCTCGATCTGCCAAGCAGCGGCGAAGTGACGCTCGCCGGTCAAGGCCTGAGCAATCTTGACGAAGACCAGCGCGCGCGCATTCGCGCCGAACACGTGGGTTTCGTCTTTCAATCTTTCCAGCTGCTCGACAGCCTCAACGCACTGGAAAACGTCATGCTGCCGCTGGAGCTCGACGGCCGCAAAGACGCCCGCAGCCGCGCCACCGAACTGCTGCAACGGGTCGGCCTCGGCCAGCGCCTGACTCACTCGCCGCGCCAGCTCTCCGGCGGTGAACAACAGCGCGTGGCGATTGCCCGGGCGTTCGCCGCCGAGCCGGACGTGCTGTTCGCCGACGAACCCACCGGTAACCTCGACAGCCACACCGGCGAGCGCATCAGCGACTTGCTGTTCGAATTGAACAAGGAACGCGGCACCACCCTGGTGCTGGTGACCCACGACGAACGCCTGGCCCATCGCTGCCGGCGCCTGATCCGTCTTGAAGCCGGCCTGTTGGTCGCCCCTCTGGAGCCTTGATGGCACGTCTGCCGCTGTTGCGTCTGTTCAGTCTCGCCCTGCGCCAACTGCTGCGCGATGCCCGCGCCGGTGAACTGCGGGTGCTGTTTTTCGCCTTGGTCGTGGCGGTCGCGGCGAGTACCGCGATCGGCTATTTCGGCGCCCGCCTCAACGGCGCGATGATGCTGCGCGCCACCGAGTTTCTCGGCGCCGACCTGTCACTCGAAGGTAGCTCGCCGGCTCGCCCGGAACAGATCAGGAGCGGCACCGAGCTACGCCTGGATCATGCGCAGGTGGTGGAGTTTTCCAGCGTCATTGCCACGGACAACGGCATTCAGCTCTCCAGTATCAAAGCCGTCGACCGCGCCTATCCGCTGCGCGGCGAATTGAAAAGCGCCCCCGCGCCCTACGCGACAGAAGAAGCCGGTGGCGAGCCGCAGCCCGGTGAAGCCTGGGTCGAAGCACGCCTGCTGACGGCGCTGGACCTGAAGATCGGCGACAGCATCGACGTCGGCATGAAGACGTTGAAACTGACGCGAGTGCTGACTTACGAACCGGATCGCGCCGGCAACTTCTACAGCCTGACGCCACGAGTACTGATCAACCTCGACGACCTCGCTGCGACCGGCGTGGTGCAACCCGGTAGCCGGGTGAGCTACCGCGAACTGTGGCGCGGTGAGCCGCAGGCGCTGGAAACCTATCGCCAACTGATCAAACCGGGCCTCGCCGCCAACCAGCGGATTCAGGATGCCCGCGACGGCAACCGACAAATCGGCGGCGCACTGGGCAAGGCCGAACGTTATCTGAACATGGCCAGTCTGGTCGCCGTGCTTCTGGCCGGTGTCGCGGTGGCGCTATCGGCCAACCGCTTTGCCAGCCGCCGTTTCGATGCCAGCGCCCTGCTGCGTTGCCTGGGCCTGTCGCGCCGGGAAACCCTGGTGCTGTTCAGTCTGCAACTGACGGTGCTCGGCCTGCTCGCCAGCCTCAGCGGCGCCCTGCTCGGCTGGCTCGCGCAATTGGGATTGTTCGCGCTGCTGCATGATCTGCTGCCGACCGACGTTCCGCCGGGCGGCTTGCTGCCGGCACTGGCCGGCATCGGAACCGGACTGGTGGCGCTAGCCGGTTTCGCCCTGCCACCGCTCGCCGCACTGGGCCGCGTGCCGCCATTGCGGGTTTTGCGGCGGGACATGCTGCCGATTCCATCAAGTACCTGGATGGTCTACGGTGCGGCACTCGGTGCGCTCGGGTTGATCATGTGGCGACTGAGCCTCGACCTGCTGCTGACGTTCGCCCTGCTCGGCGGCGGTGTGGTCGCCGCGCTGGTGCTCGGCGGTTTGTTGCTGTTGCTGCTGCAAAGCATGCGTCGCCTGCTCGCCCGCGCCTCCCTGCCGTGGCGTCTCGGGTTGGGTCAGTTATTGCGCCACCCATTGGCGGCAGCCGGCCAGTCATTGGCTTTCGGGCTGATTCTGCTGTCCATGGCGTTGATCGCCTTGCTGCGAGGTGAACTGCTCGACACCTGGCAGAACCAGTTGCCGAAAAACGCCCCCAACTATTTCGCCCTGAACATCCTGCCGGCGGACAAACAGGCGTTCACCGATCACCTGATCAATGTCTCGGCCCAGGCCGCGCCACTGTATCCGGTGGTGCCGGGACGGCTGATCAGCATCAATGGCGAAGCGGTGCAGCAGATCGTCAGCAAGGACTCGGCCGGCGACCGCGCGATCCAGCGCGACCTGAGCCTGACCTGGGCGGCGGATCTGCCGGCGGGCAACAAGATCACCGCCGGTTCGTGGTGGAACGGCCAACCTTCGGATGACGTTCCGGGCGTTTCGGTGGAAGGCAAGGTAGCCGAGAGTCTCAAGCTCAAGCTGGGCGATCACATGGTGTTCAGCGTGGGCGGGGTCAATCGCGAAGCGAAGGTCACCAGCCTGCGGGAGATCAACTGGGACAACTTCCAGCCGAACTTCTTCATGATCTTCCAGCCTGGCACCCTGAAGGATCTGCCGGCGACCTACCTGACCAGCTTCTATCTGGCCCCCGGTCACGATCAGCAGATTGTCGAGCTGTCGCGAGCATTCCCGGCGGTGACCATCCTGCAGGTCGAAGCCTTGCTCGAACAGCTGCGCAGCATCCTCGCCCAAGTCACCCTGGCGGTGGAGTATGTGTTGTTGTTTGTGTTGGCGGCGGGGATGGCGGTGCTGTTTTCCGGGTTGCAGGCAACCCTGGATGAACGCATTCGCCAAGGAGCGTTGTTGCGCGCGCTGGGGGCCGAGCGGCAGTTGCTGATCAACGCGCGACGGATCGAGTTCGGCTTGCTCGGCGCGGTCAGCGGATTGCTCGCGGCGATCGGTTCGGAAGTGGTGAGTCTGGTGCTGTATCGCTTCGCCTTCGACCTGCCGTGGCATCCTCATCCGTGGTTGCTGCTGTTGCCGTTGATCGGCGCGGCGCTGATTGGCGGCGCCGGCGTGTTCGGCACGCGGCGTGCGCTGAACGCCAGCCCGCTGACAGTGTTGCGCGAGGGTTGATAGACTCCAGCCGTCTTAATCAAAAGAAGTTGCCATGAGCCGTTATCGCCCTCCCCGCACCGCCGGCACCGCGCTGATCACCCCCGAAGGTGAAGCGCGGATGCGCGCCGAATTCCATGAGCTGTGGCATGTGCGCCGTCCGCAGGTGACGCAGTCGGTCAGCGAGGCGGCGGCTCAGGGTGATCGTTCGGAAAATGCCGAGTACACCTACGGCAAGAAAATGCTGCGCGAGATCGACAGTCGCGTGCGCTTTCTCACCAAACGCCTTGAGGCGTTGAAAGTGGTCAGCGAAAAACCGAGTGATCCGAACAAGGTCTACTTCGGCGCCTGGGTGACCATCGAAGACGAGGACGGCAAACAGTCGCGCTATCGCATCGTCGGCCCGGACGAACTGGACCTGAAACTCGGCCTGATCAGCATCGACTCCCCGCTGGCCCGCGCCCTGATCGGCAAGGCGCTAGATGCGGAAGTACGGGTACAGACGCCGACCGGCGAACAGTTCGTCTACATCGTGGCGATCGAATATCCCTGACGCTCAGCGCCGGGTGATCAGGCCCTGGCGTGCGACACGGGTCAGTTGGCGAATCATTTCCGGCGCTTCTTCGAGGCTCGGGGCCTGAATGACGGCCAGATCGAAACTGTCATCGGCAAAACGCGCCAGCGACTCACCGTCTTCAACGAACTGGATCAGGAAGGCGGCAGGACCGCCGCTGCGACGTGGCCAGCCATCGAGATAACGCAACAGCGTCGGCTGATGTTTGCCGCCAAGCAGGATTTTCGGATTGCGCTGGGTGATGTGTGCCGTGATCGGCGCGGGACGTGCTGGAGGGCGTAGTGCATTCATCGTGTCGTGTCTCTGCCTCAAAAGTCTGCATGGCAGGTGAGAGGCAACACCGAACCAGCGCTTTAGCGGTATTTCGAAGCCCTGTTCCGGCTTCTGACGGCAACTGAAGAATAGTCACCTGGCGCCCCGCAAGTAGCTGTTTAAATCGGCGCATGAGCGGCATCCTAGAGAACGTGACCGGCCAGTGTCAAGAATCAGCCGCAACAAAAAAGGCCCGCACAATGCGGGCCTTTTGCTTGAGCCAGAGCCTTCAACCGGCGATGGCGCGATCCACCGAGAGCTTGCCGGCGCCTTCGATCAGCACCGCGAGGCTGCCGCCGAGCAGGGCCAGAGCGAACTCGTAACCGTTGTTGGCCATGAACAGACCGTTGCTGATGTGCACGGTGAAGATCGCCACCAGCGACAGGAAGGTCAGACCCAGTGCCGCCGGGCGAACCAGCAGGCCGATGATCAGCGCCAGACCGGCGAAGAACTCGGTGCCGCCGGCCAGGGTGGCCATCAGGTAACCCGGGGTCAGGCCGATGCTTTCCATGTATTGCGCAGTGCCTGCCAGACCGTAGCCACCGAACAGGCCGAAGAGTTTCTGCGAACCGTGGGCGGCGAAGATCACGCCGACGGCAATGCGCAGAATGGTCAGACCGTAGCCGGCGCGGGTGAACAGAACCTTGTTGATCAGAGAGCTCATGTTGCGTTTCCTTGTTGTCAGAAGTGCTTGTTGGTTGGCCGCTATATTAATCAGTTAATTTCATGTTAAAAGCGCAAAAATTCCGCCATAACAATCAATTTATTAGATCATTTGCGTGAGACCACTTTCTGCCCCCGGGGCTCCAACGACTCCCGCTCCCGGTCGAACGCCAAGTAATACTTGTTCACGCTATTAACATAGCTGACGGCCCCCATTCCCACCTGCTCCATGGCGATGCGCTCGACCTGGAAAAACCACTGGTTGGGATTCAGGCCGCGACGCCGCGCCTCGGCGCGCATGCCTTGCACCCGCTCCGGGCCGATGTTGTACGCCGCCAGAGTGAACGCCATGCGCTCGCGTTCGTTGAGCTTGGGACTGTTGAAGAACTTGCGGCGGATCATCGCCAGGTACTTGGCCCCGGCCTGCACATTTGCATCGAGATTCTGGATATTGTTGACGCCGACCCGCTGCGCGGCGGACGGGGTGATCTGCATCAGCCCGGTCGGCCCGCTGCCGCTGCGCGCGTTGGGCTGCAGCGCCGACTCCTTGAACGCCAGCGCTGCCAGGTTGAGCCAGTCCATGTTCTGCGCTTCGGCGTGCTTTTGCAGGGTCGGGCGCAGTTTTTCCAGGCGCTGACGGTCAGCCTTGGCCAACGGATAGTGCACCTGATAGAGACGGCGGTAGATCCGCAGGAACGCCGCATCTTCGTTCGACGGTTTTTTGTAGCCCGTCAGGAAGCGGTCGATGCTGGCCCGCAACATCGAGGCATCACGGCGCACGAACCAGTATTCCTCGCCCGGTTCGCTGATCATCACCTGACGGTCGAAACGCAGCTTGGGCAGGATCTTGCCCCAACGCTCGGCAATCGGTTGCTCGACGATGGTCAGGTGGAAGATCCCGCCCTGAACCATCTCCAGCACATCCTCGACCGCCAGCGTCGGATCGACCCATTCGATCTTGATCGGCGCCAGCTTGTGCAGCGCCAGCTTCTGGTTGAGCTGGCTGACCGCCTCCCCCGCCGCACTGCCGGTGGGCAGCGCCAGGGTTTTGCCGGCCAGTTGCTCGACCTTGGTGTAGCGCTTTTCACCCTTGATGCCGACCAGCACCAGTGGCACGTTGCTGGCGATCGGCTCGCTGCTGGCGACCGCGTGGCCCGGTTGCAGCTCGAGCAGTTCACCCGGCGCAACAAGATCGCCTTCGCCGCGCTGCAACGCGCCGAGCAGTTGATCCTTGGCTTTGGGGATGATCTTGAGGGTGATTTCCTGGCCATCGCGGGAGTGGCCATTGAGGTATTGCTCGAAGGCGCGCAGCCGGTGGTATTCGATGCCGATGGCCTGGCCCTGGACTTCGCCGGAGCTGTTGCGGCTCTGATTGACCAGCACTCGCAAGACGCGGCTGCTGCGGATTTCGGTCAGGTCGCGGACCTTGGCGGCCGGCACGGCTTGCAGCGGCCCGGGCAGCCGCGCGACCGCCGTCATCGGCAGTAGCAACGAACCACACAGCAGGAGCAAAACCGAGGGACGAACCATCCACTCTCCGGAAAGAATACGGGGCGCTTTCACCGCTGAGCGGTCGCAAAACACCGACGAAAACAGAGCGCCTGGAGCGCTGATAAAGTGCGAGAGACTGGCACAGTGATGGCAACTCTGCCACCCCAGCCTGCCTCGCGGCCTCAACAGACAGCCATAAGCCGTTGTAGTTCTTGGCTTTTCTTATAAATCTACAGCTCTGATATGCTTTCCGGCCTTCGGCCCGAGGTAGCACCATGCAACTCATCGATATCGGCGTCAACCTGACCAACCCCAGTTTCGCCGACAAACACCAGGCCGTGCTCGACCGCGCTTACGATGCCGGGGTCTGCCAACTGGTGCTGACCGGCACCAGCGTCGAAGGCAGCGAACAGGCACTGGAGCTGTGCCAGCAACTGGATCCGGACGGCCAGCGACTGTTCGCCACCGCTGGCATTCACCCGCATTCGGCCAGCGACTGGAACGCCGACAGCGCACGGCGTCTGCGCAGCCTGCTGCAGGAATCTAACGTGGTGGCGGTGGGCGAATGCGGGCTGGATTTCAACCGCGATTTCTCGCCGCGCCCGCAGCAGGAAAAAGTCCTCGAAGAACATCTGGCGCTGGCTGCCGAACTGCAATTGCCGGTGTTTCTGCACGAACGTGATGCGAGCCAGCGCCTGCTGGAAATCCTCCGTGACTTCCGCGACCGATTGCCCGCCGCTGTGGTGCATTGCTTCACCGGTGAGCAGACAGCGCTGTTCAGCTACCTCGATATGGACCTGCACATCGGCATCACCGGCTGGATCTGCGACGAGCGTCGCGGCACCCATTTGCATCCGCTGGTGAAGGAAATCAAACGCGGTCGCCTGATGCTGGAAAGCGATGCGCCGTACCTGCTGCCGCGCACATTGCGGCCGAAGCCGAAAAACGGCCGCAACGAGCCGGCGTATCTGACCGAAGTGCTGCGCGAAGTGGCATTGCATCGAGGCGAAACCGAAGAGGATCTGGCGGCCCACACCACCGCCTGCGCGCGTGCGTTTTACGGTTTACCTACCCTGCCCTAGCCGAGGCGAATGCATCACTTGTTGATGCACATCAAGATCCGGACACCTGCGTAGCGGCACAATAATGGCACCTTGCCAAAACTGTTTCCGCTATCAGAGAAGACCTCCATGGGTGCCTGGCTTAGCAATATCTCGCTGAAATACAAATTCTGGGCGGTCAACGCGGTCGCCTTTGTCACCACCCTGTTACTGGTGCTGTACGCCGTACAGCTCGAACAACAAGCCCGCAGCCACGCCGCGCAAACCTCGGCCCAGGCCCAGGCGCAGTTGCTCAAGGCCTGGCCGGCCGGGCAAGCACTGCCCAAATCCGATCAGGTACTGACTTTCAAACGCGGCGAAGCGCCGCGCCTCAACGATCAGCCTCTGCTGGAGATTACCGACAGCAGCGGCTGGATCGAGATCAGTCACCTGCCATTGTTCGGTGAAAATCCGCTGCTCGGCGCCGAGGTCTTCAGCCGTGCCGATGGCCAGCAGGTCGCCGTGACCGCCTACGCCCCCAGCCTCAGCCAGGTGTTCAGCGAGCGCTTCGCCAACTACGCGGTGGCGGTGTTCATCCTGATGCTGGCGATGCTCGGCGCTTCACAATTGTTGATCCGCTTTCTGCTCAGCCAGCTCAACACCCTCAAGGACGTGATGCTGCACGTGGAGAAAACCGGCGACCTCGCCGCCCGCGTGCCGCTGGCCTGTAAGGATGAAGTCGGTCAGATGGCCAACGCGTTCAACGCGATGCAGGCCGGTTATCAGCGAGTGGTGACCACCGTGGCCAACACCGCGCGACAACTCGACGTCGGCGCGGCGCGACTGGCTTCGAGCATGAACGAGGTACGCCACGGCATGCTCGGCCAGCAGAGCGAAACCGATCAGGCCGCCACGGCGATCAACGAAATGACCGCCACCGTCTACCACATCGCCCAGCACGCCGGCGCCACTCGCGATCTGTCGCAGACCGCGGATGGCCTGGCCGGCAGCGGCCAGCAAGTGGTGAGCCGGGTGCAGACTTCGATTGCCGGGCTGTCCAGCGGCGTGCAACAGACCGCCGAGATGATCCAGCGTCTGGCCGAGGACAGCCAGAAGATCAACGGCGTGGTCAGCGTGATTCATAGCATTGCCGAACAGACCAATCTGCTCGCACTTAACGCCGCGATCGAAGCGGCGCGCGCCGGGGAAATGGGGCGCGGGTTCGCGGTGGTCGCCGACGAGGTGCGCAACCTCGCCAAACGCGTGCAGACCTCCACCGATGAAATCACCACCATGGTGTCGGCGTTGCAGGCCGGCACCCGCGACGCGGTGGACTTCATGCAGGAGAGTTCGTACAAGGCCGACGACTGCGTGCAGCAGGCGCAAGAGGCCGGCGAAGCGCTGGCGGAAATCACCGGAGCGGTGGCGCAGATGCGCGAGAGCAACACGCAGATTGCGGTGGCGGCGGAGCAGCAAAGTCAGGTGGCCGAAGAGATGAACCGCGCGGTGGTGAGCATTCGCGATGTCACCGAAAACACTGTGCAACAGACCGTGGATTCGGCGACCACCAGTAACGAGTTGGCGACACTGGCCGGGGAACTGAACAAGGCGATAGGCCAATTGAAGCTCTAGGGGGCAACATCAAGATTGGCCATTGTTCCTATCACTTCAATAGCCAACCTTGATTCGCCGCCCCGGCTGCCCGGGCCTATTCTTCAACCATGTACCGAACATGGAATGAGGAGCAGCAACATGGGCAAACGTCACCCCAACCTTCCCGCGTGGCAATGGCGCGCGTACCCGAACAACCATCAGCACCCGACCAATCTGGTGCTGCACCTGATTGCCGTGCCGCTGTTCATTGTCGCGTTTCTGTTAATCGTCTCGGGGGTGTTCAGCCTGAGTCTGGCGAGCGTGGCGATCGGCGTGATCGGCATCATCGCGGCGCTGGGTCTGCAGCGTCACGGTCACAGCCTGGAGGCGCAAGCCTCCGAGCCGTTCAGTGATCGCAAGGACGCCGTCTCGCGTCTGCTGGTCGAGCAGTTCCTGACGTTTCCGCGGTTCTTCCTCAGTGGCGGCTGGTTCCGCGCCTGGCGCGAACGCCATCGCCGCCATTGAGTCAGGCGAAGATCGTCACCGTCTGCCGACTCATGGCAATCAGCTCACCCTTCGCGCTCCACAGCTTGGCGGCGACATGGCCGTAACCGTCAGCCGCATACTCGATGTCCGCCAGGTATTGGCAAAAATCCAGCGTGCTCAAATCGCGTAACGGATGAACGAATTCGATGGTCCAGGTCAGCGTGCTGCCCGGTGCCGGTTTCTTCAGGTAAGGCAACAGCGCGGGAGGCCAGGCATCGACCAGCGCCAGCAGGTGCGCCTCGTTGACCGGCTCTTCCTTCACATCCCCGCGCAAACGCACCCAACCGCCCATCAGCCGCGATTGATTGCCCGTGAACGGCATGCCGCCGACACTCCAGCGCATCGCCAGATGACGCATGAACTCGGGCGTTACACCTTTGATGTACGGCAGTTCCTGGCAGTCGTCCCAGTGCTTCATCTCCGGCGCGGGATACGCTTCAACCGCCACTTCCGACGGCCGCGAAGCCCCGAAGCTGCCTTGCACCATCGTCACCACCTGGCCGTTTTGCACCGCACGCCCCAGCACCTGACTGACCGCCTTGCCTTCGCGCAGCACTTCGACTTCAAAGCTCACCGGCACTTCGGGCTCGACCGGGCCGACAAAAGTGATCGCCAACGAACGCACCGGCCGATCGGCAGGCACCTTGCTCCGCATCACTTCAAATTGCAGCGCGGCCACCAACCCGCCAAAACTGGCCCGGCCCTGCCCCCACTCCGCCGGAATCGTGACCTCCGGTTGACGACGGACAGCATCGATCAGATCGCAAAAGCGCATGGAAACCTCGGACACGAAAAAGGGAATGACCGGATCTTAACCAGCGCGGCAGAGCGGCGCAGCGTCCATTCCGGTCAAAGAGACTGACAGATAAGACAGCGGTGCTGCGCGCCAGCGGGTTTCAGGACTTGAAGCAGGCCGCGCTGAGTTTTTCCAGCACCCGGTCGGCCTTGATTTCGGCCTGGATCATGGTCGCCTGCCAGGTGGCGACGCAGGGTTGCAGATCCGGCTCCAGCTCGGCGCGGGCCAGCCATTGCCAGCAATCGTGCCAGTCACCGAGGGCGCCTTGTGCGGATTTAAGACGGGTCAATGCGGGTTTCGGCAGGCGATCGAGTTCGGGATAGGCCTCGATGCCGTAACGTACACGCTTGATCAGCAGCCGCAGGCGATGGCGGTCGTGGGCCGGATCGTGCAGCGCCACGTCGAGGTTCTTCCATTGTTTGCCCAGACGTTTTTCGATGCGTTTGTCCAGGCGTTCGAGCAATCCCTGGCGCTGGGACGCGCGCAAAAAACGCGGAAAGGCATCGAGCATCATCAGCAGCGACGCCACTTCGGCGCTGGCCGCCAGCGCCGGGTAGGCCTCGGCCATCTGTGCCATGCGCCGCTGCGCGGCTTCGGGCTGACCATGTTCGAGCAGATACGCCGCCAGCACCTCGCGGTCGCGCCATGGCGTGGTCAGTTGCCCCACCGCAGCGGCCGCATCTTCCAGTTGTTCGACACCGGGCAAACCGCGCAACGGTCGCAGCAGACTGCGCAAGCGCCGTACGGTGGTGCGCAGATCGTGCAGCGCCTCAGGATCAGTCCGGGCGGTCAAACGTGCCTGACAGGCCAGCAGCCTGACTTCCAGGCTCAAGACATGAGCCACCAACCGATCAACCAACGCAGACATCGCTTGCTCCTGAATTCAATGGCTTTGCACGAGTGTGCGCCGGCGCAAGCGACCTGCCCTTGCGCCACGTCAGCAGCTTAGCGCCCGGCGCGGGATTCGCGAATGTAGAAACGCGCTTTTTCGGCTTTCTTGGTGCAGCCTTCGAACCCCTCGAATTGCTGTTGGGTCTTGGCCGCCGTCAACAGCGACAGCGCCTTGGAATAGCTGACGGTGCCGGCAAACCCTTCGGCCTTCGCCAGATCCAGTTCATGCCACGCCGCGTCGAGCTGGCTGCCGCAGCTGTCGCGGTAAGCGGTCTTGCCGGCGCAACCGGCCAATGCCAGCGCCATCAACGGCACACAGATCCAGGCTTTCATCACTCACACCTCAAAGATAGGTCAACAGTCGTGCAGGTAAGACGGTGCGCCAGCGAAAAAGTGCCTTGTGTCCCGCAATTGCACCGCACTGCAAAAGATAACGCCGACGGGTCATGAAGTATCGAAAAAACGACGCCATCGCCGCCCCGAACGACCCCGGCGATTGTCGCCCGGCCCTCGATGGGTGCATTGTGGAACCTTGCCGGGAGGAAGTCGGATGAAAAAGCGTGTCGCACTGGTGCTGGGCTCCGGTGGCGCCCGGGGCTATGCCCATATCGGGGTCATTGAAGAGATCGAACGACGGGGCTATGACATCAGTTGTATTGCCGGCTGTTCAATGGGGGCCGTGGTCGGCGGAATCTACGCCGCCGGCAAGCTCGACGAGTATCGCAACTGGATCGAAAGCCTGGATTACCTCGACGTGCTGCGGCTGGTGGACGTCAGCTTCCGCCTCGGCGCGATCCGTGGCGAAAAAGTCTTTGGCCAGATCCGCAAGATCGTCGGCGAGATCAACATCGAAGACCTGCGCATCCCCTACACGGCGGTGGCCGCCGACCTCACCAATCAACAGGAAATCTGGTTCCAGGAAGGCTGCCTGCATCAGGCGATGCGGGCCTCGGCAGCGATTCCCAGCCTGTTCACCCCGGTGATGCAAGGCAACCGGATGCTGGTGGATGGCGGCATTCTCAACCCGTTGCCGATCGTGCCGGTGGTGTCGAGCCACTGCGACCTGATCATCGCGGTCAATCTCAACTCGACCAACCAGCGCCACTACAAACTGCCGGTGATCCAGCGCCCCGCCGCGTTCCGCACGCGCTTCGACAGCCTGATCAATTCGTTGGGCTCGAAGATGCCGTTCCGCCGCAAACAGGCCGAGCAACTGCTGATGCTGGAACAGGAAGCGCTGCGTGCCGAAGCGGCGGACATCAATCCGTGGGTCGAAGGTGCCGAGCCGGAAACCCAGCAACCGGCCGCCGCCCCGGAACGCGATGGCGCGCCGAAATCAGCCACCGGCTCGTTCATCATCGATAACGTCGGACCTGCTTCATTGCTCGACCTGATCAACCAGAGTTTCGAGGTGATGCAGACCTCGCTGGCGCAGTACAAGATCGCCGGGTATCCGCCGGACATCCTGATCAACGTGCCGAAGCGGGTGTGCCGGTTCTTCGAGTTCTACAAGGCGCCGGAACTGATCGCGCTGGGTCGCGAGATTGCCCGGGATACGCTGGATCGCTACGAGAGCGAGCAGAACTAAAGGCTGCTCTCGCTCAACAAGCGATAACCGACGCCGGCCTCGGTCACGATGAATCGTGGCCGGGTCGGGTCGTCCGCCAGTTTCTGCCGCAGATGCCCGACCACGATGCGCAAGTAGTGGCTGTCCTCGGTGTGAGTCGGGCCCCAGATGTCCTTGAGCAATTGCTGCTGGGTGATTACCCTCCCCGGATGCCGCGCCAGTTGCGCCAGCACTGCGTATTCCTTGCGGGTCAGGGCGACTTCGACGCCGTCGAGCAACACCCGGCGATACGCCAGGTCCACGGTCAGCGGGCCGAAACTCAACGCGGCCTGCTGCGCTTCCCCGGCCGGTGCCTGACGCAGCAACGCACGCACCCGAGCGAGAAATTCCTGAATGCCGAACGGCTTGGTCACGTAGTCATTGGCGCCGCCATCCAGCGCCTGGACTTTCTGCCCTTCGCTGGCGCGCACCGACAGCACCAGCACCGGCGCCGTGGCCCACTCGCGAAACTCGCGCAGCACTTGCTGGCCGTCCATGTCCGGCAGGCCGAGGTCGAGCACCAGCAGATCCGGTTTGTTCAGCGCCGCCTGGGCCAAGCCCTCGGCGCCGGTGCCGGCCTCCAGCACTTTGTAGCCCTGAGAAGCGAGGCTGATGCGCAGGAACTTGCGGATCTGCGGTTCGTCATCGATGACCAAAATGGTCGCGGTCTGGCTCATGAATTCACATCAACACAAAAGAGTGGCAAGAGAGTAGCGCAGCGCGGATCAGGCTTCACCGTCCATCCCCGGTTGCGTCTGCAACGGCAGGTGCAGGGTGATGCAGGTGCCGCGTCCATCGATGCCGTCGCCGACACTGATCCGCCCGCCATGGGCACCGACCATGCCCTGACAGATCGCCAGCCCGAGGCCGGTGCCCTGCCCGCCCCGATCCCCCCGGGCGGCGGTGTAGAACATGTCGAAAATCTTCGCCCGCTCATCGACCGGAATCCCCGGCCCTTCGTCGCTGACCGAGAAAAACACTTCGCTGTCATCCGCCCCTGCGCGCAATTGCAGACGACCGTGGGACGGTGAGAAGCGGGCGGCGTTTTCCAGCACGTTCACCAGCGCCTGCTCGATCAGCGCGGCATGCACGAACAACAGCGGCAGTTCGGCTGGCACATCGGTCGCGACCTGCAATGACGACAACACCGCCCGCAGTCGATTGAGCGCACTGCCGACGATGTCCGCCGGCGACACCCAGTCCCGCGCCAGCTTCAGGGCGCCGTGGCCGAGGCGAGTCATGTCCAGCAGGTTCTGGATGTAGCGGTCGAGACGCTCGGCTTCATCGCGGGTGCCTTCGAGCAGCTCGCGGCGATCCTCCAGCGGGATCGCTTCGCCGAGCGCCAGCAGGCTGTCGATGCTGCCGCGCATCGAGGTCAGCGGCGTGCGCAGATCGTGGGACACCGAAGCCAGCAAGGCACTGCGCAGTTGTTCGGTTTCGCCGTGCAGGCGCGCGGCTTCCAGGTCATCGGCCAGTTGTGCCCGGGCCAGGGCCTGAGCCAGCGGCTGGCTCAGCGCGGTCAGCAAACGCCGGCGTTGCCCGCTCAAGGTCTGGCCTTCCTTGGCACACACACCGAGCAGCGCCAGCGGCCCGTCTTCCACCGACAGCGGCCACCACCACCAGCGCCCGAACGGCAACGTGCCGGTGCCCATGCCCGCCGGTTGATCGTGTTGCCAGGCCCAGTCTGCGGCGGCGCGCTCGGATTCCGTGAATTGCAGCGGCCCGCCGGTTTCGACTTTCCAGCCGCCCTGCCCGTCGCGATTGAGCAGGCACAGTTGCAGATCGCTCCAGCCATTGAGGTGCTGCGCGGCGGCGCTGACCACGGCCTGACGGTCGGTGGCAGCGGTAAGTTTGCGCGACAGGTCGAGCAGTTCGGTGGTCTCTTCCTGGGTATCGCGCAGCGCCTGCAATTGTCGCCGCTGACGCGCCGCGAGGTTGCCGGTGAGCGCCGCCATCAGCAGGAAGAACAGCAACGTCAGCACGTCCTCTTCGCGCTGGATGCTGAAGGAGAAATTCGGCGGAATGAACAGAAAGTCATAAGTCAGAAACGACAACGCCGCACAGGCCAGCGCCGGGCCGAGGCTGCTGCGCACCGCCACCAGCAACACCGCCGCAAGAAACACCAGCGAGATGTTCGGCAGCGGCAGCACGCTGGACACCGCCCACGCCAGCGCACTGGCCAACAGCGTGGCGACCAGCGCCAGCGCATAGTCAAACCACACCAGCGTCGGCGCTACACGCGGGCGCGGTTGATGCTGTTCCTGATCACTGTCCAGCACGTTGATTTCCAGACCATGGGCCTGACGCAGCAAACGTGCCGCCAGCCCGCCACCGAACAGGCGCCTGCGCAAGCGTGGTCGCGACTGGCCGACCAGCACCAGACTCGCCCGCCGTTCAGCCGCATGCTGAATCAGGGTTTTCGCCACTTCGCCGGCCCGCAGCAGCACCACTTCGCCGCCGAGGCGTTCGGCCAGTTGCTGGGCGCTTTGCAGACGCAGGCGCGATTGTTCATCGCGCACGCTGCCGTTATCGACATGCACCAGACTCCACGGCAAATGCCGACGCTGGGCAACCCGACTGGCGTGTCGCACCAGCCGTTCGGCCTGGGCATCGCCATCGACGCCGACCAGCAAGCGCCCTCGCACCGCCGGCGCGGCTTGGCCGAGCTGGCGATAGCCCTGAGCGAGATCGTTATCGACCTGTGCGGCAGCGGTCTGCATCGCCAGTTCGCGCAGCGCGGTGAGGTTGGTCTGGGTGAAAAATGCATCGATTGCGGCGCGCGCCTGTTCCGGCACGTAGACCTTGCCTTCGCGCAGGCGCTCAAGCAATTCGCGGGGCGGCAGGTCGATCAGCAGCAGTTCGTAGGCTTCTTGCAGCACCCAGTCCGGCAGGGTTTCGCGTACCTGCACACCGGTGATGCCGCGCACCTGATCGTTGAGACTTTCCAGGTGCTGGACGTTGACCGTGGTGTAGACGTCGATGCCGGCGGCGAGCAGTTCCTGAATGTCCTGCCAGCGTTTGGCGTGGCGACTGCCGGGGGCGTTGCTGTGGGCGAGTTCATCCACCAGCACAAGCTTCGGTTTGGCGGCGAGCAGGCCGTCGAGGTCCATTTCTTCGAGCGTCACGCCGCGATATTCCGAGCGCACCAGCGGCAGTTGCGGCAAGCCGCCGAGCAGCGCTTCGGTTTCGGCGCGGCCGTGGGTTTCGACCACGCCGGCGATGACTTTCACGCCTTGGCGCAGCTGGCTGTGGGCCGCCTGCAACATCGCGTAGGTCTTGCCCACGCCTGGCGCTGCGCCGAGGAAAACCTTGAGCCGGCCGCGTCCATCGCGGGGCAAGTCTGCTAACAGCGCGTCGGCGCGGCCGGAGTCACTCATGCTTGAAGCTCTCTCTTCCTGATGTGATCGCGATTCACAGCTTTTCCAGCGCCATGTTCAGCGCCAGTACATTCACCACTGGCGGGCCCACCAGCGGCTGTTCGATGTGCGCGTCGAGCAACTGCTGCAAGGTCGCCACCGGCAGATTGCGCGCTGCCGCAACACGCGCCAGTTGATAGGCAATCGCCGCCGGTGGCAAGTGCGGATCGAGACCGCTGCCGGAGGTGGTCAACAGCGCCAGCGGCACCGGGCCCTGGCCGGGCACCTGCAGCTTGTTGGCGTCATCGATCACCCGAGTGGCCAGCGCCGGATTGCTTGGCGAAAGGTTGCTCGCGCTGCTCGACACGGTGGCGAAGGCACCGGCCGAAGGACGCGGATGGAACCAGGCATCGCCAACAAAATCCTGAGCGATCAGCGACGAGCCGCGCACCTTGCCTTCGGCATCGCGCACCAGGCTGCCGTTGGCCTGCTCGGGGAAAGCGACCTGCGCGACGCCCGTAACTACCAGCGGATAGGCAACGCCGGTGACCAGGGTCATCAGCACCAGCAGGCTCAGGGCCGGACGTAACATTGTGGACATTTCAAAATCCTCGAATTCATTGGGCAAACTTTGGTGGGGTGTCAGGAAGATCCCTCCCCCTCACCCCAGCCCTCTCCCCCAAAGGGGGCGAGGGGGAAAGGGAGCCGATTGGGGGCTTTTCAAGACCTGAGTTCGGCTCGATATCTCAGGTCGATGTATCTTCAGAAAACACCTCGGTCAGTCCCTTTTTCTGAAGGAAAGGGAGCCGATCTTTGTGCTTTTCAAATCCTGAGTTCGGCTCGGTAATTCAGGTCGGTGTAACTCCAGAAAACACCTCGGTCAGTCCCCTCTCCCTCCGGGAGAGGGTTAGGGTGAGGGCTGGATCTCAAGCCGTGTAGAGATACAGCGAACACCTTTAACTCAAACCAGATGCAACGCCGTCAACAGCATGTCGATCGCCTTGATCCCCACGAACGGCACCAGAATCCCGCCCAGGCCATAGATCAGCAGGTTGCGTCGCAGCAACGCCGCCGCACTCGCCGCCTGCACCCGTACACCACGCAGGGCCAGCGGAATCAGCACGACGATGATCAAAGCGTTGAAGACGATGGCCGACAGGATCGCGCTCTGAGGGCTGCTCAAATGCATGATGTTCAACACCCCCAGTTGCGGGTAGATCGCAGCGAACAACGCCGGCAGGATCGCGAAGTACTTGGCCACGTCGTTGGCGATGGAAAAGGTCGTCAGCGCGCCACGGGTCACCAGCAACTCCTTGCCGATCTGCACCACATCCAGCAGCTTGGTCGGGTCGCTGTCGAGGTCGACCATGTTGGCCGCTTCGCGCGCGGCTTGCGTGCCGTCGTTCATCGCCATGCCGACGTCAGCCTGGGCCAGCGCCGGGGCATCATTGGCGCCGTCGCCACACATCGCGACCAGACGACCGTCGTTCTGCTCGTGACGGATACGGGCGAGCTTTTTCTCCGGCGTGGCCTCGGCCAGCACATCGTCGACGCCTGCTTCAGCGGCGATCGCGGCAGCGGTCAGCGGGTTGTCGCCGGTGACCATCACCGTGCGAATTCCCAGCTTGCGCAGTTCGGCGAAACGCTCGCGGATGCCCGGCTTGACCACGTCTTTGAGGTGGATCGCACCGAGCAGTTTGCCGTCGGCGCAGACCAGCAACGGGGTGCCGCCGCTCTGGGCGATCTTGTCGATTTCCCGGGACAGCGCCGGGGCCAGATCCTTGCGTTGTTGACCGAGGAAGGCCAGCAGCGAATCCACCGCGCCCTTGCGGAACACACGGCCCTGATAGTCGACACCGGACAAGCGGGTTTCAGCACTGAACGGCACGGCGGTCAGGGTTTCCAGCGCCGGTTCCGGCTGCGGATTGGTGCCGCGCAGGTACTCGACGATGGACTTGCCTTCGGCAGTTTCGTCGGCCAGCGAGGCGAACAGCGCGCCTTCCGCCAATTCACGGGCATTCACACCCGGCGCCGCATACACCGCGCTGCAACGACGGTTACCGAAAGTGATGGTGCCGGTCTTGTCCAGCAGCAACACATGCACGTCACCCGCCGCTTCCACCGCACGACCGGACTTGGCGATCACGTTCAGGCGCACCAGACGATCCATCCCGGCAATCCCGATCGCCGACAGCAGACCGCCGATGGTGGTCGGAATCAGCGTGACCAATAACGCCACCAGGAACACCAGCGGCAGGCTGCCGTTGGCGAAGTGGGCGAACGGTTGCAGGGTCACGACCACCAGCAGGAAGATCAGGGTCAGACCGATCAGCAGGATGTCCAGCGCGACTTCGTTCGGGGTCTTCTGGCGTTTGGCGCCTTCGACCAGCGCGATCATGCGGTCGAGGGTCGACTCACCGGGGTTGGCGGTGATCTTCACCAGCAACCAGTCGGACACCAGCCGGGTGTTGCCGGTGACGGCGGAGCGGTCGCCGCCGGACTCGCGAATTACCGGCGCCGATTCGCCGGTGA
Organism: Pseudomonas aphyarum; assembly: GCF_028657055.1. Lineage (NCBI taxonomy): Bacteria > Pseudomonadati > Pseudomonadota > Gammaproteobacteria > Pseudomonadales > Pseudomonadaceae > Pseudomonas > Pseudomonas aphyarum. Next base: position 139,983 of record NZ_JAMDGS010000002.1, read on the forward strand.
TCGCCGCTTCGTTGACCGCCGCGATGCCTTCGATGACTTCGCCGTCACCGGGGATCATCTCCCCCGCTTCGACGCGCACCACATCGCCCTTGCGCAGGCTGGTGGCCGGTACGACCTGGAAGCTGCCGTTGGCCAGTTTGCGTCGGGCGCTGAGGCCTTCGCTGCCGGCCTTGAGGCTGTCGGCGCGGGCCTTGCCGCGACCTTCGGCGAGCGCTTCGGCGAAGTTGGCGAACAGCACGGTGAACCACAGCCACAGGGCGATTTGCGCGGCAACGAAAGTCGGCACGCTGCTGTCGGGAATGAAGCACAGCACGGTGGTCAGGATCGCCGTCAGTTCGACCACCAGCATCACCGGCGAGCGCTGCAACTGGCGCGGGTCGAGCTTGACGAACGCTTGCACCAGCGCCGGGCGCCACAGGGCGCTGATCGCGGTTTTCGCTTGTTCCGGCGCCTTGACGGCGGCGGGTTTGATTGCGGGCATATTCATCATCAGCTCCTTAGAAGCCCATGCTCAGGTGTTCAGCGATTGGGCCGAGCGCCAGGGTCGGCAAGAAGGTCAGGCCGCCCACCAGCAAAATGGTCACGGTCAACAGGGTCACGAACAGCGGGCCGTGGGTCGGGAAGCTGTTCTGGCCGATCGGTGCGGTTTTCTTCATCGCCAGGCTGCCGGCCAGGGCCAGTACCGGGAGGATGTAACCGAAGCGCCCGATCAACATGCCCAAGCCGAGCATCAGGTTGTGAAACGCGGTGTTGGCGCCGAAGCCACCGAACGCCGAACCGTTGTTGGCACTGGCCGAGGTGTAGGCGTAGAGCAGCTGACTGAAACCGTGCGGGCCGGGGTTGCTCACCGCCGCCACCGGGCCCGGCAGGCTCGCGGCAATCGCGCCGAGCACCAGTACGCCGACCGGCATCACCAGCAGGGTGACGACCAGCAGTTGCACTTCACGGGCCTGGAGTTTCTTGCCGAGGTATTCCGGAGTGCGGCCGATCATCAGGCCGGCGAGGAACACCGCGATCAGCACGTTCAGCAACATGCCGTAGAGCCCCGCGCCGACGCCGCCGAAGATCACTTCGCCGACCATCATGTTGACCAGCGCGACCATGCCGCTGAGCGGGTTGAGGCTGTCGTGCATGCCGTTGACCGAACCGTTCGACGCCGCGGTGGTGGTCACCGACCAGAGCACGGTGGCAGTGGTGCCGAAGCGCGCTTCCTTGCCTTCCAGCGGAGCGGTCTGTTCGACGGCGACGTTGTTCAAGGCAGGGTTCGGTTGATACTCGGCCCACAGCGAAGTGGCGCCGCCGATGATGAACAGCGCGAGCATGCAACCGATGATGGCGCGGCTCTGGCGCAGGTCCTTCACGTAGTGGCCGAAGGTGAACACCAGCGCCACCGGGATCAGGATGATCGACGCGACTTCGAACAGGTTGCTCCACGCGGTCGGGTTCTCGAACGGATGTGCCGAGTTGACGCCGAAGAAGCCACCGCCGTTGGTGCCCAGTTGTTTGATCGCAATCTGGCTGGCGGCAGGGCCGAGCGGGATCACCTGATCAACGCCCTGCATCGTCACAGCATTCACGTATTGCGCGAAGGTTTGCGGCACGCCCTGCCACACCAGGTACAGCGCCAGCAGCAGGCACAGTGGCAGCAAGCCGTAGAGGGTGGCGCGGGTCATGTCGACCCAGAAGTTGCCGAGGGTCTTGGTGGACTTGCGCCCGATGCCACGGCACAGCGCAACCAGCACGGCGAGGCCGGTGGCGGCGCTGACGAAGTTCTGCACGGTGAGGCCGACCATCTGGCTCAGGTAGCTGAGCGACGCTTCGCCGCTGTAGGCCTGCCAGTTGGTGTTGGTCATGAAGCTGACGGCGGTGTTGAACGCGAGGGTCCACTCCTGGCCCGGCAGGTTTTGCGGGTTCAGCGGCAGGTGATCCTGAAACAGCAGGATCGCGAACAGCAGCAGGAAACCGGCGAGGTTGAACGCCAGCAGCGCCAGCGTGTACTTCTGCCAGCTCTGTTCATCCTGCGGATTGACCCCGGCGATGCGGTAACAGCCGCGTTCGACCGGGCCGAGAATCGGCGTCAGCCAGGTGCGCTGACCTTCCATTACCTTGTAGTAGAAGCGCCCGAGGAACGGCGCCGGCAGCAAGACCACCGCGAAGAATGCGAGGATCAGCCAATAGTCATAACTGTGCATAGCCGCTCCTAAGTCCGATCCGCGCGCAACAGCGCAACCAACAGATAAATGAACAGCCCCACTGCCAGCAGCAGTGACACCCCGTCCAGAACGCTCATGGAAGATCTCCGTGTTACGGCGTATTGCCGCGTGTGGAGGCATTGTCGGAAAGGAGGCTGTAAAGGAACGAGAGCGAGGGTGTGTGCGGGGCATAAAGAAAGCGTAAAGAGTGGGTTTATGCCTTCTTTACGACGGCGTTCGGCGGGCGGCGCACCTGACTGGCGCACGCAAATAAGGCTATCGAGCCGCGAACATCCCCGATACGACAGCTTTCAGCCCTTTACGACCCGCCAATACAAAATGGCACGCCCACTGCACACGCCCTTCCCCGAGCTTTCCAAACCGTTCAGGGAGCAAACGCATGAACACACAACTCAAACCCACGCTGGGCACGTTGCACCTGTGGGGCATTGCGGTGGGGCTGGTGATTTCCGGGGAGTATTTCGGCTGGAGTTATGGCTGGGGCGTCGCGGGAACACTGGGTTTCCTGGTGACCTCGTTCATGGTCGCGACCATGTACACCTGCTTCATCTTCAGCTTCACCGAACTGACCACGGCGATCCCCCACGCGGGCGGGCCGTTTGCCTACAGTCGCCGCGCCTTCGGTGAAAAAGGCGGATTGATCGCCGGCCTGGCGACGCTGATCGAATTCGTCTTCGCTCCGCCGGCAATTGCCTTGGCGATTGGCGCGTACCTGAACGTGCAGTTTCCGGCGCTCGATCCGAAACACGCGGCGGTCGGTGCGTACATCGTCTTCATGGGTCTGAACATTCTCGGTGTGAAACTGGCCGCGACCTTCGAGTTGATCGTCTGCGTCCTGGCCGTCGCCGAGTTGCTGGTGTTCATGGGCGTGGTCGCGCCAGCCTTCAGCTTCAGCAACTTCGCGCTCAATGGCTGGGCCGGCTCGGATATATTCGGTGCTCCGGCGATTGCCGGGATGTTCGCGGCGATTCCGTTCGCGATCTGGTTCTTCCTCGCCATCGAAGGCGCAGCCATGGCGGCCGAAGAAGCCAAGGATCCGAAACGCACGATTCCCAAGGCCTACATCAGCGGCATTCTGACCCTGGTGTTGCTGGCCATGGGCGTGATGTTCTTCGCCGGTGGCGTCGGTGACTGGCGCACCCTGTCGAACATCAACGACCCGCTGCCTCAGGCAATGAAAACCGTGGTCGGCGACAATTCCGGCTGGCTGCACATGCTGGTGTGGATCGGCCTGTTCGGGCTGGTAGCGAGTTTCCACGGGATCATTCTTGGCTACTCGCGGCAGTTCTTCGCCCTCGCGCGTGCCGGTTACCTGCCCGCCTCGCTGGCGAAACTGTCGCGCTTCCAGACCCCGCACCGCGCCATCATCGCCGGCGGCGTGATCGGTATCGCGGCGATCTACAGTGACGGCCTGATCAATCTCGGCGGCATGACCCTCACCGCCGCGATGATCACCATGGCGGTGTTCGGAGCGATCGTGATGTACATCATGAGCATGCTCAGCCTGTTCAAACTGCGCAAATCCGAACCGAATCTGGAACGCACCTTCCGCGCGCCGTGCTATCCGCTGATTCCGCTGATTGCATTGGTGCTGGCCGTGGTGTGCCTGGTGGCAATGGCTTGGTTCAATGCGCTGATCGGGCTGATCTTCCTCGGCTTCATGGCGGTCGGTTTCGGCTACTTCCTGCTGACCGGCCAGTTGCGCGCCAACGCCCCGGCAGATGCCATGCTCACCGGACTGTAAACCGCGACGGGCATAACCGGCCTAGAATGGAACCACTGCGAATGCACTTCGCTCAAAGTGGTATGCAGCGTTGCACGGCGAAACCCTCGCCCGTCGACCTGCCTTTAAGGAGAGCCGTTATGCCCTGGTATGCCTGGTTGATTCTGGTCGTTGCAATCGGCTCGATCGTCGGCGGTCTGATGATGTTGCGTGACACCGCCAACAAGGTCGAACTGACCGATGAACAACGCAAGCGCGTCGCTGAACGCAATGCCGAAGCGGACATCAAGGACGCGCAGGACCGCTGAACGAAAAACCCCGCCTGAATCGGCGGGGTTTGTTTTTTGTGGCGATTACTGTTCCCAGTCGGCCTTGGCGATGTGCAAGCCATGCAGGCCTTTGTACGCCGCACGTTCCGGCTGGCTCCAGCCTTCGAGCAATTCATCGTCCAGACGATAGATTTCCACACCGAGCGGGCGGCACACGGTCAGCGGATCCTGCGCATCCGGCCCCCACATCGCCAATGACAGATCACCACCCGGGCAGGTCGACAACGCACACAGCAAGTCGATTTCGGCGAAGAACTCCAGGTAATCGCCCTTCTGCGCCGGGCAGGCCTTCATGAAATACAGGTCATCGTGATTCAGGCCGGTGCACTGAAAAATGTTCAACACATCATGCACATCGAACTCGGTCAGGCCATGGGGCAACACGGCGCGGGTCAGGTTGGAATGGCAGTGATGATGAAAATCCTCGCCAGTGAGCATTTTGTTCACATAGGGATCGCAGCGCGTGCCGAGCAAATCGTGCAGGCGCCCGCCGTGCTCATCGATGCCATAGTCGGCCAGGCTGTCATCGGTGATGGTCACCAGCGGACGCAGAAAAGGCAGGTTCGACCAGAGACGGTCATGGGTGCTGACATGCGCACCCTGCAGTTGCCGGGTGCGTGCCGCCCACATCCGTTCGCGCGGATCGTGTGCGTTCCACACATTGAAATCGCCCACCTGGGGCCCGACCGGTGTGGTGACACGAAACACATGCCCTGCCGGAACATGCCAGGCGCGACCGGTGCGGATCGGCACTTCGAATTGTTCGATCAGCGTGCGCCCGTCCTTGCGGTCGCGAATCCGTTCGTAGAAAGGTGTATTGACCTGTAACGCCGAGCCTTTGCTGACCTGATAGGCGGCCGGGTAGTCTTTGTACATGATTCTCCTGCTCCTCAAGTGATGGCAACTTTGCAAGCTGCAACCACTATCCGTGCCAACCGTGGATGGCTGTTACGAACATGTCGGAGTCACCGGCCGTTTATTTAGAAGTAGAAGTACAGTCACCATTCAATTTGCATTGGTTAAGATGGCGATCTTGTTGCGGAGAGTTTAAATGCGTTACTCGCAGGATCATAAAGCCCAGACCCATCAGCGCATTATCAAGGAAGCGTCCGAGCGGTTTCGCAAGGACGGCATTGGTGCGACCGGTCTGCAACCTTTGATGAAGGCGCTGGGCCTGACCCATGGCGGCTTTTATTCGCATTTCAAATCGAAGGACGAGCTGGTTGAAAAAGCCCTGCAAGCGGCTGGCGATCAGGTTGCGGGCTTGTGCGAGGAGCTGTTCGCCCAGGAAAAACCACTGGAAGCCTTCATCGATACGTACCTCTCCGAATGGCACCAGACTTCTCCTCATGAAGGTTGCCCGCTGCTGACCATTTCGTCGGAACTTGGACTGCGCGGCCAGCCGAGTCCGACCAGCGATGAAGTGCTCAAGGCTCGTCTGGACCAGATCGAAGGCACCCTTGAAGGCGAGAACGCCGCCGAGCGCAGCATCGTCATCATGGCGACGCTGGCCGGGGCGCTCCTGCTGTCACGCAGTGTCGCGGATCCTGAATTTGCGCAGCAGATCCTCGACGTCACCCGCGAACACCTCAAGCGCTCGGAAGACTAAGCCTGCCAGCGCTTGAACAGCACGCTGGCATTGACCCCGCCGAAACCGAACCCGTTGGACAACGCATACTCGATCGGCATCGACCGCGCCTGACCGTGGACGATGTCCACGCCTTCGCTGGCCGGATCGGAATTTTCCAGGTTGAGGGTTGGCGGAACGATTTGATCGCGAATCGCCAACAACGTGAAGATCGCTTCCAGACCTCCCGCAGCGCCGAGCAGGTGGCCGGTTGCGGATTTGGTCGAGGTCACGGCGATTGCGTTTTGCGCGCCAAACACAGACTTGATCGCCGCCAGTTCACCGAGGTCGCCCACCGGAGTGGAAGTCGCATGCGCGTTTAGATGCTGTACCTGATCCGGCGTGATACCAGCCTGGTTCAGCGCCAGTTGCATTGCGCGCCTTGCACCGCTGCCGTCTTCCGGCCCGGCGGTCAGGTGATAGGCGTCGGCGCTGGTGCCGTAGCCGACCAGTTCGACCAACGGCTGCGCGCCGCGCGCCAGTGCGTGCTCCAGCGACTCGATCACCAACAGTCCGGCGCCTTCGCCCATCACAAAACCGTCACGTCCGCTGTCGAACGGACGCGAGGCGCGCTCAGGTGTGTCGTTGTAGCCACTGGACAAAGCCCGCGCCGCCGCGAAGCCGGCGAGGCTGACTCGATCAATTGATGCCTCGGCACCGCCGCACACCGCGATGTCAGCCTCACCGGCACGAATCAATCGAGCGGCGTCACCGATCGCCTGCACACCGGCGGCACACGCGGTGACCGGCGCACCGAGCGGGCCCTTCAGACCATGCTGGATCGAGACATGCCCCGCCGCCAGGTTGACCAGAAACGAGGGAATGGTGAACGGCGACAAGCGTCGCGGGCCTCGGCTGTCGGTGGTGCGCACCGCATCGGCAATCGCACCGAAGCCGCCGACACCGGAGCCGATGATGGTCGCGGTGCGCTCCTGAGCATGGGGCTCGATCGGGTGCCAGCCGGCCTGTTCAAGCGCCTGCCGTGCAGCCTCCATCGCGAACAGAATGAAACGATCCATTTTCTTCTGTTCTTTGGGCGGCGTGGCGCGATCCGGATCGAAACCCGCTTCGGCGTCCTCCTCCATTGTCGGCACCACGCCACCGACCCGGGTCGGTAGATCGGCAATTACCGCTTCCGGCAGGTTTCGCAATCCCGAACGCCCGGCCAGCAAGCGCTGCCAGACGACTTCGACGCCGCTTCCCAAGGGCGATACCAGGCCCATACCCGTGACAACTACTCGACGCTGATCCATATCGGGTTGACCTCTCGTGACTCAAAAGTCTTTTACTTGTAACGGCTGGCCGCCGAACTGTGGGACAGGTTGGGCGCCATCACATGACGGGCGGCGACGAAGGCTTGCCACTCGCCTGCATCGGGCAGCGAAGGAATCGTGACCAGTTCGCCCTGATCCAGACCAGACAGTGCGGCATCGACCATCTCGCCGGCTTCCATGACCATTTCCGCCGGAATGCCGCTGGCATCGAAACCGGAGCGCTCCCAGATTTCGGTGCGGGTCACACCGGGCAATACCGCCTGCACCTTGACCCCGGTGCCTTCCAGTTCGGTATTGAGCGATTGGGTCAGGCTCAGAACGTAAGCCTTGCTGGCGCTGTAGGTAGCATTGAAACGCTCGGGGAACAACGCGACCACCGACGCAATGTTGATGATCGTGCCGCGCCCGGCGCGGGTGAACGCCGAGGCGGCTGCGGCTGCCAGCCGGGTCAGCGTGGTGACGTTCAATTGGATCAGTTGCTCCAGCACCTCGGGATCGGCGTTGGCCAGCAAGCCATTGACTGCCACCCCCGCATTGTTGACCAGCAGGCTGATGCTGGAATCGCTGCGCAGACGTTGTTCAAGCTTGAGCACTTCATCCTTTTGCGTCAGGTCGGCCTTCAGCACTTCGACCTGAACGCCGTGCGCGTCCCGCAGTTTGCTGGCCGCGGACTCCAGACGCTCCTGATCGCGAGCCACCAGCAACAGATCAAAACCACGTGCCGCCAATCGCTCGGCATACACGGCACCGATGCCGGAAGAAGCGCCAGTGACCAGCGCCGTGCCTTGGGATTTCGGGGAATTCATGACGATACTCCTGGAATGCGTGAAGAATGAGCGACCGCTGAAAAGCAGAGGGCTTCAGTGGCGACTGAAATTATTATAGGCATAATCTCAAACCAATATGATAGCCGTAATTTTCTATTTTCCGACGGAAAGGCTGTCGCCCTCCTGCGACGCTTGAAGAAGGCGGGAAGCAAAAAGGGCCGGTCAATGACCGGCCCCTTGGCGTTGAACAATCAGCTTAGTTCACTTCCAGCTTGTCGCGATTGCGATCCAGAATCGCCTTGCCGATGCCTTTCACTTCCAGCAATTCATCCACGGATGCAAACGGCCCGTTTGTTTCACGATAAGCAACAATCGCTTTCGCCTTGGCCTCGCCCACACCTGCCAACTCCTTTTGCAGAGTGGCCGCGTCGGCACCGTTCAGATCGACCTTTTGATTTTCAGAAGTGGCTGACGCGCCCATCACCACGGGTGCCTTGTTCGCTTCGGGAGAAGCCAAAGGCGCAGCAATGGCGGCAATCGAGGCGCTGGTCAGCAAGGCAAAAATCAGGGAGTAGAAATATCCGGTACGCATAAGTGACGCTCCATCATCGTTTTAGAAAGCAGCTTTTCCGAAGCTGCTCTTCAAACTTAGGCGAGGATGGGGGCAAGTCAAAAATGCTTCCGTTACAGAATGTGAAACAATCAGGTATCCAGATGGCGCTGCTGGTGAATCCAGTCGACGATATCGCCATCCGGGGTGTAGCCGCTGACGGTTTTTCGCAAAAGCTGACGCACCCGGGCGTAATCGTCCTGGTCGACAGCGCTCAGCAATTCCTTCAACCGGCCTTTCAATACGTCCCAAGGCAGATGATCTTCGTTGGCACTCATGATCATCGGATGTTGGGTCGCCGATACGTTGTCGCCGATCAGCAGCTCCTCGTAAAGCTTCTCACCGGGACGCAATCCGGTGAACTCGATGGCGATATCACCCTGCTGATTCGTTTCAGAACGAACGCTGAAACCGGACAGATGAATCATTTTCTCCGCGAGTTCGACGATCTTCACCGGCTCGCCCATATCCAGAACGAACACATCACCACCCTGCCCCATGGAGCCCGCCTGGATCACCAGTTGCGCCGCTTCGGGGATGGTCATGAAATAGCGAGTGATTTTCGGGTGGGTGACTGTCAATGGGCCACCGGATTTGATCTGACTGTGGAAGAGCGGAATCACCGAGCCGGAAGATCCCAGAACATTGCCGAACCGCACCATGGTGAAGCGCGTCTTGTTGACCCGGGAGATGTTGCCATTATCGCCAAACAGCACCGGGGCGATCTCCCGACTCAACGCTTGCAGGATCAGCTCGGCCAAGCGCTTGGTACTGCCCATGACATTGGTCGGGCGTACCGCCTTGTCGGTGGAAATCAGTACAAAGTTGGAGACACCCGATTGCAATGCTGCCTGTGCGGTATTGAGAGTCCCGATGACGTTGTTGAGCACGCCTTCGGCAATGTTGTGCTCGACCATCGGCACATGTTTATAGGCAGCAGCGTGGTAGACGGTATCCACGCCCCAGGTTTTCATCACATCCAGCAGTTTGTCCTGGTGACGAATGGAACCCAGAATCGGCAGCAGCCGGACAGGAACGGACTTTCTGTTCGCCCTCTGTTCCAGCTCCGACAATATGCTGTACAGGTTGAACTCGCTGTGTTCGAACAGCAAAAGCGTGGTCGGGCCCAACTCGAAAATCTGCCGACAGAGTTCCGCACCGATCGATCCGCCCGCGCCGGTGACCATCACGGTCTTGCCTTTGATACAACGTTCGAGCAAGTCTGGTTGCGCAGGCACAGAATCGCGGCCGAGCAGGTCGGCAATGTCGACTTCCTGAATGTCTTCGACCTTCACCCGACCGCTGGCCAGGTCTGTGAAGTTTGGAACGCTGCGAATATGAAGGGGGAAACGCTCCAGAATAGTGAGAATTTCCCTGCGCCGCGCGCGGGTCGACGATGGCAGCGCCAGAAGGATTTCCTGCGCGCCGGTTACATCGATCATCTGCTGGATGTGTTTGGGTTTATAGACTTGCAGCCCGGCGATCGAACGATCCGAGATGCTTGGATCATCATCGATAAACGCCACGGGACGCATGACCCGCCCCATGCGAAGCGCCGCAACCAGCTGATTGCCCGCGACACCGGCACCGTAGACGGCGACTTTGGTCAGGCCATCATCTCGACTGGTGAACGGTACATGCTGGGAGGCACTGAACCAGTCGCCCATGAAATATTGGCGCATGCACAGACGCAGGCCGCCAATGATCACCAGGCTGAGCCACCAGTAGTTGAAGACAATGGAGCGCGGCACCACGGCTTCATGGTTGCTGTACCAGTAGACGGCAAGTGCCAGAATCAGCGACGAGAGAGTGACGGCCTTGATGATCGCAATCAGTGCATCGTTGCCGAAATAGCGCATCACGGCGCGATACATACCGAAGCGAATGAAAAGAGGGATCGCAACGACAGGCGCACAAACAAACAGCCAGAAATGCACCCTGAAAGGGTTGTACATATCATCGATGCCCAAGCGCACGATGAACGCCAGCCACAGGGCAACCCAGACCAGAATGATATCCGTGCCGACCTGAATCAGCCGCTTCTGGCGCCTGGGCAGCCCTACAAGGCGCAATCTGATCCTATCCATGAATTCTTCAAACACCTCAGCCTTCTCCTATCAACTGCCGCATCAGCGTGGTGAAACTCAATAGGCGCATTCCACCCACTTTAATCCTAAACAACAGAACTGTGACTCAATTCTTCACCGGCGCTTCGAGCTCCCCGGCCCGGAATATCACTGCCAGCGCAACCAGCGGAACGTATGCAAGGATCAATCCCAGGCTAGAGTTAAGGCCAAACCGCACAACGCCTGTGGCGATAGGCAACAACCAGAGCAAATTGATCGCACCGACCGCCAGAGTCACCGGCAAATGCTTGCCGAACCGACGGGAGGCGAACTGATAGGCATGGCTTCGGTGAGCCTCATAAACCTTGTCGCCTCTGAGCAGACGGCGAATCAGGGTAAACGTCGCATCGACAATGAAGACACCGAGCAGAATCAGCCATCCCCACAGCAGGTCAGGAGAGACCCAGGCCGCCTGCAGCGAAAGCCCTCCAAGGACGATTCCCAGAAAACCGCTTCCGGCATCACCCATGAAAATCCTGGCGGGCGGGAAGTTCCAGAACAGGAACCCTGCCACCGACACAGCCAGCAATAAAGGGGCCCGAAAGAGCTCTGTTGTGCCACTCAGCCAGTACAGGACACAGGCCCCAAGGCAAACGCATATCGCCTCGACGCTGGCAATGCCGTCGATTCCATCCATGAAGTTGTAAAGGTTGAGCAGCCAGACCAGGTAAAACGCAGCCAGTACATGACCCAACCAGCCGAGATCGAAAGATCCTCCACCGATTTCAACAACGGGTAATCCACCAATCCAGAACAGCAACCATATTGCCGCCGCAAAATGCCCCAACAAACGCCAGCGGGCAGCGATGTGCCCGTGGTCGTCCATGAAACCAATGACGGCAATCAGCACGCCGGCCCCGGCGATGGCGAAGAATGCGGACGAAGCAACCAGCGACTGTGCATACATGGCACAAAGCACGCCTGAAAAAACCACAACAATGGCCACCCCACCGCCTCGCGGCGTCGGCACAGAGTGCGAACTGCGCGCATTGGGGACATCCATCAGGCTGCGTGTCAGTGCATATCGGCGCAGCCATGCCGTGAGGATAAAAGAAGCAGCGCCTGCTGCCGGAAGAAGCCACCAGAAACTCATGCTTGACCAGATTCCAGAAAGTGCCGGGCGGTGGAAAGTAACGCCTGATCCAGCGTCACTGGCGGAGACCAACCCAATAAACGATAGTTTTTTTCAATATCGACCTGCAGCGACCCCAACAGGCGCTGACTCAACGCCCTCTTCCCCAACAGAAACGTCACACAGCGCAAGAGCCCGGAAGGCACGGGCAAAAGGCGTGCAGGTCGGCCCAGACAGACACTCATACGACGCAGCAACCCGGTCGTCGAAACATCCTCACCATCGCTCACCAGGAAAATCTGGTTGGCCGCAGCCGGATGCTCCAGACAAACCACAATGAGATCGAGCAGATTTTCGATGGCGACCAGGCTGCGGCGATTGTCGATGGCGCCCAGGGGCAATGGAACGCCCCGAGAAAGCCAGCGCATCATGTTGAGCATATTGGCTTTGACACCCGGGCCATAGACGAGAACCGGCCTCAGTATTACGACCTCCATACCACTCGTCGCAGCAAGCGCGAGCAAACCTTGCTCCGCCTCATGCTTGGATATGCCATAAGGATCGACAGGAGCAGGAACGTCATCTGCGGTATACGGTTTGTCACGGGGCGTACCCTCACCGTTGACCTTGATCGAGCTGATAAAAACGAAGCGTTTGACGCCGGCACTCGCCGCTTGACGGGCCAGGTTCAAGGTTCCTTCGACATTCACCTTGCGAAACGCCATCAGCGGATCAGCATCCGACTCGTGCATGACATGTACGCGCGCAGCCAGGTGGACAACAGCATCGACACCTTCCAATGCAGACTGCCAGTCCGTATCGCCGTCGAGCTCCGGCACGAAAGCAGACCGCACGCCGACAGGAAAATGATCAGGCCGATGGCGCGTCGAGGCAATCAGACTGTACCGCTGATCCATACAGAGGGCTTTAATCAGACTCTTTCCAACGAAGCCTGAACCACCGGTTACAAGAACTAACTTAGAACTCATTTCGATACTCTTTAGACATCCAGTCGACAGGCTTTCTTGGCATCGAAATTTCAATACTGGAGTAACCGCTCCAAGCAACTTTTTTTAGAAAGTCGATGGCGTGTCAAATATTGTAAATAATCTCTGATCTTTCTTTAACTTTCCCCATGGGTGGCACTTCCAGCCTTTAGCTGAAAGCGCCGCTGAACCTGGGGATCGTCCAGAAGCGATAAAACGTGCGAATAGTATCATGGCGCCTTCAGCAAGCCCATTCTGCAGGATGTTTAACGCTGCCGGCCAACCCGACTGAAATGGCACAGATACACATACAGGACCCGATGGCAGAGCATCTGGCACGACTGTCCGAGATTGACCAACCCAACCAGCAAAAAAGGTGACGCCCCGCCTGCTTCGGACTAAAATGCCACCTTTTTGCTATTGGTCGCGCGGTTGGCACATTGTCTGTGCGCAACTTTAACGTCAACACCGTACGTAAACGAGTATTTTGTGCAGATAATCATTCCAATGTCAGGCTTCGGCGAGCGCTTCCGTCGGGCCGGTTACACGGTGCCCAAGCCACTGATCGAAATCGACGGCAAGCCGATCATCGCGCATGTCATTGACATGTTTCCCGATGAAACGGACTTCATTTTTATTTGCAATCAGGATCATCTTGATAATCCTGATTACCACATGGCTTCCATCCTGCAACATTACTGCCCGACTGGTCAGGTAATTGGCATTCCTGCACATAAACTCGGGCCGATCCATGCCGTGCGCCAGGTGGAACACCTGATAAATCCCGACAAGCCAGTCATCGTCAACTATTGCGACTTCACCTGTTACTGGGACTGGCAGCACTTCAAGCAGTTCGTGAAGACGACTGCATGCGTCGGTGCCATTCCTGCCTACAAGGGCTTTCACCCCCATACACTCGGCAGTACCAACTACGCCTACATCCGTGAATCACGGGGCTGGGTGCAGGACATCCAGGAGAAACAGCCCTACACCGACAATCGCATGGAAGAGTTTGCGTCCAGCGGGACTTACTACTTCGACTCGGGCAAGACCATGAGTGAAGCGTTCCGTAACACCATGGAGCAGCAACTCAACGTCGGTGGCGAATACTACGTCAGCCTGGCTTACAAACCACTTCTGGCGAACGGACAACCTGTCGCGGTGTACCCACTGCAGCACTTCATGCAATGGGGCACGCCGGATGACGTCCGGGAATACAACGGGTGGTCAGCGGCGTTCAAAACCCTGAACCGCCCATTGCAACGCGCCCAAGCTACCCCGACCGGTACGCTGGTGATACCTATGGCGGGAATGGGCCAGCGCTTTGCCAAAGAAGGATATGCACTGACCAAACCGCTGATACCGGTATCAGGCAAACCCATGGTTACCCAGGCCACCGAAGACTTGCCCAAAGCAGGGCACCATGTCTTCGTTCTTCGCCAGGACATGCCAGGGCATGCCGAAATTGCCAAAGAGCTTGAGCGTGAGTTCCCCGGAACCGTGATTGAAACGATCGCACACGTGACTGAAGGCCAGGCTTGCACCGCCCTGCTCGGACTGGAGGCTCTGGAACGAGCGGTTACTCATGTGCAAGGCCCCGTCACTTTTGGCGCTTGCGACAATGGCGCCCTTTATGATGAGCGAGCCTTTCAGGCCCTGATCGACAATCCGGAAGTGGACGTGATCGTCTGGGGTATCAGAGGGAATGCAAATGCCGTTCGTCACCCTCAGATGTTTGGCTGGATCGATGCTGAAAACGGTCGGATTCGCGGTATCTCGGTGAAAACGCCATTGCAATCTCCGGCCACGGATCCGATCGTACTCGGGACCTTTACATTCCGCCGCGCAGAAGACTTCCGCCAGGTGGTCTCGCGTTTGATTCAACGTGATGGCCGTATCAATGGCGAGTTTTATATTGATTCGACGATCAACGATGCCATCGAATCGGGCCTTCGCTGTGAACTCTTCGAAGTTGACAGTTACCTGTCGTGGGGAACACCGAACGACTTGCGCACATTCGAATACTGGCAGTCCTGTTTCCACAAATGGGCAGGACATCCTTATCGACTGCAGAACGATGGCCGTATTCCACGCGACGCGATTGCAGAACTTGAGTCGCGCTACCAGGCGACAGTACCTGCACTTCCCGGCGCAGCAGCATGATCAAGCGTGAGCTTGCAGTCTTTCTGGTCGTGGGCTCGCTGACGGTCCTGATCGACTTCCTGACCTATCGTGGCCTGGTCTGGACCGGATGGATCACTGTCGACCTGGCCAAGGCGGTCGGTTTTCTGACCGGCACACTGTTTGCCTACTTTGCAAACAAGGCATGGACATTCGGTCATCAGGAGCATGTGCCCGGCAGCATCTGGCGCTTCATCCTGCTGTACGCAATCACATTGGGTGCAAACGTTCTGACCAACGCCGGGTGCCTGGCATTGCTCAACACACTGCCCATTGCGGTCCCGTTTGCATTTTTGGTTGCCACGGGTGTATCGGCCGTTCTCAACTTCCTCGGAATGAAGTTGTTCGTGTTCAAGGCTCGCGGCCTTACGGAGAAATCATGAAGCTTTCGCTCATCATCCCCTGCTACAACGAGTCGGCCAATTTGCCGTTGCTGCTGGAGCGCTGCAAAGGCTTGATCGAACAGCCTGGCGTAGAGGTGATCCTGGTTGACAATGGTTCCACCGACGACAGCCCGCAAGTTCTGGAGCGTCTCTTGCCGTCCTACCCGGGTTGCAGAAGTATCCGGGTCGACGTCAATCAGGGTTACGGGTACGGCATTCTGTGCGGCCTGAACGCCGCTGAAGGCGAGATTCTCGGCTGGACTCATGCAGACCTGCAAACCGATCCGATGGATGCATTGCGCGGCCTTGCGTTCTTTGACCAGCACGGGCCCGACATTTTTGTAAAGGGGCGCCGGTTCGGCCGGCCACTGGCCGATGTCGTGTTCACCTTCGGAATGAGTGTTTTCGAAACGATTCTGCTCGGCAAACCGATGTGGGACATCAACGCTCAGCCCACCCTGTTCTCCAGGGCTTTTTTCCAGCGCTGGCAGGCGGCCCCGTCGGATTTCGCGCTGGATCTGTATGCGTATTACCAGGCCCACGTTCAGGGGCTGAAGGTCTATCGATTCGACGTACATTTTGGTGAGCGCGCCCACGGCGTTTCACACTGGAACGTGAACTGGGCAGCCAAAAGAAAATTCATTCGCAGAACTGTCGACTTCAGTTTGCAACTTAAGAAGAGTCTAAGGACATGAAGCTCATCTCGCATCGGCGCAACACCCGTCAGGAACTCAACTCCACCGATGGAAAGTATGGAATTGAAGTCGACATCCGCAGCTGCGGCAACCAACTGATCATTCACCACGACCCCTGCGTACCGGGCGAGTCGTTTGATGAGTGGATTGCCGATTACCGGCACGGCACCCTGATTCTGAACGTCAAGGAAGAAGGTCTGGAAGCACGCTTGATCGCGCTGATGAAAGACAAGGGAATCGAAGATTACTTTTTCCTTGATCAGTCGTTCCCGTTCCTGATCAAGTGGTCCAAAGCCGGCGAGCGACGCTGCGCCGTTCGAGTATCCGAGTTCGAGTCAATTGAAACAGCCATGACTCTGGCAGGCAAAGTTGACTGGGTCTGGGTCGACTGCTTTACCGAGTTCCCGCTCAGCCATGATGACGCCAGGCGGCTGCAGGATGCCGGCTTCAAACTGTGCCTGGTTTCCCCCGAACTTCAGGGACGCAACGCAGAAACCGAAATTCCATTGCTGGCGAAGCTATTGGCCGAGCGCAACATCGTTGCCGAAGCCGTTTGCACCAAGCGACCGGACCTCTGGGAAACGTTGGCTGCAGACGCATGAATATGAAGCTTTTCTGCCAGCCGTCCTTTTTGACCGGACTGGTTCTTCGCCTTGCACTGGTGCTCTGGGTAACCCCCGCACCAGTGACCGAATGGTACCTGCCATTTCTGGACACCAGCACCAACACGCTGACACTGAACCCGTGGGGCACCTGGCTCGACCTGGGTGGCGCCATTACGGCATTCCCTTATGGTTACGTCATGTGGCTGGCGTTCCTGCCCGCCATTCTGGTGTGCAAGGCGCTCGCCCTCCCCCTGATGCTCGGCTACGGCGCGACGCTGATTGGTGCAGACATCCTGCTGCTGGCCGTGCTCAGGAAAATCGTTCCCGGTCGGGATCGCCTGCTGCTTGCCGTGTACTGGCTATCGCCAATCGTGATAGTCGGCAGTTACGTACTCGGATTCAACGACCTGATTCCCGTTCTGTTGCTGGCCGGATCGCTTTACTTCTTCAAGCGTGCGCGACTGATCCTCTCGGGCCTGGTATTCATCACTGCGGTTTCAGCCAAGCTGAGCATGATACTGGCTCTTCCATTCTTCCTGATCTATCTGCAGCACAATCGCCCGCTGCGCCAACACCTGCCACGCTTGCTGATCGGTCTGGGCGCAGGAACCCTTGCCACTGTTCTGCCGTTTCTGTTGTCCAGCGCAGGCGTGAGCATGCTGATCAACAACCCCGAAATCGGGAAGGTCTACGAGCTCGCATTCAGTATTGGCGACTCATCGCTGCTTTATGTGGTGCCCCTCGCCTATCTGCTGATGCTTTATGCGGCCTGGCGGATCAAGCGTCCGAACTTTGAACTCTTTCACTCCTTGCTTGGTCTGGTGTTCCTGCTTGTTGTCCTGATGACGCCGGCGTCTCCCGGCTGGTTTATCTGGGCCATTCCTTCACTGGTTGCCTATCAGGCAGCCAGCAACCGGATTGCGGTCGCCATCACGGCAATCTTCTCGCTGCTGTATGTGGTGGGCGCTCTGCTGATAACCCCGGACGCCAGATTGATCGTCGAGCAGGCCGCATGGCTACCGCAAGCCACCAGCCATTTGCTGTTCGGCGGCAAACTGTCGTCGCTGGTCCACACCGCGATGGTCGCGACGGGTATCGTCCTGGCCATCCGCATCTGGCGAGAATCCGTCAGCCGCAACGATTACTTCCGCCTCAGCCGCAAGCCGTTCGTCATTGGCGTCGCCGGCGATTCCGGTGCGGGCAAAGATACGTATTCGGATGCGATAAAAGGCCTGTTCGGCAGTCATTCGGTCACCACCCTTTCCGGTGATGACTACCATTTGTGGGATCGTCAGAAACCCATGTGGCAGGTCATGACCCACCTGAACCCGATGGCCAATGACCTCGAAGGCTTCGCCAATGACCTGGTGGCATTGACGGACTCGAAGAATATTCACTCCCGGCACTACGATCATCAAACCGGCCGCATGAGCAGGCCTTTCATGATTCAGAGCAACGACTTCGTCATTGCCAGTGGTTTGCACGCGCTTTATCTGCCGATTCTTCGCGAGTGCTACAACCTGAGTGTCTACCTCGATATCGACGAAAGCCTGAGACGTCACTTCAAGCTTCAGCGCGACGTACATCAGCGCGGGCATACCGAAGAGAAAGTGCTGGCTTCCTTCACACGCAGGGAGCCGGATTCGGCGCGCTTTATCCGGCCACAAGCGGCCCATGCCGACCTGGTGCTGTCTCTGCAACCCATACATCCGCGCATTCTGGAGGGGGCCGGTAAAAACCACCCTCTGCACTTCAAGATCGTCGCGCGTTCCCGCAACGGCCTGAATGAACTTTCGCTTACCCGAGTACTGGTCGGCGTTTGCGGGCTGCATGTCGACATGGCTACACGTAACGACGCGACTGAAGTCGAGTTGACCATAGAAGGCGAAACATCGGCCCAGGATATCGAAATGGCAGCGCGGATGATCTGCCCGCGCATCTTCGAATTCCTCGATCTCAAGCCGCAATGGCAAGACGGCGTCATGGGGTTAATGCAGCTGATTACCCTCTCCCATATCAACCAGGCACTGACAAAACGGTTCATATAGTGAAGATTTTTGCACCCGAGCGATTCGATCGCCTCCCCGACGCCATTTTGTTCGACACCGATAACACGCTGTATCCCTACGACCCTGCACATGCAGCGGCACAGCAAGCCGTCAGGGATAAAGTGGTCAGTACGTTCTCCATCAAGCCGGAAGTATTCGATGCCGCTTTCAAAGAGGCACGCCAGCAAGTAAAGACCCGACTGAAACACACCGCGTCATCCCATAGCCGCCTCCTGTACCTGCAACGCATGCTCGAAATCATGGGGCTGGGCTCTCAGGTACTGCTGGCCCTTGATTTCGAACAGACCTACTGGCGCACGTTCCTGAGCAATGCCGTACTGTTCGACGAGGTCAAAGACCTCCTGGACGATTTGCGGCTGCTGGGCATCCCCACCGCTATCGTGACCGACCTGACAGCCCAGATTCAGTTTCGCAAAGTGGTCTATTTTGGGCTGGATCATTATTTCGATTACATCGTGACCAGCGAAGAGGCGGGCTTCGACAAACCTCATGCGGCCCCCTTCGAAATCGCTCTGGAAAAAATGCGCCCCAAAGGCGACTGCATTTGGATGATCGGCGATAACCCGATCAACGATATCCGCGGCGGACGCGAACAGATCAACGCCGTGACCTTGCAAAAGATCCACACCGGTACGCCACTGGGCACTGACGAAAATGCCCCCGATGCTGCCTTTACAGAGTTCCGTGATCTGCGCCGCCTGATTGCCAGGCTTGGAGAGAAAAATGAGCTTGCATGAATCGGTTCGCCAGTTTTGCTCTGAAATCGGTAAAGACCGGCTACTCGTTCAGGGCGCTGGCGGGAACGTATCCTGGAAGGAGAACGATGTTCTCTGGATCAAGGCCTCGGGCACGTGGCTGGCCGAAGCAGGCGAGAAGGACATTTTTGTACCCGTCCAGCTCGATCACCTGACCACGTCGCTAAAGAACGGAGACTATGCCGTCGCCCCGCGAGCGGTCTCGAACTCGCCACTGAAACCCTCGATCGAGACGCTGCTGCATGCCTTGATGCCCCATCGCATCGTGGTCCATGTGCACGCAATTGAAGTACTTGCACACTTGGTTCGCAAAGACTTCGACCTTGCGAACTACCCCGCGCTGGATCCGTCACTCAACGCCCGAACCGTTGAATACTGCAAGCCGGGCGCCGAACTCGCGGAAGCGGTTGCCAGCCAACTCGACGGTACGGCCAGCACACGCGTGGTGTTCCTGAAAAACCACGGGGTGATCATTGGTGGTGACACCCTTGCCGACATCAGCGAAGTCCTTGATTACCTGACCCGTTTTTTCGCAGCCCCCGCTAGCGCCGCACCAGCGACAGCACCCGGCGCCTCACTGGTTCTGGCCAACGGCGTTGTGTTCTCCCCTGCCGCCCCGGCGCAACTGCAGGAAGTCGCCATAAGTCCCAACCTGGCGGACCGGCTGAGCAA
This sequence comes from Pseudomonas aphyarum, assembly GCF_028657055.1. Taxonomy (NCBI): domain Bacteria; kingdom Pseudomonadati; phylum Pseudomonadota; class Gammaproteobacteria; order Pseudomonadales; family Pseudomonadaceae; genus Pseudomonas; species Pseudomonas aphyarum. The sequence goes on from NZ_JAMDGS010000002.1 coordinate 160,070, forward strand.
TGCCTGGGCGCTTTATCCGGATCACATTGTTTTTCTTGGCCCTCATCCATGGCTGTTTGCGTCTCTTGAAGAATCAAAGACAGCCCTCGACAACATGAACGACCTGCCAGACGTCATATTCGTTCGCGGCCTGGGTACATTCACCCGCGACACAATGAACAAGGCAAAAGTCGCCCAACTGCTTTGTTACTACGACGTGATGACAAGATTGAGCGACGACACTCAGCTATCGACACTGACCGATGCACAGATTTCCGAACTGATCGATTGGGATGCCGAGAAGTACAGAAGAGGTTTAAATGAAGTCAAGTAAGCGGCTGACAGGTCAGCAATATCTGTCCATCCTGGCCTGCGTGCTACTCACCGCCATGGTGAGCATCTACACCATGACGACCTATATGAAAGGCCCCCTGAACGGCAACTTCGATCACTACCTGATGCAGGCTGATCGCTGGGGCATGCCTGAAGACATCAAACAACGTGGGGTTACGCCGCTCTATCTGGATGAATGGAATTCGGGATGGGACGGCCAGTTTTACTACTACATCGCCAATGACTTGATGGGACTCAAAGATACCCCCGAGCACATTGACGCCGATGCCTATCGCTATCAGCGAGTCGGTATTCCGGTGTTGTCGAAAATCCTTTCGCTGGCCCTCTTTCAGGACTGGGTGAGTCCTTTCATCTACTACCTCACGCATTTCCTGTTGATCTTGCTTGGCACGGCTGTGGCAGCACGATTCTTTATCAAGGAAGGCGTGCCGGCCTACTGGATCATTCCCTGGGCCGTCGGCATGGGAACACAGATCACGCTGCTGAACGGATTACCGGATGGCGCCGCCGACGCGCTGCTGATCATCGGCATGATTTCGGCCTATCAGAAAAAGTACGGAATCTACGCGCTCGCCATTACGTTCGCGTGCCTGTCCAGAGAAGCCTATGTGGCGTTCCCGGCGCTCTTCTTCGGTGCGCAGGTTCTGGAGCGCCTGATCAAACGGAAGTCGATCAGGCCGGTTCCGGAACTTCTCGTCATGCTTTTCCCGCTTGTTGTCTTCGTGGCCTGGCACACCTACATCCGCCTTCATTTCACCATGACGCCGGCCGAGCAAGGCACTTCGATTCTGGGCGTGCCATTCCTGAATCTGCTGACCCACATGATTGCGGGCCTGCAAGGCCACTACCCGAAAATGGGTAGCGGGTGGGATTCCTACATGGCGGGCACAGGCCTGGTGCTGTTTACGATCCTGCTGGCCTGGACGATCTGGACGATCGCAAAGACTCGTCCCGTTCAATCGGTACTTCAGGGCAATATTGTCAGCAATACCACCGTGGCTTTCACGCTCACGCTCTGCCTGTTGTATCTGTGTTTTGGCGAGACCGTGATCTGGAACTTCACCGGCTACATGAAGGCTGGCGGCCTGTTCCTGTTCTGTATTCCATTCATCGCAGCCATCAATGGCCGCCGCCCGCATGCAGCAACCTTCGTGCTCGCGATGGGCATTACGGCCTTCTTCTCCTGGCAGGGCTGGCTGCTGCGGGTCGATCAGCCGACGATCAAATACAAGTTTGACGTGCAATGCCATCATCTGAAAATCGATACCGGCAGTACTTGCCGTGAACACTTCATATGGAGCGGGGATGAACTGGCAGGCCTGGTCGGTACTGTGCAAAACGGCAACCGGGTTGCTGCACAGGGGCTGACACCGAGCGGATTCATATCCTTCGGCCCCTATATCGAACTGCCCAAGGGCAGGTATCGAGTGGAGTTGACGATTTCCGGCGATGGCAGCGATCTTGGCTACACCGACATCATCGGGATCAACTCCAGGGATACGGCCGTCACGCTGTCCAAGCAACCCCTGACAGCCGGCGATGACGTCAAGATTCAAACCGAGCTGGACGTCGACGAAAGCTTCATCAGAAACCTCGAAGTCCGTACGTGGTATCAGTCGGGCAATCTATCGTTGAAGTCGTTGAGTGTAGAACGGTTGGCGAACTGACCAAAAAAAGGCTTCCGGCGCACGAGCGACGGAAGCCTTTGGTTGATCAGCGAATGTCAGATCTCTCGCAATGAGATGCTCTGAACCGTCATGGCAGACTCACCTTTCCAATGAATACGGAATTCTATTTTGTTGGGGGCGGCGTCGGTAACCTGAAAATGGAAATCCAGATCCCGGACATTGCCATTGGTTCCTGCAAGCTCGATTTTTTGCAGCTGCACTCCAGACATCGCATCCGACACTTCAACGAAATCAACCTGCTGGCTCTCTGGTGCTACGCTACTGTACCGAACATTGAGCTTGAACTTTCCTTGACCCAAAGGCTTATACGGCCCATAGACAAGCAATCCTGCCTTGTCGGTCGTCGGGCTGACGACGCGATCATTCCCTGAAATCGTTCCCGCAAACGAAGGCAAGTCTTTGGCAAGATAGACCACATTGCTTGAATGGGGCATTTTCTTGAACCCGGCGCAGACAACAACTACCAACGCCACCACGAGGGCTGCCTTGATTACACCACGGGCTCTCTTTTCAGTAGTGAAACCCAGCAACAACACAAGACTAACGATTGCAAACCAGGCGTAATTCAATAGGTAGCCGTAGGCCCAATCCGAATTGTACAACATCGGCAACCAGGACCTAACTGGCACATAGAACGCCGAGTACTGGGTAATCCACGCAGCCTGACCTCTGTTGTAATAATCCACGCCATCAATCGCATACTTGTAGAACAGGTACGCCTGCACTGCCAAACATAGCGCTACGACTACTCCGAATACACGCACCCTTGTCGCAGACAATTGCAACAACCCATAAACGACAGGAATGTAAAATACTACTTGAGCAGACCATCCGAAGCGGCCAGAAAAGCTGGCACCACCGTACCAGGCCGGATGCATCGCATTGGGAACAATCAATGATAAGAACACCAGGCCCCAGACGAGAGTAAATTGGCGATGGCGGCGAAACATCTCACCCAAGGCCAATACACCGATCAGGTTTACCGGATTCTGAAATAGAAACCCTTGATTCTGATCAAAAATCAGACCTAAGAAAACCATAAAACTGGTTTTGCTGATTTCCAATGCATTCCCTACATAGGGACCAGAAACTTTGCCAAACGCGTAATAGTTATAACTGGCCAGCAGCATGCACGAAATACCGGCAATCAGTAACACGCCCAAGACACGTTTGTATTCTTTGTTTTCCTGATAAATCCTCGCCGACACTCCCAGTATCAGGATCACACAGGTCGCCGCTAGTTTGATTTGCAGCCATGGCAGGAAAGCGATTGCACAAGCCAACAGAAGATCGGCGAACAAGCCTCGACGTTGTTGTGCAGTGTAGAACCAGTAAAGCCCTAAAGCTGACAACAGCCCACCGAGCATATCCGGGTATACCTGATTAGCAGCAGGTATCAACGGTAGTGATACGCAAGCGAGCAACGTAGAAAAAAAACGATGGCGCAAATCAGGCGAAAACAGACCGGTGACCTTCCATACAACAAGCACCACCAAGGCACCGCAGAAGATCAAAAACAGCTTCGCTCCAATTATTCCACCGAGAACAAAAGGCAGCGCAAGCAAGAGCGGCAACCCGACGTTATGGTAATTATATAACCCGTGCGGCCCTAAAGTAGCGTGAGTATTAGCCGGTGCGGGGGTATCGTTTGCCGCCGCCATACCCCACTTGAATATTTCTTTAGTCGCAAACTCTTCCTTGTAAGGCAAGGTCTGTTCAAAAGTGTGGTGCTTCGCAATACCACTCGCCATAACCAGATAATGTGGCTCATCACCGGTCAGCGTATTAACCTCAGAGCGTTCCCACAACGCTAAGGTCGTCAAGGAAAAAACAAAGTAGATACATAAGACAATAGGCAGGTACAGCTTATCGACCTTCACAATTCAACCCCATCAAATTTATTATTCATGCATTGCCGCATCGAGACCTTATCCTTTTTGGCAGAAAACATAACGCTTATCGAGTTGATATTTCACTAGGTAGCCGATTATCAGGCCGATCACGCCGCCCATGTAACGCATCTCCTTGGTTTCAAACATATGGTTGAAACCAAACTCAAACCCCCAAAACACCACTGTCGTAGCCAATCCCATCAGGCTGTACAACGCAAAGATACGCGTATCGTGCACAGCACTTCTGGCCCGAAATCGAAAAATATATCGCTTATCGAGAATGTACTTGACCACCAGCCCGACTCCCGTGCCCACGACAACTGAGAGCAGGACACCGAACTTGCCTGAATATCCCTGAATCATCAGTTCCTGGGCGCCAATATTCGCAACGGTCGCTATCATGGCGAGAAGCGCATAGGTTAAAACTAATTGCATGATGCCAAACTCCAAAATGAGTGACGTGTGGCACGTATTGAATGATCGCGCGTTACTACTTAAGCAGGGTAACGCTTAGAGACTCAGTCTCTTGAATACGAACTGAGGAACATGACGAATGATCAGCATGATCAGGGCCCAAAACCGAGGGGCGTACAGTGTGTCGGTTTTACGCTCGACGCCCCTGACGATCAGTTTTGCGACGTTTTCCGCGCTGGATACCAGTGCCGCCGGTAATGGCAATCCTTGAGTCATCGGGGTAGCGACAAATCCTGGCCTGATGTCCATTACATGAACACCCACCTTGAACAGTCGAGCACGCAACCCTTCGCAGAACGTGGAAACTGCAGCCTTGGCGGTGCCATAGAGATAGTTGGAAGGTCGCCCCCGATCCCCCGCCACTGACGAAATAACGGCCAAAGTGCCACATCGCTGAGTTTCAAACTGATTGGCCAGTCGTGTCATCAATGCGATGACTGAGGTTCCGTTATTTGCCAACTCCAGCAGCGCCAGCTCTGCATCGTCTTCGCAGGCCTTTTGATCGGGCAGCGTGCCGTGGGCAACCAGAGCGATGTCAATCTGCCGAAGTGTCGCGATGCAGTGTTCAATCATGGCCGAGTGAGCGGAAAAATCCGTAGCATCCATGTTGAAAAGCGTTACTTTCCCGGCGCCTCGCGCACGAAGGTCCGCTGCCGTTTGTTCCAGCTTCTGGTTATTGCGCGCAACCAGAAAAAACTCGCTTCCCTGCGCAGCCCATAGGCGCGCGCACGCCGCAGCAATGGCCGATGTTGCGCCAACAATCAGAATTCGTTTCATGCGGTTACTCGCTTCCAGAATCGGGACATCAGAATGGGATCACGCAACGCCTCCAGTGCTTCCCAGGCCGGGTACGCCTGCCTGAAATCGCTGCCGGTCATGTGGGCATCCTTCGCCGGATACAGCCGCCCTCCCGCCGCCCGCACAATAGCGTCGAGCCGGACAAACAATGGCGCAAGGCTGGCACTCTGAGGAAAATCCAGGGCCAGTGAAGTGCCGGGCAAAGGAAAGGACAGCAACCCTGGTGAAACTGCATCGCCGCAGCGCTTTAACACCGCCAGGAACGAGCCCTGCCCGGCATTGGCAATGGCCGTCAGCAGTTCAGCCATCGCCACCTCGGCGGCCGCATCAGGGATCACGCATTGGTATTGTTGAAAGCCGCGACGACCGTAGATGCGATTCCAGTGCAGCAGACGGTCCAGCGGGTAGAAAAAGGGCTCGTAGCTGCTTCGCTGGCGCGTCCGATTGGCCGGATGCGCTCGCCAGTACGCGCTGTTAAATCCCTTCAAGGTGAAGTTGTTGATCAGGGACATCGGGGGAACAAGCGGCACGCTCAACTTTGAACGCTCATTGACTTCTAGAGAGCCATACGGAGCATGATCCCCAACGATGAAAACACCGCGCCCGCTTTGACTGCCTTTAGCCAGGCAATCGATCCAGGCGACGCTGTATTCATGTTGCTGATCCAGTTCGGCGGACAAACTGAAAAACTCTGCCAGATTGGCAAAACGCACGACCGTGCTTTCGATCTGGCTTGAATGTATGGGCATCAGCTGAATTTCCGCCCAGGTAATCACCCCCGTCAGCCCCAGCCCGCCAATGGTGGCGGCAAAAAGCTCGGCATTCTCCGTGCCAGAACAATTCAGAAGCGGACAACCATGACGTTGCAAACCGAAACGCAGCACATGGTTACCAAAGGTGCCCCGAAGATGATGATTTTTCCCATGAACATCGTTGGCAATTGCTCCGCCCAGCGTCGCAAATTGAGTACCCGGCGTGACGGATAGAAACCAACCCCTGGGGATTGCGATGGCGAGAATCTCGGACAGCGTGACCCCGGCCTCGGCAAGCACCCTTCCCTGCTGCCAGTCCACCTGGATAAAGCGGTCCAGCGAACGCATATTCACGACTTGATCGCTGGTCGCCAGACAACTGTCGCCATAACTGCGCCCATTGCCGTATGGCAAGGTAAGACTGTTCTCGGCGACAACCGAGTCGAGAACGCCCGTCACTTCCCCCGCCCAGCTGCAGCCGTGTCCGGTCTGCGGAGCATAGGGAAAGCGCCCCCAGGAGTGAAGCTGGCGAGTCATGCCGCCACCCAGAACACCAGACCGAACAACGCTCCTACTATTAGGCTTACCCTGTCCTTGATCGCGAAAACCACCGGATCATCATGCATATGCCCACGATGCGTCACCATCCACAATCGCGTGATCCAGAACAGCAGCAGCGGGCAAGCCAGCCAGATAAATTGCGGGTGCGCATAAAGCCCAGTATCGGCTTGATCGTGGATATAAAGTGCCAGCACCATGACAGCCAAGTAGCCGGACGAGGCTCCCAGCGAAGAAATCATCTCCAGGTCTGCTGGATAATAGCCCCGACCTCTGGTTTTTTCGGTATGGCCCTTTCGCCGCGCTTCTTTCAATTCGGAGTAGCGCTTCACCAGAGCCAGACTCAGAAACATGAACATCGAAAAAGCCAATATCCAGAATGTAAGCGGCAACTCGAACGCCGCAGCCCCCGCAATGATGCGTACGGTATAGAGCATCGCCAATGCGATGACATCGATGGCCATCAGCCGCTTCAAGTAAAGCGAGTAGGCTGCCGTCAGCGCGTAATAGGCTGCCAGTACGCTTGCAAATTCCCAGGGCAGCCACAGGATCGCACCACTGAATGAAGCGACAAGCAGAATGGGGAAAACAATCAACCCTGCCTTGATCGATATACGCCCGGCGGCAAATGGGCGCCTGCATTTGGAGCGATGGTGACGATCATCTGCCAGATCCAGCAGATCGTTAAGCAGGTAAACGCTGGAAGCACACAACCCGAAGAGCAGAAAAGCCAGCACCCCTTGCAACAGAAGGAGTGAATTCGATAACTGATGAGCAGCTAGCAATGGCACGAAGATCAACGCATTCTTCATCCACTGATGCATGCGCAACGCCTTCATCCAGTCCCTGGCGCCACCGAAATTGTTCCGTATCACTTGTACGACATTACCCTGAGCCCGAGCACGCCCCTCCACTCCAAGATCCGGGTTGACTACAAAGGCGTGGCGGGCCGAACCCCACACAGCGATATCGTCACGGGAGTTTCCCGCGTAATCGAAGCCCTGCTCGCCATAGTGCTTGACCAACAAGTCGCGCTTGCGATGAGAAGACAGATTTGTTTGCCCATCGGAGGCCAATACCTGATCAAACAATTGCAGGTGCTCGGCCACCCGCTCGGCCAGAGAAACGTGGCTGGCAGTTGCCAGGATCACTGTCCGCCCCTTGGCTCGCTCGACAGTGATCAGTTCTATTACAGAAGGGTCGTAGGGCAGGACACTGACATCAACGTCGGTTGCCAAGGCCAATCCTTCTTTCAAGGCAGCCTTGCCTTTAATCAGCCAGCCCATCAATTTCAGCAGGCCCAGCGGCTGATGACGAATGAATTCCACACCGGTTTCAAGTAAAAGATCAGTACGCAGCAGCGTGCCATCTAGATCAATGACAAGTGGCGGAGCCGGAGCGATGACAGTCACAATAACCATTCCCTGTAAGTTGAAATAAAGCCAAAAAATCGCCCACGCCATGGATTGAAGTCGCGAGGTCATATGGAGGACGCAGCGCCCTCTGGACGAGCTCGTTTATTCAGACGTCGATCAAACTACCAAAACGTTTGGGAGATCCTCCCCGACCGAGTCCGTTGACTGAGGCCAGTGGACGCGTCGTTAAACTCTGGAAAACCTTAGTTCCAATTTAGAGCTGAGCTGATACCCCAGATTGCGACTCGGCAGTTCCAACCAGCGGAATGAGAACACCGAAAAAACCCCGATCAAAAGAAACAGCACCCCATTAAATACAAGCATGGAGATCGCCCCAGCATGGCCTACATAAAAATAGCCGACCATCCATATCAACGGAATGTGCACCAAATAGATGGAGAAGGACAGCTCACCCACTCGAGCGAATATAACGGCGAGGCGGCGTGGCATCAAACTTCCTTTGTCCGGCAAGGAGAGTACAAGAAGAGCGACACACCCCAGAACAATAAAGAAATAAGCCTTGCCAAAGAAATGTGCCGTCGCATACATGCAAGCCAGAATAACCAATGGCACAAATAGCCACGAAGACCAGCGCCGCCGAATCTCACAAGCCCACCCTGTAAGCGGAACGCGAAAATGATAAACCAACACCCCACAAAGCATGGGCTCAATACGAAATATCCCCCACATTGGCCACCCCTGAAAAGCCAAGTAGAAAAGCACTACCAACATCGTCCCGATCAAAGCATAAAGCGCACGCCCGCGCACCACGATGAAAAACAAGGGCAACAATAGGTAGAACCATTCTTCCAGAGACAATGACCAGTAATACCCAAATATCCCGCAGCCATCGGCTTTTACGCACTCGACATACAGAAAAATATGCGCCCACTGAAAAATCGCTGCGAGGGCGTGGTGAGCATTTTTTGAAAAGTCTCCAAACCATGGTGTCAGGTAGGACAGCCCGGTCCAGAACACAACCCACACCACAGCGGGCACGATGGTCCGGAACCAGCGCCGCGCAAAATAAACACGCAAAACCGAGAAGTTATCCTGCAACCCTGCATTCAGTGCACGGGACAACGAGGAACTGACGAGAAAGCCACTGATGACAAAGAAAAGATCAACGCCAAAAGAACCATTGAACAGGGCAAGAAACGATTTCAAGGCTTCGGGGATAAACGCTACCGCCGCCATGTGGTAAGAAACGACCAGCATGATCGCCATTCCACGCAACACATCAATGTCGCGATTGTACTTACCCTCCTTCATACGCCCCCACTCAACAGCCATTAAAGTTAAACATCATGCGCACAGGGCGCGAACGGGCGCTTCATAAAAAAGCAGATTGCACTTCACCGCCGAGCGGGTCTGGAAACGTGACGTTTACACCAGGCTACGGTAGATCTCGGCGTACGCCTCTACCATCGTGTCCGCCGTGAACACCGTTTCGTAGCGTTGAGCCGCCCGCATTCCCATCCTGGCCGCCATCTCGGGTTGATCCCACAGAGTTTGCATAGCCTGAGCCAGCGCCCCGGCGTCGGCTGGCGGAACGACCAGCCCGGTCTCGTCGGCGATGTTGATATAAGACATGCCAGAGCCAATTTCGCAGGAAATCATCGGTTTTGCGTACATCGCCCCTTCCAGCAGGGAAATGCCAAACGATTCGGAACGCAAGTGCGAAGGGAATACCAGCGCATAACAGAGCATGAGCAACGCGGCTTTATCGCTATCTGGCAACTTGCCCACAAAATGCACGTTATCCAGGCCTGCCGCCTGAGCCTTTGCCTTCAATTCGTCTTCCAGCATGCCGCCACCTACGATGACGATCGGAAGACGAGTCTTCTCCGCAGCCTCCAACAGAAAGTGGATGCCCTTGTAATAACGCAACGCCCCGACAAACAGGAAAAACTTCTCGCCAACCCGCGCTTTCCACTGCGCGAGATTATCAGCGGAAGGTTGCGGATAGGTGTCCCGGTCCAGCCCGTAGGGAACAATGCTGACCTTGTTCTTGAAATCGGTCAGCACCGTGCTGCTTTGCGCATAGTTCGGCGAAGAGGCGACGATACGATCGACACTGGAGAGAAAGCGGTACATCAATGGCTTGTAGAGTTTGAGCAGGGTTTTCTGCTTGACGATATCCGAGTGGTAGCTCACTACGGTTGGCTTGCGCAGGCGCGTGACGAAGTGGACCAGGTCCATATACGGCCAGGGAAAATGGAAATGAACAATGTCAGCCTGTTTGGCCAACTCGGCAAAATCCTTTATCGCCGAGAGAGAGAACCCTGTAGAGGCCAACTGCAAGTCCAGCTTCGACCGGTGGCTTACATGGTTCCCCACTGTTTCGTTGCGAGCAGATCCGCGAGGGCTCAGATAGAGCACCTGCGCCTGAATACCATGCTTGGCCGACCCTTCAGCCAACTGGAAGATAACCTGCTCGATGCCTCCCATTGTTTCCGGGTAATAAGTTTTGAAAAAATGCAGGACCTTGATCATCAGCTGCCCATAACCTTTTGGTAAACCTGCAAGGTTTCATCTGCACAACGCTGCCAGGAGAAGCCCGAAGCATGTACCAGGCCTGCGGTAATCGCTTGCAGGCGCCACGCTTCATCCTCCAGCCCTTGCTGCAAAAGCTCCGTGAGCTTTACAACATCCATTGCTTCGCACATGAGCGCCGCGTTGCCGGCCACCTCAGGCAGCGACGAACTGTTGGAGCAGACCACCGGCACGCCTGAACTCATGGCTTCCAGCACAGGCAAGCCAAATCCTTCGTACAGCGAAGGGAAAGCAAACAAACGAGCGCCCGCAAACAATAGTGGCAGGTCTTCGCTGGGTACAAATCCGAGATAGCGCGCCCAGCCTTCACGTTTCGCCGTGTCGAGGCGCTTGTGAATGTCGTCGTTTTTCCAACCGTGGTATCCCGTCAGGATCAACGGACAACGGGTTCTCAATTGAAGTGGAAGCCGGGAATAGGCATCGAGCAATGTTTCAATGTTTTTGCGAGGCTCGATCGTACCGACAAACAGGCTGTATTCCCCGGGCAACAGGCCATGCCTGGACAGAGGTTCAGTGAGAGTCTCGTAGTCTCGCGGATAAAACTCTTCTGAACTGGCCAATGGAACGGTGTGGATACGCTCCAGTGGCCAGGAAAAGTACGCAGCCAGTTCCTGGCGGGTGTATTCAGAGTCAGTGATCAGTGCATCTGCGCGATCAAGCGTCTTTCTCAGCTCTTTTTGCAGATAGCGAACCAACTGTGGAGCGTGACAATGCGCCCAGGTAAAGGGAGAAAGATCATGAAACGTGGCAACACTCTTCCCCGCAAAAGGAGGGAGATAATAGTTGGGGCTGTGGTAAAGAAAATCCGAGTGATTCTTCAATGCTCTCGCCCGAAGCACAGGCATCAGCAAGCGATAGGCTTCGACTGCGAAAAAGTTCTTCTGAACGGCGCGCTTCAATCCATACCCGCTGCCTGAAGCATCGGATGCAGTTGGCAGACCCGGCAAGAAACGCCGACCAGCGAAAAATTGAAGATCGGTAATTTCCTGACTGTTCTGCAGCCTCAAGGCCAATTCGTAGGTATAACGACCTATGCCGGTCAGTGGAAAACGGACCGGCTCAACGGATAACACTAGCTTCATTTATTGGCCTTTCAGCATCCAGCCCAAAGTCTCTTCAAGCGAAGGTGTCTTCCATCCTGCGACCAGCGACGTCAGACGGCTATTGTCACCGCACAATGTCTTGACCTCGTTTGCTCGCACAAACGCCGGATTGACCTTGACTTCGATTTTGTGTCCGGTCAGCACTTCACACATTGCGATGACTTCACGCAACGAGTGGGCCTTTCCTGAACTGACGTTGACCGTCTGGCCAACCGGTCTGGCTTCCAGCAATCCTCGATAGGCCCGGACCAGTGCGCGAACGTCACTGAAGTCTCTCCACACATCAAGGTTACCCAGCTCGATTTCCTCGGCTTTGCGCTGAAAGTGAGAAACGATCTTGGGTAGAAGAAAATTGTCTGCCTGTCCGACACCGGTGTAATTGAACGGACGAGCGATGACCAAAGGCAACCGCTCGTGCCACAAACTGGCCATGTACTCCATCGCCAGTTTGCTGACCGCGTAATCATTGGCCGGGGCCGGGGCAGTGGATTCGTCCAGCAAGCCGGACGAGGTATTGCCGTACACATTTGCGCTACTGGCAAGCAGTACGCAATCAGGTTTCTTGCCGCAGTTGGCGATCGCTTCGAGGAGGTTGCGGGTTCCTATCAGGTTGACCTGATAGAACGCCGCAGGCTCACCATGCCCGACAAACGCCAATGCAGCGAGATGCACAACAAAATCCGGTTCAAGGGTTGCCAGCAAAGCACGCAGACCCGGCCCATCGGCCAAATCAATCTGGTGGTAGCCAGGTTCATCCGAAGGTTGACTGCCCAACCCGATGACCTCGTAACCGTGAGCTTTGAGCTCAGCTGCCATGTAGCGGCCGGTGAACCCATTGATACCCGTAATCAGCGCACGTTTGCCAGCAATCGCCATTAGAACGAAAATCCTTTTTCATTGCGACGAAGGTCAGCCTCGACCATCATGCGGCAGAGCTCTTCCAGATTGGTCTTGGGTTCCCAACCCAGTACTTCCTTGGCCTTTGCAGGATTGCCGATCAGCAGTTCCACTTCGGTAGGACGGTAGAACTTAGGATTGATGGTCACCAGCACCTTGCCGGTAGCGGCATCAGTGCCTTGCTCTGCCTCAGCCGAACCGCTCCAGTTGATAGCGATACCCGCAGCCTTGAAAGCCATCGACACGAAATCGCGAACGGTTTCGGTACGATTGGTAGCCAGAACGAAGGTGTCCGGCTCTTTGGCCTGCAGCATGCGCCACATGCCTTCGACGTACTCCTTGGCAAAACCCCAGTCACGCTTGGCGTCCAGGTTGCCCAGTTCCATCTTGTCCAGCAGGCCCAGTTTGATCTTGGCTACAGAGTCAGTGATTTTACGGGTCACGAATTCGCGGCCACGCAGTGGCGACTCATGGTTGAACAAGATGCCGCTGGTCGCAAAAATACCGTAGGACTCGCGATAGTTGATCGTCATCCAGTGGGCGTACAACTTGGCGACGCCGTAAGGGCTACGCGGGTAGAAAGGCGTGCTTTCAACCTGTGGAATCGCCTGCACCTGACCGAACATCTCGGAGGTGGAAGCCTGATAGAAACGAACCTTCGGATTAACGATGCGGATCGCTTCCAGCAGATTGACGGCGCCCAGACCGGTGATTTCAGCGGTGGTCAATGGCTGCTCAAAGGAAACGCCGACGAAGCTCTGTGCAGCGAGGTTGTATACCTCGGTGGCTTCAGTTGTCTGAAGCAGACGGATACTGGCAGACAGGTCGGTCAAGTCATACTCGACCAAGTGGAGATTGGGATTGTTTTGAATACCCAACTCCTCGATACGCCAGAAATTGACAGAGCTGGTACGGCGGTAGGTGCCATACACGGTGTAGCCTTTTTCAAGCAACAGCTCTGCCAGGTAGGCGCCGTCCTGACCAGTAATGCCGGTAACGATAGCTTTCATTCGAATCCTTTGAACCCCATACAAATGTTTTCAATACGAGGGACTCATGCCTGAGCCCCCAGATGCATGCCTAAGCATTTCAGCGTAGTGCAGATCATACAGACTGCCGTCAAAGATGACGACATCACGCAAGCCAGCTCCCGATGGGCAGAGGCTTGCGGAATTTGATCAATCCCGTTTTGAATGCCGGGTTTGCCGACATCTGTCGGCATCTCCCGGCAAAGCATTAGGATTAATTAGAGCCACACGGTGCCAGCACCTCGGCAAAAATCCTGTCCAGTTCAAAATTATCGTCAATTGCGCTGACATATAGAGATTTGACACCCTGACGAACCAGCGCCTGCAAACCCTCTTCCATAGACTGAGAATGCTCCGCCCCGTCATTCAGCATGACAAGCGTGTCACCTTTGCGATAGGAAATTTTCTCATCATGCAGTGCGTGAACCGGGCATCCGAGAATAGAAAGCATGAACTCACGAGCATAGCGATAAACCTGCCCTTCACTGTCTGCATAGACCGGCTCGATTCGCACATCGACAGCCGCGCGTTCAAGCCAGGCCATTATCCAGGAGCGGGCAAGGTCTCGAGTTTTCTGACCATCGATGAATGGCGTGACATCGAGCAGGATTTGCGGCCGGCTGAATGATTCGGACAGTGAGCTGTCGATCGCTTCGGCAACAGCCATGTAGTCTTGATCCGTTACAGGAAACCCGGACTTCGTTTCGAGCAATGCAATGGACTGGATCAAGTCTGCAACGCCGCCTCTACTTCTCTCGTGGAAGTGTTCAATGGCATCTTTATATTGAGCAGCGCATATCCCAGGAGCATGGCTCGAATGAACAATATTCCGGGCTCGCGCACCGAGTGCCTGCCGAGCCGGGACGTCCGTCCAGAGTTTGCTCAGAGCATCAATCAGCTCGCCGTCGGCAAACGCGTCAGACAGCTTGATGACGCCCTCATCTTCCAGGTCCGCCATACTGCCATTGGCATTGACGATCGTTGCCAGACCATAGTTCATGCAATCAAGCACGGCTGCGGAAGTTTCGCCCCTGGATTGGGTACGCAACTGAACACCTACATCCGCGGCACTGAGATAATCGCGGAACATCTCGGATGACGCCCAGCCTGTAATCACTACTTTTGAGCGAACACCCGACTGATTAATGCGCTGCTGAAGTTCATCACCATATCTGCCCGGATCATTTTGCCCAACGAATACAAGAACACAGGACGCATCGTCAGCCATCGGACTGTTCAGCCAGGCATCAAGAAGCCTGTCGTTCAACTTGCTCGGCCCCAGCAAACCGAAGCTGCAGACCACAAAGTCTTCGGGTTCAAGACCTAACTTGCGGCGAATACCTGCACGCTCATCGGCTACAGACTCCGCAGGAATTCTCAACAGTGGAATATTGACCCAGTCGCTACCCGCTTTGGGCCCATACCATTGCCGGGCAAGTTTTCGAGAACTTTCAGAGTGGATAATCACACCCTGTGCAGACTTCAGCACTGGAAGATTGGCGGGATATTTCCATATCGTGTCGACCAGCTCTTTCGAGTGGAAACGATAAGACACCGCCGGATAACCATGACTTTCGTACAACGCGTCCGTCAGTTCCGCTTGTGCAGGCGTATTCACTTCCATATGGGCAAGAATGCCGGAAAGGAAAAAGTCATGCAGAACGATAACACCCGGAATGGATTCAACGAGCTTGAACATATGCTCATGGAACGTAGAGTTGCCGAAGTGGTAGAGAACGCGATCATAAGAAGCCGCATTGTCCACGAACCATTCTACTGAGCGAATCGGCAATGTTTCCTTGAGCCAGGAAGGCTCGACATCACTCTGGGCTACGATGAGCTCGATGTTGAAATACTTCATCAACTCGGGAATCAGTTCGGCGCTGTAGTCACTGATACCGCTTCTCTGAGGCGGCAAGGGAGAGACATAAGCCAAACGTGGGAGGCCAGTTTCAGGCTCGGCGGCCGGCGCGCTCTTCGACTGCTGCTCATGGAAAGCTTCCATCGCGGCAATGGCTCGCTGAGCTGTTTTGTCCCAGGAAAACTCTTTGGCCTGTTTCAGGCCATGCTGCTCGAGCCGCGACCTGTATGAATCGTCCATCAGAACCTGACGCAGCTTTTCCGTGATCGATGCATCTTCCCGTGGGTTGAACAGCGCATCGACATTGTTGACCACTTCCGGAAGGCTCGAGGTATTCGCAGCCACAACCGCGCGACCGCAGGACATCGCCTCCAGGGCCGGAAGGCCGAAACCTTCGTGCCAGGATGGAAAAATAAATGCCTGACACAGATTGTAGAGAGCAACAAGATCCTCTTCGGAGACGAATCCGGTCATGACAAACTGGTCACGCTCCAGACCATGCTCTTTGGCCAGAGCCTCCAATCGCGCCCGATCATCAGGTCTGACCGAACACACCACCGCCAATTGATGCTGCTCAAGGATGCTGGCCGGGAGCCGGGCATAAGAACGAATCAGCCCCTCGATGTTCTTTCGGTAGTCAATCCCGCCGGTATACATCACATAGTCACGATTCAACCCGAAACGCGACAACACCTCAGCCTTCTTCGTGTCGCTATACGACCTTACCTTGAAGTGCGGATCCGCGGCTGTTGAGATATTGACGACGCTTTGAGCCTCGGAGCCCAGATACTGGATTGCCTCCTGACGAGAGGACTCGGAAATGGATAAGAGAAGATCCGCCGACTGGAGATAGTCTATTTTACTGTCGTACCACTTCGCGATCAGCGGATTCTGCAGATACGTATCCCGGTTGATGAAAGGGATCAAGTCATACAGCACTACAGCTGTCGGCAACTTTTTGACAAAGCTGCCAACGCTGGTAACGGAGTCATCCTCGAAACCTTCAAAAAGGCTGCTGACGAGAACTACATCGGGATTGAGAGATGCGAGGAAAGACTCGCGAATTCTCTCGGCGGCATCACGACGCCAGGCATTGGCGGGCTCAATATGGCTGACAGCCTCAGGCGCGTGCCAGACAACAATGTTTTCCTGAGGAATCAGATCCTGAAAAGTCTCGCGGATACTGTCAATCGACTCAGGAAAAGCACCGCTCAGGGCCAGCAGTATTTCGTGATCGCCACGGTTTCGCATGATCCCTTGAGCCAACGAAAGCGCATATCGACCGATTCCACGATTACGTGACCCTGTCGATTGAGCACCTTGAAGATCGATCACAATACGCATTACTGGCCCTCTCCATTGCGCGCGGCAGACTGCTTGAGCTGGCGATAGATATCGCGACCTCGCCCGGTAAGGTGCTGTTCACTGAGCGGTGCTTTCGCCCGCTTTACAACAGCGTTTTTGGACAGGCGAAAAACCACATCCCGTACGCCGCCATAGATACCAATGGCTTTGAGGAACCCGACACACTTCGAGCGCAAAGCAGGTCGAGCCGAAAAAAACAACGAAACCCGGCGAAGCAAAAAACCCAGCATGCTTTTTACAAAGCTTTTCAAGCGGATCATCAATCCGTGCTTGCGAACCAAATGGACTTGAGAAACCACCCAGCGCAACGGCTTGGTCAAATACCAGGACTTGCTCGCATAGACGGCAGCCAGTTCAGCCTCGACAGACTTGCGCAGTGTCTCCTCCGAGATTCTGCGCTCCTCCTCCGAAATCCGTCGCGCCTCTTCGGATGCTCTCAGGCTCTCACTGCGCAACGACTCGGCCTGCGCTTGAAGAACCCGGCTTTGAACAAGCTGATGAAATGAGTGAGAGGCCTTGCCCCCCAAAACGAATCGGTCAAATACATTGGGAGGGCAATTAAATGCCTCCAGCAACTCGCTGTGCGCTTCATGGACATAAAAGCGATTCAGTCCGTCGAAATAAGCAAAACGGTAGCCTTTCGCCAGGATCAGATTCTCCCAATCGCCATGGGTTTGCTCCTGACTCATCGGCAACGTGCTTTCAATGACCAGAATCCAAGGGCGGATAGGCGATTCCACCCAACTTTCTATGACATTTTTTTCAAGGCCCTCGACGTCAATTTTCATCCAGTTGATCGTCCGCTCGCGATACTTCTCCAACAAAGTATCCAGCGACATTACCGGGACGACCCTATGGATAGCCTGATATCCAGAATCAAGATGCATTCGGGCGATGGCATCGTCAGAAGTTGAGAGACCCGTGTCTGTAAATTCGTAAAACTCGAGACTTTCTACCCCGGAACCGATCGCGACCTGCTCGATGACTTCATCAGGTCGAGCCGCCCTCAGCTTTGAGGAATACTGCTCAGTCGGCTCGACGTGCACGCCGCGCCAATCGTGTTCATAAAACGCAAGGCTGACGGAATCGTGAATAGGGTCCTGGGCGCCGATATCAATGTAGAACCCCTTGGAGACGCCGCTCAGCGCTCTCCAGAGCATGACATCTTCAAAATTCTGGGCGTAGGATACAAAACTCATCAATGCTTCACCGAGTAAATATAATTAATAAATTCGCCATCTTCCGTATACGAATCAATTAGCAAGTTGGCTTTTTCGGCGAGCACTTCACGGGAGCGCCCAAGATAGAAAAACAAGTGAAAACGGGTGAACTCATACAGATATTCAAAACAGGGAGTGGTATGCGACATCTTGCCGCCAGGTTTCAAGAGCTGCGACATCGAACGCATTTCCTGCAATGGATGACGGAAGTGCTCCAGAACATTATTGGAGAAAATCCCGTCAAACTTAATATGATTCAACTCCTGCTCACTGGATATGACATAAGGCTCATGCGAAGCATCACCCGAGTGGTGAGGCTCATAGGCCATTACATTCCAGCCTTGCTCACGCAGAATCTGAACAGACCTGGACCATCCGCCCGCACCAAAATTGAGGTATATCCCCTCTTTGGTCGGGTTCAGTGCATGAAACGTGCGAATTTCCAGATCCGTCGAATCGCCTTCCTGATAAACGCTGTAATGAACGGCATAGTCTTGCGAAAGCTCGGCCGGGCTGAGTCTCATCATTTTTGACGGACCAAACACAGCATCACAGTCGGGGCACTGATGGCGAATCAATCGCCCGCCACCGAAAACGCAATGAGACTCCAACACCTTGAAGGACGACAGCGGATGCGACGCCCCACAAAGTTCGCAGGTCAGGGATACCGGTGCAGGCAACAGACCTTCCACCTGATCAATAACGTACCACTGACTGGAAATCCGGCCGCGTACCAGGTCCTGCTGAAGTGTTGAAATACGATCAGCGAGAAGATCCTGAACGCTTGCAATCGAGACGACCGCCAGGGGTTCGGCCGGCATTACGGGTGATCGGGCAGCCTCACTCGTCAATCGAGACAGGCTCGATCGACGCACAATGGCAATATCAAAAACCGACAACAGTTTATTGACCAACTTGATAACGATCATTCGGCCTCTTTTCCAATAGTCACGACCGGATTCAGCCAAACACTGCCAGTAAATACATCACAACTTACATTGAGCATCTCAAAAACCAGAGCGAGGTCACGCCACTCATAGTTTTCAGAAAGATGATTTTCAGACCCCGTCAATGCCACTGCGACCGAGTAGCTGCCCGGCCCCAGATTAGCGTTGAATGCAAATTTGAAATCAACACATTCGCCCGCACGCAAATCAGTCAGGGCCTGTTGCATATGGTGTGTATTGGTTCCAAAAACCGGTTGTCCCAGGCGATCCTTGATCATGAAGCCAAGGACAAGCCGCTCAATGGGCGCATTGATTCTTGCTCGAACACGAAGCGTTACCGGTGCACCTACTTCAACGACCTTGAGTGCCTCTTCCCGCGCATTGAGAATGCTGACATCCACAATTGAAGCTTCGCCAGAGCCAGACACCGTCTGAACCCGACCGTCCTCGGCAACCGACTGGCTTACCGTCTGATTTTCCCGCTCGGCGAGGATGGCGTTGTAGTAATCCATCACCTCCTCCGGCTTGCCCTCCATTGCCAGCCTGCCACCCTTCAAAAGTATGGCTCGATCACATACCGACTGAATTGCCGCCTTATCGTGAGAAACAATAAGCAATGTCGTGCCGCCCTTGCGGAATTCACGGATTCGCTCGAAGCTCTTGTGCTGGAAATAGGCATCGCCCACCGACAACGCCTCATCAACTATCAAGACATCGGGACGACGGGCCGTCGCGACGCTGAACGCAAGACGCATCTGCATCCCGCTGGAGTAAAGTCGAACGGGTTGGTCGATATAGTCGCCAATCTCCGCGAATGCCTCGATTTCCGGCATCAATTCATTGACTTCATTGACGCTCAGGCCCAACAACTGCCCAGCCATGATCGCGTTCTGGCGGCCGGTAAAATCGGGGTGAAACCCCATACCGAGCTCGAGCAGTGCAGCAACCCGACCGCTTAACTGAACACTACCGACTGTTGGCTGGGTTGTACCGGTGATCATTTTCAACAGGGTGCTTTTACCTGCCCCGTTTACACCGATGATGCCTACCGCCTCGCCAGGGCGAACCAGAAAGGTCAGGCCTTCCAGGACCCACTTCAGCTTGTGACGTGGTTTGCTGAACGGGATCAGCCACTCTGCCAGCCGGGACACACGACTCGGATATTGTTTATAAGCCTTGCCCAGACCCGTTACGTTAATCGTCCCCATCAGAGTTCATCCACCAATTCACCGGAGTGTTTTTTAAACAAATGAAGCCCCAGTAAACATATGAACAAACTGAGCAACAAAACAGGAAGTAGCGAGAACCAGTCAGGCATTTGCCCATGCACCATGACGCCCTGGTAAGAGCCAATCAAGGTTGCCATCGGGTTCAGCTTCATCAGCGATTGCAGCCAGACGGGCAGAATATTCAGTGGGTAAACAATAGGCGTGAACCAGAACCAGAATTGCAACACGACACCGAATAGTTGGCCGACATCTCGAAAGAACACGTTCAATACACCAAGCGTGATGCCGAGACCGATGGCGAACAATACCTGGATCAACAATATGGGAATGATCGCAAAGAACACCCAGCCTGGAAAATTTCCTGTAACCATCAGAAAAACAAGGAACAACGAGAAAATAATCCCGAAATTCACGGTTGCATTCATCACCAGCGTCACCGGCAGGCACAGCCTTGGAAAGCTCAGCTTTTTGATCAGATTGGCATTTTCAATAAAAATGCCCTGAGCCCGCCCGACTATCTCGGCGAAATAACCCCAGGTAATAACCCCGACACACAGGTAAATACTGTAACCAAAGGTACCCTCGACACCTGGCAACTTCGCACGCATCAACTGGGAGAAAATAACCGTGTACACAAATATCATTGCCAATGGCTGAATAACCGTCCAGCCGACACCCAGCATCGAGTTAGTGTATTTGGATTGAAACTCTCGCTTCACACTTCCCAGAATAAAACCACGGTAGTTCCACAAGGCCTTGATTGCTGGAGTGATCATTGTGCAGCACCTATAAGCGCTTCAATCTCTTTCAAGCGCGCTTGCATCAAATCGCGATCGGATCTGGACTCAACGTTCAACCGCAACAGCGGTTCGGTATTGGAACCACGCAGATTGAATCGCCACTGATCGAACTCCACGCTGATGCCGTCGGTCCTGTCCAGTCGAGGGGACTGAGCCTCGTAGTGCGACAAGACACACTCGATGGTCTTGGCAACATCTGCCACTTTATAGTTGATCTCGCCACTGCACGGAAAGGCAGCAATACGCTCATCCACCAGCTCAGATAGCGATCGTCCGGTGCTGGAAACCAGCGCGGCCACCAAAAGCCATGGAATCATTCCACTGTCGCAATATGCGAAGTCCCTGAAATAGTGGTGGGCACTCATCTCACCGCCATACACCGCATCTTCCTCGCGCATACGCTCTTTGATAAACGCGTGCCCGGTTTTGCTCTGAACGGCAATGCCCCCCGCCTGCTCTACCTGCTCGATAGTGTTCCAGGTCAGTCGCGGATCATGGATGATTTTGCTGTGGGGGTGCTGCTTCAGCAGCATCTCGGCCAGCAAACCAACGAGATAGTAACCTTCGATAAACCGCCCGTTCGCATCAAAGAAGAAGCAACGATCGAAATCACCGTCCCATGCCAGCCCCATATCACACTGGTTGGCCAATAATGCCTGGCGGGTCAGCTCGCGATTCTCGGGCAACAGGGGGTTGGGCACCCCGTTGGGGAAGTTTCCATCCGGCTCTTCGTTGATAAACACCCACTGCAACGACAGGCGTTCGGCCAGCAAGCGCAGGACAGGCCCGGCAGCACCGTTGCCTGGATCCGCAAGGATCTTCAGAGGCTTCAAGGCACCGGGATCAACGTAGGTCAACAAGTGCTCGATGTAAGCGGTTTTTTCGAAGGCCTGACGCATTTCGCCCTTTACCGCCGCCACGCTCCCCAGATTTCCCTGATCGACACGCTGACGGATGGCATCCAGTCCCGTATCACCACTGATCGGACGGGATTCAGCCTTGACCAGCTTCATACCGTTATAGCCTTTGGGGTTATGACTGGCCGTGACCATCACGCCACCATCGACCTTGTAGTGACTGGTAGCGAAGTAAACTTCCTCCGTACCGCAAAGTCCGATATCGATAACATCGGCACCCGCATCAAGGATGCCACGCGACAGCGCTGCTGCCAGGGCCGGGCTTTCAAGCCTCATGTCCTGACCGACCACAAACGTTTTACCTTGCAACTCAACGACAAGCGCACGACCTATGCGGTAGGCGATGTCTTCATTGAGTTGAGCGGGAACCTGACCACGGATGTCATAGGCTTTAAAGCATTGCGTCACGATTTGAGGATGCATTTTGCTCACTAACTGAAAGTCCGATGCCGCCCGGGGGCGGCAACGGCAAAAATGGACTGCCAGGACGAGGTGCCACTGGCGCGCTACCTCCCGCAGGGCGAGAGGCTGGCATCGGGTTCAGTGTCGTTACTTGTCGACGCGACCATAGTTGTCTTCAAAACGCACAATGTCATCTTCGCCCAGATAATCACCGCTCTGCACTTCAATCAGCACCAGGTCGATGACCCCCGGGTTCATCAGGCGGTGCTGGTGGCCGGCACGAATGAACGTGGACTCGTTGGTATTCAACATCAGCTCTTGCTGGTCGTTGACCACCACGGCCATGCCGCTGACCACAATCCAGTGCTCGCTTCTGTGATGGTGCATTTGCAGTGACAGAGAGGCCTTGGGTTTGACCACAATGCGCTTGATCTTGAAGCGCTCGCCATTTTCAAGCGTCGTGTAGGTACCCCAAGGGCGGTGCACGGTACGGTGCAGCAGATGCACCGTGTGACTGCAGGCCTTGAGTTGATTGACGATGTGTTTGACGTCCTGAGCGTGATCCTTGTGAGCAATCATCACCGCATCAGGGGTGTCGATTACCAGCAGGTCCTCGACACCTACAAGGGCAGTCAGGCGACCTTCGCTGTTTACGTAGTTGTTGCGAGAGTCGTGAGACAGCACCTCCCCTTCGAAGCGGTTGCCATTTTCATCGGGCGGGGTCAGTTCGCTGACTGCGTTCCAGGAACCGATATCGCTCCAGCCAATGTCGCACGGCACTGTCGCAACCTTGGAGGAACGCTCCATCAATGCGTAGTCGATGGAAATATCCGGAACCTCCCCGAATGCCTCCGCATCCAGCGCCAGGCAACGGTACTTGTTCGAGGAAGTCAGACGCGATTTTTCAATTGTCAGACTGACAGCCTGCACAACATCCGGAGCGTGCTTGCGAAGCTCTTCCAGTACAGTACCGACCCGGAAGCAGAACATTCCGGAGTTCCAGTAGTAGTTGCCGGCACTGACGTATTTCTCGGCCGTTTCAAGATCGGGCTTTTCGACAAAGCGCGCGACTTTTACGCCACCCTTCAACGGCGCGTCTTTTTGCGCCTCGACGTAGCCGAACCCGGTTTCAGGGTAGGTTGGCCGAATACCGAAGGTGACCAGCCAGCCTTCAGCAGCCAGCGTCTTCGCATTGGCCACGGCCTCGGCAAAGGCTTTTTCGTCTTGAATAAGGTGGTCGGCAGCCAGCACCAGCATCTGTGCGTCAGGACCATGCGTGGCTTCGAGCTGAAGTGCAGCAGCAGCAACAGCAGCAGCCGTGTTGCGCCCGAAAGGCTCCAGGATGAAACCTTGAGCATGCTTGGCCGAATTGACTACGCCGTATTCATCTTCGGTTTTGAACAGGAGTTCACGGTTGGTTACCGTAAGAACCTCCACAACGCCTTCCAGACGCGAGGCGCGCAGAAAGGTTTTCTGGATAAGGTTCTGGCCATCCGGCAGCTCCATGAACGGCTTGGGATGGGCCTCTCGAGAAACGGGCCACAACCGGCTGCCCACTCCACCAGACAAAATTACGGGAATCAGTTCCATTCGCTAAATCCTTAATCCCCTTTCTGGCAGATGAATCCAGAAAGCAGGGCTCAGTTATATTTCCGGTCATTCCGACATCGTGATCGAAGCAGATTTTGCTCGACGCAATTGCAAGGATACCAGTCCAACCTCGATCCAAACCCATCAGCCATATGCATGGCGCCGATCCGGTTGACTGCTCTGCCACTTACCCGATACCAGCCCCCGTATATCGGGCGGTATCGACCTGCGAAGGTCATCCTTGGATAGGAGGGGCGGACCCGATGAATGGAGGCGTGCAACGCGGAACGGGATCAGATATTTCTCGGCACATTCTACAGCTAGTGCCGGGAATTAATCACTGATGCGACGGGCTGAAATCAAAAAATCATTAAAAAACAAATGACTTCTTCAAGTACGAGCCATCAAAATAACATCGCAGACTATGCCAATCAAATATCAGTGCAGAGGCGCTTCCAGCAGCTTCCCCAGATAACGCCCATAACCCGTCTTCCCCAAGCGGTCAGCCTGAACCGAGAGCTGCTGCGCGGATATCCATCCGCTGCTATAGGCGATCTCTTCCAGGCAAGCCACTTTCAACCCCTGACGCTTCTCAATGGTGTGTACGAAATGGCTGGCCTCGAGCAATGAGTCATGGGTACCAGTATCCAGCCACGCAAAACCGCGACCCAGAACCTCGACATTCAGGCTATTGCGCTCAAGATAGGCACGATTGACATCAGTAATTTCCAGCTCGCCACGCGAGGACGGCTTGATGCTTTTTGCAATTTCGACAACATCGTTATCGTAGAAGTACAGCCCCGTGACCACATAGTTGGATTTTGGCTCTTGCGGCTTCTCTTCAATGCTTAGCACCCGACCATTCGGGTCGAACTCTACAACACCAAAGCGCTCGGGATCAGAGACGTGATAACCGAAAACAGTCGCACCACTTTCTCGCTTGGCGGCAGAACGCAGATAATCCGAAAAATGCTGACCATAGAAGATATTGTCACCCAGGATCAGACAGCACGGATCCTTGCCGATAAACTCCTCACCAATGATGAAGGCCTGTGCCAGACCGTCCGGGCTAGGCTGCTCGGCATAACTGAGCTTGATGCCATACTGACTGCCGTCACCGAGCAACTTGCGAAAGGAAGGAAGATCGTCCGGAGTGGAAATAATCAGGATTTCGCGCATCCCCGCCAGCATCAACACAGACAACGGGTAGAAGATCATCGGCTTGTCGTAGATCGGCAACATCTGCTTGGACACACCCAGCGTCAACGGATGCAAACGTGTTCCCGAGCCGCCGGCGAGAATGATGCCTTTACGATTTGTCGCGCTCATTTATTCAGAACTTCCCTAAGCATACGGGTTACGCCACTCCGCCAATCCGGCAAGTGAATAGAAAAATTATCACGCAGCTTTCTGGTATTGAGCCGCGAGTTCAAAGGACGGCGTGCCGGTGTGGGATAGGCAGCCGTTTCAATTGGGTTGATTACTTTCACTGCGAGCGGCTCGCCGCTGGCCCGGGCAAAATCAATCACATGACTGGCGTAACCATGCCACGACACCTCCCCACTGGCGGCCAGGTGATACAGGCCCGACAGCTCCGGATGCTGACGAACCTGCCGAATGGCCAACGAGGTGACGTCAGCAATGAGATCCGCACCCGTCGGGGCCCCGACCTGATCGGCGATGACATTGAGAGCCTCGCGCTCCGCTGCCAGACGCAGCATGGTCCTGGCGAAGTTGTTTCCGCGCGCGCCATAGACCCAGCTCGTACGGAAGATCAAATGCTTGCAGCCGGATGCGGCAATCGCCAGCTCGCCAGCCAGCTTACTGGCCCCGTAATGATTAACGGGAGCCACTGCATCCGACTCTTGCCAAGGCAGAGAACCCGATCCACTGAAAACGTAGTCAGTCGAATAATGAATCAGCCAGGCACCGAGAGCGGCAGCCTCTTCAGCCATGACCTGACTGGCCTGCGCGTTCACACGGTCGGCCAGCCCGGTTTCAGATTCCGCCTTATCGACTGCGGTATAGGCCGCCGCATTGACGATGACATCAGGGCTGACCCTGCGAATCGTCACGCGCAAGGCGTCAAGATCGGACAAATCTGCGCACAACCCATCAACCCCATTGCGATCCAGAGCAATCAACTCGCCAAGCGGCGCGAGAGAACGTTGCAGCTCCCAACCTACCTGACCGTTCTTTCCCAGCAGCAGAATCTTCATGCCTTGCTCAACCGGCCGGCGTAATTCTGGTCGATCCAGTGCTGATAACTACCACTCTTCACATGGGCGACCCATTCAGTATTGTCGAGGTACCACTCGACCGTCTTGCGGATGCCCGTTTCAAATGTTTCTTCCGGCACCCAACCCAACTCATGCTGGATTTTGCTGGCGTCGATGGCATAGCGCTGATCGTGACCCGGGCGATCTTCAACATAGGTGATCAGACTCGCATGGGGACGATAAGCGGAATCAGGACACAACTCATCAAGAAGCGCGCAAAGCGTTTTCACCACTTCGATGTTTTGCTTTTCGTTATGCCCACCGATGTTGTAGGTCTCGCCAACCACACCCTCGGTCACGACCTTGTAAAGCGCCCGCGCATGATCTTCAACGTAGAGCCAGTCACGGATCTGATTGCCTTTGCCGTAGACGGGAAGCGGCTTGCCCTCCAGCGCATTGAGTATGACCAGCGGGATCAATTTCTCAGGAAAATGGCACGGACCGTAATTGTTGGAACAGTTGGTCACCAGCGTCGGGAGACCATATGTGCGCGCCCAGGCCCGGACCAAATGATCAGAGCTGGCCTTGCTGGCCGAATATGGGGAACTGGGCTGATAAGGCGTTGTTTCAGTGAAAAGATCTTCCGGCCCTTCCAGATCACCATAAACCTCATCAGTTGAAATATGGTGGAAGCGAAAAAGGGTCTTACGGGCATCATCTAAAACAGCCCAATATTGCCGCGCCGCCTCAAGCAGATTGTACGTACCGATTATGTTGGTCTGAATGAACTCGGAGGGCCCACTGATCGACCGATCCACATGGGACTCGGCAGCCAGATGCATGATGACATCCGGCTGATGCTCGCGCAGGACACGATCCACTTGCTCACGATCGCAGATATCCACACGCTCGAATGCATAACGGGAACTTCCGCTCACTTCAGCGAGAGATTCCAGATTGCCGGCATAGGTCAGCTTATCGACGTTAACGACACTATCGTCAGTATGGGAAATGACGTGCCGAATGACCGCCGAACCGATGAATCCGGCGCCGCCGGTTACTAAAATTTTCACGCGGAACAAAGCCCTTGGCTGCTGACAGGCCACCAATGAGCGCTGTCTAATCCATGAATGCACAAGCCTGCAAAAACAAGGCCCATGTCAGAGTCAGTCTGCATCGATGCGGGATAGACCACCATCGAACAAGGGTTGTATTTTACAGCTTAATCGACGTTTTACTAATGGATACGGACAGGCAGTGACGCAAACTCGATGGACATTCGACACCTGTCGGTATCAGACAAGACGCTTTCGTTCCACCCGAGAAAAACGCCCCAAAAACCATCCAAGCACTGGCCCGATCAACATACCCACGAGCAACGCAACAACGACGACCAAAGAGACTGGAAGCTGAGGCCCCGACCAGCCAAGAAACAACAACGATACCGATTGCTGGTTTTCAAGAATGAAAGCCAGGACAACCAACATCAACAAAAGAATGGAAACGCCAAGGATCAAGCGCTTGAAATTACGCATCAGGATTACTCCCTTGAGAACCGATAGAGAGGATCAACCTTCTTCCTCTTCCTCGTTTACACGATCGCGCAGCTCTTTGCCCGGCTTGAAATGCGGAACGAATTTACCGTCGAGACTGACAGACTGACCCGTCTTGGGATTTCGTCCGACCCGCGGGGCACGATAGTGCAGGGAGAAGCTGCCAAAGCCACGGATCTCAATGCGATCACCCGTAGCCAGACACTGGGACATTTGTTCGAGCATGGTCTTGATGGCCAGCTCCACATCTTTCGATGAGAGCAGCCCTTGATGGGTGACAATTCGTTCGATCAACTCCGACTTCGTCATATTTTTCCCTTCTTTTTCAAGCAGCTAGATCAGCGCTTGAAAGGTTTTAGCACGCCCGGAAGATTTTGAACAGCCCAGGACTTGACATATCTTTCCGCTCGCCGAAACGCCCATTTTCAGGGCATCGGATCGCAACCCCATGAACGCTCACTCACCGACACATCACCAGCATTGTCCGAGTAACGTAGCCAGCAGGATTGAAGCCAAAGGGAAATTCATCCTCATCCCGGGCATCATCAGAACGCGTGATCACCTTATAACCTGCGCCCTTGCATTCCTTGGCGGCGCGCTTCTGACACTTCTCCCAGCTCGAGCCCAAGCCCGAGCAGTCGACTTCGATGCCGCTGACTCCACGCACTGCATGGGTCTTGGCGCTGGTAGTGCAACCCGCCAAAATCAACACACTCACCAAGACGATAAACTTGTTCATTCACTTCCTTATGCCAGGCGCCTGCCCGACTACTGCGATCTTCAGACTAAGCCTAGTCGCGAATAGACGATTGATCCGATTAAAGAAACAGACCGCCTGGCAAAGGGAATGGTTTCACCCGAACAAACAGAGAGCGATACCCCACCAAATCGCAGGCACAAAAAAGGGCGACCGAAGTCGCCCTTTTTTTAATGATCAGACAGAACTCAGTTCTGTTTGGCCATTGCTTGACGCAGCAGTGCAGCCATAGTGGTGTCAGCTGCTTCGCCTTCCGGAGCGGCTTTCAGGCTCTGGATGGCTTCTTTCTCTTCCGCATCGTCTTTCGATTTGATCGACAGCTGAATTACGCGGCTCTTACGATCAACGCTGATGATCTTGGCTTCTACTTGCTGGCCTTCTTTCAGAACGTTGCGCGCGTCTTCAACGCGGTCACGGCTGATTTCGGAGGCTTTCAGAGTCGCTTCGATGTCGTCGGCCAGAACGATGATGGCGCCTTTGGCGTCAACTTCTTTCACGGTGCCAGTAACGATTGCGCCTTTGTCGTTAACCGAGACGTACTCGGAGAACGGATCGCTTTCCAGTTGCTTGATACCCAGGGAGATACGCTCACGCTCCGGGTCAACCGACAGGATAACGGTGTCCAGCTCGTCGCCCTTCTTGAAACGACGTACGGCTTCTTCGCCCACTTCGTTCCAGGAGATGTCGGACAGGTGAACCAGACCGTCGATGCCGCCGTCCAGACCAATGAAGATACCGAAATCGGTGATCGACTTGATGGTGCCGGAGATCTTGTCGCCCTTGTTGAACTGGCCAGAGAAGTCTTCCCATGGGTTCGACTTGCACTGTTTGATGCCCAGGGAGATACGACGACGCTCTTCGTCGATGTCCAGAACCATGACTTCCACTTCGTCGCCGACTTGTACGACTTTCGAAGGGTGGATGTTCTTGTTGGTCCAGTCCATTTCCGAAACGTGTACCAGACCTTCAACGCCTTCTTCCAGCTCAGCGAAGCAGCCGTAGTCGGTCAGGTTGGTTACACGAGCGGTAACGCGAGTGCTTTCTGGGTAACGGGCTTTGATAGCAACCCATGGATCTTCGCCCAGTTGCTTCAGGCCCAGGGAAACACGATTGCGCTCGCGATCGTATTTCAGAACCTTGACGTCGATCTCGTCACCAACATTGACGATTTCGGAAGGGTGCTTGATACGCTTCCACGCCATGTCGGTGATGTGCAGCAGGCCGTCCACGCCACCCAGATCGACGAATGCGCCGTAATCGGTGAGGTTTTTGACGATACCTTTGACTTGCTGGCCTTCCTGCAGGGATTCCAGCAGAGCTTCACGCTCGGCGGAGTTCTCGGCTTCCAGGACGCTGCGACGGGAAACGACAACGTTGTTGCGCTTCTGGTCCAGCTTGATGACCTTGAATTCCAGCTCTTTGCCTTCCAGGTGCGTGGTGTCGCGCACTGGACGGACGTCAACCAGGGAACCTGGCAGGAACGCACGGATGCCGTTAACGTCGACAGTGAAGCCGCCTTTAACCTTACCGTTGATAACGCCCTTGACCACTTCCTCAGCTGCGAAGGCTGCTTCCAGAACGATCCAGCATTCAGCGCGCTTGGCTTTTTCACGGGACAGCTTGGTTTCACCGAAACCGTCTTCAACCGAGTCCAGAGCAACGTGAACTTCGTCACCGACGTTGATGTTCAGTTCGCCAGCGTCGTTGTAGAACTGCTCCAGAGGGATCAGCGCTTCGGACTTCAGGCCAGCGTGAACGGTTACCCAGCGAGCTTGGTAATCGATATCAACGATAACACCGGTGATGATGGAGCCTGCCTGAAGGTTCAGGGTCTTTAGGCTTTCTTCAAAGAGTTCCGCAAAGCTTTCGCTCATTTTAATTCCTGTTGATTAGGGCGAAAAATACGCCCGTCTCCACATCCCAGACGATGCGGGTCAGTTTCATTTAAAGGAAGCCACCGCAGGACTATGACTGGTCCCCTGCGGCCTTCCTGGTCACCCGGCGATATCGCGAATGGCGATCTCGCTCATGATGCGTTCCAGCACCTGATCGATGGACAACTCCGTGGAATCCAGCTGTATGGCGTCAGCCGCCGGCTTGAGCGGGGCCACCGCTCGCTGGGTATCACGCTCGTCGCGCGCACGGATCTCATCTAGCAGACTCGACAGACTAACACCCTCGACTTTGCCCTTCAACTGCAAATATCGACGGCGCGCCCGCTCCTCGGCACTGGCGGTCAGGAAAATCTTCAGAGGCGCATTCGGAAATACCACTGTGCCCATGTCGCGACCATCGGCCACCAGGCCCGGGGTTTCCTGGAAAGCACGCTGGCGCTGCAGCAGCGCCTCGCGCACGGCCGGCAACGCAGCCACCTGAGAAGCGCCGGAGCCGACGCTTTCAGTACGGATGACATCGCTGACTTCGTCACCTTCCAGAATGATGCGTTGCAGCTGACCGTCGGTCGCCGCGATGAACTGCACATCCAGATGAGCGGCCAGTTTCTTCAGCAGCTCTTCATTGGTCAGGTCGACACCATGGTTGTGCGCAGCAAACGCCAAAAGGCGATACAGCGCACCGGAGTCCAGCAGGTTCCAGCCCAGACGCTTGGCCAGAATCCCGGCTACGGTGCCTTTGCCCGAGCCGCTTGGCCCGTCGATGGTGATGACCGGTGCAATGTTGTTCACGACTGAGCCTCTTGCGCCACACGAATGCCGACCTGCGCGCACAGCGCCAGGAAGTTCGGGAACGATGTCGCGACGTTGGCGCAGTCATGGATGCGGATCGGTGCCGTAGCGCGCAGCGAGGCCACGCTGAAAGCCATCGCGATGCGGTGATCGCCATGACCATGCACTTCGCCGCCGCCGATCTGGCCGCCGTCGATGATGATGCCGTCCGGGGTCGGCTCGCATTTGACGCCCAGCGCCAGCAAACCGTCCGCCATGACCTGGATACGATCCGATTCCTTGACCCGCAGCTCTTCGGCGCCGGTCAGCACGGTGCGCCCTTCGGCACAGGCCGCGGCCACGAACAACACCGGGAATTCGTCGATCGCCAGTGGAACCAGCGCTTCCGGAATCTCGATACCCTTGAGTTTAGCCGCTCGCACGCGCAGGTCGGCAACCGGCTCGCCGCCCACTTCACGCTGGTTTTCCAGCGTGATGTCGGCGCCCATCAGGCGCAGGATGTCGATCACGCCGGTGCGGGTCGGGTTGATGCCGACGTGCTCGAGCACCAGCTCCGAACCTTCTGCGATGGACGCCGCCACCAGGAAGAACGCCGACGACGAGATGTCGCCCGGTACTTCGATGTGGGTCGCAGCCAGCTTGCCGCCGGACTCGACGGACGCAGTGGCACCATCAACGCTCACCGGGTAGCCGAAGCCGCGCAGCATGCGCTCGGTGTGGTCACGGGTCGGGGCTGGCTCGGTAACGGTGGTCTTGCCTTCGGCGTACAGACCCGCCAGCAGCAGGCAGGACTTAACCTGGGCACTGGCCATCGGCATGGTGTAGGTCAGGCCTTTGAGCTTGTGACCGCCACGAATGGTCATCGGCGGACGACCTTCGGCAGCCGTTTCGATCACGGCACCCATTTCCCGCAGCGGGTTGGCGACGCGATTCATCGGACGCTTGGACAGCGACGCATCACCGGTCAGAGTGCTGTCGAAGTCCTGCGCGGCCAGCAGGCCGGACAGCAGGCGCATCGAAGTGCCGGAGTTGCCCAGATAGATCGGGCCCGGCGCAGGCTTCAGGCCGTGCAGGCCGACACCGTGGATGGTCACGCGGCCGTGATGCGGGCCTTCGATGACCACGCCCATGTCACGGAACGCCTGCAAGGTCGCCAGGGCGTCTTCGCCCTCAAGGAAGCCTTCGACTTCGGTGACGCCTTCAGCCAGGGAACCGAGCATGATCGAACGGTGGGAAATCGATTTGTCACCTGGTACGCGAATCCGACCGGACAGGCGGCCACCAGGTTGAGCCAGGAAAATCAGATCGTTGGAATTCATAGCGTCCACATAGGCCCTGCGGGCCAGGATTTTACTGAAATGCTCGCGGGCAACCCGGGCGCGCGTGAAGACGCCCAACAATTGGTGCCCATCCCCTGCATCGACCGCGTCGCGCAAGGCGTCGAGGTCGCTGCGAAATGTATCGAGTGTGCGCAGGACAGCCTCGCGGTTGGCGAGAAAGATGTCATGCCACATGACCGGGTCGCTTCCGGCGATTCTTGTGAAATCACGGAAACCGCCCGCAGCGTAACGGAAGATCTCAAGGTTTTCATTGCGTTTGGCCAGCGAATCGACCAGACCGAAGGCCAGCAGGTGCGGCAGATGACTGGTCGCGGCCAGCACTTCATCGTGACGCTCGACCTGCATGTGCTCGACGTCGGCGCCCAGCTCGCGCCACAAGCGATCAACCACCGCCAGGGCAGCCGGATCGGTCTGCTCCAGCGGGGTCAGAATCACTTTATGACGGCGGAACAGTTCCGAGTTGGAGGCTTCCACCCCGCTCTGCTCGGAGCCGGCAATCGGATGGCCCGGCACGAAGCGCGCCGGCATGCCGCCGAATGCTTCGGTCGCCGCGCGCACCACGTTGCCCTTGGCGCTGCCGACATCTGTGAGGATCGCCTGACCCAGATCCATGCCGGCCAGACGGGCCAGCACTTTTTCCATGGCCAGGATTGGCACCGCCAACTGGATCACGTCCGCGCCCTGGCAAGCTGCCACGAGGTCGTCTTCGCAACGATCCACCACGCCCAATTCGACCGCCAGCTTGCGCGATTGCGGGTCGAGATCAACCCCGACCACCTCGCGGCACACGCCGCTTTCACGCAAGCCTTTGGCAAACGAACCACCGATCAACCCCAGACCGACCACCACCAGGCGCCCGATCATAGGTGCAGCAGATTGCAGCGCAGTGACATCACCCACGAGCCAGAACCTTGCGCAGCGCCTCGAGGAAGCGGCTGTTTTCCGCCGGCAGACCGATGGTCACCCGCAGATGGTTCGGCATGCCGTAGTTGGCCACCGGACGCACGATCACGCCTTCGCGCAGCAGGCCCTGGAACACTGGAGCCGCCACTTGACCGAGGTCGACGCAGATGAAGTTGCCCTTGGACGGAATCCAGCTCAGGCCCAGCTCGCGGAAACCCGCTTCCAGCTGTTGCATGCCGGATTCATTGAGCTGACGGCTCTGCGCCAGATACTCCTCGTCTTTCAGCGCCGCACACGCCGCGGCCAAAGCCAGGCTGTTGACGTTGAACGGCTGGCGTACACGGTTCAGCACGTCCGCCACCACCGGGGTGGACAAGCCGTAACCGACGCGCAGCGCCGCCAGACCATAGGCCTTGGAGAACGTGCGCGAGACCAGCAGGTTCGGATAAGCCGCGAGGAAATCCAGACCGTCCGGCAGATCGCTGCCTTCGGCGTATTCGATGTAAGCCTCGTCCAGAACAACCAGCACATGCTCCGGCACGTCCTGCAGGAACTCGTCCAGCGCTTCGGCGCCGAACCAAGTGCCGGTCGGGTTGTTCGGGTTGGCGATGAACACGACGCGGGTGTTGGCGTCGATGGCCGCCAGCATCGCTGGCAGGTCATGCCCCCAATCCTTGGCCGGAACGACCTTGGCCTGAGCGCCGACCGCCTGGGTCGCGATCGGGTAGACCGCAAACGCGTGCTCGCTGAACACCGCATTCAGGCCCGGCGCCAGATAGGCGCGCGCCACCAGCTCAAGAATGTCGTTGGAGCCGTTGCCCAGGGTCACCTGGTTCAGCTCGACACGGCATTGCTCGGCCAGCAGGGATTTCAGGGCAAAACCGTTGCCGTCCGGATAACGGGTCAGCTCGTCCAGCGCTTCGCGGATCGCGGCCAGCGCTTTCGGGCTCGCGCCCAACGGGTTTTCGTTGCTCGCCAGTTTGACGATGCTTGCCGGATCCAGGTCCAGCTCGCGCGCCAGTTCGTCCACGGGCTTGCCCGGCACGTATGGCGAAAGTTGTTGCACGCCCGGCTGTGCCAGAGCGAGGAAGTTGCCACTCATTGCTACCACCCCTTAAAGAACTGCTTTCGGGTAGGAACCCAGCACCTTGAGTGCTACTGCTTCCTGACTGATCTTTTCCAGTACACCTTTGATCAGCGGATCACGGTGATGACCGACGAAGTCGATGAAGAACACGTAGGTCCATTTGCCGCTGCGCGACGGACGGGTTTCGATCCGGGTCAGGTCGATCCCGTTGTCATGGAACGGCACCAGCAGCTCATGGAGCGCGCCAGGCTTGTTGCTCATGGACACGATGATCGAAGTCTTGTCGTCGCCGGTCGGCGGCACTTCCTGGTTACCGATCATCAGGAAGCGCGTGGAGTTGTCCGGACGATCCTCGATCTTCTCGGCCAGACGGGTCAGGCCGTACAACCCGGCCGCCATGTCACCGGCGATCGCCGCCGAATTCCACTCACCCTTGACCCGCTTGGCCGCTTCGGCGTTGCTGGACACCGCCACGCGCTCGACATTCGGATAATGGGCGTCCAGCCACTTGCGGCACTGGGCCAGCGACTGGGCGTGGGAATAGATGCGGCTGATGCTGTCGGTCTTGGTGTTTTCACCGACCAGCAGGTGGTGGTGAATCCGCAGCTCGACTTCGCCACAGATGACCATGTCATGTTCGAGGAAGCTGTCGAGGGTGTGGTTGACCGCGCCTTCGGTGGAGTTCTCCACCGGCACCACGCCAAAGTTCACCGCACCGGCCGCCACTTCACGGAACACTTCGTCGATCGCCGCCATTGGCTTGCTGATCACCGCATGACCGAAGTGCTTCATGGCCGCCGCTTGGGTGAAGGTGCCTTCCGGACCGAGATAAGCCACTTTCAGCGGGTTCTCGAGAGCCAGGCACGAAGACATGATTTCGCGGAACAAGCGCGCCATTTCTTCGTTGCCCAGCGGCCCCTTGTTGCGCTCCATCACGCGCTTGAGAACCTGGGCCTCACGCTCGGGACGGTAGAACACCGGCTGCTCGCCTTCGGCCAGACTGGCCATCTTGACCCGGGCAACTTCTTCGGCGCAGCGCGCGCGATCGCTGATCAGCTGGAGGATTTTCTCGTCCAGGTTATCGATGCGAACGCGCAGCGCCTTGAGCTCCTGCTCGGACATCAGGAATGCTCCTTCTCGAATTCAGCCATGTAGCCAACCAGCGCTTCGACGGCGTCCAGACCCAGGGCGTTGTAGATCGAGGCACGCATGCCGCCAACCGAGCGATGGCCCTTGAGGTTGAGCAGGCCACGGGCGTCGGCGCCGGCCAGGAACGCCTTGTCCAGACGCTCGTCGGCCAGACGGAACGGCACGTTCATCCACGAGCGGGCGTTGACGCTGATCGGGTTGGTATAGAAGTCGCTGTTGTCGATGAAGCCGTACAGGCGATCTTTCTTCGCCTTGTTGCGCTGCTCCATCGCGGCGACGCCGCCCTGCTCCTTCAGCCACTCGAACACCAGGCCCGAGAGGTACCAGGAATAGGTGGCCGGGGTGTTGTACATCGAGCCGTTATCGGCCGAAATCTTGTAGTCGAGCATGGTCGGGCACGAACTGCGGGCGCGGCCCAGCAGGTCTTCACGGACGATCACTACGACCAGACCGCTCGGGCCGATGTTCTTCTGCGCGCCGGCGTAGATCAGGCCGTACTGCGACACATCGATCGGGCGCGAGAGGATATCGGAGGACATGTCGACCACCAGCGGAACGTCACCAGCCTCGGGAACCCAGTCGAACTGCAGGCCGCCGATGGTTTCGTTGGACGCATAGTGCAGATAGGCCGCACCCGGGGTCAGCTTCCACTCGTTCTGGCCAGGGATGGCCAGGTAGTCATAAGGCTTGGCGCTGGCAGCAACATTGATGTTGCCGAAGCGACGAGCTTCCTCGATGGCTTTTTTCGACCAGATGCCGGTTTCGACATAGTCGGCAGTACCGTTCTCGGGCAGCAGGTTCAGCGGAATCTCGGCGAACTGTTGGCTCGCACCGCCCTGCAGGAACAGCACTTTGTAATTGGAGGGGATGGACAGCAGGTCGCGCAGGTCTTGTTCGGCCTTCTCGGCGATGGCCACGTAGTCATCGCTGCGATGGCTCATTTCCATGACCGACAGACCCTTGCCGTGCCAGTCGAGCATCTCGGACTGGGCACGCAACAGGACAGCTTCAGGCAGCGCAGCGGGACCTGCGCAGAAGTTATAGGCTCGTTTGCTCACATCCACTCTCGCTATGCAATCACGGTAGCGGACAGAGCAAACACTCTGCCCTGCTACGATTTGGTTAGTCTTGCGACTCTTCTTCGTCTGCGGCGTCCGCCTGCAGGTTGTCGACCGCATCGTCCGGTTCGGCGCCGATCACGCCTTCTTCCAGTTCGACACCTTCTTCACCTTCAAACTCTTCACCCTCGACTTCCGACGGCTCCTGAACCCGCTCCAGACCAACCAGGGTTTCATCCTTGGCCAGCTTGA
Organism: Pseudomonas aphyarum; assembly: GCF_028657055.1. Lineage (NCBI taxonomy): Bacteria > Pseudomonadati > Pseudomonadota > Gammaproteobacteria > Pseudomonadales > Pseudomonadaceae > Pseudomonas > Pseudomonas aphyarum. The sequence goes on from NZ_JAMDGS010000002.1 coordinate 196,897, forward strand.
TCAGGGTTACGCCCTGGGTGTTACGACCCAGGCTGGAAACTTCGTCGACACGGGTACGCACCAGCGTGCCCTGGTCGGAAATCAGCATGATCTCCTCGCCGTCGAGCACCTGAACCGCACCGACCAGACGGCCGTTACGCTCGTTGCTGACCATGGCGATCACGCCCTGGCCGCCACGCTTGTACTCAGGGAACTCGGTGATCGCGGTGCGCTTGCCATAACCACGCTCGGAAGCGGTGAGGATCTGGCTGCCCTCTTCCGGGATCAGCATCGAAATCAGCTTCTGCCCTTCCGGCAGACGCATCCCGCGCACACCACGGGCGGTACGACCCATGGCACGCACGTCGGATTCCTTGAAGCGGGTGACCTTGCCGCCGTCGGAGAACAGCATCACTTCACGCTCGCCATCGGTGATGGCCGCGGAGATCAGCACGTCGCCTTCATCCAGCTCCAGCGCGATCAGACCGACGCTGCGCTGACGGCTGAAGGATTCCAGCGGGGTCTTCTTCACGGTGCCGTTGGCGGTGGCCATGAAGATGTAGTGACCTTCGGTGTATTCCTCGACCGGCAACATGGTGGTGATGTATTCACCGTCATCCAGCGGCAGCAGGTTGACCAGCGGACGACCACGGGCGGCGCGGGACGCTTCCGGAATTTCGTAGGTCTTCAGCCAGTACACCTTGCCCTTGCTGGAGAACAGCAGCAGCGTGGTGTGGCTGTTGGCAACCAGCAGGTGAGCGATGTAATCCTCATCCTTCACGCCGGTAGCCGATTTGCCTTTACCGCCACGACGCTGGGCCTGGTACGCAGCCAGCGGCTGGGTCTTGGCATAACCGCCGTGGGAGATGGTCACGACGCGCTCTTCTTCCGGGATCATGTCACCCAGGGTCAGGTCGAGGCGTGCATCGAGAATCTCGGTGCGGCGCACGTCGCCGTATTCGGCACGGATCACTTCCAGTTCTTCGCGGATCACTTCCATCAGGCGCACGGCGCTGTTGAGGATGCGGATCAGCTCGCCGATCTGGTTGAGGATCTCTTGATACTCGGCCAGCAGCTTTTCGTGTTCCAGACCGGTCAGACGGTGCAGACGCAGTTCCAGAATGGCTTGCGCCTGTTCCGGCGACAGGAAGTACTTGCCTTCGCGCAGACCGTATTGCGGATCGAGGTTTTCCGGACGGCACGAATCGGCACCGGCACGCTCAACCATCGCGACTACCGCCGAGGATTCCCACGGCGTGCTGACCAGCGCTTCCTTGGCTTCCGACGGGGTCGGCGAAGCCTTGATCAGGGCGATCACCGGGTCGATGTTCGACAGGGCAACGGCCTGACCTTCGAGGATGTGACCACGCTCGCGCGCCTTGCGCAGTTCGAACACGGTACGGCGGGTAACCACTTCGCGACGGTGACGGACGAAGGCTTCCAGCAGGTCCTTGAGGTTCAGGATCCGCGGACGGCCGTCGATCAGCGCAACGATGTTGATGCCGAATACCGATTGCAGCTGGGTCTGGGCGTAGAGGTTGTTGAGGATCACCTCAGGCACTTCGCCGCGACGCAGTTCGATCACGACGCGCATACCGTCCTTGTCGGACTCGTCGCGCAGTTCGGTGATGCCTTCGAGTTTCTTCTCTTTTACCAGTTCGGCGATCTTCTCGATCAGACGCGCCTTGTTCAGCTGGTAAGGGAGTTCGGTGATGACGATCTGCTGACGGCCACCGACCTTGTCGATGTCTTCGATGATCGAGCGGGCGCGCATGTAAATGCGGCCACGGCCGGTGCGGTAGGCTTCGATGATGCCGGCGCGACCGTTGATGATCGCGGCAGTCGGGAAGTCCGGACCGGGAATGTATTGCATCAGCTCATCGACGGTCAGCTCGGGATTGTCGATGAGGGCCAGGCAACCGTCGATGACTTCACCGAGGTTGTGCGGCGGAATGTTGGTCGCCATGCCCACGGCGATACCGCTGGAACCGTTGACCAGCAGGTTCGGTACGCGAGTCGGCATGACCGCCGGGATCAGCTCGGTGCCGTCGTAGTTCGGCACCCAGTCCACGGTTTCCTTGTGCAGGTCGGCCAGCAGTTCGTGCGCCAGCTTGGTCATGCGCACTTCGGTGTATCGCATGGCCGCGGCGTTGTCGCCGTCCACCGAACCGAAGTTGCCCTGGCCGTCGACCAGCAGGTAACGCAGGGAGAAAGGCTGCGCCATGCGGACGATGGTGTCGTACACCGCGGTATCACCGTGCGGGTGATACTTACCGATCACGTCACCGACGACACGGGCAGATTTCTTGTACGGCTTGTTGAAGTCGTTGCCCAGCTCGCTCATCGCGAACAGCACGCGACGGTGCACGGGCTTCAAGCCATCGCGCGCATCCGGCAGTGCACGGCCGACGATCACGCTCATCGCGTAGTCGAGATAGGACTGTTTCAGCTCGTCTTCGATATTGACCGGGAGGATTTCTTTGGCCAGTTCGCCCATGAGAAGCCTGATTCCTTTTTCTGGTGAAACTTCGCCATATCCATAGGGGACGCACGAAGCTCGTCGATGCAGGCCGAGTGCCATGCGCCGACTTACGACAAATCGACAAGTTGACCCTGGATTTGCGCAGTGAAGACAACCCCGTGGGACTGCCTCGGAAAACGCCGGATGTTATCACAAGAGCCGCCACGCACCTATCCCCCAGATGCGCATGGAGCATAGTTAGATGACCGATGACAGGCTTAACGGGGACGAGAGAGGCTCAGAGCTTCCCTGAATGCAAATTTGAGGTCTGGTTTGGGGATGTTTATTGACAATAATGGCCTCATCGCTGGCAAGTCGAGTCGTCGCACCGCAGCTCCCACAAGTTCGGCGGCGTGCACAAAACCTGTGGGAGCCGGCTTGCCAGCGATGGCGTCCGAAAAGACGCCAGAGTCAATCAATGCAAGCGCTTGCGGCACATCAACTGCGCCATCTTCGCGGTGTCCGGGCGCTCGACGATGCCTTTTTCGGTGACGATCGCATCGATCAGGTCTGCCGGGGTCACGTCAAACACCGGGTTGAACGCTTCAACGTCAGCCCCGACACGTTTGCCGCCAACCTCCAGCAACTCGGCGCCGTCGCGCTCTTCGATCGGAATGTCATCACCGCTGGCCAGATTCATGTCGATGGTCGAACTCGGCGCCACCACCATGAAACGCACGCCGTGGTGCATGGCGTTGACCGCCAGTTGATAGGTGCCGATCTTGTTCGCCACGTCGCCGTTGGCGGTGATCCGGTCGGCGCCGACGATCACCCAGGTCACGCCTTTGGTTTTCATGATGTGCGCAGCGGCGGAGTCAGCGTTCAGGGTCACGGGAATGCCTTCATTGGCCAGCTCCCATGCGGTCAGGCGCGAGCCTTGCAGCCACGGCCGGGTTTCGTCGGCGTAGACACGCTCGACCATGCCCTCGATGAACGCCGCGCGAATCACGCCGAGCGCCGTGCCGAAACCGCCGGTGGCCAGGGCGCCGGTGTTGCAGTGCGTCAGAATCGCCTGGGCATTGCCCTGATGTTTGCGGATCAGGTCGACGCCGAGCTGAGCCATGGTCAGGTTGGCTTCGCGATCGCTTTCATGAATGGCGATGGCTTCGGCTTCCAGCGCCGCCAGCGGATCGGCGTTTTCCTTCAAACGATCCAGCCGGTCGTGCATGCGATTCAACGCCCAGAACAGGTTGACCGCCGTTGGACGGGAATCGGCCAGCAGCATGAAATCCTCTTCCAGCGACGCGTACCAGTCGCCGCCTTCGGCAATCCGGGCACGGGCCGCCAGCACGATGCCGTAGGCGGCACTGATGCCGATGGCCGGCGCACCGCGCACCACCATCGAACGAATCGCTTCGGCCACGCCGGCGGCGCTGGTGTAGGCGATCCAGTTTTCCTCGAACGGCAAAACGCGCTGATCCAGCAGGTGGAGCGCGCCATCACGCCAATCGATGGCCTTTACTTTCTCCGCAGCCAACAGTCGATCGCGCATCCCTCACCCCGCACTCATGAACAAAAGCCGCCGATTATAGCGATCCCCCCGCGAAGACGCTCGGGTATACTTCGCCATCCTTTACAAAAGCACTGGAACCGACCCTCGATGCCGAAACCTGCCATTGCGCTCGACTTATTATTGCTGCCGACCTGGCTGGTACCCGTCGAACCCGCAGGCGTTGTGCTCAAGGAGCATGGCCTGGGCATCCGCGACGGTCGCATCGTGTTTATCGGCCCGCGTGCCGAAGCGCTGAAGTGTAACGCCGCCGAAGTCCGCGAACTGCCGGACGTTCTGCTCAGTCCCGGCCTGATCAACGCCCACGGCCACGCCGCGATGACGCTGTTCCGTGGCCTGGCCGACGATCTGCCGCTGATGACCTGGCTGGAAAACCACATCTGGCCGGCCGAGGGCAAATGGGTCGATGAAGATTTTGTGCGTGACGGCACCGATCTGGCCATCGCCGAGCAGATAAAAGGTGGCATCACCTGTTTCTCGGACATGTACTTCTTCCCGAAGGTTGCCAGCGAGCGCGTGCACAACAGCGGAATCCGCGCGCAGATCGCGATTCCGATCCTCGACTTCCCGATTCCGGGTGCCGCCAGCGCCGATGAAGCCATTCGTCAGGGCGTCGAACTGTTCGGCGACCTGAAGCATCACGAGCGCATCAAGATCACCTTCGGCCCTCATGCACCCTACACCGTGGGCGACGAGAACCTGGAAAAAATCCGCGTGATCGCCGAGGAGCTGGACGCGTCGATCCACATGCATGTCCACGAAACCGCGTTCGAAGTACAGCAAGCGGTCGAACAGCGCGGCGAACGCCCGCTGGCACGCCTCGGCCGTCTCGGCCTGCTCGGCCCGCGCTTCCAGGCCGTGCACATGACCCAGATCAGCGATGACGACCTGGCGTTACTGGTAGAAAGCAACACCAGCGTGATCCATTGCCCGGAGTCGAACCTGAAACTGGCCAGCGGCTTCTGCCCGGTGGAGCGCCTGTGGCAGGCCGGGGTCAATGTCGCGGTCGGCACCGATGGCGCGGCGAGCAACAATGACCTGGACCTGTTGGGCGAAACCCGCACCGCTGCGCTGCTGGCCAAGGCAGTCGCCGGTTCGGCCACCGCACTCGACGCCCACCGGGCCCTGCGCATGGCCACACTCAATGGCGCGCGAGCCCTGGGGATCGAAGCCGAGACCGGCTCACTGGAACTTGGCAAGGCCGCGGACATTGTCGCCTTCGACCTGTCCGGCCTGGCGCAACAACCGGTCTATGACCCGGTCTCGCAGCTTATATACGCCACCGGTCGCGACTGCGTGAAACACCTGTGGGTTGCCGGCAAGCAGTTGCTCGACGACCGCCGCCTGACCCGACTGGACGAACAACAGCTCGGCGAAACCGCCCGGGCCTGGGGCCGACGTATCAGCGGCCACACCGAATCGTAAACACCCCGGAGCAAACTCCGGGGCTACAGCCTTTTTCAAGTTTTAGAGGATTGAATCATGAGCAACGTCGACCACGCCGAAATCGCCAAATTCGAAGCCCTGGCCCATCGCTGGTGGGACCGCGAAAGCGAGTTCAAACCGCTGCACGACATCAACCCGCTGCGGGTCAACTGGATTGACGAGCGCGTCAATCTGGCTGGCAAAAAGGTCCTCGACGTCGGTTGCGGCGGCGGCATCCTCAGCGAAGCCATGGCCCAGCGCGGTGCGACCGTGACCGGCATCGACATGGGCGAAGCGCCACTGGCCGTCGCGCAACTGCATCAGCTGGAATCCGGCGTGAACGTCGAATACCGCCAGATCACCGCCGAAGCCCTGGCCGAAGAAATGCCCGAGCAGTTCGACGTCGTCACCTGCCTGGAAATGCTCGAGCACGTGCCGGACCCGTCCTCGGTGATCCGCGCCTGCTTCCGCATGGTCAAGCCCGGCGGCCAGGTGTTCTTCTCCACCATCAACCGCAACCCGAAGGCGTACCTGTTCGCCATCGTCGGCGCCGAATACATCATGAAGCTGCTGCCGCGCGGCACCCACGACTTCAAGAAATTCATCCGCCCGTCCGAGCTGGGTGCCTGGAGCCGCATGGCCGGCCTGACCGTCAAGGACATCATCGGCCTGACCTACAACCCGCTGACCAAGCACTACAAGCTGGCGGCGGACGTCGACGTCAACTACATGATCCAGACCCTGCGCGAGGAGTAAGCCGATGGCCATCAGAGCAGTCCTTTTCGACATGGACGGCACTCTGCTCGACACCGCGCCGGACTTCATCGCCATCTGCCAGGCGATGCGCGCGGATCGCGGCTTGCCGCCAATGAACGACAAACACATCCGCGACGAAATCTCCGGCGGCGCCAAGGCCATGGTCGCGGTGACGTTCTCGATGGACCCGGAGTCGCCGGGCTTCGAGGAATTGCGCCTGGAGTTCCTCGAGCGCTACCTCGTCGGTTGCGCCGTGCACAGCAAGCTTTTCGACGGCATGGGCGAATTGCTGGCCGACATCGAGAAAGCCCATCTGGTCTGGGGCGTGGTCACCAACAAGCCGCTGCGCTTTGCCGAACCGATCATGCAGCAACTGGGGCTGGCCGAGCGCTCGGCCCTGCTGATCTGCCCGGATCACGTGAAGAACAGCAAGCCGGATCCCGAGATGCTGACCCTTGCCTGCAAGATGCTTGATCTGGATCCGTCGAGCGTTCTGTTTATCGGCGATGATCTGCGCGATATCGAATCCGGTCGTGACGCCGGCACCAAGACCGCCGCCGTGACCTATGGCTACATTCACCCCGACGACAACCCTCGGCACTGGGGCGCGGACGTGGTGGTGGATCATCCGCTGGAGTTGCGCAAGGTACTCGACAACGCGCTGTGCAGTTGCTGAGCGATGCTGCAAAGCGACCATCGCTGCATTCCCGCGCAGGACGCGGGAACGATCAGAAGTTAATGGATTAGAGGTTTTTTATGTTTGATTACTCCGCTCGCCCCGAATTGCTCAAGGATCGGGTCATTCTGGTCACCGGTGCCGGTCGCGGCATCGGCGCGGCTGCCGCCAAGACCTACGCCGCTCACGGCGCGACCGTGCTGCTGCTGGGCAAGACCGAAGCCAACCTGACCCAGGTCTACGACGAGATCGAAGCAGCCGGGCATCCACAGCCGGCGGTGATCCCGTTCAACCTCGAAACCGCCCTGCCCCACCAATACGATGAGCTGGCGGCAATGATCGAGACCGAGTTCGGCCACCTCGACGGCCTGCTGCACAACGCCTCGATCATCGGCCCGCGCACGCCGATCGAGCAGTTGTCCGGTGAAAACTTCATGCGCGTCATGCAAGTGAACGTCAACGCGATGTTCATGCTGACCAGCACCCTGCTGCCGCTGCTCAAACTGTCGCAGGACGCCTCGGTGGTCTTCACCTCGAGCAGCGTCGGGCGCAAGGGCCGTGCTTACTGGGGCGCCTATGGTGTGTCCAAGTTCGCCACCGAAGGCCTGATGCAAACCCTGGCCGACGAAGTCGAAAACGTCGCCCCGGTGCGCTCCAACAGCATCAACCCGGGCGCCACTCGCACCAGCATGCGCGCCCAGGCTTACCCGGGTGAAAACCCGCTGAACAACCCGACTCCGGAAGAGATCATGCCGGTCTATCTGTACCTGATGGGCCCGGACAGCACCGGTATCAATGGCCAGGCTTTCAACGCTCAGTAATGCCATACGTCGCATTTGTTGCCGTGGCGGAATACCGTCGCGGCATGCAATTGCCGCTCTGAAAGCGGCAAATTCAGTCAAATAACCACCACCCCTTCTGCCGCTAAAATCTCAAGCCATTGATCCACAACGGTTTTAATAAAATATGAACCGTATGGCACGACTTTCGCTCTACATTTCCTCAAAGCACGCCGAGTGAAGGCAGTCGGGCAAGGCCTGATTCGATAGCTGACTAATCGTCATCGGGCAGACTAAACTTACGCCAAATGTCCTACGGGACTGATGGATCAGTATGACGCGCAGCCCATAGCCGCTCTCACCCAGCCTGTAAGACAGACTTACTGCTTAGGGGCTCACGCCATATGAAATCACCCTCCCAGACCACTGCAATTGACTTCGACAGTGCCAAATTGCAACGCCTGGGCTTTGGTCAGCAGCCGCCTCTCCTGGCGCGACCTGTCAGCCTGGCGCAATTGCGCCAGCAAATGAGCCTGCAACTGCAAACCAGCCTTGAGCCTCAACGCATCCTCGGTCTGTTTTTCCGCGAAGTTCAGCGCCTGGTGCCGCTGGATGCCTTGACCTACGTGCACAACGGCAGCGACCTGCGCCTGGAGTTCGGTGCCCGCGGCCACCACTCGGCCAGCTACAGCCTGAGCCACGAAGGCGAGCACATGGGTGAGTTGGTGTTCCGCCGCAACCAGCGCTTCAGCGAACAGGAACTGGGCAATCTCGAATCGCTGCTGTCGGCCCTGCTGTATCCGATGCGCAATGCGCTGCTGTACCGCGCAGCCACACAAAGCGCCCTGCGTGATCCACTGACCGGCGCCGGCAACCGCATTGCCATGGAGCAGACGCTGCTGCGGGAAATCGAGATGTCACGCCGGCACCTGCAACCACTGTCGTTGCTGATGCTGGACATCGACCACTTCAAACAGGTCAACGACCTCCATGGCCACAGCGCTGGAGATGACGTACTCAAAGCCGTGGCCGCGTCGATCAAGGGCCAGTTGCGCAATGTCGACATGGTGTTCCGTTATGGCGGGGAAGAGTTTCTGATCCTGCTGTCCAACACCGGTCGCGATGCGGCCGCCATGGTTGGCGAACGCCTGCGTCAGGCGGCGCAGGCCCAGGATTACTACGCCAATAATCAATTGATCGAACTGACCGTGAGCCTTGGTTGCTCGACCCTGTTGCCGGGCGAATCCGCCGACAGCCTGCTGCGCCGTGCCGACAGCGCGCTGTATGTGGCCAAGCGCGAAGGCCGAAATCGCCTGACCATGGCGGGCTGATTATTCGCCGCCAACAAAAAACGGGAGCCGAGGCTCCCGTTTTTTTTATGGATATCGCCGAGATCAGCTCTCGACCAGCGCCCGACGTTCACGCCCGACTAACACCCGCTCCGACAGTTCGAGCTGCATGCAGCGCTCGAGGAACAGGTACATGTAGTCGTAGCTCTTGCAGATCGCCTGTCGCAGCTCCGCCTGCAGGGCTTTGCTCGGGTTCAACCCGGCCAGGGTGCAGATGATCTCCAGCGCCTCCCACGGGTGGGCATCATCGTACTGAGCGTGCATCTTCAGCCACTTCATGGCCCGCTTGCGATCCTCCTCAGGGAAAGCCGCAGCGTAGACACCCGTCGAACACACCAGCGCCGACCACTCCCCGGTCGCGCCTTCGATCGCGTAGTTGGTGGCCGCGATGGCCACGATCAGTGAATCCGCCGAACTGGTGTGCCAGCACCAGTGGCTCAGGGCGTGCAATTCCGGTGGCACTTGCTGCGCCTGCAGGTCTTCCAGGCTCACCCCATGGGCCCGGCTCCAGTGCAGCCAGTAATCGGCGTGGTTGAGTTCGACGCGGATATTGCGCATCAACCAGCGCCGCGCCATGTCTTCACCCGGATGACGGGCGAATTTGGTCTTGGTGAGATTCTGCGCCATGTACAACGCGAATTGCTCAACGACGGGCCAGCCCCCGATCAGGTACTGGCGCATGGTTTTGGCGCTGAGCTTGTTATCACGCATGCGCAGATAAAGTTCATGTTCGACAACCCGGCGTTTGCTCTCGCTGCAATCCTGGATCAACTGTTGCGCCCAGGCGGGATAACTTGCAGCTTCCATGAGTGGTCCGGTTCGGTTGAATGTGTCGATCACTGTTCGGCTCCTTTTGATTTGTGATTGTACGGATCGGCAAGAGACTTCAACGGAACGTGCCAGGCGCCTTGAATAACAACGGCTGCGGTCTGGCGGGCCGACTTTGCAAACTGTCACAGGTAAACAACTGCGGGCGTTCGATGACATAACCCTGAGCGTAATCCACGCCGATTTCAAGCAATGCCTGCTCGATCTGCGCTGTTTCGACAAACTCGGCAATTGTCTGCTTACCCATGACATGCCCGATGTGATTGATCACTTCGACCATTGCACGGTTAATCGGGTCGTCCAGCATATCCTTTACGAAACTCCCGTCGATCTTCAGGAAGTCTACAGGCAAATGTTTCAGATAAGCGAATGAAGACATTCCGGCACAAAAGTCGTCCAGCGAGAAATAACAACCCAAGCCCTTGAGTTCATTAATAAAACGGATGGCACTCCCGAGATTTGCAATGGCGCTGGTTTCTGTAATTTCAAAACAAATCATTTCAGGCGGTACGGAATAGATATCAAACTGTTCCCGGAGAAAGTGCAAGAACGCGTCATCTCCGATAGTAATGCCTGAAAGATTAATCGCACACATTGCCAGAGGCCGTTCGCACTCTTCTTTAATACATTGGGCAATAACCTTAAATACATTCTGAACAACCCAGCGATCGAGCGACGTCATCAAACCGTAACGCTCGGCCGCCGGAATGAAACTGTCCGGCAGAATCATCCGGCCTGCTTCGTCATGCAGACGCAGCAGAACTTCGATGTGCCCGCGGGTGCCAGCGGCAACCGACCCCAACGGGGCGATTTCCTGTGCGTAGAGGCAGAAGCGGTTCTCCTCCAGGGCCATGTGCAGGCGTTGTACCCAGGCCATCTCGCCGAAGCGCAGGGACAGTTCCGAGTCGTCGGCGTGGTAGACCTGCACCCGGTTGCGACCCTTTTCCTTGGCCATGTAGCAGGCCATGTCGGCAGCCCGCAACGAGGCTTCGAGAGTGGTCGGGGTTTGCGCGACGTGCACCAGACCGATACTGACAGTGGTCAGGAACGGCCGGCCCTTCCAGACGAAATGCAGATTTTGCACGGTCTGACGCAGGCTCTCGGCGATTTTCTCGGCCGCCTCCGGTGCACAGTTCTCCAGCAGGATCCCGAACTCGTCGCCGCCCAGCCGCGCCAGCGTGTCACCCTCGCGCAAGCCTGATTGCAGCAGCGCGCAGATATGCCGCAGCAACTCATCGCCGGCCGCATGCCCGCAGGTGTCGTTGACCAGCTTGAACTGATCGAGATCGAGGAACATCAGCGCATGCCGGCCGGCCTGCCGGGTCAGGTTGTGCAGGGCCTGTTCGAGGCGATACTCGAACTCGCGACGGTTGGCCAGGCCGGTCAGCGCATCGTGGGTGGCCTGCCACGACAGATTGGCGATGTATTGCCGCTCCTGGGTCATGTCATGCAGCACCAGCACCGTACCGCTGACCTTGCCGGCGTTGCGGATCGGCGCACCGACCAGGGTCACCGACACGGTGCTGCCGTCCAGGCGCTGGATCAGCTTCGAATGCTCGCTGCCGCCGGTGAGCTGGCCACTGAGTATGTGCTCGATCAGGGTCAAGCCCTCGCTCTGGGCATTGTCATCCAGCAGGTTGAACAGCGCCGCCAATGGCAGACCGGCAGCCTGCTCGGCCTTCCAGTGGGTCAATGCCTCGGCAGCCGGGTTCATGTAATCGATCGCCCCGCTCACGTCTGTGGTGATCACCCCGTCGCCAATCGAATGCAGGGTGACATGGGCCCGGTCCTTTTCCAGTTGCAGCGCTTCAGCGAAGGCGTGCCGCTGTTTGAGCAGTTTGCGGGTGCGCAGCAGGGCGAGCACGATCAGGCCCAGCGCGGTGGCAAGGTTGGTGAACAGCAGCAGGCGCAGAATCATCCGCGAGCCTTCACCCAAGGCATCGCTGAACGCCTTGGCGGCCGGGGTCACACCGTCATTGATCGCAAAGATCCGGTCTTTCCAGCGGCGGATATCCGCCTCAGTCGCGGCATTGGCGGTAATGCGCTGATGCATCTCCTGCGCCACGCCATCGAGCTCCACCAGATAGGCATCACCCAGCGTCCAGCGGTCGATGGCGGTTTCCAGATAACTGAAGTGACGGAAATTCAGGTACAGCCAGATCAGGCTGGAGACATCGTCCGGGTGGTTACCGCCCTTGAGAATGCCCTCACGCGCCGATTGCAGGTCCGGCGGTTGCTTGTCCAGTGCCAGGCGCAATTGATGGCCGCCCTGAGGTACGGCAATGGCGTTCTGGTACTTGAGGTAGATCGCCTCGTCGCGGGTTTCCGCGTACAGGTTGAGGTAATAGATCGCGTCTTTCTGGCCCTTGGACCAAAGGCTTTCACCGGCGACATAGCCACGAACGGCCGACAGGACGTAAAGACTCACGCCACCCAGCAAGGCTTGAAACAACACGACGGCGATGAATGGCCAGACGATGCCCAACAACCGTGGCGTTCCGAGAGTCCGCTTTTGCTTCATGAGGTCCCTTGATTTAGCACCGCCAGATCAGCATCCAACGTGATCGCTACAGCTAGACTAGGGTGCGTTTTCGATCCCGGCAAGCGAGTAAAAGGCCAAATATCGAGACAGCCAATACATATCTACTGCACTCATGGCGTCGCGGAATCTGAAACTGAGAATCCGACTACAGGCACAAGAGCTGATTATTTATGTTGACGACCCCTTTCAAGCCCCCCCGTTCCAATCTGCAATACCTGGCTCAGCTGGACGAGTTTGACGCGCTGCTTTCATCACTGCGCAACGCCAGGGCGGCCTCTACACCTTTGACGGGTGTGTTTCTTTCGCCGAAGCCTCACTCCTCCCTGGCGCAGGAACATGACATTGCTCAGGCCCGCCTGAAACAACTTCTCGATCACCCGGATTACCTCGCTCTGTTGCGCACAAAAACCGGGGACTCCATCACCCTGCACCTGGCAGTCACACTCGATAAAGGACAAGTCCGGTATGAGGCGGTGGTCGACAATAATCGGATGGTCCCTTTACCCGTGGCCGACCAGCGATCATTGGAAAAGCTCGCCGTCGCCATCAAAAAGAGCCTGGCAAACACAGGAGGACAACTTCGCTCCGACCGCCTGCTTCGTCTGCCTCAGATCCTGTGGTACTACGGCCTGCAGCCAGGGGCACCACAAACCGCTGCGACGCTTGAAACCTTGATCAGAGAACTGACCGAGATGCGGGCGTGTTTCAGTCTAGGCCTGGATTCAGCCATGAACATCGGCGACTTCATCGAAGAGCCAGGTCGCCGATCAATACTCGATACCCTCAGCTTCATACTTGCGGACAATGAAACATCAGTCATTGAAAGCCTGGGCAAGGAGGCGCTGCTCAACGTTTCGACCGATCAACTGCGCGCCACCCCTGCCACTTTCCTGGATCGGATACTCAACGGAAACAATGCGCATTGGCTGGCTCACAAGCTCCTTGAACAATTGCAATGGTACGGCGCCAAACCCCACGAAGAGGTCGATGGCGGGATTAAAAAACGGCTGGTACTGGCGGCGATCCGCTGCTGGTACAGCCTTACCGATGACAAGCCGGACGACACCGTCATCCGCTTTCGACTTGATCAACCTTCCAACTGGGGAAAAAGCTATCGAACCTTGCGCAGTGACTTTGAAAACTACCTGATCGATTCCGGCCACGTGTCGACTACCCGCGAAGCGATCTTGCTTGCACGCTTGCTACAAGTACAATTGCCTGCCGAGTTTCAGGTCAGGGATATTCCGGAAGAATTGCCCTACAGGAGCTCGATCGTATGGGTAAATTTTGTTCATGGCGTAAATCTCGCCAAAGCCATCGACCGCTCTCTGCTCTCACGAATGACCTTTCAGCAGTTGGTCGACCTTCCAATAAAAAAATCCGCAGACGCATCCCCCGACTTACTGGACCTGATTGCTTTAACCCGGATACCCCCCACGCTTGATTGGGCTTTAACAAACGGCTTCCTGAGCCAGCCAACCGAGAACGCCTATACAGAGGAAGCGATTCTCCTGGCTACCACTGAGTTGATCGCTCAAAAAAACCGTCTCAACGAATCCGTCACCTGCCTGGCAGCCCCGACTCCCAACCGCCTGGCAATCGCCAAAAGCAAACTGACCAGGATTTTCGGCGCCGGCACTTTCGATGCCGAACGGACAAAACTGGTAGAGGAAGCTAACGAATACCTGGTGAACCCGATACGGTACAGCGGGCCAACACACAGAACACAAATCAACGCCTACACCTTTTATGAAGTCTACGCCTCGGGAAATATTTACAACGGCAAGAAATGGTTTTTTACCGACGGCATCACTGTTTCTGAAAAATGGATAAGTCTCAACGATGAGAAAATCGTCAGCAGTAACGCATTCAAGTCTGAATCTAAAAATAAGTCGATCAAACTGCCTGACGTAAAAAGACTGTTCAAGGCGTCTTTCAATATCCACCTGTTTCTCCAGCGCATTGCCTACCAGAGACTGATCCTGTCGCTACTTGCCACATTGCCACTGGCTGATCGCCTGGCCCTGGAGTATGGCGAATCAAGAATACTGACTTTGCGCACAGGTACAGGCCGGGCCGCCGCTACCGAAACACCCGCCATGACCTTGCCGCTCAGGTCGCGTAAAGGGTTTATCCTGGCGGTCAAGCATGAAAGCAGACAGTCTTATTACGAACTACTTCCGTCGGCAGGCATCATTCGCCCGTTACCCGACTTCAGCTCGAAGTTTATAGGAGGTGTCATTAACGAAGGGTTCTGGGGGAACGCTCGCGTGATGTACCTCGACCCGATATCGGTGCCATTTGACTGGGATGCTCATACCCTTGGCACTCAGCCGAGAAACAATCAAACCTGTATGGCTATCATCGACCAGATAGGTGAAGTGTTTAAGGCGCCAATAAGCGGCGAGGGTTACAAACCTGTCCCTTGCACTCTGAACTCCCCTCATCTGGAAAAGCTCACTCACTTTATCTCGCACAATCTTTTTTTCGTTGACGAAGAGCACTATTGCAGCGCGGCCTATGGCGAAACACAATTCGACAAGGAGCAAAAGATCCGGGACAAAGTCCTGAACATAACAAAAATCATCATTCCCTTCTGGGGGACCATCGAGGACCTGGCCTCCGGCGATGCAAAGAAAATCATGGATGGATTCCTTGGCATTTTCATCGATCTTGCCTCGTTCCTCTTTCCAATCGGAAAATTCGCATCAGGCTCCATGCGACTCGTATCGATTTCAGGCAAATTGGGGATACGAGCAGCGCTACCGTCGTTCCTGACACTGACCAAAAAGTTGTTTACCGCCACGCTGAGCAACATGAACCCCATCGATGGAATACCGACGCTGCTTGGGGCATTGGGCGCAGGTGTTTTGCGACTTGGTAGATTCGGTTTCTTCAAACTCAAAGGGTTGGCGGGGGGCACCAGCCAATACGATTTCGTACAGGGTCTTCCCCAAGCAACAGATCCCGGTCGCTGGAGCCCCCTCGCAGCCGGTGACCAGCTCGGATCTGTAAACGGTATCGAAGATGTCGTCCTTCGGCGCACCAACACCGGCCCTATTGCTTCGTACCATGCCGTCGATCCCCACTCCGGCAAACCCTACGGGCCAAGATTGACCGAAGATGCAGGAGAGGTTTCCATCGGCCGATCGGAGTTTGCCCCTGCCGGCGAAATCGACAATCGAGTCGTTTTCGATATTCCGCAAAACGCTCGAGTCACCCAGACCTCAGAGCTGAATGGTCGCACTGCTCTGGTTATTGATGGCGTGCCGTACCGCCTGGATCGCGGTTCTTTAAAACGCGTGGATACCCTGGATGCCAGCCAGTCGCTGCATCTCCAGCCCTGCCGTATCCGTCGTGCCGGGGATCAGGTTTGTCTCAACAGTTACGTGTCCGGCACGTCACAACCAACGCCAGCGCCCGGGAGTAATGATCCGGAAGAATATTATTGTCCCTGGTTTGGAGACCGTATCTACACACCTGCTCCAGCCACTTCCACACGCAAGGAACCGATTCTGGCACTGGACGGCCAGATCTACACAGGAACGGGTGATACGTTAAGTCTGTCCTTGCACAAAAGAACCGAATTCGGATTGCCCAAAAAAAGAACGCCAAAGGCCAGGGTTGACGCAACCATCGAATTCAAAAAAGGCATGTACGGGCGAATCACCGTGAAAGGCGCCGATGAGGGCGTGGATGACATCCGGCAAGTCGGAACGCTGATCATCGAATCGAAAATCGATCCCTCCAAGGAATACCTGTTCACACAGCTCAATGTGAACGACTACTACTTTGCTGAAATCAACAAAGGAACCAGCCTGGAAGGAACACACCGGCTACAGCTCGCGACCCAGACTCTAAAGAATGCCCAGCCGGTATTATTCAAGGAACTTTCAACCGTATTTGAAGGTTCGTTGTATGCCAACAACATGGCCGCCTTTTACGGGATCGAGAGAATTGAAGAGGCAACAAGAACCATGAGTAAAATCGCCGTGCCGATTGGCGGCATGTCGAATCCCGCCAACAACATGACCACTATCAAGGTCGCCACCACGCCGGGCGAAGCCATCATGTTTGACCGCGAGACTCGTATGATTGTCTGCAAATACCCGGAGAAGACAAAAGTCTGGACTCGAACCAATGAGGCGCCCTTGCAATTGCGTCAAAGGACTGCAGAAATTTTCAACCAGCTGTTCAATCGAGCGGCTCCAAAACCGAACACAGCAAGCATCGTACAGATTTCAAGCAACATGGCAGATCTTCAAAGAATCGTCAGAAAACACAAAGCCATGGACAACCCTCGAAACATTGCCTACGCAGAAGTTACACACCCCGACAAAACCATCGAGGTTTTTGTCAGTGTTTCCGGTGGCGGAGGAGACACCCGATTTCTGCCAATCTTCAAAAAGAACAATACATTCGTCAAAGAGGTGACCATTGATAAAACAACCTATATCAATGTCGATCACAACGTTCGCTTTGAGAGGGAATCACTTTCCAACGCCAACGGGCAGTTTCAGGCCATCCCTCGCATCTCGAAGGAGCTTCCTCCGCGCCCCACTTCACTGGACAGTGAAAGCAAACTGATCAAAGTCATACGAGAAAAATACCCGGACGACGCGACTCGCAGCCCGGTGACGATCGCGACCACTATGCCGCCGTGTGAGTCGTGCTCGGTGGTGTTGCAGCAGTTTGCTCACACCGGTGGCCCGGATGCATTGAAAGTTGTCTGGGACTGAACGGCATCCCTCTTACAACCGCTGCAAATGCCCGTAAAGCTTGGCATACAACCCGCCATCGGCAATCAGTTGCTGGTGGTCGCCGTCTTCAGCCACTTGCCCGCCGTCGAACACCAGCACCCGGTCCGCCTGCTTCACCGCCGACAAGCGGTGGGCGATGATCAGCGTGGTGCGGCCATTGAGGAAGCGCGCCATGGCCTGGTGCAGGTTGTATTCGGTGGCGGCGTCTAGGGCTGACGTCGCCTCGTCGAGGATCACCACTTTCGGTTCGGCGAGGATCATCCGGGCGATGGCCAGACGTTGCCGCTGACCGCCGGACAGCCGCACGCCGGAGCGGCCGACGATGCTGTCCAGGCCGTCCGGCAAGGCGCGGATGGTGGGTTCGAGCTGGGCGATTTCCAGTGCCTGCCAGCAGGCCTCATCGCTGCGGGTGCGGCCCATGGTCAGGTTGGCCCGCACGGTATCGTTGAACAGCGCAGGATGCTGAAGCACCACCGCGACATTTTCCCGAACCGTTTCCAGGCCGATTTCCTGCTGGGTCGATCCACCGAAACGGATCGTCCCGGCCAGCGGTGTGTACAGGCCCAGCAGCAATTGCACGAGGGTACTTTTACCACCGCCGCTGGCACCGACAATCGCCACTTTCTCACCGGGGGCGATGGACAGGTTCAACTGATCCAGCACCAGTTCGTCGCCGTAACCGAAGCTCAGGCCCTGCACCTGAATCCCGACCGTATCGCGGCCCTTGAACGGGTCGACGCCGCCGGGGTATTGCGGCTCGTCGGCGCGGGCCAGCAGTTCGTTGATCCGCGACAGAGCACCGCCTGCCGCGTAATAGGCGTATTGCAGGTTCAGCAGTTGTTCGACCGGACCGATCATGAACCACAGGTAGCTGAACACCGCGAGCATCTGGCCGATCGACAGGTCGGAGAACAACACCGTCAACATGGCCGCCGCGCGGAAGATGTCGATGCCGAACTGGAACAGCAGACCACTGGCGCGGTTCGAGGCATCAGTTTTCCACTGCGAATTGACCGCGTAGTTGCGCACTTCCTGAGCCCGCAAACCGAGTCTTCCGAGGAAGAAGCCCTGCCGGTTGCCCGCGCGCACTTCCTGGATTGCATCGAGGGTTTCGCTCAGCGCCTGGGTGAAGCGCGAGGTGCTGTCGTTCTCCAGTTTTTTCAGATGCTTGACCCGCTTGCCCAACTGCACCGTGGCGTAGATCACCAGCGGGTTGAACAGCAGGATCAGCAACGCCAGTTTCCAGTGCATCCACATCAGGATGCTGGCGGTGCCGACCAGCGTCAGCATCGCCACCAGGAAACGGCTGAGGGTTTCGCCGACAAACTTGTCGAGGGTGTCGAGGTCGGTGACCAGGTGCGTGGTGACCGTGCCGCTGCCCAGGCTTTCGTATTCGCCGAGGGAGATCCGTTTGAGTCGTTCAATCAAACGCACGCGAATGCGATAAACGATGTCCTTGGCCAGCCGCGCAAACAACCGCGCCTGCAACACGCCAAAACACAGGGCACTGCAACGCAGTGTCAGCGTCACCACCAGCATCAGGCCGATATAGCCCGCCGCTTGCTGCCACATCGAAGGCAGCACATGGTTCATGACTTTCAGCGCAGCATCGCCGTGGCCGAGCAGGACTTCGTCCACCAGCAACGGCAACAGGAGCGGAATCGGCACGCTGCACAGCGTCGCCAGTACGGCCACGCCGTTGGCGATCCACAGGGATTTTTTGTGATGAAGTGCCAGTCGCCGGACTTCAGCCCAGCTCAGCCGGTCGACACGCTTGACGGCTGGCGTGTCATCGGCCGGGTCAGACACAGGCCGCGCGCTCCAGCCATCGACCGAGCAACGGCGACAGTTCACTGAGCGGCTGGTAGCCGTTGGTCAGCAACGCCAGTTGGCCGTTGCGTTCGGCGAGCAGGGTCGGGAATCCGGCGATGCCCAGATCCTGCACCCAACTGAAATCGGCCTGGGTCGCCTTGTGCTGATCGGCATGATCAAACAGGGCAGCAAATTCGATGCGCGGGACGCCGGCCTGCTCTGCCAGCTCCACCAGAACGCTGGCCTGAGTGACATCGCGACCTTCGGCGTAAAACGCGTGCTGGATCAACCCGACCAGTTTCCACGCGCAATCCGGCGCCAGGCTGCGCGCGGTGACGATGGCCCGGCAGGCAGGCTCGGTGTCGTAGACAAAACCATCCGGCAACGCGCCTTCCAGCTTGAACGGCTGGCCGGTGGCCTCGGTGACCGCCTGCCAGTGTTCGAGAATGTAGCGCCGGGTGGTTGGCTCCAGCGCCGCACCACTGCCGGTGCGCAACCCGCCGACCACCAGGTGCAGTTCCACCCCGGCTGCCTGCGCCTGCTCCACCAATGCCTTGGCCACCGGGGCAAATCCCCAGCACCACGAACACATCGGATCCATCACATAGAGCAGGCGTGCAGACATGATTAAGCCTCGGTGGATGCTTGCTTATAGTTGTAGCCGATCGGATGCGGCATGTTGCGCGCTTTTGCCAGTTCGATCTGTTTCTGGCGGTCGATGGCGCTGCGGCGGGTCTTCTCGCTCAGGGTGTCCCAGCAGTGCGGGCAGCTGATGCCGGCCACGTAATGCTCGGAAGCGCGATCTTCAACGCTGACCGGGGTGCGGCAGGCATGGCACTGATCGTAGTCGCCTTCGCTCAGGTCATGACGCACGGTCACACGGTTGTCGAAGACGAAGCAGTCGCCCTGCCATTTGGTTTCTTCCTGCGGCACCTCTTCGAGGTACTTCAGGATGCCGCCCTTGAGGTGGTAAACCTCTTCGAAACCTTCGCCGAGCATGTAGCTCGAGGCTTTTTCGCAGCGAATGCCGCCGGTGCAGAACATCGCGACCTTCTTGTGCACGGCCGGATCGAAGTGTTCTTTGATGTAGTCGGGGAATTCGCGAAAACTGGTGGTTTTCGGATCGATGGCGCCTTCGAAGGTGCCGATCGAGACTTCGTAATCGTTGCGGGTATCGATCAGCAGCACTTCCGGGTCGCTGATCAGCGCGTTCCAGTCCTGCGGTTCGACGTAGGTGCCGACCTTCTTGTTCGGGTCGACGCCTTCGACGCCCAGGGTCACGATCTCTTTCTTGAGCTTGACCTTGGTGCGGTAGAACGGCTGCTCGTCGCAGTACGATTCCTTGTGATCGATATCGATCATGCGCGGATCGTTGCGCAGCCAGGCCAGCAGGCCGTCGATGCCTTCACGGCTGCCGGAAACCGTGCCGTTGATGCCTTCTTCGGCGATCAGCAAGGTGCCTTTGATGCCGTTGTCGACCATCGCTTGCAGCAGGGGCTCGCGCAGGTTGACGTAATCTTCGAGGGTGACGAACTTGTATAGTGCCGCCACGACAATCGGTTGTGTCATGGGTATTTCTCCAGGTGGCTACCCTCGTAAAGGGTGAACCGGATGCGAAAAAAAACGCGCCGGGTGAGCGGCGCGTTGCGGATTCTAGCAAAAAACCTCAGTTCATTGCTGCAAGGCTCAATGCTTGCTGCCGCCGGCACAGGTCGGCGACGCCGGAGCGACGCCTGTCTCTGCCCATTCCTGCGGGGTGTAGGTGTGCAGCGCCAACGCATGGAACTCGCCCATCAGCTCGCCGAGCGTGCCGTAGACTTTCTGGTGGCGCTTGACCCGGTTCAGGCCTTCGAACTGCGCGCTGACCACCACTGCCTTGAAGTGGGTCTGCAACCCGCGACTGTGCATGTGGCTTTCGTCCAGCACCTGCAGATGCTCAGGCTGAAGCAGCGCCAGCGTCGATTCGATGCGTTGTTGCATGGTCATCACGAACTCCGCTTACTTCTTCTTGGCCGGAGCTGCGCCTTTCGGAGCCAGCTCGTTGGTCATGTCGTCCAGCAGCTTGTTGACCACCGGTACGGCGCTTTCCAGTTTGGCCTGGGTCATCTGGGCCGATTGCTGGGTCAGCTGCGGCATTTTTTCCAGGACTTTCTTGCCCAGTGGCGACTGGTAGAACGCGACCAGGTCCTTGAGCTCGGATTCGCTGAAGTTGCTGGTGTAGAGCTTGACCATGTCCGGTTTCAGCTTGTTCCAGCCAATGGCCTGATCCAGAGCGGCGTTGGCCTTGGCCTGGTAGGTATCCAGAACGGCTTTCTTGGATTCCGGCGCCTTGGTCTGTTCAAAACGCTGGGCGAACATCTGCTGAACCTGCATGTACACCGGAGTGCCCAGCTTGTCAGCGTGTGCCAGGGTCAGGAAAGCTTCGGCACTGGCGTTGTGGCTGGCGGTATCGGCAAGCACCTGGCCGCTGGCGCAAACCAGGGCAACCGCGGTGCAGATGGCACGAAGACGAGTCATCGAGTTTCCTTTTCAGCTAGGCGAGGTAAAACCCCAAGGGCGACCATTCTGCGCCTGAATAACGCTGCGGCTCAACCCCCGGGCCTTGCCGCGCTTGATTGGCGGGGATTTGCCGGTCAACAATCGGCCGGAGGGAACCACCCGGGCCGACACCGGCCTAAACTGCGCAAACAGACCAACAGGAGTGTGCACGATGAGCCGTATCGAAACCGACAGCCTGGGCCAGATCGAGGTCCCGGACGACGCTTACTGGGGCGCTCAGACGCAACGCTCGCTGATCAACTTCGCCATCGGCCAGGAACGCATGCCCTTGCCGGTACTGCACGCCCTGGCCCTGATCAAGAAAGCCGCGGCCCGGGTCAATGACCGCAACGGCGACCTGCCCGCCGACATCGCCCGCCTGATCGAACAGGCCGCCGACGAAGTGCTGGACGGCCAGCATGACGACCAGTTCCCGCTGGTGGTCTGGCAAACCGGCAGCGGCACCCAAAGCAACATGAACGCCAACGAAGTGATTGCCGGCCGCGCCAACGAACTGGCCGGCAACCCGCGCGGCGGCAAGACGCCGGTGCACCCCAACGATCACGTCAACCGCTCGCAGAGCTCCAACGACTGCTTCCCTACCGCCATGAGCATCGCCACCGCACAAGCGGTGCAGGGCCAACTGCTGCCGGCCATCGCCGAGCTGTCGGGCGGTCTGGCCGAACTGTCGGCGCGGCACATGAAGCTGGTGAAGACCGGCCGCACCCACATGATGGACGCCACGCCGATCACTTTCGGCCAGGAACTCTCCGGCTTCATAGCGCAGCTGGATTACGCCGAACGGGCGATTCGTGCGGCGTTGCCGGCAGTCTGCGAACTGGCGCAGGGCGGCACCGCTGTCGGCACCGGGCTCAACTCGCCCCACGGTTTCGGTGAAGCGATTGCCGCCGAGCTGGCGGCGTTGTCCGGTCTGCCATTCGTCACCGCGCCCAACAAGTTCGCCGCCCTCGCCGGCCATGAGCCGCTGACCACGCTGTCCGGTGCCCTGAAAACCCTCGCCGTGGCGCTGATGAAAATCGCCAACGACCTGCGTCTGCTGGGTTCCGGCCCCCGCGCTGGGTTTGCCGAAGTGCGCCTGCCCGCCAACGAACCGGGCAGTTCGATCATGCCCGGCAAGGTCAACCCGACCCAGTGCGAGGCGTTGTCGATGCTCGCCTGTCAGGTGCTGGGCAACGACGTGGCGATCGGTTTCGCCGCCAGTCAGGGTCACCTGCAACTGAACGTGTTCAAACCGGTGATCATCCACAACCTGTTGCAATCGATCCGCCTGTTGGCCGATGGCTGCAGCAACTTCCAGCAGCACTGCATCGCCGGGCTGGAACCGGATGCCGAAGTCATGGCGAAACATCTGGAACGCGGCCTGATGCTGGTGACCGCGCTCAACCCGCACATCGGCTACGACAAGTCGGCGGAAATCGCCAAGAAGGCTTACAGCGAAGGCAAGACCCTGCGCGAAGCGGCGCTGGAGCTGGGCTATCTGACCGATGAAGAGTTCGATGCCTGGGTGCGGCCGGAGAACATGATCGAGGCCGGCGCCAAGGGCTGAGTCTCCCGACCCTTCCCGTGCCCGGCAGGGGAAGGGTCATCCGACCAACAGTTTCGCCCGCCGTGCCTTGAGCCCGGCAATCAGCGAAGGCCCCAACGCTACCAGCGCCGACCCCAGCACCACCAGCACCGCCCCGCCATACCCCAGCAGATTGATTTGCTCGGCATGCACATATTCAGGCCACACCCCCGCCGCCACGGCCACCGCACCGAACGTCACCAACGGCGTGATCGCCAGCGTCGCACTGACCCGCGAAGCTTCCCAATGCGCCAGCGCCTCGGCAAATGCGCCGTAGGCGATCAGGGTGTTCATGCAGCACGCCAGCAGCAGCCAGCCCTGCAACGGATTCAGTGACAGCGCTTCGAGCGGATGCACCCAAGGCGTCAGCAACAGGGCGCAGAACAGGTAGATCACCATCATCACCTGCAGCGAATTCCACACCGTCAGCAACTGCTTCTGACCCAGCGCATAGAAGGTCCAGACCGTCGAGGCCAGCAGCACCAGCAACACGCCGGCGGTGTAGTCAGACAAAGAGGTGAGCAATTCAGCCAGACGCTGATTGAAGAACAACGCGAACCCAATCAGCAGCACCGCCAGACCAATGCCCTGACCGATACTGAAGCGTTCCTTGAACACAAACAGACTGGCGATCAGCAACATGATCGGCCCCATCTGCACCACCAGTTGCGCAGTGCCGGGGCTGAGCAGGTTCAGGCCCATCAGGTACAGCACGTAGTTGCCCACCAGCCCGAGCACCGCCATCAGCACCAGCCAGCCGCCCTTCGGCCCGAGCACCTTGCGACTCGGCAACCGTCTGGTCGCCGCCAGATAAATGAACAGACAGCCGCCGGACACCAGCAGGCGAAACCAGGTCACCGTGACCGGGTCCATCACCACCAGCACCTGCTTGAGCTTGATCGGCAGGATTCCCCACAGAAACGCCGTCAACAACGCCAGGAACATGCCGTACACCCAACGACCCGATGAAACGTGCATGTGAACCCCAAGCGCCAGAGACAGGAGCGCTCATTCTAGGCGCACAGACCCTGCCCGACACAGGGACAGTTGCGCTCCAGCCGCAAATGAAACTGTGCAGGTCGCAGCAAAAAATTGACGATGGGCCGTTGATCGGCTGCCCGGGCAAGGTAAGTGGTTCAGGCATAAGCTGATTGGATCCAGCCCGGGACATCACTCACCAAGGAGCCCCCGTCATGTTAGGCATGCGCGCCCACGACACCGCCCCCGCCACGCACTTTCGCAGCGACCGCGTGTGCCGGGTCAACGGCGAACTGTATTTCAGCACCCGGGAAAACACCCTCGAAGGGCCGTTCGACAGCCCCGAGAAAGCCGAGCAGGAAATCCGCGCGTACATCGCGCGGATGCGATTGATGGATTCCGGAAGGCCAGTCTAACGCACCGCTTCGAACAACCCGGTCGCGCCCATCCCGCCGCCCACACACATGGTCACGATCCCGTAACGCAGATTGCGCCGCTGCAACTCGCGCACCAGATGCCCGACCTGCCGTGACCCGGTCATGCCGAACGGGTGACCGATGGAAATCGAGCCGCCGTTGACGTTGTACTTCTCGTTGTCGATTTCCAGACGATCACGGGCGTACAGGCACTGCGAGGCGAACGCTTCGTTCAACTCCCACAGATCGATATCCGCCACCTGCAGGCCTTTGGCCTTGAGCAGTTTCGGCACCGAGAACACAGGGCCGATACCCATTTCATCAGGCTCGCAACCGGCCACGGTAAACCCACGGAAAAACGCCTTCGGCTTGAGCCCCAGTTGCAGGGCTTTTTCCAGGCTCATCACCAGCGTCATCGAGGCGCCATCGGACAACTGCGACGAGTTGCCGGCGGTCACCGAACCGTCCTCGGCGAACACCGGTTTCAATCCCGCGAGGCTTTCATAAGTGGTGTCCGGGCGGTTGCAGTCGTCGTGATCGACGATGCCGTCGAGGACCTGCACTTCACCGCTGTTCTTGTCTTCAACGCGGTACTTCACCGCCATCGGTACGATTTCATCGCTGAACAGGCCCGCTGCCTGCGCCTGAGCGGTACGGATCTGGCTTTGCAGCGAGTAGCGATCCTGCGCCTCGCGGCTGACGCCATACCGGCGCGCCACCACTTCGGCGGTCTGGCCCATGGTGTAGTAGATGCCGGGGGTCTGCTGCTTGAGCAACGGGTTGATCAGGTGATCGGTGTTGACGCTTTTCAGGGTCAGGCTGATCGACTCGACGCCGCCGGCGACGATGACGTCGCTGCAACCCGACGCGATCTGGTTGGCGGCAATCGCAATCGCCTGCAAACCCGACGAACAGAAACGGTTGAGGGTCATGCCTGCCGTGCCGGTGCCCAATTGCGAGAGCACCGCCACGTTGCGGCCGATGTTGTAGCCCTGGGCGCCTTCGTTGGAGCCGGCGCCGACGATGCAATCCTCGACGCTGGCCGGGTCGATGTCGTTGCGCGAGAGCAACGCATTGACGCAATGGGCCGCCATGTCATCGGGACGGGTCTGGTTGAACTTGCCGCGAAAGGACTTGGCCAGGCCGGTCCGTACGCTGTCGACGATCACCACTTCACGCATGGCATACCTCATTGTTGCAGTCGGTTGAGAGTGGACCGAGCATAAGTCCACCCAATCGCCGACCGCGACAATCATTCACCTCGCGTATGCGGGCCCATCGGTTCAGTCCTTGTGCTTCTTGGCTCGCTTGTCGGACTTTTCGAAAGCTTCTTCCAGCGCCCGGTTGATCGTGCGCAGCACCTTGACTCGGGCCCAGCGCTTGTCATTGGCCTCGACCAGGGTCCACGGCGCGATTTCGGTGCTGGTGCGGTCGACCATGTCACCCACGGCGGCGCGATAGGCGTCCCACTTGTCGCGGTTGCGCCAGTCGTCTTCGGTGATCTTGAAGCGCTTGAACGGAATTTCTTCGCGCTCCTGGAAGCGCTCCATCTGCGTGTCCTTGTCGATCGCCAGCCAGAACTTGACCACGATCACCCCGGCGTCGGCCAGTTGCTCCTCGAAGTCATTGATCTCGCCATAAGCGCGCATCCAGTCGGCCGTACTGCAAAAGCCTTCGACCCGCTCCACCAGCACCCGGCCGTACCACGAGCGGTCGAACACGGTGAATTTGCCCCGGGCCGGGATGTGCCGCCAGAAACGCCACAGATACGGCTGCGCACGCTCCTCTTCGGTCGGCGCGGCAATCGGCACGATGCTGTATTGGCGCGGATCGAGCGCCGCCGCGACCCGGCGAATCGAGCCGCCCTTGCCCGCCGCATCGTTACCTTCGAACACGGCCACCAGCGCGTGACGACGCATGCGTTTGTCACGCATCAGGCCGGACAGTCGCGCCTGCTCGGTGATCAATTGTTCTTCGTAGTCTTTCTTCTCCAGACGCTGAGTCAGGTTGAGGCTGTCGAGCAGGTTCAACTGATCCACCGACGAGCCCAGCGGCTGGGCGCTGACATCGTGCGGGTGCACATCGGGACGCTTCAGCGCGTTTTGCAGACCTTCGAGCAGGATCTTGCCGACCGTCAGGCTGCGGTAGTACGGATCGACACCCTCGATGACATGCCACGGCGCGTAATCGCGACTGGTGCGGCGCAACACGCGCTCGCCGTATTTGACGAACTTGTCGTAGGTTTGCGATTGCTGCCAGTCCAGCGGGCTGATGCGCCAGCTGTGCAGCGGGTCATCGGCCAGGGCCTTGAGCCGCGCCTTCATCTGCTTCTTGGACAGGTGGAACCAGAACTTGAAGATCAGCGCGCCTTCATCGCAGAACATCTTTTCCATGCGCTCGGCGCCGGCAATCGCCTGATCCAGTCGCGGATCCTTGAACAAGCCGTGCACCCGGCCCTGCAGCATCTGGCTGTACCAGTTACCAAAGAAAATCCCCATCCGCCCCTTGGCCGGCAGCATCCGCCAGTAGCGCCAGGCCGGTGGTCGGGCCAGCTCTTCATCGGTCTGCTGATCGAAGGTGCGCACTTCGATCAGGCGCGGGTCCATCCACTCGTTGAGCAATTTCACCGTCTCGCCCTTGCCGGCGCCTTCAATGCCGTTGATCAAAATGATCACCGGGAAACGCTTCTGCTGCTGCAACTCGAACTGGGCTTCAAGCAACGCTTCACGCAGGGCGGGCACGGCGGCTTCGTAGGTGTCTTTGTCGATGGCGTGACCGATTTCAGCGGATTCGAACATAGGGACGGCTCCTTCCAGGATTCAGCAAGACTAGCGGATTGGGCTCTGACGCGGCACAGAAATTCCCGCCGGCGGCGGATTGTCCTTGAGTGATCGTCAGCAAGGCTTGCCATGGATCAAGCGCCGTCTGCGTGATCGGCTAGAATGGCCGCCTTGTCGTTGCCGAGCCTGCCATGAAACCTGTAATGCCCCACGCCCAACTCGACTGGGATGACCAGGGACGCCCGCGTTCGCGAGTGTTCGACGATGTGTATTTTTCCGACCAGTCGGGGCTGGATGAAACCCGCTACGTGTTCCTCGAACAGAACCGTCTGGCCGAGCGTTTTGCCGCGCTGCCGGCGGGTGGGCGACTGGTGATCGGTGAAACCGGCTTCGGCACCGGGCTGAATTTTCTTTGCGCCTGGCAGTTGTTCGAACAGCACGCGGTGGCCGGAGCGCGGCTGCATTTTGTCAGCGTCGAAAAATTTCCGTTGAGCCCCGCCGACCTGCAACGGGCGCTGGCGCTGTGGCCGGAACTGAAGCCGTTCTCGGATCAGTTGCTCAAGCATTACGTGGTAATCCATCAGGGTTTTCAGCGCATTGTTCTGGATAACGGTCGCGTGACCCTGACGCTGCTGATCGGCGATGCGCTGGAGCAGTTGCCGCAACTGGACGGCCAGATCGACGCCTGGTTTCTTGACGGTTTTGCCCCGGCGAAAAATCCGGAGATGTGGACTGCCGAACTGTTCGCCGAACTGGCGCGGCTGGCGGCGCCCGGCTCGACCATCAGCACCTTCACCAGCACCGGTTGGGTACGACGCCTGCTCAACGCCGCCGGCTTCAAGATGAAGCGCACGCCGGGCATCGGCCACAAGTGGGAGATCCTGCGCGGCCAATTTCTCGGCTGGCCCGAGGACGTTGCGCCCCCCGCCGCCGACAAACCGTGGTTCGCCCGTCCGGCTCCATTGAGCAGTGAGCGACGGGCATTGGTGATCGGCGCCGGTCTGGCCGGTTGCGCCACCGCTGCCAGCCTCGCGGCGCGGGGTTGGCAGGTCAGTCTGCTGGAACGGCATGACGCGGTGGCGCAGGAGGCCTCGGGTAACCCGCAAGGCGTGCTGTATCTGAAACTGTCCGCCCACGGCACCGCTCTGTCGCAGTTGATCGTCAGCGGTTTCGGCTACACCCGACGTCTGCTGGAAACCCTGCAGCGCGGCACCGACTGGGACGACTGCGGCGTGCTGCAACTGGCATTCAATG
Organism: Pseudomonas aphyarum; assembly: GCF_028657055.1. Classification (NCBI taxonomy): domain Bacteria; kingdom Pseudomonadati; phylum Pseudomonadota; class Gammaproteobacteria; order Pseudomonadales; family Pseudomonadaceae; genus Pseudomonas; species Pseudomonas aphyarum. Next base: position 225,385 of record NZ_JAMDGS010000002.1, read on the forward strand.
AAAAGGAACGCGAGCGTCAGGCGCAACTGGCGGCCGCGTTTCCCGAAGACCTTCTGCAATGGCTCGAGCAACCCGAAGCACAGGCCCGCGCCGGGATCGGTCTGGCCCATGGCGGTTTGTATTATCCCGAAGGCGGCTGGGTGCATCCGCCGACGTTGTGTCAGGCGCAATCCGCACAACCGGGCGTCACGCTGCTTACTAATCAGGAAGCCGTTGAGCTGCGCAAGCTCGACGGTCAGTGGCAAGCCTTCGACGGGGAACGGTTGATCGCAACAGCACCCGTCGTGGTGTTGGCCGGTGCTGCCGAAATCAAGCGTTTTGCCCAGAGCGCCGACCTGCCCCTCAAGCGCATTCGCGGGCAGATCACCCGACTGGCGCAGACCACACAAAGTCAGGCTCTGAGCACGGTGGTGTGCGCCGAAGGTTACGTCGCACCGGCACGGCTGGGCGAGCACACCCTCGGTGCCAGTTTCGATTTCAACAGCGACGACCTGACCCCAACCACCGCCGAACACCTGGGCAATCTGGCGATGCTCGAAGAGATCTCCACGGATCTGGTGGCGCGCCTGCACATCGGCGAACTCGACGCCGCCAGCCTTGAGGGCCGCGCCGCGTTCCGCTGCACCAGCCCCGACTACCTGCCGATTGTCGGCCCGCTCGCCGATCGCGAGGCGTTCACCGAGGCTTATCGCGCCTTGAGCAAGGATGCCCGGCAAGTGCCGGACATTCCCTGCCCGTGGCTGGACGGTCTGTACGTCAACAGTGGCCACGGTTCACGCGGTTTGATCACCGCGCCACTGTCTGGCGAGTTACTGGCCGCGTGGCTGGACAACGAACCGCTGCCGCTGCCCAGAGCCGTGGCCGAGGCCTGTCATCCCAACCGTTTTGCCTTGCGCCAGTTGATTCGGGGCAAGTGAACCGGGCGCACCGTTCGGTCACCGTCAGTCACCGTCAGTCACCGGGCACGATGCAGGTGCCCCGCTCGATCTGCTCCGCGATACGCTGGGTCAAGCGTTGCAACAGGGCATTTTCGGTCTGTTCTTTCCGGAAGGTGCAGAGAGCCATTTCACTCAGGTAGTCGGCAGAAGTGAGCTCGTCAGCCTTTTCAAACAGTGTCTGTACTTGCTCCAGGTGAGGTGCAAGAGCGTCTTCGAACTGCTGCGCAAAATGGCTTTTCAGGTAGTCACTCCAGAACGGCTGGCGAACCAGAAAATCCAGCCATTTGGAGGACAGTTCTGCCGTCTGGATTCGATGGATGGCGGTTACCAGTTCATCCCCCGTCACAGCAGCGAGTTCGCCATAACGCATGTGCGAGGGCTGTCCAGGCAGGTCGAACGCCCGCGCGAGCCCCGTGCGATAGGCGAGTGTCACTTCCAGAGGGTCGGATGATCCCTGATTCCGGGCGTGCTCTGCCGCAATCAGATCGATTTGCTCAAGCCGGAACAAGCTTCGGGCAAACTTCATCAGGGCCGGTGCCGATGCCTGTCTCCCTCCGGAAACCCGCAACACATTACGCACATGTACCGCGACTTCCAGATGGCTGAAGTTCAGCGCTGCGTTATCTGTGCAGTTGATCGGGTTGGCCGCCAGATCGAAAATCTGCTCGCGCAGTTCGGCATCGGCCTGCGTGGCTTCCAGAACTGTCCAGACCCGCCGGGACATGTCCTCGCGCACGTATTCGGAGTCGGCGGTATTGCCCAGCTCGGCCAGTAAATGGAACAGCCCTTCGGCCATCGGGTCGTCGTTGATCGCGGTCCATATCTGCAAGCGTTTGGAACCCACAGTGCCGCCCGTCTCGGTCAGCCAGATCGAACGAGCCTGATGCTCGTCAAGTCGCGCGATATCGTTTTCCAGATAGCCCATACCCACCCCGACTTTCTTGCGATAGTTGTCCAGATGAGTGCTGCTCAATTCGGAAATCGGGTTGTTGCGCAGATTGATCGTTTCACTGACGCGCCGCGGTGTTTCAAACAGCCATTGCGGCAAATCACGAATGTCGTTGTCACGCAGGTCGACCCGATCCAGGTATGGCAAGCGCTGCAAACCCTTAGGCAATTCCGTGGTGCGGGTATTGCGCACGCTGAGGTCAGTCAGCTCCAGCATCTCGCTGACATCCACCGTGGCTCCAAGGGGGTTTTCACTGAGGTCCAGACTTTGCAGATTGCGCATCAGCGACAGTTTCACCAAGGAGTGCTCGGTCAGCTGAATGCGGTTTTGCCCCAGCCCCAGACGCCTGAGGTTCGGCATCAACGGCACCACCTCCGGCAACTGAGTGAGTCTGTTGCGACCCACCTCCAGGGTTTCGAGGTTCTTGAAGGCTTTGAGAAAGTAGGCGACATCGTTATCCAGATGCATGTTTTGCAGAGACAGGTGCCTGACATGGTCGAAGCTCAGTCCCAAAGGCAGGATCGGCAATTTTCCGAATCGCATGCCATCGAGCTTCAGGCCATAGGCCGGCCGGTAGAACTCGTCGGGCAGGAAGACCAGGCGGCGAAAACTGTCCTCGATCTCGTACGCCACAAGATGCCGACATTCGCGCACCTCGCTCAGCACCCCGCCCTGCTCCCGAATGGCAACCGCATCGTCCATCCAGGTATCGAGTGCTCCGCGCAGTCGCTCCAGGTCATCCTGCAATTGCCTGACCCGAAGTGCACGCGTCAGGTGATCGCTGCCCGACTGATCAAGAAACTCCCGGGCCTGGGTGTCGGAAAACAAGGGATAGAGTTTCTTCACCTTGCGTAACAAGCGTCGTGGATGCTGGGTGGTCTCGCCGGGTGGATCGGCAAGCACGCACGCGGGTTCGGGCGCCGGTGGCGCAAACGGTTCGCCACTCAATACGCGATTGCATCCCTCGCGCTCGTCCAGCGCAAGGTCGAGTAACCGGCTTCGCAGACGCCAGCCGTCTTCAGACTGGGCTACTGACAGTCCAATCGCCTTGGCCTGGCGAGATGAAAGACCCTTGAGAATCGCCTGATACAGGCTGTCCGGCCCGAGGGTCTTTCCCAGTGATCCGGTCTGGCTGTCGAACACCTCGTATCCGTTGTCGAGCCTGACCAGCGTGAGCGAATTCCCGGCCGTAAGCGGTTTCTTGCCGAGGGTCTCAAGCAGATCTCCCTTGAGTGATTGCGCCCGCAGTTCCAGGTAAAGCTGTGGATCCCACCCCCCCAGTTGCGGCAACAAGCCAATGGCCAGTTTTTCGGTATCGGCATTGGCGACTTCAGCCAGGTAGAACCCTGTCAGCGCCCGATCCAGGCGAACACTGCGCTCGGCCTCGCTCAACCGTTGTGCAATGCCCATGGGCACTCGTCCGGTCGTGCGCAGAAGCGTACGCTCGACACTCGACGCCTGACGGATCAGTTCCCTTGCATAACGCGCCGGCACATCGGGATAAGCGGCTCTCGTCTTGAGCACTTCACTGTCCAGGGTCTGGTCATAGCGCCGGTACAGGTGGTCGAACGTCGAGCGACGATCCGCCTTGACGGCCGCCCCGATGACTTTTGCCAGTGTCTCCCCTTGATCGGCCGGCATAACGTTCGAGCCGACCAGTGCCTCGACCTCACTGGGGTACAGACCGTCGATAACGGTCTGCAGCAACTCGCCCTTTTCCAGTTGGGTATCGCTGACAATGACGCTCAGGGTGTCATCTTCAATCGAGCCGGGAGGAAAGGTCTCGGTGATTTTTCCGTTTTCATCAACGACCTCGATATAGCGATCCTGCGGCCAGTTGGAAAGCTTTGGGAGCGCCTGCAACTGTTCCTGGACATGACGGGCATCGGTCGCTTCGCCGCGCTCCATGGCAGCAACAAAGTCACGCACCCGGCGCTCAAGATCGAACCGTTCGATTGTGTCTCGCAAACGCGGCGTTAGTGACAGGTTGTCATCGCTCAGGCGATGCAGCTCATCGAAGCGAGTGTCGGTCAGCCGCCGAATCATCTCCAGAGGACTGTCTTCGAAACGCTTCAACTGCGGATCGATGCGTTTAAGGGTGTAAGCCCCGGACCATTGCTCGCTCGGCTCCGAGGCATGACGCCAGCCTCCGTGCCGACCGGGTTTGAGTATCGGCGCATAAGCCTGCGCACGGACAGGGTGCTGAATGCGCCAGGCCCTGGAAACCGGATCCTGCGCCACGGCATAGGTTCGATCGTCAATGCGGGCAAAGACCTTTCCGTCGACGCGGTACAAGCCTGTAGCGTCTGGCTCGGGGCCGACCTCTGCGGGCAGAGGCTGTTCGTAGGCACTCAGTTGCGGCTTCCACAATCGGGACTGACCACTTCGGTCGAGGATGGCGGCAAAAGGCTGGAAGAAATCCGGGTGTTTTTGAACGGTCTTGATTGCCAGGGATTTCAGGACCTTGATGCCGGCGCCCACGGCGGCCATCAGGGCAATGTTTTCCGCGACGCTGAGCAAATGTGAAAAGGCTTCCTGCCGATCCCCCCGATTCCAGTCCTCGATCCCTTCGTACACCTCCGCGAGCATTTGTCCGATCGCTACGCCCATCATCAGTTGCCCCAATACCGGAACGACAAACCCCGCCACATTGGCGATTGTCATGCCGATTTCCAGGTATTGAATCAGACGCTTCTTGCGCTCCTCTTCATCGACATCGGCCGTCGGCACCGCAAGCGCACGGGCATCGAGTTGCAGCTTGCCGACATGACTCTTGAGCATGAAATCGAACAGCGGGCCAGGCATTTCCAGCTGTTTGACGTGGCCCAGGCTCGCGGTGTCGGCAAACGTCTTGAAGAAGTCGACCTTGTCGACCTCGCCGATGCAGTGGGTGAAGTAGCTTTTGTAATCAGCCATCCCCAGCTTGAATTCCAGGTACGCGATGAATGCCGTGAAGCTTGTGTACTCGCAGAGTGGCTGGCCAGGTTCGCCGGGCATGTACACCAGGCACCATTGATCGGGGTCCAGCTCGACCGATTTTTCGGAGAACACCACGACACCCCAAAGGCAGCTGTCGAGCGCTTCGATGCCCTGCATGATCAGCGGCCGGCCCTTGAACTGAAGGCTGTAGGCGTCAGCGACGCCACCGGCATCGATCAAGCGCTGAACGGTGTGGAAACCCTCCTGGGAAACGTGCTCCTTCATCAGTGCCAGATGCAAATCCAGTTGCAACATCTGCCTTTTCATCTTCGAGATGTTGCGAACCATCGGCCCGGTGACGACCCGACTGCCATTGACTTCCCGGACACCGAATACCTGCTGGAAATGCTCCTGGTATAGCCGACCCAGATCCAGCTCCCGGCAGAGTGCAGCGAACGCCGTCGGCGTCAGACCGGGGACGCCATCAGGTTTGCTGGCAATCCGCACGGCGCTGCCTTCGGGAAAGTAATCGGCTTGCGCCTCGTCGTCCGTGAAGTTCTGCATCGCTGCTTCCAGCAGTGTCGGCGTCGCAGGCGGAATGACCTTCTCTGCGCCTCCGGGCGGCATCACCGGCTCACAACCGCAATAGCTTCCCGGCAACTCGAGGTGGTCTTTCTCGACATCAAACACCGCTGACCAGCGCTTGGTCAGCGCGTCGTTCAACTGCGTGATGCAAAAGCGCTTGAGCGATTGCAGCCGGCTCAGGTCTGTCTCGACCAGCGCCTGAGTCGCGTTCAGGTCGCGCGCCGCCTTGTCCAGCGCTGCCAAGGTGTCGGCATCGGTTTTAAGCAGTACAGGGGGAAAGCTTTTCTGCAATGCCTTGGCGGTGTCCAGATCGCCTGTGACCTCCAGCAAAAAGCTCAGTTTCTGTTTTTCCGTCAGGGAGATCGGTGTGACCGACACGGGTGTAGCGGGCATGGGCAATATTCCTTTATTGCTGATGAGTCCCTCCACCCTATCGATCCCGGCGTTGAATAAAAAATACGAATAACTGCCCGTTAGACCCGGCAAACAAACAGCAATCCGCATGTTTTGAATACTTATGTACTACCCGCACCATCAATAAGGATGCTAACGGCCCACCGGTCAGATGAACGCACTTATAACTGATCGTTCTAAAACTCCCGCATCCGGGCCGGGTCAGTTTCTCAGTACCGGCCATTTCGGCGCGGTTCAGCGACACCCTCCCCAACGGAAAAACCGGTAAGGACCTTATGTGCGGATTAGCTGGCGAGTTACGTTTTGATCAACAACCTGCAGACCTTGCAGCCATCGAGCGAATCACCCATCACCTGGCGCCTCGCGGCCCTGACGCGTGGGGCTTTCATGCCCAGGGGCCGATTGCCCTGGGCCATCGACGCCTGAAAATCATGGACCTGTCGGACGGCTCGGCGCAGCCGATGATCGACAGCCAACTGGGCCTGTCCCTGGCCTTCAACGGCGCGATCTACAACTTTCCGGAACTGCGCGCCGAACTCGAAGCGCTCGGTTATGCGTTCTACTCCGGCGGCGACACCGAAGTGCTGCTCAAGGGTTACCACGCCTGGGGCGAAGCGCTGCTGCCGAAACTCAACGGTATGTTCGCCTTCGCCATCTGGGAGCGCGATGCCCAGCGCCTGTTCATCGCCCGCGACCGTCTCGGCGTGAAGCCGCTGTACCTGTCGCGCACCGGCCAACGCCTGCGTTTTGCCTCGGCCCTGCCGGCCCTGCTCAAGGGCGGTGACATCAACCCGATCCTCGATCCGGTGGCGCTCAACCATTACCTGAATTTCCACGCCGTGGTACCTGCGCCGCGCACCTTGCTGGCGGGCATCGAAAAGCTGCCACCCGCGAGCTGGATGCGCGTTGAAGCGGACGGTACCACCGAGCAGAAAACCTGGTGGACCCTGCCCTACGGCCCACACGACGACGAAAAAAACCTGACCCTCGAAGACTGGCGCGACCGCGTGCTCGACAGCACCCGCGAAGCCGTGGCGATCCGCCAACGGGCGGCAGTGGATGTCGGCGTGCTGCTTTCCGGTGGCGTCGATTCGAGCATGCTCGTCGGCCTGCTGCGCGAAGTCGGCGTGGAGAACCTGTCGACCTTTTCCATCGGTTTCCAGGATGCCGGCGGTGAGCGCGGTGACGAGTTCCAGTATTCAGATCTGATCGCCAAGCATTACGGCACCCAGCATCACCAACTGCGTATCGACGAAAGAGAAATCATCGAACAACTGCCCGCCGCGTTCCGCGCCATGAGCGAGCCGATGGTCAGCCACGACTGCATCGCCTTCTATCTGCTGTCCCGCGAAGTGGCCAAGCATTGCAAGGTGGTGCAGAGCGGCCAGGGTGCCGACGAATTGTTCGCGGGTTATCACTGGTATCCGCAAGTCGACGGCGCGGCCGATCCGTATGCGGCTTATCGCGAGGCGTTTTTCGACCGCAGCTACGACGATTACGCCGCCACGGTGCAGCCGAAATGGCTGACAGCGAATGACGCCGCCGGTGACTTCGTGAAGGAACATTTCGCACAGCCCGGCGCCGATGCGGCGGTCGACAAGGCCCTGCGTCTGGACAGCACGGTGATGCTGGTGGACGACCCGGTCAAACGCGTCGACAACATGACCATGGCCTGGGGACTGGAAGCGCGTACGCCGTTTCTCGACTATCGCCTGGTGGAATTGTCGGCCCGTGTTCCCGGCAAATTCAAACTGCCGGACGGCGGCAAGCAAGTGTTGAAAGAAGCCGCGCGACTGGTCATCCCGAGCGAAGTGATCGACCGCAAGAAAGGCTACTTCCCGGTGCCGGGTCTCAAGCATTTGCAGGGCGACACCCTGAACTGGGTGCGCGAACTGCTGCTCGATCCGAGTCAGGATCGCGGCCTGTTCAACCACGCCATGCTCGACAAACTGCTGACCGATCCACAAGGCCAGTTGACCCCGTTGCGCGGCTCCAAGCTGTGGCAACTGGCGGCCCTGAATCTGTGGCTCAGCGAACAAGGAATCTGATTGATGAAACCTCACGCCACGGCTTACAGCCAACGGCTGCTGCGCGGTCAGACACCGTCCTACGAACGCTTGCAGGCGCGTCTGGCCGAAGACGGCAGCGAGCCGGCCGCCGAGCCGATTGCGGTGCATTGCGGTTGGGGCCGGTTGCTGATCGGCCACACTTTTCCCGACCCGGCGAGCCTTGCGCGGGAGCTACTCAACGAGCAGACGGGCGAGCGCGACATTGCGTTGTACGTTGCCGCGCCGCAGCAGATTCTCGGCCTGGAACCGACTCAACTGTTTCTCGACCCGTCCGACACCCTGCGCTTGTGGTTCAGCGATTATCGTCAGGCCACCCGAGTGTTTCGTGGTTTTCGCATTCGCCGTGCGCAAAGTGACGCGGACTGGCAGGCGATCAGCCAGCTGTATCAGGCGCGCGGCATGCTGCCGATCGATGCCACCCTGCTCACCCCGCACCATCAGGGCGGCCCGGTGTACTGGCTGGCGGAAGACGACGACAGCGGCGCGGTGATCGGCAGCGTCATGGGCCTCAATCACCAGAAGGCTTACAACGACCCGGAAAACGGCAGCAGCCTGTGGTGCCTGGCGGTCGATCCACAGTGCTCGCGTCCCGGTGTCGGCGAAGTGCTGGTGCGCCATCTGATCGAGCACTTCATGAGTCGCGGTCTGAGCTACCTTGATCTGTCGGTGTTGCACGATAACCGGCTGGCGAAAAACCTCTACGCCAAACTCGGCTTTCGCAACCTGCCGACGTTCGCCATCAAGCGCAAGAACGGCATCAATCAGCCGCTGTTCCTCGGCCCGGGGCCGGAGGCGCAGTTCAACCCTTATGCGCGGATCATCGTCGAGGAAGCCCATCGGCGCGGCATCGACGTGCAAGTGGATGACGCCGACGCCGGGCTATTCACTCTCAGTCACGGCGGGCGCCGGGTGCGTTGCCGTGAATCGCTGAGTGATCTGACCAGCGCCATCAGCATGAACCTGTGCCAGGACAAGAGCCTGACCCATAACGTGCTGAAAGCCGCCGGGTTGAATGTGCCGTCACAACAGTTGGCGGGGAACGCGGATGACAATCTGGCCTTCCTCGACGAGTACCAGCGCGTGGTGGTCAAACCGCTGGATGGCGAACAGGGCCAGGGCGTGGCGGTGGATCTGCAAACCATCGAGGAAGTGCAGCAAGCCATCGAAGCCGCCAAACAGTTTGACACTCGCGTGCTACTCGAAAGCTTCCACGAAGGCTTCGACCTGCGGATTCTGGTGATCGGTTTCGAGGTAGTTGCAGCGGCGATCCGCCGCCCGGCGGAAGTGGTCGGCGACGGTCATCATTCCATCGGCGCGCTGATCGAAGCCCAGAGCCGGCGACGGCAAGCGGCTACCAGCGGCGAAAGCAAAATCCCGCTGGACCACGAAACCCAACGCACCCTGCACGCGGCCGGTTACGACTACAGCAGCATCCTGCCGGCCGGGGAGCATCTGTTCGTGCGGCGCACGGCGAACCTGCACACCGGCGGCACGCTGGAAGACGTCACGGCGATTCTGCACCCGACCCTGGCCGACGCTGCCGTGCGCGCGGCTCGGGCGCTGGAGATCCCGATGGTCGGCCTCGACCTGATGGTGCCGGCGGCGGATCAACCGGCGTACGTGTTCATCGAAGCCAACGAGCGGGCGGGTCTTGCCAACCATGAGCCGCAACCGACGGCCGAGCGGTTTGTCGATCTGTTGTTTCCGCACAGTCAGCCGGCCGTTTGATCTCTCTTCAGCGTCATTCCCGCGTTCAACGCGCGAATGACGCCCCGCAACAGGAGTTTCCATGACCACCCAATTTCCCGAACCGGATCTGAACTACCTGCAGAAAGTCCTGCTGGAAATGCTCGCCATTCCCAGCCCTACCGGGTTCACCGACACCATCGTGCGCTACGTCGCCGAGCGTCTGGAAGAACTTGGTATTCCCTTCGAAATGACCCGTCGCGGCACCATCCGCGCCACTCTCAAGGGCAAGAAAAACAGCCCCGACCGGGCGGTATCGGCGCACCTGGACACCATCGGCGCCGCCGTGCGCGCGGTGAAAGACAACGGACGTCTGACCCTGGCGCCGGTGGGTTGCTGGTCGAGCCGATTTGCCGAGGGCAGCCGAGTCAGCCTGTTCACCGACAACGGCGTGATTCGCGGCAGCGTGTTGCCATTGATGGCGTCCGGGCATGCCTTCAACACGGCCGTGGACGAGATGCCGATCAGTTGGGATCACGTCGAGCTGCGTCTGGATGCCTACTGCGCGACCCGTGCCGATTGCGATTCGCTGGGCATCAGCGTCGGCGATGTGGTGGCCTTCGATCCGCTGCCGGAGTTCACCGAAAGCGGTCATATCAGCGCCCGCCATCTGGACGACAAGGCCGGCGTCGCTGCGCTGCTGGCAGCGCTGAAAGCCATCGTCGACAGCGGCCAGGAGTTGATGATCGATTGCCATCCGCTGTTCACCATCACCGAGGAAACCGGCAGCGGCGCGGCGGCAGCGTTGCCGTGGGACGTCAGCGAATTCGTCGGCATCGACATCGCCCCGGTCGCGCCGGGCCAGCACTCCAGCGAACATGCGGTGAGCGTGGCGATGCAGGATTCCGGCGGGCCGTACGACTATCACCTGTCGCGACACCTGCTGCGTCTGGCCGGTGAGCACGAACTGCCGGTGCGCCGCGACCTGTTCCGCTATTACTTCAGCGATGCCCACTCGGCGGTCACCGCCGGTCACGACATCCGCACCGCCCTGCTCGCCTTCGGCTGCGACGCAACCCACGGCTACGAACGCACGCACATCGACAGCCTCGCGGCACTCAGTCGTCTGCTGGGGGCGTACATTCTGAGTCCGCCGGTGTTCGCCAGCGATGCGCAACCGGCCACCGGGTCACTGGACCGCTTCAGTCATCAGATCGAGCACGAAACCCAGATGGAGAGCGACACCCGTGTGCCGTCGGTGGACAGCCTTGTGGGGCAACGCGCGGACAGTTGAGTCTGGCCCTCGGCGGTCATTCGCCGTAGCATCCCGACATTGATTTAGCCGAGGTGCCCATGCTGATTCCCTACGACGCGCTCGAAGTCGACACCCTCACCCGCCTGATCGAGGATTTCGTCACCCGCGACGGTACCGACAACGGTGACGACACGCCGCTGGAAACCCGCGTACTGCGGGTTCGCCAGGCGCTGACCAAAGGCCAGGCGCTCATCGTTTTCGATCCGGAAAGCGAACAATGCCAGTTGATGCTCAAGCACGACGTGCCCAAGCACCTGTTCGACTGAAAACGGTCAGCGGCCCTTGCCGCTGGCCTGTTTGCGCTGGATCCGTTCGTAGACCTCGGCGCGATGCACGCCGACCTGCTCCGGCGCTTCGACGCCGAACCGCACGCTGGAGCCGTTGACCGCCAGAACGCGCAGAGTGATGTTGTCGCCGATGGAAATCAGTTCACCGACAACACGGCTGAGTACAAGCATGGGAGGTGTCCTTCAAGGTTTGCGAGCCTTGAAGATGCGCGGGTTTCGACCGCCCTACAATGCGCGCCGGACAATTCAGTCATTCCCTACGCGCCAAGGCGCGCAAGCCTTCAGACATTTCCCTCAGACCTACAAGATTCAGCTCGCGGAAAACCGCGGCCCGAACAGGATCACACTGGCCCCGATCACACACAGCGCCACACCGATCCAGTCCGAACCCAACGGACGGATGCGCTCGACCACCGCCAGCCAGCCAATCGAAGCAATGATGTAGATGCCACCGTAAGCGGCGTAGGCGCGACCGGCGTAGGTCGCTTCGACGCGCGTCAACAGCAGCGCGAACAGGGTCAGGCTGATCAGCGCCGGGATCACCCACAAGGCGCTTTTGCCCTGGCGCAGCCACATCCAGAACGCGAAACAGCCGGCGATTTCGAACAGCGCGGCGAGGAAGAACCACAGGTAGTTGAGCATGCAAGACATCTCGTCAGGGTGACTGTTGCGGCCACCCTAACGATGCGTCGAACCCCGGGCAAGTTCAGCCGTTGTTCTGTTTGGCCTTGGCGCGCATCTTTTCGGCCATCGCGGTCATTTCGTTGTACAGCAACTGCGGGTTTTTCTGTTTGAGTGCCCAGGCCATGCGCCCTTGTTCGTGGGGCAGGATCATGAATTCGCCGGCTGCGACTTGCTGGTAGATGTAATCGGCAATATCGCTGGCGGTGATGGGCGAACTTTCCAGCAACTTGCCGACCTGGGCTTTCATCGCCGGCGTCGGGCCACGGAAAGAATCCAGCAGATTGGTCTGGAAGAATGACGGGCAGACCACATGAACCCCGACTTCCTGTTGGGCCAGTTCGATCAACAAGCTTTCCGACAACGCCACCACTCCAGCCTTGGCCACGTTGTAGTTGCTCATCGCCGGGCCCTGCATCAGCGCGGCCATCGAGGCGATGTTGATGATCTTGCCCTTGCTCTGCTCCAGCAGCGGCAGGAACGCCTTGCAACCCTTGACCACGCCCATCAGGTTGATCGCGATCTGCCAGTCCCAGTCCTCCAGCGACAACTCGCTGAAGAAACCGCCCGAGGCCACACCGGCGTTGTTGACGATGATGTCGATACCGCCAAGTTTCACTTCGCAGGCCTGGGCAAACGCAGTGAGCTGGCTGTAATCACGCACGTCGCAGCGCTGGATGAAGCCGTCGCCGCCGGCCTCGCGAACCAGTTTGAGGGTCTCTTGCAAACCGGGCTCGCTGACGTCGGACAAGGCCAGTTGCCAGCCTTCACGCGCCCAGCGCAGCGCGATTTCGCGACCCAGGCCTGAGCCCGCGCCAGTGATCATCATGCGATTTTGCATAGCAGACAGCCTTGTTGTTCCGGGGAAGATGCGCGGAGTGTAGCGAAGGATCCGCAGCGACCCACGCTCCATCAGATTGCTGAATGGCGAGGGCAAACCGCGACAGCAAACGAAATAAGCACGCGAGCCAAATACCTTAAAAAAACATTGAATTTTCTTTCGTGCGCACCAGTCGGAATCTGTAAGCCGTCTGGATTTAGTTCAACTTCCAGCCGCCCTTGAACACCAAGACTTCACAGACACTATCAACAAGGAAATAGACATGGGCACAATTCTAATCATTATCCTGATCCTGTTGCTGATCGGTGGTCTGCCGGTCTTCCCGCACTCCAGAAGTTGGGGTTATGGCCCTTCGGGCATTATCGGTGTGGTGCTGGTAGTACTGTTGGTGCTGTTGTTACTCGGTCGGATATGACTGTTTGACCGACAAAAAAAAGAGGCCCTTCAAGGGCCTCTTTTTTATTGCGCCGAATGATCAGTCCGGCTTGCCGTTAATCACACCAGCGGTGTTGTCGATCAGGCTCTTGGTGGCCGTTTGCAGGAACGCTTCGAGCTTGAGTTTCAGCTCGGCAGTGCGCGGTGCATCCGGTACCACTTCGGCGTGCGGGTTGGCGCCCAGCTCGTACTGATAGATCTTCGGTGCCATTTCCTTCTCTTTCGGCAGCACCAGGATCTGGTCGGCGGTGACGATGGCGGTGGTCTGCTCGCTGCCCGACGGCTTGATCACACCAAAACCGGTGTCACCCTGCGGCAGGTTCAGCAGATCGCGGCCCCAGCACTGATGGCGCACTTCGCCACCGAGGCGACCCATGATGGTCGGCACGATATCGATCTGGGTGCCCACGGTGTGGTCACGGGTACCGAATTTTTCCTGGATGCCCGGTGCGATCATCAGCATCGGCACGTTGAAACGGCCAAGGTCCATTTCGGTGATCTGTCGCTCGTTGCCGAAACCGTGGTCGCCGACGATGACGAACAGGGTTTCCTTGAAGTACGGCTCCTTGCGGGCCTTCTCGAAGAACTGGCCCAGCGCCCAGTCCGCATAACGCATGGCGGTCAGGTGTTCATTGAGCGGGCCACGGTCGGTGACGCGCTCGACCGGCAACGGCGTCGGCAAGGCGTACGGCGTGTGGTTGGACAGGGTCTGCAGCAGCGCGTAGAACGGCTTGCCGTTTTCCCGCGCCTTGAGCTCCACCAGACCACGGTCGAACATGTCCTGGTCGGACACGCCCCAGGTCGGATCGGAGAACACCGGGTTTACGAAGTCGTTGCGGCCGACGAAGTTGGTCATGCCCTGATTGCTGAAGAAACCGGACTGGTTGTCCCAGGCAAAGTCGCCGTTGTAGACGTACACGTCGTCGTAGTCACGAGCGCTGAGCAACTGCGGCAGGCCGGACAGCTTGTGGCTGCCTTCCGGGGTCTGCATCAGGTATTCGAAACCCGGCAGGTTCGGGAAGCACGCCATGGTGGCAAACATGCCCTGGTGGGTGTGGGTGCCGTTGGAGAAGAAACGGTCGAACAGCAGGCCTTCCTTCGACAGCTTGTCGAGGTACGGCGTGATGTTGCCCGGCGCGCCCAGTGCGCCCACCGAGTGACCGGCCATGCTTTCCATCAGGATCACGACGACGTTCTTGATCGGCAGGGTCTTGTCGGCAGGCGGCGTGTATTCACGACGCACGGCAGCGATATCGGCATCCACCAGTTTGTCGTCCGACGTCATCAGCATCTCGCGCACCACTTTCTGTGCCTGATCCTGCGGCAGCGTGGCTTTCCAGATGTTGTCGCGATCCTCGCCCATCCGGTCCTTGGCCGCCGCGATCAGCGACAGCGTGCCGTTGAGGCCGAGCTGGTTGGCGAAGTTCGAATCGGTGGTGTACACGTCACCCCAGCGCAGCGGCGGGCCTTGGCGCAGGGTGCCGCGAGCGGCGACCACGCAGATCAGCAGGCACACCACGAACACCGCCAGACGCGCATACCATGGCGCCACTTGACGGGTGCCGACGTTGCCACCGCTGAACGGGCCACGCGGACGGGTCAGACGGTCGGCGCCCTTGAACGCCAGGGTCAGGATCAGCGTGCCCACGGCCCAGGCCAGCAGGTAACGCACCACCGGGAAACCGTACCAGAGCATGCTCATCACGGTTTTCGGGTCTTCCTTCACGTACTGGAACACCAGGCCGTTGAGGCGCTGGTGGAACTCGCGATAGAAGTCCATCTCCATCAGGCCGAGGAACAGCGCGATGCTCGAAGCAACAGTCAGCCACAGACGGAAGAACCCGCGCGCCGCCATGGCCCGTGCACTGAACAGCGCCAGCACCAACGGAATGCACAGATACACCACCAGGCGAATATCGAAGCGCAGGCCGTTGGCGAAGGCTTCGAGGAAGGTCGAGGCCGGGGTGTCGAGGATCATCTCGCGGTTGTAGACCAGCAGCGCGAGGCGCAGCACGGAAAACATCACCATCATGACCAGCGCGCACAGGAGCGTGTAGGCCAGATGCGATTTGACGGTCGGTTGCAGCAGGCGACTGGAAGATCGCTGCTGACTCAGGGCGTCCGGGTTTGCCATGTCGTTTTAGGACCCATTGGAAGTTGAAGTTGCAAAAATTCAGCTGCGCCCTGCCCTCTGTTGGCCATTCCAGGCCCCGGGGCTTGCGCGGAGCGCAAATGTTGCACGATCACCGGCGGCATTGCCATTGATTAGTGCCCGCTGCCGGACGCTTTCATTCAAGGCACGGCACGCCGGGACAGGTGCAGACAGCGCGGGCGAATTGTCTTGGAGACTTTGTGAAAATTTCGTTCAACGCATATCCGGAAACACAATAAACCTGGAAAACAAAACGCCCCGAGTTCTTCGGGGCGTTTACAGATGAACGCGACAGTTACTTCTCGGCGCGTTCTTTCAAGGCTTTCAGGGTGTTGAACGGTGCGTCGACCACAAACTTGTTGGCGATCATCGACGGCACGCTGCCGCCCGGCTCGGTGTGAACCTGATAAGTCACTTCAACCTGATCGCCTTTTGGCACGAACTTCCAGAAGCCTTTGACTTGAGCAACCCGCACAAAGCCCTTTTCTTCAGGCAGGTACTTCGGCACGCCTTCCAGGTTACGGGTCAGGCTGCCATCGGCGCCTTCAACAGTGGTGACATGCAGGATCGAATCGCGCGGGGTGACCGGCCATGGCGTGTTGAACTGAGTGTAGGTCCAGCTCTGGTCGCCTTCGTGCTTGAGCAGTTTCTGGGTCTTGCACTCGTGAATCCAGGCGCACGCACCGGAAACGTCTTCCTGCAAGGCGCGCAGTTTGGCGATGGTGGTCTTCATCACGGTCACGCCCTGATAAGACTTGTAGTCCGAACCCGGCACTTCGCTCAGGGAGACCTTGATGCCGTCCTCGTTCTTGGCGACTTTCCAGTCTTCAGCCTGGGCGGCCGAGGTGGCCAGCACGGCCGTCAAACCACACAAAACAGCGATACGATGCAGCGAACCCATAGTCTTATTCCTTATTGTTGAAGTTCCGTTCGTTTGACACATCACGCCGCCGTCATCTGCTCCCACCAGCCGAGCAGTCTGATCGCGTCGTCCTGGCTGCTGCCGCAGACTTCGGGATCGGCCTTGAATCCTGAACAGACCGCCGGACGTTCCGGTCGGCCGAAAATGTTGCACAGGTTATCGACCGACAACTGAACGCAGCGTTCACCGGCAGGTTTGCCATCGGGCATGCCTGGAATCGGCGAACTGATGGAAGGGGCAATGCAGCAGGCGCCACAGCCTTCACGGCATTTCATGACGACGCGTTCCTCGCAGCGGGCAATGTGTTAAAGGGACGCGGAACAGGGTAACCGCTTAAACGGCTGTTTTAAATTCCCTGAACCGGGGTTTTTACGCAGAAACGAAAGTGACTGACCAGTCTCCGACAAAGCGTCTGGTCTGCGGGTCACCGACGGGGACGATTTATTGCTTGAACTCGAAATCCAGTGCCGCGCCTTCGACTTCCCGGCGCTCTTCGTTGCGCAGTTGCAGCTGCATTTCATTGCTGAGCAAACGGCCGTTGAGCTGGAACCCGCTGTTCTTGTCGCCGAACATCTGCGGCAGAATCGGTTCGCGCTTGGGCAGCGTCACGGAGCCGGGAGGCTTCAACTCTTGAACCATGTCCTTGGGCAGACTCAAATCGAGCTTCGCGGACGGCAATTGCGTCTTGGCCACTTCTTTCGCCGACTTCGACTTGGAAGCGACCGGAGCGCGCTTCTTGGCGGGAGCAGCCTTTTTCTGCGGTGCTTTTTTCGCTGGAACGGTTTTCTTGGCCGTAACCGGCTTTTTCGCGGTGGCAGCTGCCGGCGTCTTTTCCTGAGCCGCGGCCGCCATGGCGCCAGGCACATAACCCATCATCAGCAGGCAGAGCACAACCCAGACGGCAGAAAATTTCGCTTTCATGAACCCAACGAAGCTAACGGCAGAGGGCCATATGCTCGCCTGTTGGGCGTCACATGACAAGCGCCCTCAACGCTTCAAAACCCGCCGGCCATCTCCTGGCAGAGCTGGGTTGCCAACATGCCGAGGGTCATCAGCGCCCGTTCCGCCTCGCGATTCCACGGGATGCCGCAGTTCAACCGGATACAGTGGTTGAACTGTTCGGTGTTGCTGAAGATCAGGCCCGGCGCAATGCTGATGCCCTGTTGCAGTGCCCGCACGTGCAGTTCCTGGGTGTTGACCCGTCCCGGCAGACTGACCCACAGAATGAATCCGCCGGTCGGCCGGGTCATCTGCGTGCCTTCGGGAAAATACTGCTGGACTGCCAACTGGAACGCGCTGAGATTTTTTCGGTATTCCTGGCGGATGTACCTTAAATGCCGGTCATAGCCGCCGTTTTCCAGGTACGCCGCGATGGCCATTTGCGTGACGCTGCACGCTGAATGGGTGCTGAAAGTCTGCAAGCGCTGGATTTCCTGCTGGTACTTGCCGGCGATCATCCAGCCGATGCGTACACCAGGCGATAACGTCTTGGAAAAACTCGAGCAGTAGATCACCCGGTCGAGACGGTCGTAGGCCTTGAGCGACTTGGTGCGCCCCTGCTCGAACATCAACTCGCCATAGATGTCGTCTTCGACGATCTGGATATCGAAGTCCGAAGCCAGTCTCAGCAGTTGTTTCTGCCGCTCTTCGGGCATGGTGCCGCCGAGTGGATTGCTCAGTCGGGTGGTCAGAACCAGCGCCTTGATCGACCATTGGTTGGCCGCCAGTTGCAGGGCTTCGAGGCTCATGCCGGTGGCGGGGTCGCTGGGGATCTCGATGACCTTCAGGCCCAGCAGATCGGCCAGTTGCAGCAACCCGTAATAGGTGGGGGATTCGGCGGCGATCAGGTCGCCGGGGCGGGTCAGCACCCGCAACGACATCTGCAAGGCGTCGACACAGCCGTGGGTGATCACCACTTCCGACGGGTCGACGACCACGCCTGCATCACGCATGCGAATCGCCACTTGGCGGCGCAGCGGCTCGAAACCCGGGCTGAACATGTAACTGAATGCCCGTGGGCTGTGAAAGCGGGTGACCTTGGCCAGTTGCTGATGCAGGGCGCGCACCGGCAAGTAATCGACACTCGGCACCGCCGCCCCCAGCGGGAACACGCCCTCACGACGGGATTCGACCAAAACTTGCTGAATGATGCTGCTGCGGGTGACCAGGCCTGGCCGTTCGACCCGGGCAATGTCCGGCGTGGGCGCCGTCAGTGCGGGAGTCTGGTGCACGTAGTAACCGGACTGCGGCCGCGCGCGGATGAGCCCCTGATCCTCGAGGTTGGCGTAAGCCTGCAACACCGTGGCATGGCTGACGTTGAGCTGCGAACTCATCTTGCGCACCGAAGGCACGCGCTCGCCCGGTTGATAGACGCCACGGCGGATATCTTCGGCCAGCTGTTGAGCAATACGTTGGTAGAGCAAGAGATTGGTCATGACGCAGCACTCGATTTCACGGGCGTTTTATTCTTGTGTGAAACAATACCGGAACAGTTTGGAAGTGTACTGGGACAGTTGCCATATTAGTCAACCATACAGTGCTGTGTCGGTTAAATCTGTACTGCTTTGTGAGGTAATCGACAGACGTAAAAAAGCCCGGTGCTGCCTGACAGCCCGGGCTTTCCAGTAACGCCACCCTTAGCGGGCGGCGCCGAGCTGGCCTTTTTCGTCGGAGAACACGATTTCCACCCGACGGTTCTGCGCACGCCCACGCTCGGAAGCGTTGGCGTCCACCGGATATTCGTCACCGTAGCCTTCGACCTGAATGCGTTTTTCGTCGATGCCCAGGTCCGTCAGCACGTCAGCCACCGACTGCGCGCGATCGCGGGACAGCTTGAGGTTTTCCTGCTTGCCGCCGGTGCTGTCGGTGTAGCCCTCGATCCGCACGATGCGTTTCGGGTTGAGTTGCAGGAACTGCACGATCTTCAGCACCACGCGGTTGGCCGAGTTTTTCAGCTCGGCTTCACCGGTATCGAACAGCACGTCACCGAGGGTCATCACCAAACCACGATCGGTCTGGGTGGTGGCCAGCGCAACGATCTGCTCTTCCAGCCATTTGCCCTGCTGTTGCACGCTCAGCAGTTTGGACTCGCGCAGGGCCAGTTGCAGGCGCTGACGTTCAAGTTCCAGCTTCGCCACACGCTCTTCGTTGAGCACCTGATTGGTGTGCTCACGGGCGATTTCGCTGTAGCGCTGACTCAGGTAGGCGTAGTGCACCACGTCCGAGCCGCTGCCCCAGTACGTCGACAGACGATCGGCACGGGCCAGGGACTCACCGGCGCGGATCACGTCTTTCGGCGCGATACGCAGCACGTTGGAATCTTCCTTGACCTTCTGGAAGTCGGTGCTGGCCTGCTGCAATGCGGATTCGCTGTGCTGACCGGCGCAGCCGTACAGGCTGGCGCAACCGGCGAGAATCAGAGTGCCGAGGGCTTTGGACTTCAGGCTCATTGGGCATCCCCCAGTTGCTTGCGCAGTCGGACGATGCGGGTGTTGAGCACGTTCACTTGCTCTTCGCTCTTCTGGGTCAACACTTTGGCTTCCGCCAGGCGTGCGTCGAGTTCGGCCTGTTCGAAGCGCATCCGCGCATTCTTGTAGGACTCACCCGCCATGCTGCCTTTGGCCCGGTTGAACTTGTCCTCGGCCAGTTTCATTTCCGGCACATCTTCAGCGGTGGCGCCCACGGCTTTGGCTTGCTCAAGGGCCTGCTCGGTCAGACGCATTTGTTCGTTAGGTGCCGGATCGCTGGCGCAACCGGCCAGGGCCAGAACGGCCATGGCCGCGAAAAGAAGTCGATTACTCACTAAGAATCCCTACTGTTTTGGGGCGCTGACAGGTGGTTGCGGCGGCTGTTGCTGCTGCGCCTTCCAGCGCTCGATGTTGCGTTGCAGCGCGGCTTCCGTCAGGCCGGACGCGGGCAATTCTGTCATCTTTTTGGCCAGCTGTCCGCGCAACCACGGATCGTTGCAGGCCGAGTTGTGCGAAACCGCGAGGAACAGACCGGGGCGGTCGATGGGTTGTTCAAAGGCCAGCAGATCATTGGCCATGCCCAGTGCCTGCGCGGCTGCCATGCCCGAGTAGCGACCGGCGAGTACATATTCCACCTCGCCCAGCAGAAGTTTCTGAAACGCCTGGGTCAGGTTTGCCGTACGGGTCAGGGTCAATTGCTGCTCGGCGAAAGTGCCGAATGCCGGGGTCATTCGAGACTTTTCCGACAAGCCGCCGGTATGCCCGTGCAGATCCTTCGCTTCGCTGTAGACCAGAGTCGACCCCTTGCGGGTCCAAACTAGATAGTCGTTTTCCAGCAACGGCGGGTGAATGTAGTCGAGGTTTTCCAGCTCGTTGAAGGTCAGCGGCGCGTCGGCCAACATGTCCATGCGCCCGCTGCGCACTTCGTCGAGGGCCTGGGAACGCTTGCCGGCGTACAGCAGATCGACTTTGATCCCCAGTTCTTTCGCCACCTGTTGCAACAGGTCGGCGCTGGCACCGATCAGTTGTTTGGGGTTCTGCGGATCCTGCCAGAGGTACGGTGGCGCATCCGGGCTGCCGGTGACGACCAGCCGCTCGCACTTGCCCGCCGCCACCGACAGGCCCGGCAACAATGCCAGTCCCAGCAACCACGAGCAGCCCAACCGACGATGCAGATCCATGGCGAAACGCTCCCACTCAAATCCGAGACAAAAAAAAGCCCGACCAAAAGGTCGGGCTCTTTATAAGTGAAGCGGCCGGATTAGACCAGCTTCTCCAACTCAGGTACGGCTTCGAACAGATCCGCCACCAGGCCGTAATCGGCCACCTGGAAGATCGGCGCTTCTTCGTCCTTGTTGATCGCAACGATCACTTTGGAGTCTTTCATGCCGGCCAGGTGCTGGATCGCGCCGGAGATACCGACGGCGATGTACAGCTGTGGCGCAACGATCTTGCCGGTCTGACCGACCTGCATGTCGTTCGGTACGAAACCTGCGTCGACCGCGGCGCGGGAAGCACCAACGGCAGCGCCCAGCTTGTCGGCCAGAGCGTACAGGTGTTTGAAGTTGTCGCCGTTCTGCATGCCGCGGCCGCCGGAAACGACGATCTTGGCAGCGGTCAGTTCAGGACGATCGGACTTGGCCAGTTCTTCGCTGACGAAGCTGGAAGTGCCAGCGTTGTGAGCAGCAGCAACGGATTCAACCGAAGCGGAACCGCCTTCAGCGGCAACCGGGTCGAAACCGGTGGCACGCACGGTGATCACTTTGATCGCAGCGGTCGATTGCACGGTAGCGATGGCGTTACCGGCGTAGATCGGACGCTTGAAGGTGTCAGCGCTTTCTACCGAGATGATCTCGGAGATCTGGTCAACGTCCAGCTGGGCGGCAACGCGCGGCAGGATGTTTTTGCCGTTGGAAGTGGCGGCAGCCAGGATGTGGCTGTAACCAGCGCCCAGCTCTGCAACCAGAGGAGCAACGTTTTCCGGCAGCTGATGCGCGTAGGCAGCATTGTCAGCGTTCAGGACTTTGCTCACGCCAGCGATTTTCGCGGCGGCTTCAGCCACGGCGCCAGCGCCCTGGCCTGCAACCAGAACGTGGATGTCGCCGCCGATTTTGGCAGCGGCAGCCACGGTGTTCAGGGTGGCCGGAGCCAGCACCTTGTTGTCGTGTTCGGCGATTACCAAGATAGTCATGATCAGATTACCTTCGCTTCGTTTTTCAGTTTCTCGACCAGTTCAGCCACCGACTTGACCTTGATACCCGCGCTGCGTGCAGCCGGCGCTTCGACTTTCAGGGTCTTGTTGGTGGAGGCGGTGGAAACGCCCAAAGCGTCCGGAGTCAGCGTCTCGAGAGGCTTCTTCTTGGCTTTCATGATGTTTGGCAGGGACGCGTAGCGCGGCTCGTTCAAACGCAGGTCGGTGGTGACGATCGCTGGCAGTTTCAGGGAAACGGTCTGCGCGCCGCCGTCGATTTCGCGGGTCACGGCAACGCTGTCGCCGGAGACTTCGACTTTCGAGGCGAAAGTGCCCTGACCGTAGCCGCTCAGTGCAGCGAGCATCTGGCCGGTTTGGTTGTTGTCGCTGTCGATGGCCTGTTTGCCCAGGATCACCAGCTGAGGCTGTTCCTTGTCGACCACGGCCTTGAGCAGCTTGGCCACGGCCAGGGAAGTCAGGTCTTCAGCGGATTCGACGAGGATGGCGCGGTCGGCACCCAGAGCCAGTGCGGTACGCAGCTGTTCCTGAGCGGTGGACGGGCCGATGGAGACGACGACGATTTCAGTCGCAACGCCTTTTTCTTTCAGGCGTACGGCTTCTTCCACTGCGATTTCGCAGAACGGGTTCATCGACATCTTGACGTTGGCGAGGTCTACGCCGGAATTGTCCGCCTTGACGCGAACCTTGACGTTGTAATCCACAACGCGTTTGACAGCTACAAGAACCTTCATGGATTCCTCGTTACTCTCCGGTGAAAAGAAAGTCGCCTAGGCGAACCTGGCGGTTGATGCTCATCGGGCACAAGGGCACCTCTAAAAACGCCGGCTGAGCGGGATGACCGTTCGTCAGTCGTGACTGACGAGTCATGCCGCTTCGCGGTGTGTAAACTGCGCGCCGAACCTGCGCTGCGCATCACCGGTTACCGCCTACGCCCTGTCTTTAGAGGTGCTCTTGAAACCACCATTCAGCCTACGGCGAGCGCAAAACCGCCCGTATCTTGACCGGAACGCCCATTCTGGTCAATACGCCAAAATGCCCTGTCATAAGCCGCGCTTCTTTGATTTCTCTGGGCTGGAGCCGATTCAAACAAACGTTTGTATTGGACGCTAAGAGTGGTGTAGATATAATGCGCCGCCTAGAGAGAAAGGTGGTTTGCCCATTATTAGCCTTGACGTTAACGTAAAGGCAATAACGGATACGACACCGAACCTCCAAATTAGAAAAAAACTGTTGAGCCTTGAGTAGGAGATAGCCTGTGGAACGCGAATACATGGAATTCGACGTGGTCATCGTCGGTGCCGGCCCCGCTGGCCTGTCCGCCGCCTGCCGTCTGAAGCAGAAGGCCGCCGAAGCCGGTAAGGAAATCAGCGTCTGCGTGGTCGAAAAAGGCTCCGAAGTCGGCGCACACATCCTGTCCGGCGCCGTATTCGAACCACGGGCCCTGAACGAACTGTTCCCTGACTGGAAAGAACTCGGCGCTCCGCTGAACACGCCAGTCACCCGCGATGACATCTTCGTGCTGAAAAACGCCGAAAGCGCGCAGAAAATTCCTGACTTCTTTGTGCCCAAGACCATGCACAACGAAGGCAACTACATTATCTCCCTCGGCAACCTGTGCCGCTGGCTCGCCCAGCAGGCCGAAAACCTGGGCGTGGAAATCTACCCGGGCTTCGCCGCTCAGGAAGCGCTGATCGATGAAAACGGCGTGGTACGCGGGATCATCACCGGCGACCTCGGCGTCGACCGCGAAGGCCATCCTAAAGAAGGCCTGTACACCCCTGGCATGGAACTGCGTGGCAAATACACGCTGTTCGCCGAAGGCTGCCGTGGCCACATCGGCAAGCAACTGATCAAGCGCTACAACCTCGACAGCGACGCCGACGCCCAGCACTACGGCATCGGCTTGAAGGAAATCTGGGAAATCGACCCAGCCAAACACCAGCCAGGCCTGGTGGTGCACACCGCCGGTTGGCCGATGGACATCATGGGCACCGAGAACACCGGTGGCTCCTTCCTCTATCACCTGGAAAACAACCAGGTGGTGGTCGGTCTGATCGTCGATCTGTCCTACAGCAACACCTACCTGTCGCCGTTCGACGAATTCCAGCGCCTCAAGCATCACCCGGTGCTCAAGCAGTATCTGGAAGGCGGCAAGCGCATCAGCTACGGCGCTCGCGCAATCTGCAAAGGCGGCCTGAACTCGCTGCCGAAAATGGTGTTCAAGGGCGGCGCACTGATCGGTTGCGACCTCGGCACCCTGAACTTCGCCAAGATCAAAGGCAGCCACACCGCGATGAAGTCCGGCATGCTCGCCGCTGAATCCGTGGCCGACGCGCTGTTCGCTGAAAAGGACGGCACCGAAGAGCTGACCACCTACGTCGACGCCTTCAAGAAGAGCTGGCTCTACGAAGAACTGTTCGCCAGCCGCAACTTCGGCCCGGCGATCCACAAGTTCGGCGCTATCGTCGGCGGCGGTTTCAACTGGCTGGACCAGAACATCTTCGGCGGCAAACTGCCGTTCACCCTGCACGACACCAAGCCGGACTACGCCTGCCTCAAGCTCGCGGCCGACTGCAAGAAGATCGACTACCCGAAACCCGACGGCAAGATCAGCTTCGACAAGCTGAGCTCGGTGTTCATCTCCGGTACCAACCATGAAGAAGAACAGCCGTGCCACCTGAAACTGACCGACCCGACCATCCCGCTGAGCAAGAACCTGCCGCTGTATGACGAGCCGGCGCAGCGCTACTGCCCGGCCGGCGTGTATGAAGTGATCACCAAGGAAGACGGCGAGAAGCGCTTCCAGATCAACGCCCAGAACTGCGTGCACTGCAAGACCTGTGACATCAAGGACCCTTCGCAGAACATCACCTGGGTGACGCCGGAAGGCGCCGGCGGCCCGACCTACCCGAACATGTAAGTCGATCCGCTGAACATCAAGGCTCCCTATATGGGGGCCTTTTTGTTGCCCGCGATTTGCCCGAAATCAAGCCGCGCGCTCATCCCCCGGGCTGCGCTCGAAATAACGTTTGTACTCGCGACTGAACTGCGACGTGCTCTGATACCCCACCCGATGCGCCACCTGCGCCACTCCTAGCCCCTCGGCGATCAACAACGTCTGCGCCTTCAACAAGCGTAAACGCTTCAGATACTGCACCGGCGACAGCAACGTGCTGCGTTTGAAATGCTCATGAAAGGTTGAAACGCTCATGTTCGCGCAACTGGCCAGCGTCTCGACGTTCAACGGTTCGGTGTAGTGCGAGTGCAAATGGCTGATCGAAGCCGCCACCCGCGCAAACTGCCCCTGCTGCTCGACCAGCGCCCGCAGCACATCAGCCTGAGGTCCGCGCAACGCCACGAACAGTAACTCTCGCACCCGCGCCGGTCCGAGAATCTGGCACTCCAGCGGATCGTGCAGACAGCGCAGCAGGCGTTCGACGCAACCGCGCATGTCATCGTCGAGCACCACCGAGGTCATCGACTCCGGTGTCTGCGCCGGAATATGCCGCCCCGGCGCCAGCCCCATGGCCAGAACCAGTTCACCGAGCAGCACCCGGTCGATCGCCACCGACACGCCGAGCAACGGCGCGTCCGGCAACGCATAGGTTTCGCACTCGAACGGCACCGGCAACGCCTGGATCAGATAATGCCCGGCGCCGTACTCCATGGTGCGCGGCCCCAGATACGCCAGTTTGCTGCCCTGGGCGATGATCATCAGGCTCGGTTCATAAATGTGCGGGCCACGGGCGACGTCGCAACTGGCGCGCAGCACCTGCACGCCCGGCAGCCCGGTCTGGCTGTAACCATCGCGCAGCGCCAGCGGTTCGATCAGCGAAACCAGGGTGGCGTTGGCATCAAGGTGACGGGTCAATTGCATCGGGTGGCTCTTCAGAAAAAATCACGGAAAAAGGGATGAAAGCATCATCGCAGATCCTTTTGCCAATGCGACCGATCAACCCCGCATGCCGGAGGATTAGGCATGACACCCGGAGGAATCGCCATGGCCGGACGACCGGACGGCGCCCAGAATGCGCCGCCTCACTTGTCACTGCTTTTGCGAGGTTTCACATGTACACCGCCATCGGCTATGCCGCTCAAACGGCCACCACTCCCCTCGCCCCGATGAAGTTCGAACGCCGCAGCCCACGGGCCGATGACGTCGCCATCGAAATTCTGTACTGCGGCGTCTGCCACTCCGACATCCACCAGGCGCGCAATGAATGGGGCATCGCCGTTTATCCGTTGATGCCCGGCCACGAGATCGTCGGAAAAGTCACCGCCGTCGGTGCGAATGTCACCAAGCACAAGGTCGGCGATCTGGTCGGCGTCGGCTGCATGGTCGACTCATGCCGCACCTGCGAAGCCTGCCAGTCGAACCTCGAGCAATACTGCCTCGAAGGCCCGACCATGACTTATGCCACGCCCGACCGGGTCGATGGCAGCAACACCATGGGCGGTTATTCGGACAGCATCGTGGTCAGCGAACACTTCGTGGTGCGCATCCCCGAGAAGCTGGATCTGGCAGCCGCCGCCCCGATTCTCTGCGCCGGCATCACCACCTATTCGCCACTCAAGCACTACGGCGTGAAGGCCGGCGACAAGGTCGGGATTCTCGGCATGGGCGGCCTCGGTCACATGGGGATCAAGTTCGCCAAGGCCATGGGCGCTGAAGTGACGCTGTTCACCCGTTCGGCAAGCAAGGCTGAGGAAGGTCGTCGTCAGGGCGCCGATCATGTGATCGTGTCCACCGACGAAGAGCAGATGAAAGCTGCAGCCGGTCGTTTCGATTTCCTGCTGGACACCATTCCGGTGCAGCACGATCTCAACCCGTACCTCGACACCCTGCGCTTCGACGGCGTGCACATTCTGGTGGGCCTGATCGAACCGATCGATCCGCCGGTCCACGCCGCGAAACTGGTGCTGGGTCGTCGCGTATTGGCCGGTTCGCTGATCGGTGGTGTCGCCGAAACCCAGGAAGTGCTGGATTTCTGCGCCGAGCACAACATCAGCTGCGACATTGAAATGCTCGACATCCGTCAGATCAATGAAGCCTACGCCCGCATGATCGCCGGCGATGTGAAATACCGCTTCGTGATCGATATGGCGACCTTGAAGCTTTAAACCTTCAAGCCAAGTTCTGCCGAGAGCCGAGCCGTGACCCCTTTGATCAGGGGAATCAGCTCGGCCATTTTTTCCAGCGGCATATACGGCACGGTGCTGGCGATGCTGATCGCCGCGACGATGCGCTTGCTCGCATCGCGGATCGGCGCCGCCACGCAACGGATCGACGGTTCGTTGTCTTCCAGATCGAACGCGTAGCCGCCGGCCACGTATTCGGTCATCCGCTGCTCCAGCTGCTCCCACGACTGTTGGGGATGCTGCGGCCAGAACTGACTTTTCCCACCCGCCGGCAGACTGATGTCGTACAGACGCTGCCAGTCCTGCGGCGCGTCATCCAGCATCAGCGCTTTGCCGATCCCGGTCCGCGCCAGCGGCATGCGATGGCCAACCCGCGAGCGCATTTCCGGGCCGTTGCGCCCCGGATTCTTCAGCAAATAAAGCACCTCGTCGCCTTCACGAATTCCCAGGTGAACGGTGTCGCCGGTCAGCGCCGACAACTCGTCCAGATAAGGCCCGGCCAGGGTCACCAGCGGCAATTCTTCGCGCGCCTGAAATCCCAGTTCGATCAGCTTCGGCCCCAGCAGATAACCGACTTGCGGCACGACGCGCAGGTAGCGCTCGTCCACCAGACAACTGGCCAGACGATGAGTGGTACTGCGCGTGGTGCCGATCAGGCGGGCGATTTCCTTGAGATCGCGGGCGCCACTGGCGACGGCCTGCACCACACCCAACCCGCGAAGCAGGGTCTGGGTGCCGGTCGGCGCGGCGTCCTTGGCGGTTTTTGGGGCGTCTTCCTGCATATCCAGCCTTTAGCGTTGAGCGAGGGAACGGGCGGCATTATGGTCGCCCGACAGGGACGACTACAACTCGATGCGCTCGACCTTGCCCACCAGCAGCACGTAGGACAAAGCACCGATCAATGCCAGAACCGCGATGTAGGTGATCGCCGGGGCGAACGAATCGCCGCTGGCCAGAAAGCCGATGACAATCGGCGTGGCAATCGCCGACAGGTTGCCGATGAAGTTGAACACCCCACCGGTCAAGCCCAGCAGCCGCGCCGGCGCCAGTGTCGAGACCAGCGACCAGGTGATCGACGCCAGCCCGTTGCCGAAAAATGCCAGTGCCAGGAAGGCAATCACCAATGGTGTCGATTCGACGAAGTTGGCGCCGATGATCGAGGTGGAAATCAGCAGCCCGCCAATGATCGGCAGCTTGCGCGCAAACCCGACGGTGCAACCACGGCGAATCAGGAAGTCGGAAAAGAACCCGGAGCACAGCACACCGATGAACGCGGCGAGAAACGGCAACGATGCCAGCAGACCGGACTTGATGAAGTCCATGCCGCGATACTTCACCAGGTAGGTCGGGAACCAGGTCAGGAAAAACCACAGCGTCGAGTTGAGGCAGAACTGGCCGAGGTAGATCCCCCACAACTTGCGTTTACTGAGGACGATACCGAGATCGGTCCAACTGAATTTCGCCTTCACCTTGGCGGTTTCGGCGGCGATATCCACCAGCCCGCCGCCCTCGCGGATCAGGTCGATTTCGCCTTGGTTGGCGCCTTTGAAATCGCGCGGTTCGCGATACACCGCGTACCAGATCGCCGCCCAGACGATGCCCACTGCGCCAGTCGCGACAAATACCATGTGCCAGCCAAATTCATGTTGCAGCCACGCCAGCACCGGGGTCAGGAACGCCAGCCCGACAAACTGCCCGGAGGTATAGAAACCGATGGCCGTAGCCCGTTCACGCTCGGGGAACCAGGTCGTCACCACGCGGCTGTTGATCGGATACGCCGGCGCTTCCAGCGCACCGACCGCCATGCGCAGCACGAACAGTGCGATGAAACTGGCGGCGAAACCGAGCATCACCGTGGCCAGAGACCACAACAGCAGCGCGACGCTGTAAAGGATGCGCGGCGGCACCCGATCCACCAGCCAGCCGCCGGGGATCTGCATGGCGGCGTAGGTCCAGCCGAACGCCGAGAAGATCAGCCCGACGTGCACCGGGTCGATGCCCAGATCCGTCGTCAGTGCCGGGGCGGCAATCGACAGGTTGCTGCGGTCGAGGTAGTTGATGACCACGGTGATGAACAGCAACACCATGATGAAAAATCGCTTGCGGCTGGGCGTGACTAACGTCGCTTGCCCGGTGAGGGTTTGCGGTTGCATGGGGAGCGCCTCTTCTTATGTTTATTGAGGTCGGATTTAGCAGGCGAGATCGTTCCCACGCTCCGCGTGGGAATGCAGCCGGGGACGCTCTGCGTCCCAAGAGCGGACGCAGAGCGTCCATTGAGGCATTCCCACGCAGAGCGTGGGAACGATCTCGTACAGGGTTTATTCGTGAATCAGGCAACAATCACCACTCGGCAAAACTGCCATCGGCATGACGCCAGATCGGGTTGCGCCAGCGGTGGCCGACCGCCGCGCGTTCGATCACGTATTCCTCGTTGATCTCGATCCCCAGGCCCGGGCCGTTGGGGATTTTCACGAAGCCTTTGTCGTAGTCGAACACCCGCGGATCCTTCACATAATCGAGCAGGTCATTGCTCTCGTTGTAATGGATGCCCAGGCTCTGCTCCTGGATAAACGCGTTGTAGCAAGCGGCGTCCAGTTGCAGACACGCCGCCAGCGCGATCGGCCCCAGCGGGCAATGCAACGCCAGCGCCACGTCGTAGGCTTCAGCCATGTTGGCGATCTTGCGGGTCTCGGTGATGCCACCGGCGTGGGAGGCATCCGGCTGGATGATGTCGACGTAACCTTCGCTCAACACCCGTTTAAAGTCCCAGCGCGAAAACAGCCGCTCGCCGAGGGCAATTGGCGTACTGGTCAGCGGTGCCAGTTCTTTCAGCGCTTCGTAGTTTTCGCTGAGCACCGGCTCTTCGATGAACATCAGTTTGTACGGGTCGAGTTCCTTCATCAGTACCTTGGCCATGGGTTTGTGCACCCGGCCATGGAAGTCGACGCCGATGCCGACGTTCGGCCCCACCGCATCACGCACGGCGGCAACGTTGGCCAGTGCCAGATCGACCTTTTCGAAGGTATCGAGAAATTGCAGCTCTTCGGTGCCGTTCATTTTCACCGCCGTAAAACCACGGCCCACCGCCTCTTTCGCGGCTCGCGCGGTGTCCGCCGGACGGTCGCCGCCGATCCACGAATACACACGGATCTTGTCCCGCACCTGACCGCCGAGCAGATCGCTGACCGACACGCCCAGCGCCTTGCCCTTGATGTCCCACAACGCCTGATCGATGCCGGCCAGTGCGCTCATGTGGATCGCGCCGCCGCGGTAGAAGCCGCCGCGATACAGCACAGTCCAGATGTCTTCGATATTGCGTGGGTCTTTGCCGATCAGGTAGTCGGACAATTCCTCAACCGCTGCAGCAACCGTGTGGGCCCGGCCCTCGACCACGGGCTCGCCCCAACCGGTCACGCCCTCGTCGGTTTCGACTTTCAGGAAGCACCAGCGCGGCGGGACGATGAAGGTGGTGAGTTTGGTGATTTTCATCTGCTTGTCTCTCTTGTTAGATGCAGCGCACGCAGCGCCGGAAAAGTCTTAGCGAAGGGCTTTCCAGGCCGCCACGTAGGCCTTGGCATTGGCCGCCACTTGCTCGGTCGTCATGCCCGGCTTGAACAACCCGGAACCGAGGCCGAAGCCTTTGACGCCAGCGTCGATGAACGCCTGCATGTTGTCCGGCGTGATGCCGCCGACCGGCGCCAGAATCGTCCCGACCGGCAACACCGCCAGCCAGGCTTTCACCACCGCCGGTCCCATCTGTTCGGCCGGGAACAGCTTGAGAATGTCCGCGCCCTCCTCCAGTGCCGCAAAGGCTTCGGTCGGTGTGGCAACGCCCGGCGACAGGTACAGCCCCGCCGCTTTCGCAGCCCGCAACACCTTGGTATCGCTGTGGGGCATGACGATGACCTGGCCGCCGGCCTCCTTCACCAATTCCACTTGTTCCGGGGTCAGCACCGTGCCGGCACCGATCAGGCAATCGGCGGGCAAAGTCTTACGCAGGATGCGAATGCTTTCGTACGGTGCGGGGGAATTGAGCGGTACTTCGATGACGCGAAATCCGGCCGCATACAGGACTTCTCCGACAGCGGCGGCTTCCTGCGGATGCAGGCCGCGCAGGATCGCGATCAGACCGTTTTGCGCCAGTGCTTGCTTGAGCATGTCAGGCCTCCAGTCAGGGTTAACGGGATGAGGAATCGATCAGTCCGGCGGCGAGCGCCAGTTGCCACAGACCACGCTCGGTGGCTTGCTCGGCCAGGGTCACCCGAGCAAAACCGCAGGCGTCGAGGGCACGGCTGTAGCGGGCGCACAACTGCGCATTGCCGATGAGGATGATCGAAGGAAGATGTGTGCTGTTGCGTCGGCGTCGTTGCACGGTAGCCAGCGCCGTCAGTTCATGGCCGATCAGCAGGCCGGACAGATAGTCCGGTTGCGCAGTAGCGCCCAGTTCGCCGGTCAGGCCGAGGCTGCGGGCGCTGAACAGGGTCGACAGCACGCCGACCTCACCCTCCGCCGACAATGCCACCTGCACGCCGCGATCAAACGCCTCGGCGTCGAACGTCGCGCTGTGCTGTTGGGTACGACCGAGAATGCTGTGCTCGCTGAGCACGGCGAACACTTCGCCGGTCATGAAGGTGTCGAAACGGGTGATGCAGTCGTCGGCCACTTCGACCCATTTCGAATGACTGCCCGGCAGGCCGATCAGCAGATCATTGCCCGCCTCGACCGGCAGATTCTGCAGGACGCCGAGGACCTGGGTTTCCTCGCCCCGCATCACATTCGGCAGCGTCGAGCGTTGAATCACACCCGGCACGATGTGCACATCGACACCGCGAAGACTGCGAACGGTTTGCAGGGATTTTCCGAGATCGGCCACGTTGGCCGGCGTATCGCGGTAGGACACTTCGCGCCAGCCCTGGGCGCTGCCGACCATGCCGCAGGCAATCACCGGCAAGTCGGGCTGCGCGTCGAGCCAGTCACCGCACGCCTCGTCGAACGCCAGTTCAAAACCGTCGGAGCATTCACGACCGTTGATGACCCTCGGCGTCTTCGGCAACTGCATGATCCCGAACGACAGCGACCGCTGCGCCAGCACCTGCCCGCCCGCCGCGAGTTTGTAAGCACGTAATGAGGTCGTCCCCCAATCGAGCGCGATCAATTGCGCCAGCATCGCTTCACCTGTTTTGTTATTGGCAGTGAGTGAGCTGGACTATAGACCTCTCATGCGTGAAATCTCAATATGTAATTTTGCATCCCATATTTTGGGATTTGCATTTCTAAAAAATCGGACAGCGAGCTGAGCAGCAATCGCAATTCGTTTAAAACTTATCGATCTCTCTTAATAGATCTGCCGTTGGAACCTTCATGTCCTCCGACAAATATATTTTATAGGAGTAGGAATTAATTCTGACCTTACAGACAATAGACTCTCGGCCCACTAATAAAGACCTCAATGCCTCACCTTCAATGATTTTCTCACTGGTATCGTTTTTTCTTTCGAAAAATAAAACATCCGCCCTGAAAACCGGCCCGGCACTTGAAATTTCAGGCTCGATAAAACCCTCTCCATATCTACCCGCAGAGTGAGGTGCCGAAAAATCAAAATCGTCCTCAAAAGAACACAGCAGCGTCTGGCTTATTTTTGATTTGAAAAGATTGACAACATCAACATCAGACGAAAAACGCACCTGATAAATGTTCCTATCCAAATAACGTTCAACACCAACGTATTGTAAATGAGCAATGGGCTTACCATGATTCATCGCACAGGAAGTGCAAAGCAAGAAAGCCATGCATAGAATTATATTACGCACATTTCCGTCCTTTAAAATGAGTAACAACAACCTGCATCAAAGCGTCTCTGGCCGAGATCCCACTTTGCAGGACTGATGTGTAGATAACCCAGGCGTCAGCGTGATTCACATTCACTCGTCCGTTCATATTCGGCCCACTTTTCATATCCCATTGTTCTCCGAAATCGGCTACGAGATCGGAAAAATTCCAGTCTTTGGCATCGGCTCTGACGTTAACCCAATATTCCGCCTTCGGTTTCGGCTCCTGACGGTAGATGTTAGAAACCCCCCACACGATTTTTCCTTCGCCAACGGGATCGAGTGTAACCAGACACGGAATTCGATACCCCTTATCAGTCAATACCGCTGACAGGTGCGCACCATTCCATCCGCCCAAGCTATGCCCAATGATATATACAGGCGTGGTCACATCAGTAATTTTCTCCAGCACATTCCTTTTCAGATCATCATCACTAATAAAATAGTTATAACCAATATGGTGGGCGTCATAATTATCAGAACAAATACCCTCAGCCTCCATATTCCTAACGAACACCTTCATGACGTCAGCAACGTTATTATTGGGGCCTGTGCCGTAATAACTTTCTTTATCACCCGCACCACCCACAAAAAACAGAACAATCTTTTTGGGAGTGATCGTGGCCTGCTTGACTGTTCCGTCCGTTTTGCAGGTCAGGTCGTGGGTCACGACCAGCCTTTTACACCCTTTCAGAGCAGGATTTTCAGCGGTCATATCTTCCTACTCCACGAACAGCTTGATCGACTCAGGCAAATGCGAACTCACCGTATGGGTAAAGCCCGCGTCATTGGTTACGCCGTGCTCAACGCTCCCATCAGCGCGTTGAATCGCGTAAGGGTGATTTGGCATGGGCTCACCAGTAATTTCGTTAATCACCTGCATCCGATCATTGAAATGCACCGGCATCGGCAACAACCCACTAAACGCCGCCCCTCCCCCGCTCTGTCCAATAATCACCGTCCCCGACCCACCGACCACGACATTGCCATGCCCTCCAGTGCTGTCGAGCATCGCGGCATTCAGACCGTTGATGAATACCGTGGCGGAAACACCGCCGGTAATCGGGCTGCCGCACGCCGATTTATCAGTCATGCGCGCAGCGGGGAGTCCGTCGAAGAACACGTCCGGAGACCCGGAGACGATCGGGTTGTTGCCGTGGCCTGGCAGTGGGCAGGCGGTTGGGTCGGTGACGCGTGCAGCGGGTTTACCACTCAATTCAAAGCTCCTTGCTTCAGAGGTTCCGGGTGAGGCTGATAGAGATCGACGTCGGTCGCGGCGAAACGCCAGCGGTTGTCGACGGAATCAAACAGCGCGTGACAATGCTCGCGGCTGTTCGGGAGGGTGAGGGTTTGCAGTTGTTGCCAGGCTTCGTCGGCATGCCAGTTCAACTCGGCAGTTGTGGCGTCATCGAGTTGGTTGAGCCAGGTGTTGTAGCCGGTCAGTCGATGCTGGTCGTAGGTGGTTTGCAGCAGCTCGGCCATTTGCGGGCCAAAATCCAGATAGCGCTCGGCCGTCCAGCGGCCGGTTTCCGAGTAGACATACCAGCCCATCGGCGACAGCACGCCTTGGTGGAAAATCGATTGCCCGGCCGGCGCGACAAAACCGCAGCACACGTGCAGGGTCAGCCAGCCTTGATGCGCATCGATAAATCCGTTCGGATCGAACGTGCGCAGCGGTATCACCCGGTAGTCATCGAAGCCCGCACTGCGCGCCATCAGCTCGGCATCGAGGCGCGAGACAAACGCGCGGATGGCTTTGCCACCCAAGCGGTTGACGGTGCAGAGGATGTCCACCGGTTGGCGGTTCGGGTTGTCGCTTGAGCCGAGGTTTTTGACCAGACCGTACAGGCGAATCGACGCCCGTAGTCCGCTCATCGCCGGTCACTCGTTGACGCAGCGAAGGCTCCACGGGCGTGGAGAAAGAGTGCCAGAGGCATTGCAGGTGTCGTCCGTGAGCGCGCAAAAATGGCGCGTAGGATGCCGGACTAGAGCGGTTTGAACAATCGAATCAGCAATCAGATTGCCACTATTTGTTCAGCCCTCGGCAAACTCGCGCAACACCTTGCCATCCATGCGATACCTCACCCACTCCTCCTGCGGCTGCGCGCCGAGGGATTTGTAGAATTCGATGGCCGGGGTGTTCCAGTCCAGCACGCTCCATTCGAAGCGGCCGCAGTCGTTGGCGCAGGCGATTTTCGCGAGGTGGCGCAGCAGGGTTTTGCCAGCGCCGCCGCCCCGTTGCTCGGGGGTGATGTAGAGGTCTTCGAGGTACAGGCAGTTGCTGCCCAGCCAGGTCGAATAGCTGAAGAAGAACACCGCGAAACCGATCGGCAAGCCGTCGCGCAGGCAGATCAGACCGTGGGCGGTGGCCCCTTCGCTGAACAGGCTGCGCTCGATGTCGGCGACACTGGCGATGACTTCGTGACGGGCCTTTTCGAAGTCTGCAAGTTCAGTGATGAACGCGAGGATTTGCGGAGCATCGCTGGGGGTCGCCGGGCGGATTTCGATCGTCATGGACGGGCCTTGTCGGAAAAAGGAAAACGCCATACTAAGGCGCCACGCCGCGCTCGTCACATGGCAATCCACAGATTAGGCTAGCGCCGCCGAATACTCGAAAGGATGCCCATGAACAACTTCGCTTTCTCGCCCCTTGTGGAACTCGCCACAGAACTGCTGCCCCACGCGCTGGAACCGTCGGAAGACGGCGCCCATGACCTTTCGCATCTGCAACGGGTCTGGCACAACGCGCGCACCTTGCAGGCCGAGGAAGGCGGCGATCTTGAAGTCCTTCTGGCAGCGGTATTGCTGCACGATTGTGTGGCCGTGGAAAAGAACTCGCCGCTGCGTTCACAGGCATCACGCCTGGCAGCGGAAAAAGCCTCAAAGGTGCTGGCGAACCTGAACTGGCCCGAAGCCAGAATCGACGCCGTCACCCATGCCATCGAAGCCCACAGCTTTTCCGCCAACATCACCCCGCTCACCCTCGAAGCGCGGCTGATGCAGGACGCCGACCGTCTCGACTCACTCGGCATGCTCGGCGTCGCCCGCACCTTTTATATCGCCGGGCGCATGGGCAGCGCGCTGTATGACCCGCGAGATCCCGAGGCCCGGGAAAGGGACTACGACGACAAGCGATTCTGCCTCGATCATTTCCAGACCAAACTGCTGCACCTCGCCGACGGTTTCCAGACCGCTGCCGGTCAACGTCTGGCGCAAATCCGTCATCAACGCCTGAAGGGTTTCATGGAGCAATTCAAGGAAGAGATCGGCGTGGTCTGACGGCGTTACTCCGGTCATTCACGATCCTGAGATCACCAAGCTCAGACCTAAGCCGCAGGCCTGACGTGTTAGATAGATGACGCTCAATTTTTCCGGTCAAGGAACCGCGTCATGCCTCAAGCAACACCCCAGGTCTCGGGCAAACTGTTCGGCCTGTTCTGCCTCGCCAGTTATCTGTTGTCGCTGTCCTATGGCGCGACGTTTTTGCTTTCGTTGCTGATCGGTTCTCGCGGCGGCAACGAGCATGACGCCGGCAGCGTGATCAGTGCGGCGATGCTCAGCACCTTCGTTGCGGTGCTGGTCTCCGGGCACCTGTCCGACTGGTTGGGCGCGGCGCGTTCGATTGCGCTGTTCGGGCTGTTGCTGGTGGCGGCGAGTCTGGGGTTTGCGATGACGCCGGGGTTCGGCCATTGGCTGCTGTTTTTCGGATTGCTGCTTGGTTTGGGCTGGGGCGTGTTCTACACGCTGGGGCCGATCATCGTCGCCAGTCTGGTGAGCCCGGCGCAGCGGGCGAAATATTTTGCGCTGCTGTCCGGCAGCATGATGACCGGGATCGGCAGCGGCCCCTTGCTGGGGCGGGCGGCGAGTGCGCTGGGTTTGCCGGTGACGTCGGCGTTCTATCTGGCGGCTGCGGCGAGCCTGATCGGCGTGCTGTTGTTCTGGCGTCTTGGTGCTCGTTTGAAAGGCACGCAGGCAACGTCAGCCGCACGAATCTCTTGGCAGGCGACTGCTCAAGTGCTCAGTTCCCGAGCGGTGTTTCCGATCATCATGGTCGGCCTCGGCGGTTGCGTGTTCGGCGGGCTGTCGAGCTTCCAGACCAGCTATGCCGCCGCCCGCTCGCTGGACTATTCGCTGTTCTTTCTGGGCTTCATGAGCGCTGCGATCAGCAGCCGGATGTTGATCGCAGGCTATGTGGTCAAGCGTGATCCGCTGCGCGCGTCGTGCCTGCTGTCGGGGTTGATGCTGGGCTCGATCGTGCTGTTCGCGTTCGGCGTGCAGAGCGGTTTCAGCTATCTGCTGGCGGCGGTGATGCTCGGTGTCGGTTACGGCCTCACCTACTCGGTGATCAACGGGCTGGCGGCCAACGAAGCGCCGGCCGGCACCACGTCGCAGGCGTTGCTGTTGTTCAGTCTGGCGTACTTCATCGGCGTGTTCGGCTTCCCGCTGTTGGCCGGGAAAATCATTGTCGAGCACGGCATGCCGACGCTGTTGCTGACGGTGCTGGCGGTGGCGGCGTTGAACTGGACGATCACCGTCGGCCGCTTGCTGTGGCGGCGAATCACCGTGGAAAGCGCACTGACGAACTGAACCGTTCGTCGCTCATCCGGCACCTATGCGACGCGAGGGCGGCCCAAGATCAGGTAAGGATTCCAATCACTGGAGAACCCCCATGATCTCGTCAAGGTTGACTGCTCTCGTTTTCGCCGCCCTGCTCTCTCCCGTGGCCTTCGCTGCGACAGCCACCGGAACCGGCCCCACCGATCCGGTCGAGCGCCCGAAAGCGCCGGCCATCCAGAGTGCCCCCGGCATGAACACCGACGGCTCGGGCGTCGAGAACGCCCTGCCGCCCGCCACCGGCACCGACCCGCGCACCCAAGGCAACGATCCGGGACGTCAGGGCGGCACTTCCGGCAATCCGGTTCCGCCGGATAACTCCGGCTCCGGCACTGGCTCGAAAACCACTACCGGTGGCTCGGGTTCCGAGGGTGCCGGTCAGTAGGCGGAAGATTCGTGGATCAGCGCGTCGACTTCGGCAGTGCCCGGTGAGGTCGCCGGGCCCCAGCGGGTGACGGCCAACGCGGCTGCAGCGTTCGCCCGCCGGGCGGCCTCATGTGGCAACAGTCCTTGCGCCAATCCAGCGACGAACACGCCTGCATGTGCATCGCCGGCACCGTTGCTGTCCACGGCTTGTACCATGAAACCCGGCACATGCTGACGCTCGCCCCGTTGATGAATCCAGCAACCCTGCGGGCCGTCGCGCACTACCATCAGCACATTCTGTGGCAGGTGCACGGTCAATCGGTCCAGCGCGGTTTCAATGTCAGCCGCGCCCGTGAAACGCAGCGCCTCGACGCTGTTGCTGGTCCACACATCGATGCGCGGCAGCAACGCCTGCATCATCGGTGAGTCCGGCGACTCCACCAGCGGGCCCGGATCGAACACCACGTTGATCGTCTTCGGCAGCGCCAGCGTCCAGTCCAGCAAGGCCTGGGCCTTGCCACTGTGCAACAGGCTGTAGCCGCTGACGTAGACGTAATCTCCCGCCTCGGCGGCAACGCTGTTCAGTTCAGTCGCAGTGACCTCGCCTTCGGCGCCGATGTAGGAAATGAAACTGCGCTCGGCCGACGCATCGGTCAGTGCCACGCAGATCCCGGTGTCGCGTTCTGCAGGCTGTTCGATGCCAATGCGAATGCCTTCGGCGTTCATCGCCTGCCGTGCCAGATCACCGAAACGACCATTCCCATGGCGACCGAGATAGACCACCGGCAAGCCATTACGCGCGGCGGCAGCCATCACATTGAAGCCGCCGCCGGCTTCGAAACTGGCGGATTGCGCCAGCACGTCACCGCCGATTTGCGGCAGCGCATCCACGGCCATGACCAGGTCGATGATGACCTGGCCGGTGTGCAACATCTTAGGCATGAGCATTCTCGGATTGCGCAGCGC
Source organism: Pseudomonas aphyarum (assembly GCF_028657055.1). Taxonomy (NCBI): domain Bacteria; kingdom Pseudomonadati; phylum Pseudomonadota; class Gammaproteobacteria; order Pseudomonadales; family Pseudomonadaceae; genus Pseudomonas; species Pseudomonas aphyarum. The sequence continues at coordinate 264,170 of NZ_JAMDGS010000002.1, forward strand.
GACGATCTCTCGCCCCGCCGAGTACGAAGTAAATGCCGCCGGCGACCACGAACGTCACGATCCAGCCGAGGCCGTTGTGGCCCAGCCACGAATCGGACAGGAAGCCCTTGAACCAGACGTTCTCGGCAGTGGTGCCGATGGTGGTGAAACTGAAGCCCAGCACGATGGCAATCGCCCACGCACCGAATGCGCGCCACTCGATGCCACCGCTGTACCAGTAGGCGCTGCTCGGGCTGACGTCGAGCAGGTCTTTGGGGCTGTAGTAGTGACGGTGAATCAGGTCGACCACGAAGATCCCGACCCACGCGGTGATCGGCACCGCCAACAGCGAAATGAAGGTGATGAACGGGCCGTAGAAACTGTCGGCAATCAGCATGAAGTAGATCGAGCCGGCGAAGATCGCAACGATGTCGACCACCACCGCGTACACGCGTTTGACCTTCAGGCCGAGGGTCAGCGTGGTCAGGCCGGCGGAGTACACCGACAGGTTGTTCGACAGCAGCAGGCCACCGAATGCGGTGATCAGGTACGGCACGGCCATCCAGGTCGGCAGCATGTCGCGGATCGCGACGATCGGGTCAGTCGCAGACGCCAGGTCGTTGTTGCCCACCGACAGCAGGCCGCCAAGGGTGATCAGCAACACCAGCGGAATCCCCGCGCCGAACGCCGCCGAAGCGACCAGGCGCACGGCTTTGACGCTGCGATGCTGATAGCGCGACATGTCGGCGCCTGCGTTGGCCCAGCCGATCCCGGTGCCGGCGGCCATGGTGCCGATGCCGATAATCATCGCGCTCATCGGCGCCGGCGTGGCGTTGAACACCGCGCTCCAGTCGATGGTCGCGCAGAGGAAGCCGCCGACCAGAATGTTCAGGGCGCCGAACACGTAGGTCGCCCACTTCTGAATCACCAGCAAGGTGGCGTGGCCGAGGCCGGACACCGACAGGGTCAGCAGCACGAAAATCGCGATGAAGATCAGGGTCAGCACCGGCGCGCTTTTGGCTTCCACCGGCGAGCCGAACAGGATCGAGCACAACGACAGCAGCACGAACGCAGCGGTGGTGGTGTTGACGGTTTCCCAGCCCAGACGCGACATCAGCGACACCAGCGTCGGGCCGATATTGCCGCGCACACCGAAGATCGCCCGCGACAACGTCAGGCTCGGCGCACGACCGCGACGGCCGGCAATCGAGATGATCCCCACCACCGCGAACGAACCGGCAGCGCCGAGGATGGCGACGATGATCGCCTGCCAGATCGCCAGGCCGCGAAACGCAACCAGCGTGGCGCCCAGCGGCAGGCCGAGGATGGAAATATTGGCAGCAAACCAGACCCAGAACAGTTGCAGCGGATGGCCGTTGCACTCGCCTTCCGGCACCGGTTCGATACCCCGGGTTTCCAGTTGCCCGGCGCTTTGCCCGGCGTTCGATGAACTCATGAAAAATGCTCCTGTTTGCCTTTATTGTGGTTGTGGCAATGACGCAGAACGACAAGACATCCCGCCCGTCCTGGGCCTGTCTGCGCGATCCATTGCGGGTGAATATTCAAAATTTTTTGGTGCGCCTTTGCGAGCAGCTCAGCTCCCACAGGTTCAAAGTGAACCTTGAGGTTTGCACGGTCCCTGTGGGAGCTGGCTTGCCAGCGATGGCGTCAGTCCAATCAGCGCAAGGCCAACAGCCCTGTCACCAACGGTTCCAGCTCCAGACCATTGACGGCCTTCACCGTCTCGATCATCGGCGCCGGCCAGCTCTGCAGGCCCAGGCAGGCCCCGAGCATGGCGCCGAGAATCGCGGCGATGGTGTCAGTGTCGCCACCCAGGCTCGCGGCCATGCACAGCGCATCGAACGGCGTCATTTCACCGACCGCGACTTGCTGCGCGAGGGCAAACGACACCACCACCGATTCCTGCGAGGCCACCGAGGTGCCGATCACGTCGTACAGCAGATCCGCGAGCAACACCGGGTCGCTCTCGACACTGATGCTGCGCGCCCAACTGATCCGCGACGCGATGCGCCCACCGGCCACCCAGTGCCCGTGCGCTTCCGCTTGCAGGGCGATCTGTTGGCCGAGGTTCAGCGCCTCGCCCAGATCCAGACCGTTGATGCCGGCCGAAACCACCGCCGCCACCGCCGCCGCGCTGGAAATCCCCAGCGTGGTGTTGTGAGTGACCTGACACGCCTGCACCACCGCCGCGATAAAGCGCTCGGGGTCGGCGACATCCGCCGCGATTCCCACCGGGGTGATGCGCATCGCTGCGCCGTTGGTGGTGCCATAGCGCCCGGCCTCTTCCGGCGAATGGCCGGCGAGGATCATTTCGATCGCACGTTTGGTCGACGGGCCGAGCAAGTCCTGCGAGCCCTTGGCCTGCATCTCGGCTTCCCATTCGATCAGCCGTTGCGCGAGCACCGCCGGTTCGATCCGGCCCTTGCCTTCGACCAGCAACTCGCCGACCAGAATCGCCTGTTCGGTGTCATCGGTGATCGAGCCTTTGGGCATGTTCGCGGCAATCGGCTGCAAGGGGCCGGCGTCTTGCAGATCGGTGATCTGGCCGAAGCGCTGCTTGATGGTTTCGCGGTTCAGGGATTGCGTCGGCATGCCCAGCGCGTCGCCGAGGGCCAGGCCGTAAAACGCGCCCAAGGCACGGTCGAGGGCGGTCATTTTGATTCTCCAAATTGCAGGTGCAGACGGAAATGCACCGGGTCGAGCAGGCTTTCGACCTGTTCCATGAAACGGTTCTGCCGGTCGTAGGTGGTGCGCAATGCCTTGAGGAACACCGTGCCTTCCGGACGGCCGAGCAGTTCGGCGTCCATCGCGTTGAGCGGTTCGGCGCCGATCCATTGATCGCCGCGCTCACCAACGTAACCGTAGGCGGCCAGGGTGATGGTCAGGGAATTGTCGATCAGGCCGACCCGCGGCAGGCTTTCCAGGCCTCCGGTGGCGGGCATCAGTGAGCGTTCGAGGGACACCGCCGTGCCGTCATTGGAGCGTCGGCGACGTTCGAGAAGAATGAATTGATCGGAGCCGAAACGCGGAAGCAGATCCTCGCGGGTCACGGCTTCCAGGCGCAGCACATCGGTATTGATCAGCGCCCCGCTGTCGGCCAGGGCCTGGGCCCAGCCGCTGCGTTGATCGAGCACCACCCCGTCAAACGTGACGATGGAGCCGACTCCGCTTTGCGTGGCGATGTAATTGCGCCGCTTCAGTTCGGCCAGCGCTTCGCGCAACGTGCCACGGCTGACGTTGAATTCCTGAGCCAACTGATGCTCGCCGGGCAACAGAAAGCCGTCCTCCATGAGGCCGCTTTCGATGCGTCGGACGAGCTCGTCGACCACCCGTTGTTTCTTGTCAAATCGTACCTGTCTAATCATGTACAAAGTGATAACTGAAACGGGGTTGGGTGGGCAAGGGATTTTTTGGGTGGGGTGACGGAAGGCGGGAAGATCAAGAGCGCCCTCACCCTAGCCCTCTCCCGGAGGGAGAGGGGACTGACCGAGCTGTCTCACGCTCTACATCGACCTGAAAAAGCCAGTCGATTATGGATTCAGCAAAGCACTTTCAGGTCGATGTATCTCTGAAGCATCCCCCAATCGGCTCCCTCTCCCTCCGGGAGAGGGCTGGGGTGAGGGAGCTTTTAATCTCAGCGCTGTTTCAGACGGTCGATAACCACAGCCAGCAGCAGAATCGACCCACGAATCACATACTGATAAAACGTGTCGATATTCTTCAGGTTCATCGCATTCTCGATAATCGCCAGAATCAGCACCCCGGCAATCACATGCCGAATCATCCCGATCCCGCCACTCAGCGACACCCCGCCCAGCACGCAAGCCGAAATCACTGTCAGCTCAAAGCCCTGCCCGATCATCGGCTGACCCGAAGTCATCCGCGACGCCAGAATCACCCCCGCCAGCGCACCAATCACCCCATGCACCGCGAAGATGATGATCTTCGTGCGATCAACGTTTACCCCGGCCAGCAACGCCGCTTCCTGGTTGCCGCCGATGGCCATGGTGTTGCGCCCGTAGGTCGTGTAGTTCAGCAACCAGCCGAAAAACAGGAAGCAGACGATGGTGATCAGGATCGGCACCGGCACGCCGAACAACTGACCGTTGCCGAACACGAAGAACGATTCCTGCGATACGCCCACCGCTTTGCCGTTGGCAAAAATGTAGGCCAGACCACGGACGATCTGCATGGTCGCCAGTGTCGTGATCAGCGCATTGACCCGCAATTTGGCGATCACGATGCCGTTGATCAAACCGACGATCAGGCCCATCACCAGCGCCGCACTGACGCCGAGAAACACGCTGTTGGTGTCGCGCATCACCACCGCCGCCACCACCCCGGCGCAGGCAATCACCGAACCCACCGACAGGTCGAAATGCCCCGACGCCAGGCAATACAACATGGTGCACGCGGCGATCCCGGTGGTGGAAATCGCCAGGCCCAGGCCACGCATGTTCAGCGGCGAGAGGAAGTTGTCGATCAGCAAGGTGCAGGCGACAAAAATGCCCACCGCCGCCAGCAGCATCACCCAGTCATCGAGGAAGCGCCGCATATCCAGAGGTTTGCGCTCGGTCGGCAGGGTTTCGTTTTGGGTTGTCATCATAGTCACCTCTCAGTTCGCCACGCCGTCAGCGCGGTGGCGCGGCAAAGCCAGTTGCAGCAGGTTGGATTCGTTGGCCTGGTCGCGGCTGACTTCGCCACGCAGGGCGCCCTCGCACAGCACCAGAATGCGGTCGGAAATACCCATCACTTCCATCAGATCGCTGGACACCACGATCACCGAAATACCGTCGGCGGCCAGGTTATGGATGATCTGGTAGATCTCGGCCTTGGCGCCGATGTCGATGCCCCGGGTCGGCTCGTCGAGTAGCAGGACTTTCATCGGCATCGACAGCCAGCGGCCGAGAATCGCCTTCTGCTGATTGCCACCGGACAGGAACTTGATCTGTTGCCCGGCGTGGGGCGTCTTCACTTTCAGGGCCTTGATCTGCTTATCGGCGTTGCCCTTTTCCCAGATCCCGCGCAGCAGGCAACCGAGGCCGGAGTTCGCGCCACGCGCACTGATGTTGATGTTCTCGGCGACACTGGCGAGCGGGATGATGCCTTCCTTCTTGCGATCTTCCGGGCACAGCAGAATCCCGGCGGCGATTGCATCACGTGGCGAGCGCAGCTTCAGTTCATGACCGCGCAATTCCAGGCGTCCGGCGGTATTGCGCTCAAGGCCGCTGAGCAGCCGGAACAGCTCGGTGCGCCCTGCCCCGACCAGTCCGAACAGGCCCAGAATCTCGCCTTTGTGCGCATCGAAACTGATCGGCTCGCGCAGGCCCGGGCCGAGCAATCCAACGACTCTCAGCGCCACGGCACCGCGCGGGCGACCGCGATAATCGTAGATGTCCTGAATGTCGCGCCCGACCATGCAGGTCACCAGTTGATCGTGGGTCAACTGGCTCATGTCGTCGAACGTGCGCACGTAGCGGCCGTCCTTGAACACCGTCACCGCGTCGCAGATGCGGAACACTTCTTCCATGCGATGGGAGACGTAAAGCACGACTTTGCCTTCGTCGCGCAGTCGGCCGATGATCGCCATCAAGCGGTCGATTTCCCGCGCCGAGAGGCTGCTGGTCGGTTCGTCAAAGGCAATCACATGGGCGCCACGGGACAACGCCTTGGCGATTTCCACCAGTTGCCGCTGACCGAGGGACAGGCGTCCGACCTTGGTCTGCGGGTCGATTTCATCGGCCAGGCCTTTGAGGCAGGCCAAGGCTTGCTGGCGCAGCGCGCCGCGATTGATCAGGCCGAAACTGGCCGGCAGGTGACCGAGAAACAGGTTCTCGGCCACGGTCATTTCCGGCACCAGATGCAGCTCCTGGTGAATCACCGCCACGCCGCTGCCGATGCTGTCGGCGGTGGACTTGAAGGCCATCGTCCGCTCGCCGATCTGCAGCTCGCCGCTGCTCGGAATGTAGGCGCCGCCGAGGATTTTCAGCAGGGTCGATTTGCCGGCGCCGTTCTCGCCCATCAAGGCGTGAACCTGCCCGGGGTGAGCGACGAAACTGATGCCGTCCAGCGCCTTCACGCCCGGGAAGGTCTTGCCGATCCCGTTGAAACGCAGGCTGCCGCTGGCGCTGTGTTCTTGTGTCTGTACTTGCGCGTGCATTTAAGCCACCTCATCACACCGTTCAAGCGGCCCGGCTGCCCGGGCCGCCGCTGCCGTCAGTTCCACAGGCCGATCTTCTCCAGCTCCTGCTTGAAGTTGTCGCGGGTGATCAGGGTGACGTCGTCCATCGCGGTGTACTTCGGCGGTTCTTTGCCGGTGGTGACCCACTCGTACATCATGCTCGCGGTGTTGTAGCCCTCGATGTGCGGGCTCGGCAGCATCGAACCGTAGAAGCCGCTGTTGGGCTTTTTCAACTCGCCGATCGCGTCGGTGCCGTTGATGCCGATGCCGATCACGTTGGCCGCGGCAAACCCGGCGGCTTCGGTGGCGCGCACGCCGCCGAGCACGGTGTTGTCGTTCATGCCGCCGATGATCAGGTTCTTCGCCGCGCCCGGCAGCTTGACCAGCGCCGAGTTGGTGGCGTCCATGCTGCCCGGCACGTCGAGGGTTTTCAGGGCGGCGGTCAGAATGTGTTCTTTCGGCATGCCGGCGTCTTCGAGGGCCTTCATCGAGCCGTCGGTGCGCTTCTTGCCGGTGTCGAGTTCGTTGTAGGTGTTGACCACCGCGTAGGTGTCTTTCCAGTCCCAGTTACGCTTTTTCGCCTCGGCGGCCATGGCGGCGCCCTGCTTCTGGCCGACTTCGAACGCGGCCATGCCGAGATACGGCACCTCTTCCATGAACTTGCCGTTGGCGTCGACGAAACGGTCGTCCACGGCAATCACTTTCAGGTCATTGAGTTTGGCCTTGGCCATGATCGCAGGGCCGAGGGACACGTCCGGCGGGCAGATGACGAAGCCCTTGGCGCCGTTGGCCGCGAGGCTGTCGATGGCCGAGAGGGTTTTTTCGCCGTCCGGTACGGCGATCTTGATCAGCTCGAAGCCTTTGTCCTTGGCAGCTTTCTCGGCGAAGGCCCATTCAGTCTGGAACCACGGCTCTTCGGCCTGCTTGACCAGGAAACCGATCTTCACCGGATCGGCGGCCAGCAGCGAACTGCTCAGGCTGAACGCAGTGACCGCCAGCACGGTACTGCACAGGGTACGAATCCCGAAACGACGTTTCATAAGCAGACTCCTTGTTATTTTTCTTGAGCGTTATTTGAAAAGCGTTACAGCGGTCGAAGCGTTTCCCGCGAATCATGACGACAATAGTCATATCGTATGATGATTGAATTTTGGGCGGACCTTGCCACCTGAAATCCGGATTTTCAGTCGTGGTACATCACCGAGCGACCACCATCGATGGTGATGCACGAGGCGTTGATGAACGGCGCTTCATCACTGGCCAGGAACACGGCGGTCATCGCCACTTCAATCGGCTGACCGATGCGTTTCGGTGGATGCAGATCGAAGGCGCGCTGACGTTCGGCGTGTGGGTCGGCGAAGCCGTTCCAGTAATCGACATTGAGCTGGGTTTCGATGTAGCCCGGGGCGATGGCGTTGACGCGAATGCCCTTCGGCGCGTACTCGATGCCCAGCGCGCGGGTCAGCCCGAGCAAGCCGTGCTTGGCCACCGGGTACGGGAAACAACCGGGAATGATGTTCGTGGAATGGGTCGAGGCAATGTTGATGATGCTGCCGATGCCTTGCTCGATCATCTGCGGCAACACGGCTTTGCAGCCGTACCAGGCGCCGTCGAGGTCGATGGCGAAGCAGCGTTTCCAGTCTTCTTCGGTCATTTCCAGCGGATCGCGGAACACGTTGACCCCGGCGCAGTTGACCAGCACGTCGATACGACCGTGCAGCTCGATGGCCAGTCTGGCCATCGCGTGCAGATCCTGCTGACGCGAGACGTCGGCCTTGATCGCCTGCACATCGGCGCCCTGCTCGCGCCAGTGCGCGGCGACTTTCTCGACCTTTTCAGCCTGGATATCGCTGATCACCAGTTTGGCCTGCTGCGAGGCGAAGGTCGCGACGATTGCTTCGCCGATGCCTTGAGCGGCGCCGGTCAGCAGCACGACCTTGTTTTTCAGGCGCTCACCTTTCGGTGGCTCGGGCACTGGTGGCAGGGACAGAGGTTCAGCCATGAATCAGGACTCCTGTTCGAAAGCATAAAAAAACCGGGCATCTGACGATGTCCGGTCTGGAAGGCTTCTGGAACAAAACAGGCGAGCGCACGCCGCGGCACCGAAACGGCCCGAAGCGCTGACTCCGCTGTGGAGTGCGATGGAAATTCGCTGCATCACTTCACCTGTTTTGTTCTTTTTAAGTGTGAGTGCGTGTTACTGCTGGAGCCGACTATAAACCCGACCGCCGAATAATCTCAATATATAATTTTGCATCCCATATTTTGGGATTTAATCGGCGAATCGCGTACAGAGCTTTCCGGCGACATCCACCTGCAGCGACAGCACGGCGCCGTCCAGCGGATGGTTCAGCGGACTTCTGGCGCTGGTGATGTACAGGGTTTTCAGGTCTGCGCCGCCGAATACGCAACTGGTCGGGCGGCTGAGCGGCAGATCGATCTTGCGGTCGACCTGGCCGTCCGGTGTCAGACGCAGCAGGCAGCTGCCGTCCCAGCGGGCGTTCCACACGTAGCCATCGGCGTCCATCGCCGAACCGTCCGGGCCGCCGTGCTGATCGGCGCTGTACCAAGGCTGGGCGGTGTCAAGGTTGCCGTCGGTGTGAATGAAATAGCGATACAAGGTGCTGTCGAGGCTGTCGCCGAACAGCAGCGTGGTGCCGTCGTCGCTCCAGAGCAGCGTGTTGGGAATGCCCAGGCCACGCAGCAATGGCGTGACGCGTTTATCCGGATCAACCCGGAACAGCCCGCCGGACCGACGCGTGATCGGCAGATCCTCGCCCTGCTCGCCGATGTTGTTTTGCATGGTGCCGAGCCACAAGCGGCCCTGGCCATCGCAACGTGCCTCGTTGGCGCGGTTGCCCGGTTGCGGATCGGCGACGCAGAGCAGCGTCAGTCGCGGCTCAAGTCCGGGGGAATCGAGATCGAGCCGGTAGACGCCGCTGCTCAGGGTCACCAGCGCGTCGCCGCTGGCGCAGGGAATGAACGCCGAGACGTGTTCCGGCATCTGCCAGATCTGCACGTTCTGCCCGATCAGCCGCAGCGCCTGCTTGCCGGCGATGTCCACCCAGTACAGCGCCTGGGTCGGCGCATCCCAGAACGGGCCTTCGCCCAGTTGCGCCCGATGCTCTGTCACCGCAGTCCACGTCATGCAACCTCCTGTCTTGTTGTTTTTGTCAGCTGGCTTTTTTGTCGGCCATCACCTGCGGGTAGAACCGCTTGATGGCCAGGTCGGCATTGTCGATCAGGGTCATGCAGGCCCACACCCCGCGCGCGGCATCCCGGGCGGCGATGGCGTCGGCCATGTCTTTGTGGATGGGCAATGTGCGGCGCAATTCGTCAGGATCGGCCGCAGAAACTTCGAAGGACACGGCAAGCAGCGCGCCGAGGGCCGGCACCATTTGCTCGATGAATTGATTGTGGCTGGCGGCGAGAATGCATTCGTGGAAAAACTGGTCGGCGCGGTTGTAATCAATGCCGCTGTCGACCGCCCGCTCAAGCGCGTTGTAGGCCTGCTGCACGGCTTGCACCTGTTCGACGGTCGCCCGCTCGCAAGCCCAGCGCACCGCCATCGGTTCGATGGTGCGGCGCAGGTCGAGCAGGTCATCGACGAAGTTTTCCGGCAGGCCGCTGCGTGACAACCAGCCGACGACTTGCGGATCGAACAGGTTCCAGCGCTTGATCGGCAACACCCGCGTGCCGACTTTCGGCCCGACTTCGAGCATGCCTTTGGCGACGAGGGTCTTGATGGCTTCGCGGATCACGGTGCGGCTGACCCCGAGCTGCTCGCCCAGATCGGCCTCGACCTTGATCGCCTGCCCCGGTTTGACCTGGCCGGCGGCAATCCAGGCGCCCAGCCAGTCAACCGTTGATGCGTGAAAACTGCTCGACATGGACACCCCGAAGCCGTTCGCTGTGGATGCCCAAGCTAATCATCATACGATTGGGAGTCAACGACAAAAAACCGCAGCCTGCTTTCACAGACTGCGGTTTTTCAAGGTTCGAGGCCGATGCGGAAGAACTCGCCGCCACTCCAGACACCGAGCCAGCGCTGGCCATCGATTTCACGGCTGACTGCCAGCTCGACCAATTGGTAGAACACGTTGCGGTGTATCAGCGCTTCGAGGTTGGTGCGCACATGCACGTAGGGCGCGGGTTCTTGTGTTGTCGGATCAATCTCGACGCGGATCGGATGTTCCGCGCCGGCCTCAGTGGTTTCATCGACGTTGGTGGTGAAACGCAGCACTTGCGCCTCACCCTCGCCTTCCACCTCGACGGCAATCGCCACGAATGGCGCGTCGTCGACCTTGATCCCGACTTTCTCCACCGGGGTGATCAGGAAATAGTCATCGCCATCGCGGCGGATGATGGTGGAGAACAGCTTGACCATCGGCTTGCGCCCGATCGGCGTGCCCAGGTAGTACCAGGTGCCGTCGCGGGCGATGCGCATATCGATGTCGCCGCAGAAATCCGGGTTCCACAAGTGCACCGGCGGCAAGCCTTTGGTTTTGGGGATTTGCCCCAGCAGGTCATTGGCTTTTTGCGGGCCACTCATGGCGTACTCCTTGAATTACTGGTCCCCGACGCCCAGCAGGCTGCGCGCGTACTGCGCAAGCGGTGGGCCGATCAGGTCTTCGGGCTTGTTGTCGTGGAACGTCAGTAAACCGCCACGACTCTTGATCCGTGCAGTATCAATCAAATACTGGGTGCTGGTCTCGATCAACATGATCTGAATCACACCGCCGTCGATACCGAGGCGATCCACGGCTTCCTGATCCAGCCACTCATCGGAGTTGCCGATGCGGTCGTCGGCCTTGGCAAAACGGGTGTACAGCAGGTAGTGGGCACCGGCGTCGCGGGCTTCGCCCATCGCCTGGTCGAGGCCTTCCGGCGCACGGGCGCGGCGGACCATCGGGAAGTATTCGACGAAGCCTTTGAAGGCCTCTTCGGCGACTACGTTGGGACGCGGGTAGGAACCACCCGGCGGCGCGAACGAGCCTTGCGCGATGTAGATGAACGAATCCGGCTGAATGCGGAAATTGTTTACGCGACGGCTGTCGCTGTGATCCAGCAGCCCCGCGTCGCTCATCTGGTAGCGAGTCCCTTCGGCCATGTCACTGACAGTCATACAGCCGCCCAGCGCCAAAACGGCCAGCAGCAAAACCAGGCTACGCATCCTAATCCTCCAGAAGCCGGTGACGGAAAACCGGCGAATGGCCGTAGGATGCAGCTTTTGCGCCAGTCCTTGGAAATGTGCAGTTATCCGCTTTGAAATAAGGCGTTGTGGTTAAACCGGGCTTAGCCGCCGATGATCTTCATGACGGTTGCGCCGCCGGAGAACGCGACTTCCTGCTTGTCGCCCAGCGCCTTGACCAGCAATCGCTGCAACGCCGGCAGCGCCTCATGACGCGGCTTGTCGAGCAAGTCACCGACGTAGTGGCGGTTGCTCGACGACAGGCAGCCATGCAGCCATCCTGTGGACGACAGGCGCAGGCGCGAGCAGGTTCGGCAGAACGGCACGCTTTCGTTGGCGATCACGCCGAAGTTGCCCAGACCGGGAATCGCATAGCGAACCGCCGTGGCGTCCACCGGCGCGTCGGTTTGCGCGTACTCGTAATGTTCGCCGATCAGGCTCAGCAGCTGTTGCAGGCTGACGAACTGTTGCAGGAAGGCATTGGAATCAGTGGCCAGGTGGCCCATGCGCATCAGCTCGATGAAGCGCAGTTCGAAGCCGCGTTCAAGGCAGTAATCGAGCAGCGGCATTACCTGGTCGAGGTTCTGCCCGCGCAACGGTACCATGTTGACCTTGATCTTCATCCCCGCCGCGGCCGCTTGATCCATGCCATCCAACACGGTGGCCAGATCGCCGCCACGGGCGATGCTGCGGAACGCGCCGGCGTCCAGGGTATCGAGTGAAACGTTGATGCGTCGCAGGCCGGCATCGACCAGCAACGGGAGCTTTTTCGCCAGGAGCTGACCGTTGGTGGTCAGGCTGATGTCTTCCAGGCCCATCTTGCCGACGGCGCTCATGAAAGATTCGAGTTTGGGACTGACCAGCGGCTCACCGCCGGTGATGCGCAGGCGCTCGATGCCGGCGGCTTCGATCAGATAAGCCACGCCACGTGCCATGGCCTCGGCCGACAGTTCATCCTGCGCAGCCACCAGCCGCTTGCCGTTGGGCACGCAGTAGGTACAGGCGTAATTGCAGGCTGAAGTCAGACTGATCCGCAAATTGCGAAAACGCCTGCCTTGACGGTCAACGATCATGGAGCACTCCGGCGATGGAAAATCGAGCGGCTAAAACTTGACTCACAATTCAAGTTTTAGCAAGCCCTATGCCTGAGTATATTCCTGCGGTACTGCGCCATGTAGCGAAAAACACGGCGCATAAGGCGACTGAATGATTCAGCTGCTTGGGGTTTCAGGGTCACGCTTGCGCTTGTTGCCCATACGCACGCCGATGTCCATCAGGAACTGGAAGAAACCTTCCTGATCTTCCAGCACATTGCTCCAGAACGGCGAGTGATACAGCGCCACCGCGCCGTGCACCAGCGCCCAGGATGCGCAGTAGTGGAAGTACGGCGGCACGTCTTCGAGCTTGCCTTCGCTGATGCGGCCCTTGATGAGCAACGTCAGGCGTTCGAAGTTCGAGGCACGGATCTTGTGCAGCTCCTCGACCATCTCAGGCACCTGATTGCCCTTGACCACCTTCTCTTCCAGGCGATCGAACAGGCGATAGCGCTGCGGGTCGCGCATGCGGAATTCAAAGTAGGCACGGGACAGCGCTTCCTTGTCCTTGTCGACATCGGCCGAGTGCAACAGCTCGTTCAAGTCGCGCTCGTAATCGAGCATCAGGCGCAGATAGATTTCGGCCTTGGACTTGAAGTGCTTGTAGATCGTGCCTTTGCCGATACCCACGGCATCAGCAATCATCTCGACGGTGACACTGTCTTCACCTTGTTCGAGGAACAGCTTGAGCGCGGTATCGAGAATTTCTTGCTCGCGGCGACGAAACTCACGGACCTTACGAGGTTCTTTGTGCATAAGAAAAGGTCTGTAGGGGTCAAAATTCGAAGCCGCGTATTATGCCTAACTTGCGCAAAAATGCACGGATCATCCGACCATATCTGTGTTTCTTGTTCATTTCACGAACGTTTCGGGGGGAATGAGAACATAACCGAAGCGAACGTATTCCAAATTTGTTTAAAAACCCGGGCCGGCCAACTGGACTCGGCGCCAGACTGATCAATACTTGAACTGTCGGGCGACATCTCCCCCAAGTGTCGCGCCGGTAAAGGTACCAAGGGACCGCGTGCCTTTGTTTTACTCCTAATGGTCTTAACCCGGATTCACCCCCCAGAACCCGGGTTTTTTTTGCCTGCGATTCAGGCTTTTACATTCGCCAGCGGAAACAGTCGCTTGAAGTTCTCGGTGGTCTGCTCGGCAAAGCGCTCGTAGTTCTCGCCGCGTAGCATCGCCAGAAACTCTGCCACTTCGCGCACGTATTGCGGCAGGTTCGGTTTGCCGCGATACGGGATCGGCGCCAGGTAAGGCGAATCGGTTTCCACCAGCAGGCGATCGGCCGGAACCTTGCTCGCCACATCGCGCAGCGCATCGGCATTGCGGAAGGTGACGATGCCCGACAGGGAAATGTAATAACCCATGTCCAGCGCCGCCTTGGCCATGTCCCAGTCTTCAGTGAAGCAATGCAGCACACCGGCCTGGGGCAACGCGGCTTCGCGCAGCAATTCGAGCGTGTCGGCGCGGGCGCCACGGGTGTGGATGATCACCGGTTTGCCGGTTTGCTGTGCGGCTTGCAGGTGCAGACGGAACGATTCCTGCTGCAGCTCCGCCGCTTCCGGCTCGTAGTGATAGTCCAGACCGGTTTCGCCGATCGCCACCACTTTCGGGTGATTGAGCTCGTGCAGCAGCCAGTCCAGCGCCGGCGCCGCGCCCGGTTGCACATCCAGCGGATGCACGCCGACCGAGCAATCGACGTCGTCGTAACGCTCGGCCAGGGCTTTGACGTCGGCCGCGTTGTCGGCGCTGACGCCGATGCACAGGAAGTGCCCGACGCCGCGCTGACGGGCCGCATCCAGCGCGGCATCCAGGGAACCGTCGTGAACGGCGAGGTCGAGGCGATCAAGGTGACAATGGGAATCTACGAGCATAAAAAGGACTGCAACTTACATCGTATGAGTGGGACGGTCGGATTTCAGGGCTCCGGCCAGATGAGTTTCGATGCGACTGCGCGCGGTGTTGTCGCCATCGTTGAATTGCACGCCGACGCCGGCTGCGCGGTTGCCCTGGGCGCCTTTGGGGGTGATCCAGGCCACTTTGCCGGCCACCGGAATCTTCTCCGCCTCGTCCATCAGGTTCAGCAGCATGAACACCTCGTCGCCCAACTTGTAGCTCTTGTTGGTCGGGATGAACAGGCCACCGTTCTTGATGAACGGCATGTAGGCGGCGTAAAGGACCGACTTGTCCTTGATGGTCAGGGACAAGATGCCGTTGCGCGGCCCCGGGCTGACAGGTTCATTCATGTTGACCTCCACTGCTGATGTTCAGAGTCTAGGTACACATTCTTATCTTTGGCCAGGCAAGCTCGCCCATTGCACCAGCAACGCTTCCAGCAGCAACGCCGCATTGAGGTTGGCCTTGCTCAGGACTTTCTGGCGCTGGGCGAGGATCCAGTCCTGAATATCCAGCACTTTAGCCTGGGCACTTTTCTGCGCCAGGTACTGCACGACCTTGCGCATGTCGGTCAGGCCGAGGCCTGCTTCGTCCTGGGTCAATTGATAGCGCAGGATCAGGCTCGACCAGTCGCAGAACCAGTCGAACAGCCGCAGCATCGGAATGTTTTTCCACTCTTCGGCCAATTGTGTCGGTGATTGCTGCTGCTTGAGCAGCTTCTTCACGCCTTCGACCACTTGCGCCCGCTGTTCACGCACGCCCTGCCCCTGCAAGGTGACAGCGGCCAACGGCGAGCCAGCGGCCAGAGTCAGCAACTCGACACGCTCCTCTTCGGAGCATTCCGGCAATGCCTGAGCCAGCCATTGCAGGCTCATGGCCTCGCTCGGCAGCGGGCAGGCCTGTTGCACGCAACGGCTCTTGATGGTCGGCAACAATCGGCTCGGCTGGTGGCTGACCAGCAACAGCACGGTATCACCGGACGGCTCTTCCAGACTCTTGAGCAAGGCGTTGGCGGCGTTGATGTTCATCGACTCCACCGGCTCGATCAGCACCACCTTGCGCCCGCCCAGTTGCGCGGTCTGCACCACGAAACCGACCAGATCGCGTACCTGATCGACCTTGATCGCCTTGTCCGCTTCTTCGGGTTCGAGGATGTAATTGTCCGGGTGGCTGCCGGCCTTGAGCAGCAGGCAGGATTTGCACTCGCCGCAGGCTTCAGGCGTCGGACGCTGGCACAGCAGGCTGGCCATCAGCCGCTCGGCCAGCGCGCGCTTGCCGATCCCGGCCGGGCCGTGCAGCAGATACGCGTGGGCGTGCTGAGTGCGACCGGCCAGTTGCTGCCAGAGGCTGTCCTGCCACGGATAGGCCTCAGCCACGGCTCAGCTCCAGCAAGTTCGGAATCAGGGTATCCAGCGATTGTTGAACCTTGGCCAACGGCTGGCCGGCATCGATCCGCACGTAACGCGCCGGATCAGCTTCGGCGCGCTTGAGGAACGCGCTGCGCACGGCCTCGAAAAACTCACGGCCTTCCAGCTCGAAACGATCCAGACGACCTCGGGCGCTGGCGCGGGCCAGGCCGATTTCCACCGGCAGATCGAAAATCAGCGTCAGGTCGGGACGCAAATCGCCCTGCACGAAAGTCTCCAGCGCCGCAATGCGCTCCAGGGACAAGCCGCGACCGCCACCCTGATAGGCGTAAGTCGAATCGGTGAAACGATCACACAGCACCACCGCACCACGGGCCAGCGCCGGGCGAATGACCTCAGCCAGATGCTGGGCTCGGGCGGCGAACACCAGCAGTAGCTCGGTGTCCGGGTTCATCACTTCGTCGACCGGGGCCAGCAGCACCTCACGAATGCGCTCGGCCAGCGGCGTACCGCCGGGCTCGCGGGTCAGCACCACTTCAATACCGGCGGCGCGCAGGCGCTCGGCGAGGTATTCGCGGTTGGTGCTTTTGCCGGCGCCTTCCGGGCCTTCCAGGGTAATAAACAAGCCAGTCACAGGCAGTCCTTAATCAAAGTCATTGCGTGTTTTGGGGAGCGGAGGCTTCCGGTTCCGGCGTCGGCGCAGGCTCTTGAGCAGGCGGCTGCGGCAACGACTCCGGTGCGGTATCGGGTGAGGCGGCAGGAATCGCCTCCTCGGCTGCCGGAGCGGCCTCGGGCGCGGCCGCGGGCGCCGGGCTCGAGCGGTAATCTGCGCGCCGCTTGAGCTGGTACTCGCGCACCGCGTTGTTGTGCGCGTCCAGATCATCGGAGAACACGTGACTGCCATCGCCACGGGCAACAAAGTAGAGGCTGGTGCCATCCACCGGGTTGAGTGCGGCGTGAATGGCTTCACGTCCGACCATGGCGATCGGCGTCGGCGGCAGGCCGGGAATCATGTACGTGTTGTACGGCGTGGCTTCCTTGAGGTGGGCGCGGGTCAGTTTGCCGTTATAGCGGTCACCCAGGCCGTAGATCACCGTCGGATCGGTCTGCAACTGCATGCCCAGCGCCATGCGCCGCACGAAGACGCCGGCGATCTGGCCACGCTCCTGAGGCACGCCGGTTTCCTTCTCCACCAGCGACGCCATGATCAGCGCCTGATAGGGCTCGGTGTAAGGCACGTCAGCGGAGCGTTTTTCCCACTCCTTGGCCAGCACTTCGTCGAGGCGGTCGAAGGCCTTTTTCAACAGTTCGGTATCGGTCACACCGCGCACGAAGCGGTAGGTGTCGGGGAAGAAGCGGCCTTCAGGGAACAGGCCCTTGTGACCGATTTTGGCCATCACATCACTGTCGCTCAGGCCGTTGAGGGTCTGCTCGATCTTTTCATCTTTGGCCAGCGCGGCGCGCACTTGATGGAAATTCCAGCCTTCGACCAGGGTCAGGCTGTACTGAACCACATCGCCGCGCTTCCACAGGTCAATCAGGCCGTTGACGGTCATGCCCGGCTGCATGCGGTATTCACCGCTGTGAATCGGCGTGCCGGCAAGGTTGAAACGCCAATAGACCCGCAGCCAGAACGCGTCCTTGATGACGCCATCGGCTTCGAGTCCGAGAAAAGTACGGGTCGGGGTGGATCCCTTTGGCACATCCAGCAGTTCTTCCTGCGTGATGTTCAGGGGCTGTTCCAGTGCCGAATGAATCTTCCAGGCGCTGGCGCCCAACAGCAGCCCTGCCAGAACCAGTCCGGTTTCCAGCAGCAGCAAAAGTTTACGTCTCACGAATCAGGCATCCAGTAGCGCGCGGGCAATGGTTTGCAGTTTACGGGTGAGCGGGCCAACCGGCCAGCTCAGTGCAGCACAGGCGCGTACCGGCCAGACGCCATACACGCTGTTGCAGACAAAGACTTCATCGGCCCATTGCAGTTGTTCGAGGGGGATGTCGGTGATTTGCACGGGAATGCCCAGGGACTCGGCCTGAAACAATATTTCTGCGCGCATCACGCCGGCCACACCGCAGCGTTTCAGGTCCGCCGTAATCAGCACACCGTCACGCACCAGGAACAGGTTGCTGAACACGCCTTCGATCACCCGACCGGCCTGATCGAGCATCAAACCTTCGGCATGCTCACTGTCCTGCCATTCGGCGCGGGCAATGACCTGTTCCAGTCGATTGAGGTGTTTGAGCCCGGCGAGCAACGGCTGCCTGGACAGGCGCGTGCTGCACGGAAACAGGCGAACGCCCTGCTCAGCGTGGGCCGCTGGATAAGCGGCGGGAGGATTGCCTTGCAGAATGCGTCGGCCCTGCGCCGAAGGATCCGGCGCATAACCGCGCAATCCGTCGCCACGGGTGAGGATGAGTTTGAGCACGCCCTCGCCCATCGCGGCGGCATAGGATTGCAGCTCATGGCGAACCCGCTCGATGTCGGCTGCGATGACCAGACGCGCACAGCCGTCGGCCAGACGCGTCAGATGCCGATCCAGCAGCAACGGCTGACCGCCTCGCACGGCGATGGTCTCGAACAGACCGTCGCCGTAAGCCAGGCCGCGATCTTTCAGCGACAGAGCGTCAGCCGGCAGACCGTCGACCCAGCAGTCCATCAGCCGGCGAACCGACGGAACGCCAACGTGCCGTTGGTGCCGCCGAACCCGAACGAGTTGGACAGCACGACATCGATGTCCATGTTGCGCGCGGTGTGCGGCACGAAATCGAGGTCGCAGCCTTCGTCCGACTCATCGAGGTTGATGGTTGGCGGCGCCACCTGGCTGTTGATCGCCAGCACGCTGAAGATCGCCTCGACCGCGCCCGCCGCACCCAGCAGGTGACCGGTCATGGACTTGGTGGAGCTGACCGCCAGTTTGTAGGCGTGCTCACCGAACACCGACTTGATCGCGTTGGCTTCAGCGAGGTCGCCGGCCGGCGTCGAAGTGCCGTGGGCGTTGATGTATTGCACTTGATCGACGTTGATCTTCGCATCGCGCAGCGCATTGGTGATGCAACGTGCAGCACCGGCGCCGTCGGCGGGTGGCGAAGTCATGTGGAAGGCGTCGCCACTGGTGCCGAAACCGATCAGCTCGGCGTAGATGGTCGCGCCACGGGCCTTGGCGTGCTCGAGCTCTTCGAGCACCAGGGCACCGGCGCCGTCGGACAGCACGAAGCCATCACGGCCCTTGTCCCAAGGACGGCTGGCGCGGGTCGGCTCGTCGTTGCGGGTCGACAGCGCACGGGAAGCACCGAAGCCGCCCATGCCCAGACCGCACGCGGCCATCTCGGCACCGCCGGCAATCATCACGTCGGCTTCGTCGTACATGATGTTGCGCGCCGCCATGCCGATGCAATGCGTACCGGTGGTACACGCCGTGGCGATGGCGTAGTTAGGCCCCTGTGCACCCAGGTGGATGGACAGGAAACCGGAAATCATATTGATGATCGAGCCAGGCACAAAGAACGGAGATATCCGGCGTGGGCCGGTCTCGTGCAGGGTGCGGCTGGTTTCTTCGATGTTGGTCAGACCGCCGATACCCGAACCCATGGCCACGCCAATGCGTTCACGGTTGGCATCGGTGACTTCCAGACCGGCATTGCGTACGGCTTGAAAGCCGGCCGCCAGACCGTACTGAATGAACAGGTCGAGCTTGCGCGCTTCCTTGACCGACAGGTATTCCTCGACATTGAAGCCCTTTACCGAGCCGCCAAAGCGGGTGGAATAGGCAGAAAGGTCGGTGTGTTCGATCAGACCAATGCCACTGCGGCCAGCCAGAATGCCCTGCCAACTGCTCGGCACATCCGTGCCCAGTGGCGACAACATACCCATACCGGTGACTACGACGCGTCTACGCGACACAGCACTCTCCTTTTTCAAATGACGACTTTGCATCAGGCCTAAAGAAAAAACCGCACGCCATGATGGCAGTGCGGTTTTTCCATGACAGCAAGCAACGATTACAAACTATTACGCCTGGTGGCTAGTAACGTAGTCGATTGCAGCTTGTACAGTAGTGATCTTCTCAGCTTCTTCGTCAGGGATTTCGGTCTCGAATTCCTCTTCCAGAGCCATCACCAGCTCAACGGTGTCAAGGGAGTCGGCACCCAGGTCTTCTACGAAGGAAGCGGTGTTGACCACTTCTTCTTCTTTAACACCCAGTTGCTCGGCAACGATTTTCTTGACGCGCTCTTCGATGGTGCTCATACCTTGTTTTCACTCCTAATGGACAAATTCAGGCAGCTGGCCAGTGGGTAAGTGTATAGAAAGACTTTTCAGCTTTTCAACTGAAAGCTTCACTCCTCAAACCCTGCGGCCCTCTGCCTATAAATAGATTGCAGCTTTATAACGGATTTTAGACAGCTCGTATGACATTTTTTTGAAGCAATCCGTCACATTTGAATTACATGTACATCCCGCCGTTAACCGGGATTGTAGCCCCGGTCACGTATGCCGCACCGTCGGATGCAAGAAAAGCGACCACGGACGCGATCTCTTGAGCTTGTCCCAGACGGCCCAGCGGAATCTGCGTCTGCAAGGCTTCACGCTGTGCTTCAGGCAGCTCGCGAGTCATATCGGTGTCGATGAACCCTGGGGTTACCGAGTTGACCGTAATCGAACGCGAACCGACTTCACGCGCCATGGCACGGCTGAAACCTTCCAGACCGGCCTTGGCGGCTGCATAGTTTACTTGGCCAGCGTTGCCCATGGCACCCACCACCGAGCCAATACTGATAATTCGGCCCCAACGCGCCTTGGTCATGCCGCGCAGAACGCCCTTGGACAGGCGATACAGACTGTTCAGGTTGGTATCGATCACGTCGTACCACTCGTCGTCTTTCATGCGCATCATCAGGTTATCGCGGGTGATGCCGGCATTGTTGACCAGAATCGCCACCGGCGCACCGAACTGCTCCTGAATGCTCGCCAGCACTTTGGTAACCGATTCGTCGCTGGTGACATTCAGTTCGAAACCAGCGCCTTGAATGCCGTTTTCCTTCAGGGTCGCAGCAATACGCTCGGCGCCCGAAGCGGAAGTCGCGGTGCCAACAACAATGGCGCCCTGACGACCCAGTTCCAGTGCGATAGCCTGGCCGATGCCACGGCTTGCGCCGGTGACCAGTGCAACTTTACCTTGCAGACTCATGCAAGCTTCTCCTGATTCAGACAGCCGCTGCGCGAGCAGCAGCGAAAGCGTCTGGGGTATTGAGGTTGGAAGTCGAAACGCCTTCGGCGCAACGTTTGTTCAGACCGGCCAGCACCTTGCCAGGGCCGCACTCGACCAGATTGGTCGCGCCTTTGGCGGCCAGGGTCTGTACGGACTCGACCCAGCGTACCGGCTTGTAGAGTTGCTCCAGCAGATCACGCTTGAGGGTTTCCAGATCCGCCGGCACCTGGGCGCTGACGTTCTGCACCACAGGGATCTGCGGTGCCTGCCAGTCGATGGCAGCGATGGACTCGGCGAAGCGCTCGGCAGCCGGACGCATCAGCTCGCAGTGCGACGGCACGCTGACCGGCAGCGGCATGGCACGCTTGGCGCCACGGGCCTTGCAGCCTTCGATGGCGCGCTCAACGGCAGCCTTGGCACCGGCAATCACCACCTGGCCCGGGGAGTTGAAGTTCACCGCGCTGACCACTTCGCCTTGGGCCGCTTCGGCACAGGCAGCGAGAACGTCGGCATCTTCCAGACCGAGGATGGCAGCCATGCCGCCCTGCCCGGCTGGAACGGCTTCCTGCATCAACTGGCCACGGCGCTCGACGAGCTTTACCGCGTCCGCCAGGCTCAGACTGCCGGCAGCAACCAGCGCGCTGTATTCGCCCAGGCTGTGCCCGGCAACGAAGGCCGGACGCGCACCACCTTCCGCCAGCCACAGACGCCACAGGGCGATCGAAGCGGTCAGAATGGCCGGTTGGGTTTTATCGGTTTGATTGAGCAGCTCTTCCGGACCCTGCTGGGTCAGCGCCCACAGGTCATAGCCCAAAGCATCGGATGCTTCTTTGAAAGTTTCGAGGATCAGTGGATGTTGCGCGCCCAGCTCGGCCAGCATGCCGAGGGACTGCGAACCCTGTCCTGGAAAGACGAATGCGAGGGAAGCAGACATGTAACAAGCCCCTAATGATCTTGTCGTCGGAAAAATGGCATCCCGCTAGAGGGACGCAAGAAACTGACAGTTGGATGGCCCTTTGAACCGGGCGGTCACATTTAAGCATTGTCCGACGAAAACGCCTAAGACAACAAATCCTCCAGACGGCCGTGCAGGCGCTCGGGAAGATTCTCCTGAATCTCGATCAGCGCTCGCTGAATGGCACTCTGAAACCCCTGAACCCCGGCCGAACCGTGACTTTTCACGACAATGCCCTGCAATCCGAGGAAGCTTGCGCCATTGTGTCGCGCAGGCGCCAGATCAGCCTGCAGACGCTTCATCAATGGCAGCGCCAGTGCACCGACCGCGCGGGAGGCGAGGTTTTTCTTGAACAGGGCCTCGATGCGCGCGGCAATCATGGTCGCCAGACCTTCGCTGGACTTGAGCAGGATATTGCCGACGAAACCGTCGCAAACCACTACGTCCGCCTCGCCGCGATACAAGCCGTCGCCTTCGATGAAACCGATGTAATTGATGCCCCGGGCAGCCTGCAACAGCGTTGCAGCCAGCTTGACCTGCTGATTGCCCTTGATGTCTTCGGTGCCGATATTTAGCAGCGCGACACGCGGGCGAGCAATGCCCAGGGTTTGCGCCGCTACGGAACCCATCACGGCGAACTGCAACAGATGCTCGGCGCTGCAATCGACGTTGGCGCCCAGATCGAGCAACTGACAGTAGCCCTTCTGAGTAGGAATCGCGGCGACCATGGCGGGACGATCAATCCCCGGCAGGGTCTTGAGCACAAATCGCGACAGAGCCATCAAGGCACCGGTGTTGCCGGCACTGACACAGGCCTGAACCTTGCCGTCACGCAGCAATTCGAGGGCGACACGCATCGACGAGTCCGGCTTGCCACGCAGGGCCTGGGCAGGTTTTTCGTCCATGGTGATGACTTCGGACGCGGGAACAATCGTCAGGCGCGCGCGATCGGCAGCCGATTGGCCGGTGATCAGTTCTTCAAGAAGGGAGGGTTGACCGACGAGGGTCAGGTGCAGCGAGGGCGTAGCAGAAAGGCAAGCAAGGCTGGCCTGAACAATGCTGCGGGGACCGAAGTCCCCGCCCATTGCGTCAATCGCGATGACTTGAGCGGACAAGTGATTACTCGTCAGCGCCCTTGTCGATCACTTTACGGCCACGGTATACGCCTTCTGGCGATACGTGGTGACGCAGGTGAACTTCACCAGTGGTTTTTTCTACAGACAGGGTGCTAGCCTCGAGAGCGTCGTGCGAACGGCGCATGTCACGGGCAGAGCGGGATTTTTTGTTCTGCTGAACAGCCATAATTGATTAACTCCTAAACGTTTGGGTCACGCTTTAACTGCGCCAATACACTGAACGGGTTGGACCGCGTTACCTCGTCCTCGCTCGGTTCGGGCTCATCTGCTCCCGCCGGCTGCTGGCATTCTTCCGGATGATGAGCAGGCACAATGGGCAAGGCGAGCAGAAGCTCCTCCTCGATCAGTGACTGCAGATCCAATGGATCTTCGCCCAGTTCCAGCACGTCATAACCTTTCGGCAACGACTGGGTATTCGCACCCTCCTTCACTACAGCGTAACTGCATTCGCTGTGGATCGGCAGGGTGACCAGCTCAAGACAACGCTGGCAAACCATTTTGACTTCGGTGTCGATAAAGCTGTGGATTACCACAGATTTACGTTCATCTCGTTCAAAAACGAATTTTGCCTGCACCGTACCGACATCGTCGGAAAGCGGGTCGCAGAGTCTCTTCAAATCGGCCAGCAGCAGTTCACCTTGAAGGGTGGTGCCACGGTCAGCCAATTTGCGCGGGTCAACGTGAGGTGGAATCGGGTCATTCAACATAGGCGCAGCATTATAGGGATGCACCCACCCATGTCAAAGGAAATTGTGCCCTGTCCGTCACTTGCGCGCCTCCGCTAGAATCTGTCGCCTGCCTCTGGAGATGCGAATGCTGCCTTTATTACTCGCTTCAAGCTCGACCTATCGTCGGGAATTGCTCAGCCGCCTGCGCCTGCCGTTCGTCTGCAGCTCGCCGGATATCGATGAAAGCCATCGCCCGGACGAGTCGGCAATCGAGCTGGTCAAGCGCCTCGCCGAACAGAAAGCCCGCGTCCTGGCCGACAGCCACCCTGCTCACTTGATCATCGGCTCCGATCAGGTTGCGGTACTCGGCGAGCGCATCATCGGCAAGCCGCACACCTTCGAAAACGCCCGCGAACAACTGATGGCCGCCAGCGGCGCCAGCGTGACCTTCCTCACCGGCCTGGCCCTGCTCAACAGCCAGACGGGCCACTGCCAGGTCGACTGCGTGCCTTTCACCGTGCACATGCGCGTACTGGACCAGGCCCGCGTCGAACGCTACCTGCACGCCGAGCAGCCCTACGACTGCGCCGGCAGCTTCAAGGCCGAAGGGCTGGGCGTGAGCCTGTTTCAATCCACCGAAGGCCCGGACGCCACCAGCCTGATCGGCCTGCCACTGATTCGCCTGATCGACATGCTGCTGGCCGAAGGCGTACAGATTCCCTGACCCACAAAAAACCGGCCCTCAGGCCGGTTTTTCTTGCAGCATTCGATCAGCGCAACGACGGGCCGTTGAAACCCATCCACATTGCCAGTTTCTCGGCAACGCTGGCACCGAGCTTCTTCGAGAAGCGGTCGAACGGCGATTCCTGAACGGTGAAGTCCACCAGTTCCTTTTCGCCAATCACATCACGCGCCACCGAACTGGCATTGCCCAGACCATCGATCAGCCCCAATGGCAGCGCCTGTTCGCCAGACCAGACCAGCCCGGAGAACAGCTCCGGATGATCCTTGTCTTTCAGACGATCGCCACGCCCCTGCTTGACGCTGTTGATGAACTGCTTGTGCGTGGTATCCAGCACACTTTGCCAGAACGCCGTCTCTTCCGGCTTTTGCGGCTGGAAAGGATCGAGGAACGCCTTGTGCTCGCCAGAAGTGTACGTGCGTCGCTCGACGCCAAGCTTCTCCATGGTGCCGACAAACCCGTAACCGGCCGCCGTCACACCTATGGAACCCACCAGACTGGCCTTGTCGGCATAGATCTGATCAGCAGCACTGGCGATGTAATAGGCACCGGAAGCACCCAGATCGGAAATCACCGCATACAGTTTGGTATCGGGATGCAGGCCGCGCAGGCGCTTGATCTCGTCATACACATAACCCGACTGCACCGGACTGCCGCCAGGGCTGTTGATGCGCAGGATCACGCCCTTGACCTTCTTGTCTTCGAACGCTGCACGCAGGCTGCCGACGATATTGTCGGCGCTGGCAGGCTCTTTGTCGGCGATCATGCCGGTGACATCGATCAACGCGGTGTAGTTGGAGCTGCGCGTAGCGCTCTTCTCCATGTCCATCAACGGCGTGAACAGGATCAGCGCAACAAACAGATAAACAAAGGTCAGCAACTTGAAGAAGATGCCCCAGCGTCGCGACCGACGCTGTTCCTGCACGCCGGCCAGCAGGGTCTTTTCCAGCAGCTTCCAGCTTTTCGCATCACCGTCGTCGGCAGTTGCCTTGGCCGGTGCTTTCCATTCGTCGGTCATGCCATCCACCCCAGCAAAAACGTATTAAGCCTGCTTGCCCAGCCAGGCGTGCAATTCGGAAAAATGGTCGATCGACAGTCGCGGCTCGAACTGCTGCAGTGATTCGATCGATTGCGCGCCATAACTGACCGCCACCGAATCCATCCCCGCATTGCGCGCCATCAGCAGATCGAAGGACGAGTCACCGACCATCAGCGCCTGTTCGGCACGCACACCGCAATGCGCAAGGATCTGCTCCAGCATCAGAGGGTGCGGTTTGCTTGCAGTTTCATCGGCAGCGCGGGTGATATCGAAATAATCTTCCCAGCCATTGGCCTTGAGCACCCGATCCAGCCCGCGACGATTCTTGCCGGTCGCAACAGCCAGGTGATAGCCCTGCTCGCGAAAAGACGCCATCGACTCGACTACGCCTTCGAACAACGGCGAAGGCACGGCTTCTGCAGCGATGTAGTGATCGGCGTAATACTCGCGGAACAAGGTCATTTCGGCATCGCTGATTTCGGGATACAGCGTACGGATTGCCTCGGGCAAGCCCAGACCGATGATGCCTTTGACGGCAAAATCATCACGCAACTCGAAACCTGAACGCCCGGACGCCGAGTGCATTGCCTCGACAATCCGATGAATGGAATCGGCCAGGGTGCCATCCCAATCGAAAATCAGCAGCTTGTAATCAGATGGGCGCACTCAATCGCTCCACAGTCTTGGCCCACATTTCATCGACCGGTGCCTGCAACTTGAGTTCACCGCCATCGGGCAGCGGCACGGTCAGCATGTAGGCGTGCAGGAACAGGCGCTTGCCGCCCAGATCACGAATTTCCTTACTGAAACCGTCATCGCCGTATTTGGTGTCGCCGGCAATGCAGTGCCCGGCGTGCAACGTGTGGACGCGGATCTGGTGCGTACGACCGGTGATCGGCTTGGCTTCGATCAGAGTGGCAAAATCGCCAAAGCGACGCAGGACCTTGAACACGGTCACAGACTCCTTGCCCTCCTCCTCATCGACCTCGACCATGCGCTCACCGGAGCGCAGATTGCTCTTGCCGAGCGCCGCCCGGACCTGCTTGATCGAGGTCGCCCAGTTGCCGCGAACCAGCGCCATGTAGCGCTTGTCGACACCATCACCGCGCAACGCGGCATGCAAGTGACGCAACATGCTGCGCTTCTTGGCGATCATCAGCAGGCCGGAGGTGTCGCGATCGAGACGGTGAACCAGCTCGAGTTCCTTGGCATCGGGGCGCAACTGACGAAAGGCTTCGATGACGCCGTAATTCAGGCCGCTGCCACCGTGAACCGCAATGCCGGCGGGCTTGTTGATCACGATCAGGGCCTTGTCTTCGTAGACAATCGAGGCTTCCAGGCGCTGCAACAGGCCTTGGGCCAAAGGCACCGGCTCGTCGCGCTCGGGCACGCGAACGGGCGGCACGCGCACGATGTCGCCGGCCTGCAGCTTGTATTCGGGCTTGATCCGACCTTTGTTCACACGCACTTCGCCTTTGCGCAAAATGCGGTAAATCAAGGTCTTGGGCACGCCTTTGAGCCGGGCGAGGAGGAAATTGTCGATTCGTTGGCCGGCATATTCCGGCGAGACCTCAAGCAGTTGAACGCCTGGAGTCGAAGGGGCAGTAGTCGTCATGGCGCCGATGATAACAATTTTTTATGGAATTGAAGCACTTAATCATTGCTGCTATAGTCGCGAACGCCGCCAAAAGCGGCCTGGACAGCGGAACCACGGTCAAAAACCGGCCCTGACCAACGCAATTCACCAGGACGCGAGGCCGTCCTACGGGGCTTTTGCTACGTAACGGTGGAGTTTGCAGCTGTAACAAGCGCAGGTGACATGAGGCCTGAATCACGCCGCAAAGCAGAGTTTTGACTCGCCACGCGAGCCATATTCACGGCCAGTTCACAAAGTGCAGTCAGCCGCGGATGACCCCGAGCGAAGACTCCGGAAACACCGCCTGAATTAGCCATGATGCGTGACCTCCCCTTTCGGAGCTCACGGTAAATGCCAACCCGCTGCGGATTCTGCGCGCGGCAGCACCCGAATTATCAGGGATACGTGTAGGGTGGAGATGCACAACCGCTGGACTGTGTAGCAACAGGTTTTATCAAGACGCTTCATCTCGTCCACAGCCACCGGTTGATTCCTCCTCCTGACTGAGTGCTTAAGTAGCCACAGCAAGCAGGACGCGTACGTCGCGATAACGGCCCAATTGGCCGGACATCGCTGGACACGGGAATGGCCAACCACTCCCGACGCACCTGACACCGACCGTGAGAAGTCGTGTGTGCCGAACGCCGTTTCCGGCAGCCCGGAAACCGACGGTACTACATGAAAAGAATGCTGATTAACGCAACTCAACCCGAAGAGTTGCGTGTTGCACTGGTAGATGGCCAGCGCCTCTACGACCTGGACATCGAATCCGGTGCACGCGAGCAGAAAAAGGCCAACATCTATAAAGGCCGCATCACTCGCATCGAACCAAGCCTTGAGGCTGCCTTTGTCGATTTCGGCTCCGAGCGCCACGGCTTCCTGCCCCTCAAAGAAATCTCCCGCGAATACTTCAAGAAAGCCCCTGAAGGCCGCGTCAACATCAAGGACGTCCTGAGCGAAGGCCAGGAAGTCATCGTTCAGGTCGAAAAAGAAGAACGTGGCAACAAGGGCGCAGCCCTGACCACCTTCATCAGCCTGGCCGGTCGTTACCTCGTTCTGATGCCGAACAACCCGCGTGCCGGCGGTATCTCCCGTCGCATCGAAGGCGAAGAGCGCAACGAACTGCGTGAAGCGCTGAACGGTCTGGTTGCTCCGGCCGACATGGGGCTGATCGTGCGCACTGCAGGCCTTGGCCGCAGCAGCGAAGAAATGCAGTGGGACCTCGATTACCTGCTGCAACTCTGGACCGCCATCAAAGAAGCTTCGCTGGATCGTTCCGCGCCGTTCCTGATCTACCAGGAAAGCAACGTGATCATCCGCGCCATCCGCGATTACCTGCGCCAGGACATCGGCGAAGTGCTGATCGACAGCGTTGAAGCCCAGGACGAAGCCCTGACCTTCATCCGCCAGGTGATGCCGCAGTACGCCAGCAAGATCAAGCTGTACGAAGACAGCGTTCCGCTGTTCAACCGTTTCCAGATCGAAAGCCAGATCGAGACCGCTTTCCAGCGCGTCGTCGAACTGCCGTCCGGCGGCTCCATCGTCATCGATCCGACCGAAGCCCTGGTGTCCATCGACATCAACTCGGCGCGCGCCACCAAAGGCAGCGACATCGAAGAAACCGCCCTGCAGACCAACCTTGAAGCGGCTGAAGAAATCGCCCGTCAGTTGCGCCTGCGCGACATCGGCGGCCTGATCGTCATCGACTTCATCGACATGACCCCTGCCAAGAACCAGCGCGCCGTGGAAGAGAAAGTCCGCGAATGCCTGGAAGCCGACCGCGCCCGCGTGCAGATCGGCCGCATCTCGCGCTTCGGCCTGCTGGAAATGTCCCGTCAGCGCCTGCGTCCTTCGCTCGGCGAAAGCAGCGGCATCGTCTGCCCGCGCTGCAGCGGCACCGGCATCATCCGTGACGTCGAATCGCTGTCCCTGGCAATCCTGCGCCTGATCGAAGAAGAAGCCCTGAAAGACCGCACCGCCGAAGTTCGCGCTCAAGTGCCGATCCCGGTGGCCGCGTTCCTGCTCAACGAAAAACGCAACTCGATCACCAAGATCGAACTGCGCACCCGCGCCCGCATCGTCATCCTGCCGAACGATCACCTCGAAACCCCGCATTTCGAAGTTCAGCGTCTGCGTGACGACAGCCCGGAAGCCGCGACCAACCAGTCCAGCTACGAAATCGCTGCCGCTGCCGCCGATGTCGAAGACGTCCAGCCAGCCGCCGCGACCCGCACCCTGGTTCGCCAGGAAGCAGCCGTCAAGACCGCTCCGGCCCGCGCCAACGCTCCGGTTCCGACCGAAGTCGCCGCTCCAGCCCCGGCACCTGCTCCGGTTGCCGCGCCAGAGCCAAGCCTGTTCAAAGGCCTGGTGAAGTCGCTGGTCAGCCTGTTCGCCACCAAGGAGGAGCCAGTTGCTCCGGTTGTGGTTGAAAAACCAGCCGCCGAGCGTCCGGCCCGCAACGAAGAGCGTCGCAACGGTCGTCAGCAGAGCCGCAACCGTAACGGTCGCCGCGATGAAGAACGCAAGCCGCGCGAAGAACGTGCACCGCGTGAAGAGCGCGCCCCACGTGAGCCGCGTGAAGAGCGTCAACCGCGCGAACCACGTGAAGTCCGCGAGCCACGCGAATCCCGTGACGAAGCACCGGTAGCCCGCGAAGAACGCGCACCGCGCGCCCCTCGTGAAGAACGTGCACCACGTGCCCCACGTGAAGATCGCAAGCCACGTGGCGAGCGTGAAGAACGCGTACGTGAACTGCGCGAGCCTCTGGATGCCGCTCCGGCCGTTGCCGCTGCCGCCACCGCTGAAGAGCGTCCGGCCCGTCAGCCGCGTGAAGAACGTGCGCCACGTCCTCCGCGTGAAGAGCGTCAACCGCGTGCCGAACAGGCCGCTGCTGCCGTCGCTGAAGAAGAAATCACCACCAACGAAGAGCAACTGCCGGAAGACGGTTCGGAGAACGCCGAAGGCGATCGTCCACGCCGCCGCTCCCGTGGTCAGCGTCGTCGCAGCAACCGTCGCGAGCGTCAGCGTGATGCCAACGGCAACGTGATCGAAGGTTCGGAAGAATCCGAGTCCGGCGAAAACGATCAAGCGCCAAGCACTGCCGATCTGGCCGCTGGTCTGGCTGTTACCGCTGCTGTTGCCAGCACCGTGATCAGCGCTCCAGCCGAAGCTCAGGCCCACGAGCAAGCTGAACGCGCCACCGCTGCGACCCTGGAAACTGCTCCAGTTGAAGCACCGGTTGTTGAAGCAACCACTCCGGTAGAAGCAGTTGCTGCTCCGGAAGTCGAAGTGGCTCCGGTTCGCGAAGCTCAGCCTCAGGTTGAAGTGGCTGCCGAACCAGCGGTGACCTTCGAAGCACCAGCCGTAGTTGAAGAGTCGGTTGTCGAAACCGTCGCTGAAACCGTGACCGAAACCGTGCGTGAAGTTCGCGAAGAACAGACCGCATTCAACTGGGTCGCCGAGCCGGCTGTCGCTGAAACACCAGCGCCAGTGGTTGAAGCGCCTGTCGTTGAAGAAGCCAAGGCTGCCGAGCCAGTAATTGTTGCTGAACCGGCACCGGTCGTTGAAGCCCCTGTGGTTGAAGCGCCAGTAGTAGCCGAAGCACCAGCGCCAGTGGTTGAAGCAGCTCCGGTCAGCGCCCTGACCCCAAGCGGCCGCGCACCAAACGACCCGCGTGAAGTGCGTCGTCGCAAGCGTGAAGAAGAGCGTCTGCAGAAGGAGGCCGAACTGGCCGCCGCAGCTGCTCCAGCTGCCGAAGTGGTCGAGGCAGCTCCTGCCCCGGTCGCTGAAGAAGTTGCCGTTGAGGCCGTGATTGCCGAAGCACCACGCTCCGTTCAGGAAGCGGTCGAGCAACACGAAGAGGCCCAGGAAAAAGAACACGAGCCTAAACCTCTCGTCTGATTCCAAAAGCCAATAAAAAGCCCCGCCTGGTGATCCAGGCGGGGCTTTTTTATATCTCAAGGTTTTATCAGGATGGCGGGAAAACCAGCGCATCCGGCACATCGATATCCCACAACACACCCGGATCATCCACCGCGACTTCAATCACCCGACCTTGGGCGAACAACGGCCGCGCGCCCCGGTCACCGGACAAAGCCATCAGTCCCGCTGCGAACGATCGACCAAACCCGACTGGATGCCCATAGTCACCGTTCAACGTCGGTACGCTGACCGCATCCTCGGCAATCGCCGCCACGACCCGCTCAATGCTCGAGGGCAGGATGAACGGCATATCCCCCAGCACAATCAGCCAGCCATCGGCATCCGGGCAAGCCGCCACACCGGCCGCGATGCTGTCGCCCATCCCCGTGGACTCGATCGAGACAATGTCACACCCGTAAGCCTGCGCCATGCGCATCGCCTGCGGTCGCGCCTCGGTCGTCACCAGCACTCGCTGGTCGAGACTCGCCGGCAGATTCACCAACACCTGCTCGATCACCGAATGCACCGCGCCATCGCGCCCGGTGCAATCGGCCAGCAGCTTGTCTTTGTCGGCACCCGCCACCTCGCGAAAGCGGCTGCCCTCGCCCGCCGCCAGCACAATCACTCCGATGGATCGGCTCATACACTCTCCACTGTTTTCTTCTGCTTGAGCTCGACACCATTCTTGATCGCGACGATTTCCGCCAACAGCGATAAGGCGATTTCCGCCGGGGAATGGCTGCCGATATGCAAACCGATCGGCCCGTGCAAACGGGCGATGGCCGCTTCTGACAAGCCTAGCTCAGCGAGATTTTCCCGACGCTTGATGCTGTTGACCCGAGAGCCGAGTGCACCGACGTAGAACGCTTTGGAGTCGAGCGCCGTAAGCAGCGCCATGTCGTCCAGACGTGGATCGTGAGTCAGCGCGACAATCGCCGTGCGCTCATCGGTCTGGATATTCAGCACCGCCTCGTCCGGCATGCCGGGGACAAAGCGCCCATGCTGCTCTTCCCAGCCATAGACGAATTCGGTGCGCGGATCACAGATCAGCACTTCGAAATCCAGCAGCCGCGCCATCTCGGCCACATACCGCGACAACTGCCCGGCGCCAATCAACAGCAGGCGCCAGCGCGGGCCGTAAATGGCACGCAGGGTCTGGCCGTCGAAGCTCAAGGTGTCAGTCTTGCCAGCGGGTCGCAACACCACCTCGCCAGTGCCGATGTTCAGCTCGCGCGCGACGATTTCATGGGCCTCGCAGCGATCCAGCAACTCGGCGACCCATGCCGGATCGCCGACCCGCTCCTCGGTCAGGCGCAGAGTGCCGCCGCAAGGCAGGCCGAAGCGCGCGGCTTCTTCCTGCGTGACGCCATAGGTGATCAACTGCACCGGCGGCCCGTTGGCGGGAATCCGCCCATCGTGCAGCCGGGCGATCAGATCGTCCTCGACGCAACCGCCGGACACCGAGCCGATCACCACCCCATCCTCACGTAACGCCAGCATCGCGCCGGGCGCCCGGGGTGCGGTGCCCCAGGTCTGCACCACCGAAAACAACACTACCCGCTGCCCGGCGCGGCGCCATTCGAGCACGCTGCGCAGGACATTGAGATCGGCGCTGTCCATCACGCTTGCGCCTTTTGCCAGCCCTGCAACTGGTAACGCACCGGCAGGTTACGGATGCGCTGGCCGGTAGCGGCGAAGATCGCGTTGCACAGCGCCGGTGCAATCGGCGGCACGCCGGGCTCGCCGACACCACCCAATGGCACCTCACCCGGCGGCGTCACCAGATGCACCGCGACTTCCTTCGGCGCCAGCGACATACGCGCCACTTCATACATATGGAAGTTGTCCTGCTGCACCTTGCCGTCCTTGAAGCTGATTTCACCCCACACGGCGTTGCCCAGGCCCATCACACAGGCGCCTTCGAACTGCGAACGGATCCGCTCGGGGTTGATCTGCGGGCCGCAATCCACGGCGATATCGGCCTTGTGCACGATCAGCGTGCCGTCATCCTTGACCTCGACTTCGATCACCGCCGCCACATAAGTGACGAAGCTGTAATGCACGGCCAATCCGAGGCCACGGCCCTTGGGCAATTGACGCCCCCAACCTGCTGCCTTGGCTGCCGTTTCCAGCACGGTGCGCATGCGCCCGGTGTCGATCGGATAACGCTCGGGAGATTCGCCGTAGTTCCATTCTTCACTGAGCGTGCGCGGGTCGATCTGCCGATCCGGGCCGAGCAACTTGATCTGGTACTTGAGCGGATCTTCCTTGGCCTTGTGCGCCAGTTCGTCGACGAAACTCTGGATCGCGAAACCATGGGGAATGTTCGACACCGAGCGATACCAGCCGACCCGCGTATGCACCGTGGCTTCAGGGTTTTCCAGGCGCACGTTGGGAATCGCGTAGGCCATGTTGGTAAAGCCCATGCCCAGCTCGAACGCGGCTTCGTGATTCATGCCCGGCGCGAACAGCGCGGTGATGCTCGGCGCCACCGTGCGGTGCAGCCAGGCGGAAGGCAAGCCGTCCTTGCCGACGCCAGCCTTGAGGTATTCGGCAGACACGGTGTGGAAATACGAGTTGTGGATGTCGTCTTCCCGGGTCCATTGCACGCGCACTGCTTTGCCAGGAAATTCCTTGGCGAGCACGGCAGCCTCAACGACGAAGTCCGGTTTGGACTTGCGGCCGAAACCGCCGCCCAACAGCGTGACATTGAAGGTGACGTTATCGAACGGCAGCCCCAGGCGTTCGGCGATGCGCTCGCGGGTGACCTGTGGCGCCTGGCTCGGTGCCCACGCCTCGCAGGTGCCATCCTTGTAACGGGCGATGGCGACCATCGGCTCCATCGGCGCCTGCGCCAGATGCGGCAAATAATAAGAGGCTTCGAGCGTGCTGGCTGCACTGCCGATGGCCTTGTCGATGTCGCCGGTGTTGCGCACCACTTTACCTGGTTTCAGCGAAGCGGCTTCGATCTCCTTGCGATAGGCGACCGAGTCATAAGTGGCGTTCGGGCCATCGTCCCACTCGATCTTCAGCGCTTCACGGCCCTTCAATGCCGCCCAGGTGTTGCTGGCCACCACGGCCACGCCACCCAAGGGCTGGAATTCCGAAGGCAATGGCCGGGGTTCGATCTGGATGACTTTCAGCACGCCCGGCACTTTCAGCGCGGCGCTGTCGTCGACCGACTTGACCTTGCCGCCGTACACCGCCGGACGCGCAATGACCGCGAACAGCATGCCGTCGAAATGCACGTCGGCGCCGTACACCGCGCGGCCATTGACGATGTCGGCTCCGTCGATGGCCTTGGTGCCTTCCTTGCCGATGTAGCGGAATTCCGACGGCTGCTTGAGCCGCAGGCTGTCACGGGCCGGCACCGTCAACGCACTGGCCGCAGCGGCCAGCTCACCGTAACCCAGCTCGCGCCCGGACGGCGTGTGAATGACTTTATGCAGTTGCGCGCGGCATTCGCCGACCGGCACCTTCCACTGCGCAGCGGCGGCCTGCTCCAGCATGGTCCGCGCGGCAGCGCCGCAACGGCGCATCGGTTCGTACCAGTGACGCATGCTGCGCGAGCCATCGGTGTCCTGGTTGCCGAAGCGCACTTCATCACCCGGCGCCTGCTGAACCTTGACGTGCGCCCAGTCGGCTTCCAGTTCATCGGCGACCACCATGGTCAGGCTGGTGCGCACGCCCTGGCCCATTTCCGAACGGTTGCAGACCACGGTCACCGTGCCGTCAGCGGCAATACTGACGTAGACCTTCGGATCGTCGATCCAGCCGTTGGGCATGCCGTCGGCGCCGAACTGCTTCGGTTTGTCTTCGGCCAGCGCATCCTGCCAGCCCCAACTCGCCGCCAGCACCAACGCGCCGGTGGCGCCGACGCCCTTGAGGAAGCCCCGGCGACTCAGGTTGCTCAGGGCGAAATCGTTCGGTAGACGGCTCATGCCTTGGCCTCCTTCAGGTGAGTGGAGGCCTGACGGATCGCAGTCTTGATCCGGTTGTAGGTGCCGCAGCGGCAGATGTTGCCGACCATCGCCTCTTCAATCTGCTCATCGCTCGGGTTCGGATTGGTCTTGAGCAGCGCGGTGGCGGACATGATCTGGCCGCCCTGGCAGTAACCGCATTGGGCCACAGCCGTGTCGAGCCAGGCTTGCTGAACGATCTGACCGACCGGATCGGCATGCAGGTTGTCGATGGTGGTCACGTTCTGCCCGACCACCGAACCGATCGGGGTGATGCAACTGCGCGCCGGCGCGCCGTCGATATGAATGGTGCACGCTCCGCACAGGCCCATGCCGCAGCCGAACTTGGTGCCGTTGTAACCGGCGACGTCACGGATCGCCCACAACAGCGGCATGTCCTCGGTGACATCGAGTGGATGGTCTTGACCATTGAGTTTCAGGGTAATCATGGGCACGCCCGCATATTCATGGAGGTTATGGGGTCGAGCCATCTGCCACCGCAGGGACGGTGGTGGTTCGCGCAGATCGGCTCAGGCTAATCAGGCTCTCTTGTGCCGACGGGAACGTCTGCACCGGGCCTTTGGTGGAGCAAATGACTGGTATCGTTAGCTGGCTACGTTAACCCGCGATTAACAAAAAAGCCCTGCACTTTTTAAATAGTGCAGGGCTTTGGGTTCAGCCTTGAAAGCGTAGCCTCAATAGCGATTGGGCTCCATTTCCAGCTCGACATTGAAACGTTCTGAAATGTCTTTCTGGATGCGCTGGGCCAGATCGAGCAATTGCAGCCCGGTCGCCGTGCCGTAGTTGACCAGCACCAGCGCCTGCAATTTATGCACGCCGGCATCGGCCTCACGGAAACCTTTCCAGCCGGCACGCTCGATCAACCAGCCGGCCGCCAGTTTCATCTGCCCGTCCGGTTGCGCGTAGGCCACCAGATCCGGGTGCTGCGCCTTGATCTGTGCGACCACGGCCGCCGACACCAGCGGGTTCTTGAAGAAGCTGCCGGCATTGCCGAGCACCGCCGGATCCGGCAGTTTCTCGCTGCGGATGCTGCAAATCGCTCGACTGACGTCTGTCGGCGTCGGTTGCTCGATGCCCTGCTCGGTCAGGCGCTGACGCACCGGGCCGTATTCCAGGTGCAGATGCGCGACTCGATCCAGTGCGAAGCGCACCCGCAGGATCAGCCAACGACCCGGCTGCTGCTTGAACACGCTGTCGCGGTAGGCGAAGTTGCACTCTTCCAGACTGAAGTCGCGCAGCTCGCCGGTCTGGCGATCCAGCGCCGTCAGGCCGGCGAACACATCCTTGATCTCGACCCCGTAGGCGCCGATGTTCTGCATCGGCGCGGCGCCGACGGTGCCGGGGATCAGACTGAGATTCTCCAGCCCGGAAAAACCCTGCGCCAGCGTGTGCTGCACGAACGGGTGCCACGGCTCGCCGGCTTCGGCCTCGATCACCACGCGGTTGCCGTCGTCGCTGATGACGCGAATGCCACGGCTTGCCATGCGCAGCACCAGCGCCGGGATGTCCGCCGTGAGCAACAGATTGCTGCCGCCGCCGATCACCAGCAACGGCACGTCGTGGGAAGTCGCGTAAGCCAGGGCTTCGCGCACATCGGCGTCACTGTGGGCTTCGGCAAACAGCTGCGCGCGAACGTCGACGCCGAAGGTATTGAAGGGTTTCAGGGAAACCTGCGGTTGCACCTGCAAACTCATAACCGCCCCTTCACTTCGATCAACAGCTGATCGCAGGCACGCTCGATCAGATCCAGCACCTGCTCGAAGCCCTGATCGCCGTCGTAATACGGATCCGGCACTTCGTCGACCACGCCTGCATAGCGGCGCAGGAACAAGTCGAGTTCGGCCTTGCCGGTGGACGGTTGCAAGGCCTTGAGGTTGCGCAGGTTGCTGTTGTCCATGGCGAGGATCAGGTCGTAGCTGGCGAAATCGGCGCGGCTGACCTGCTGAGCGCGTTGCGCCGACAGGTCATAACCGCGCAGTTTGGCCGCGGCCTGACTGCGTTTGTCCGGCGGATTGCCGACGTGCCAGTCGCCGGTACCGGCGGAGGCCACTTCGACCTGATCCGCCAGCCCCGCTTCACGCAACTTGTGGCGCAACACGCCTTCGGCAGTGGGCGAACGGCAGATGTTGCCCAGGCACACGAACAGAACGCGCATCAGGCCTCCAGCAGGCGACGGACGCGCTCGAGGTCTTCGGCGGTGTCGACCCCGGTCGGCGGCGCGATCAACGCGTCAGCCACGTGAATCCGCACGCCGTGCCACAGGGCACGCAGCTGTTCGAGGGATTCGGTGTTTTCCAGCCAGCACGGGCCCCAGCTCACGAAGTCCTGAAGGAAGCCTGCGCGGTAGGCATAAATGCCGATGTGACGACGATACGGCACGCCTTCCGGCAAAACATCGCGGCTCTTGGCGAACGCATCGCGGGCCCATGGCAGGGTCGCGCGACTGAAGGTCAGCGCCAGACCGTTGAGATCGCTGACAACCTTGACCACGTTCGGGTTGAACAGGGTTTCCACGTCCTCGATCGGCTCGGCCAGGGTGGCCATGCGCGCCTCGGTGTGGGCCGCGAGGTTGGCGGCGACCTGATCGATCACACTCGGCGGGATCAGCGGTTCATCACCCTGTACGTTGACCACGATGGCATCCGGCTCCAGACCCAGCTTCGCAGCCACTTCAGCCAGACGGTCAGTGCCGGAGTTGTGATCTTCACGGGTCAGCACCACTTCGGCGCCGAAAGCCTTGCAGGCCTCGACAATGCGCGCATCGTCGGTCGCCACGACCACACGGCTGGCGCTGCTTTTGCTCGCCTGTTCCCAGACGTGCTGGATCATCGGCTTGCCGGCGATATCCAGCAGCGGCTTGCCCGGCAGACGGGTCGAGGCGTAACGCGACGGGATGACAACGGTGAAGGCGGTGGTCATTTATCCAGACGCTCGTCGGTGGTCAGGGTGCGGGCTTCGCTTTCCAGCATCACCGGGATGCCGTCGCGGATCGGGTACGCCAGGCCGGCGCCCTTGCTGATCAGTTCGGTCTTGTCGGCGCTGAGCTTGAGCGGGCCTTTGCAGATCGGGCAGGCGAGGATGTCGAGCAATTTGGTGTCCATGAACATTCCCTGGATAAAAACGGATTAAGGCAAAAGACGATCCGGCAACAGGCGCATCAACTGCGTGTCGAACCAGGCCACGAAGGCCGGCGACGGCACGGCATCGACCGCCAGGTACCACCAGTCGTCGGCAGCGAAGGCGCGGCACTTCACCGCGTCCTTCTCAGTCATCACCACTGGCAATGACGGCGTGAAACTCAAGGCCTGCACGCTGTATTCGGCGTGATCGGCAAACGCGTGGGGCACAGGCCGCCAGTCTAGCGCTTCGAGGGTAATGAAGAAACGTTGCGGGTTGCCGATCCCGGCCACTGCGTGTACGGCCTGACAGGGCGGGAAATGATCGAGCGACTGGCGTTCGCCGCTGCGCAGATTGACCAGCGCCGACGGCTTGAGGTGGAAAGCGAAACCGCCGTCGCGATCCTCAAGGGCGCCGTTGAACAGCACCCCGTCAACGCTTTGCAGGCGTTCGGCCGGTTCGCGCAGGGGGCCGGCGGGCAGGCAGCGCTGGTTGCCAAGGCCACGGGCGGCGTCGATCAGCACCAGTTCCAGATCCCGCGCGAGGCGGTAATGCTGCATGCCGTCATCGGACAGGATCAGGTCCAGCGGATCGCTGTCCAGCAGGGCTCTGACGGCGGCGCTGCGATCGGGATCGATCATCAGCGGTACGCCGGTGCGCTGCACGATCAGCAAAGGTTCGTCGCCGGCGATGTCGGCAGTCTGGTCAGCTTCGACCCGCCACGGCAGTTGCGCCGGTTTGGCACCGTAGCCACGGCTGACCACGCCGACACGCAGCCCGTGGCGTCGGCAGTGCTCGATCAGCCACAGGATCATCGGCGTCTTGCCGGTGCCGCCAACGGTGATATTGCCAACCACGATCACCGGCACCGGGGATTGATAGATCTCACCCTCGCCGTCGAGAAAACGCTGACGCTTGCCGGCCACGACGCGGCGGTACAGCCACTCCAGCGGCCGCAACAGCGTCAGGGCCGGGTGACCCTGATACCACGCGGCGAGCAGACGATCGGACATGGCCATCAGGATTTGGGCGCCGCCTCGACCGTGGTCATGCGCAGATGGCTGAAACCGAGCTTGCCGGCCGCGTCCATGGCGGTGATCACGGATTGGTGCTGAGTCTTGCCGTCAGCACTGATCGACAACGGCATGTTGGTGTCGCCGTTGGCTTCTTTCTGCATGGCTTCCATCAGGGTTGCCAGATCGTTCTTCGGCAGAATCTTGTTGTTCACCGAGAACACGCCTTCGGCGCTGATGGCCACGTCCAGTTGCTTGACCTGCTGATCCTCGGCCGGCGAGCCGCTGACCGCTTCCGGCAGGTCGACGCGCAGCTGGGTTTCGCGGGTGAAGGTGGTGGTCACGACGAAAAACAGCAACAGGATGAACACCACGTCGATCAGCGACGCGAGGTTGATGTCGATGGTTTCCCGGGGCTTGCGACGGAATTTCACGCTTTTTCCCCGGCCAGATCGACGTCACGGTCGCCCTGCACCACTTCCACCAGTTTGATCGCTTCCTGTTCCATGCCCACCACCAGTTCATCGATGCGGCGTTGCAGGAAACGGTGGAAGAACACCGCCGGAATACCGACCATCAGGCCCGCAGCGGTGGTGATCAGCGCCTTGGAAATACCGCCGGCCAGCACCGAAGCGTTGGTGGTCATGCCGGAACCGGTGAAGGCACTGAAGATGTCGATCATGCCCAGCACCGTACCCAGCAGACCGAGCAACGGCGACATGGCGGCGATGGTGCCCAGCGCGTTGACGTAGCGTTCCAGCTCGTGGATGACCCGGGCGGCGGCCTCTTCGATGCACTCTTTCATGATCTCGCGACCATGCTTGGAGTTGGCCAGCCCCGCGGCGAGGATTTCACCCAGCGGCGAGTTGGCGCGCAATTCCTTGAGTTTTTCCTTGTTGAGCTGCTTGTCCTTGATCCAGACCCAGACCTGACCCAGCAGATGCTCAGGGGTGACGCGACTGGCGCGCAGGGTCCACAGGCGCTCGGCGACGATCGCCATGGCGGCGATGGAACTCAGAATGATCGGCAACATCATCCAGCCGCCGGATTTGACCAATTCCCACACAGTGACAGCCCCCTCGAAAAAGTGCGCCACTTTACCATACCGGTTCGCGATAAAGACCCGTCGCCCCGACGACCGTGCTCAACGGTACTCCGCCCCCGGCAACGGCGGGTCGCGCCAGAACCGGCGTTGTTGACGCATCGACCGGGCCGGCTGAAACCGCCCCAGTTGCAGATGAATGGCGCCCTGCTCGGCGCTGTCATGGATGTGTATGCCCTGTTTGCGGTAGCGGGCAATGACCGTCGGGTGCGGATGGCCGAACGAATTGCCCTGCCCTCGGGAAATCAGCACGGCCTGCGGATGCAATGCCTTGAGCAAGGCCATCGATGAGGAACTGCGACTGCCGTGATGCGGGGCTTGCAGCCATTGGGTATGAACTGCCAGCGCGCTGTTGAGCAGATCCCGTTCGGCGGCGCTGTCGATATCGCCGGTCAGCAGCAACCGCTCGCCGTTGGCTTCGATCTGCAACACGCAGGAGCGCTGGTTGCTGTCATGGGCGTCGGCCCACTGCCATAGATGAAAGGCAACGCCGTCCCACTGCCATTGCCGGCCGCTTTCACAGGCCTCGGCGTTCAGTGCCTCGGGCAACCCCGGCGGATCGCCGCTGATGACCCGGCTGACCGGCAATCCTTTCGCCACCGCGAGTGCGCCACCCGCGTGATCGGCATCGGCATGGCTGAGCAGCATCAGATCGAGGTGCTCCACCCCCAGTTTGCGCAATGCCGGCAGCACCACTCGCTCGCCGAGGTCGAAATCGCCGAAACGCGGGCCGCTGTCGTACAGCAAGGTGTGATGCCGGGTGCGGATCAGAATCGCCAAGCCCTGGCCGACATCCAGTTGCCAGACATCGGCCACGCCTTCGGCCAGACGTTCCCGGGGCGGAAATGCCAGCACCAGCAGCAATGGCCAGCCCAAAGGACGCAAGGGAACGCCTCGGGGCAGCAATAACAACAGGGCACCAAGACCTCCCAGCGCCCAGACCCACCACTCCATCGTCGTCGGCACCCACGCTGGCCAACGACCGGCAATCAGGGCCAGCGCCCTGAACAATCCATCGATCAGTCCGCCGGCCAGCCACAGCAGGCCTTCCCCGACATAGGGAATTGGCAGCAGCAATGTGCCCAGCAACGCCGGCGGCAGCACCGCGAAACTGACCCACGGCACCGCGAGCAGATTGGCCAGTGGCCCGCTGAGACTGATCGGCAGGCTCAGCGCCACCAGCACCGGGCACAAGCCGATCGCGATCAGCCACTGCGCGCGTGTCCAGGTCTGCCACCAGCGCCACGGCCCCAGACGGCCGCCGAAGGTGAAGATCAGCACGGCGACCGCGATAAAGGACAGCCACAACCCCGGACGCAGGCTCGCCAGCGGATCCATCAACAACACGCCGTTGAAGGCCAGCAACAAAGGCCACCAGGCACCGAGATGGCGAAATCGCAATCGCCACAGCAGCACCAGCGCAACCATTACGCAGGCCCGCCGCACCGGCACGTCGAATCCGGCCAGCAGGCCGTAACCCAGCGCAGCCGTGAACGCCAGACCGCACGCCCAGGGCAGCCAGGGCCAACGCAACGGCCAGATCCCGACCCGCGCCAGCCCGGCGACCAGCGCATACATCAACGCCGCCAACAGCCCGATGTGCTGGCCGGAAATCACCAGTAAGTGCACGGTGCCGGTGTCCTGCAAGGTCTGCCAATCCTCGCGACTGAGTCCCGAGCCATCGCCGAGAACCAGCGCAGCCAGGGCGCCGTTACGTCCCTGGGCATCCACTGCAAGCAGGCGCTGGCGAATGCTGTCGCGCCAGGCCCACTGTGCCGGCGCCAGGCGCTCGCCATCCTTCACCGTCCCGGTGGCGCCGATGCGCTGCGCCAGCAGCCAGGCTTCGTAATCAAACGCATCCGGATTGAGCAGGCCACCGGGGCGCTTGAGCTTGACCGCCAGTCGCCAGCGTTCGCCACTGCTGACCTCAGGCCCGGCGTACCAGGCCAGACGCATCAGCGACGGCAGTGTCTCGTGTCGCGAGCGCGCATCGGCCAGTTCGAAGCGCACAACGCCCTCGGCATTCTGCGGCAAGCCGACGACCCGCCCTTCCACCCAGCGCGTTTCGCCATCCAGCCGGGAAGGCAGTCGATCATTCAGCGCCATCTGCGCGTTGAAGCTCGCCCATGCGAATCCAAGCAGTAAAAACGCCAGTGGATGGCTGCGAAACGGCAGCAGCATCAGCGCCACCCACGGCAACACCAGCAATAACCCGACCGGCGGCAAGGCCGGCAAAAAAACCGGAGCCAGCAGACCGACCGCCAGCGCCATCATCCCTGTGCGCATAAGCCCGTCCTTGAGAGTCCCACCTTCAGGCATAGCGGTTGCGGGGCACGACCGTCGTTATCAATTGTCACAAAGTCTGAATGGGCGGTTCGTAGAATCCAGACATACTTGCCGCCTTAACCGACCGAGAAGCCTTATGCCCCGGCGCTTATTCAAACGTTACATGCCCGACCCGACGAGCATCAGGGAACACAAATCCTTACGCTTTCTCGGCACGTTGCTGCATGACCCGAACCTCTGGCACCTCAACCGACACTCGGTGGCCCGCGCCATGGCCGTTGGCCTGTTCGCCGCGTTCCTGCCGATTCCCGCGCAAATGCTGGTGGCCGCTGTCCTCGCGATCATGGTGCGCGGCAACATGCCGATTGCCGTGAGTCTGGTCTGGCTGACCAATCCGATCACCATGCCGGCGGTGTTCTTCTGCACGTATCAGGCCGGGGCCTGGCTGATGGATGTGCCCGCCCGCACGCTCCCCGACGAATTGACCTGGGAATGGATCAGCGGCGAACTCTCGACCTTGTGGCAACCGTTCCTGCTGGGTTCGGTGGTGGTCGGGCTGGCACTGGGCGCCCTCGCCTATTGTCTGGTGATGATGTACTGGCGCTGGTGGGTGGCCCGGCAATGGGCGCGGCGCAAGAAAAGACGTCAGGCGTGAATGCAAAACGGCCTCCACTGTGGGAGGCCGTTTTTCATTGCAGCATCGAAGGGATCAGGTGCGCATGCCGCGCCCGCTCACCAGCAACCGCGAACAACCGATATACA
This sequence comes from Pseudomonas aphyarum, assembly GCF_028657055.1. Taxonomy (NCBI): domain Bacteria; kingdom Pseudomonadati; phylum Pseudomonadota; class Gammaproteobacteria; order Pseudomonadales; family Pseudomonadaceae; genus Pseudomonas; species Pseudomonas aphyarum. Next base: position 307,469 of record NZ_JAMDGS010000002.1, read on the forward strand.
ACACCACGGTCGCCACCAGCATGAAGGTGATCGCGATGCCGATGCGAATGTCCGACACACCGAGGATGCCGTAACGGAAGGCGTTGACCATGTGCAGCACCGGGTTGGCCAGCGACACGGTCTGCCAGAACGGCGGCAGCAAGGTGATCGAATAGAACACGCCACCAAGGTAGGTCAGCGGGGTCAGCACGAAGGTCGGGATGATCGAGATGTCATCGAAGTTGCGCGCAAACACCGCGTTGATGAAGCCCAGCAGCGAGAAGATCGTTGCCGTCAGCACCACCACCAGCACCGTCACACCGAGATGGTGTACCTGCAAATGGGTGAAGAACAGCGACAGGATCGTCACGATCACACCCACCATCAGGCCGCGCAGGACGCCACCAATGGTGTAACCGATCAGGATCGTGTGCGGCGAAACCGGCGACACCATCAGTTCTTCGATGGAGCGCTGGAACTTGCTGCCGAAGAAACTCGACACCACGTTGCCGTAGGAGTTGGTGATCACCGACATCATGATCAGACCCGGCACGATGTACTCCATGTAGGTGAAGCCACCCATGTCGCCGATCTGCCGGCCGATCAGGTTGCCGAAGATCACGAAGTACAAAACCATGGTAATCGCCGGCGGCAGCAGGGTCTGCGGCCAGATCCGGGTGAAGCGTCTGACTTCGCGGTAAACGATGGTATTGAGGGCAACGAGGTTGGGGCGCAGTTCGGAACTCATACCGCCACCTTCGACAGATTTTTCTCCACCAGGGACACGAACAGCTCCTCAAGGCGATTGGTTTTATTGCGCAGGCTCAGTACTTCGATGTTCTGCAGGGCCAGTTGGCCGAACAACGCGGTGATGCCCATGGACTTGTCGACCTGGACTTCCAGGGTATGGCCATCCAGCAGACGTGCCGGATAACCCGCCAGTTGCGGCGCGGCACTCAGGCCGTTCTTCAGGTCCAGCAGGAAGGTTTCCACATGCAGTTGGCCTAGCAGCTGACGCATGCTGGTGTTCTCGACGATGGTGCCGTGGTCGATGATGCCGATGTTGCGGCACAGCTGCTCAGCCTCTTCCAGGTAGTGGGTGGTGAGGATGATGGTGATGCCTTTCTGGTTCAGTTCGGTGAGGAACGTCCACATCGAACGGCGCAGCTCGATATCCACCCCGGCGGTCGGTTCATCGAGTATCAGCAGACGCGGTTCATGCACCAGCGCCCGGGCGATCATCAGACGACGCTTCATGCCGCCGGACAGCGAACGCGACGGCACATCGCGTTTGTCCCACAGGCCGAGCTGGGTCAGGTACTGCTCGGCACGTTCCTTGGCGATTTTCGCCGGAATGCCGTAGTAACCGGCCTGGGTCACGACGATGTCGAAGGTCTTTTCGAACTGGTTGAAGTTGAATTCCTGGGGCACCACGCCGATGGAGCGCTTGAGTGCCGCCGGATTCTTGTCCAGGTCGTGGCCAAAGATATTCACGGTGCCGCTGGTCTTGTTGACCAGGGTCGAGAGAATGCCGATGGTCGTGGATTTGCCGGCGCCGTTGGGGCCGAGCAAGGCGAAGAAGTCACCTTCGGCGACGTCCAGATCGATACCACTCAAGGCCTGGAACCCGTTGCCGTAGGTTTTGGTTAGCTGCCGGATGGACAGAGCGGAACTCATATCGGATTTACGCACCCAGTGAGGAAAAAAGGACTGAAAAAAAGCCGGCGGCGAGGAAGACAACCGCAGCGCTCGAGCGCAATGGTGCTTGCCGTCGCCGCACAAGTACAGTCAAGTGTGTCGATAGTAGGTATTAAGTCAACGCGGTCATGACGGCTTTCTGATACGCCGGACGCTGCTTCAACCGCGCGTACCAGGCTTCAAGATTCGGTTGTGGCGCGCGCTCGATCGGCATCTCGAACCAGGCATAAATGAAACTCCCGAGCGGGATATCGCCCATGCCGATTTCATTGCCGGACAGATACGGCTGATCCTTCAGCGCCTGATCGGCCATCGCCAGCAAGCCGTCACATTCCTTGATCGCCGCATGGATTGCCGGCCAGTCTTGCTTGTCTGCCGGGGTACGCAGAACGCCCCAGAACACCGTGCGAAACGGTCCGGCAAAACTGGAAGTCGTCCAGTCCATCCACTTGTCAGCGGTGGCGCGGGTCTGTGGATCCGCCGGATACCACGAAGTGTCAGCCGCATGCTTTGCCAACAGGTAACGCACGATGGCATTCGATTCCCACAGTACAAAACCATCGTCCTGAATCACCGGCACCCGCCCGTTCGGGTTCATTGCCCGGTACTCCGGCGTGTCGACCACACCAAACGCGCCGCCGGCATCGATGGCCTCGTAGGCCAGCCCGAGCTCTTCGGCAGCCCACAACGGCTTTCTGACATTCGACGAATTCTTGCGACCCCAGATCTTCAGCATGACCGCCTCTTTTCCAGTAAATGGGCAGGCAGCATACGCCGGATCAGCGGCTGCCGACATCACCGCGCATGTCGCTGGACAGTGGCTTCTGCTGATCGTTGAACAGGTGCGGATAACATTTCTGCAGATGTTCGAAGAAAAAAGATTCCGGTACATCGGCGAACTGGCCGTGATCAACCAGGTACTCCATCAGCAGTGCGCCATCGCTGTTGTACGGGTGGAAAACGCTGTCGTTCACGCCGTCGAATTCCAGCGGTGCAACGTTGAACATTTCGCAGAGCTTCTGGTTGAACGCGGGTGTGGCTTTCACCCAGCGATCGTTGAGAAACAGCTCGGTATAACCATGCATGGCGAACACTTCGCTTCTCAGCAGTTCAAGCAGACGCGGCGTCGACAGATGATTTTTCACATCCGCCAGACCGATGCGTGCGGGGATCCCGCAATGGCGCGCACAACCGGCGAGCAACGTGGCCTTGGGCACGCAATAACTTTCACCCGCCGCCAGCGCGTAGCTGCCGCGCAAGGTCTGCGGGTCGCGGCTGAAGGTGTACATGTTGTAACGCACCGCCTCGCGCACAGCGTAATAAAGACTGACCGCCTGCGCGAGCGGATCGCGGCTGGCACCACGGTGCTGCTCGGCGAACTCCACCACCGAGGGGTGGTCACTATCGATGAAGCGGCCGGGGCTCAGATACTCGTGCATGACGACATTCTCCTGATTGAGCCCCGAGTCTAGCGAGTGGTTCAGCACAGAGATAACGACGTTTCGGCCAAACATGCACGCAAAGACGCGGAAGCGGCGAACGATTTCCCACGCGTGTTGCCCACCGAACCTACAAAAGACATCCGGGGTTTCCCACGATTTCAATCACCTTGCTCTGACCGCCCCGTTTTGCAGATGCGGTCTAAGCTCTGGTGGGTCGGTTCGCCCTGGTTCACGGAGGATTAAATATGCTGTTGTTGTGGATACTGGTTCTGATCGTCGGCGTGGCGTATCTGGCCCACCGGCGCATCGCCCCGCTGCCGGCACTGGGCATCGTTGCCGCTTACCTGTTGGCGATGGGGATTTTCAGCCACGCACCGGGCTGGTTGCTGCTGATTTTCTGGGTCGTGCTGGCCATGGTGGCCGCCCCGCTGCTGTTGCCTGACCTGCGCCGCAAACACTTCACCGCGCCGCTGTTCAGCTGGTTCCAGAAAACCCTGCCCCCGATGTCGCAGACCGAACGCGACGCGATCGATGCCGGCACGGTGTGGTGGGACGGCGAGCTGTTCAGCGGCCGTCCGGACTGGGACAAGCTGCTGTCCTATCCCAAGGCGCAACTGAGCGACGAAGAACAGGCGTTCATCGACGGCCCGACCGAAGAACTCTGCGCGATGGTCACCGACTGGCAGATAGGTCAGTCGATGGATCTGCCGCCCGAAGCCTGGACCCACATCAAGGAACACGGTTTCTTCGCCCTGATCATTCCGAAGGAGTTCGGCGGCAAGGGTTTCTCCGCCTACGCCCACTCCCAGGTGGCGATGAAACTGGCGACCCGCAGCGGTGACCTCGCCTCCACCGTGATGGTGCCCAACTCCCTCGGCCCGGCCGAACTGCTGCTGCATTACGGCACCGACGAACAACGTAATAATTACCTGCCACGGCTGGCCCGGGGCGACGACATTCCGTGCTTTGCGCTGACCGGTCCGCTCGCCGGTTCAGACGCGGGTGCGATGCCCGACACCGGGATCATCTGCAAAGGCGAATGGGAAGGTCAGGAAACCCTCGGCCTGCGCCTGAACTGGGAAAAACGCTACATCACCCTCGGCCCGGTCGCGACCCTGCTCGGCCTGGCCTTCAAGGCCTATGACCCGGATCATCTGCTTGGCGACAAGGAAGATCTAGGCATCAGCCTCGCGCTGATCCCGACCGACACCCCCGGCGTGGAAATCGGTCGCCGCCACCTGCCGCTGGGCGCTGCGTTCATGAACGGCCCGAACTCCGGCAAGGACGTGTTCATCCCGCTGGATTTCCTCATCGGCGGCCAGGACATGCTCGGCAAAGGCTGGATGATGCTGATGAACTGCCTGTCGGTCGGGCGTTCGATCTCGTTGCCAGCAGTGGGCACCGGCGCGGCCAAGTTCACCAGCCTGGTGACCGGGCAGTACGCGCAGATTCGCGAGCAGTTCAACGTGCCACTCTCAGCATTCGAAGGCATTCAGGAAGCCATGGCACGGATCGGCGGCAACGCCTGGATGATGGACGCCGCACGGATGCTGACCGCCAACGCGGTGGATCTGGGCGAGAAACCTTCGGTGCTGTCGGCGATCCTCAAATATCACCTCACCGAACGCGGTCGCGAGTGCATCAGCCATGCGATGGATGTGCACGGCGGCAAGGCGATCATCATGGGCCCGAACAATTACTTGGGCCGCAGCTGGAACGGCGCGCCGATCTTCATCACCGTGGAAGGCGCAAACATTCTTTCACGCAACCTGATGATCTTCGGCCAGGGCGCAATCCGCTGCCATCCGTTCGTCCTGAAGGAAATGGCCCTCGCCGGACGCGAGGACAAGGATCAGGCACTCAAGGAGTTCGATGGCCTGCTGCTCAAGCACATTGGTTTTGCCGTGAGCAACGCCGCCAGCACGCTGGTGCTCAACCTCGGCCTCGGCCATTTCGAACATGCACCGGGAGACAAGCTCAGCCAGGGTTACTTCCGCGCGCTCAACCGTCAGGCTGCCGCGTTTGCCATGCTCGCCGACCTGAGCATGATGCTGCTGGGTGGTGAACTGAAACGCCGCGAGCGTCTATCGGCGCGTCTGGGTGATGTGCTGAGCAACCTGTATCTGGCGTCGGCAGCGCTCAAGCGTTACCACGACCTCGATTCCCCGGCGTACATGGAACCGCTGTTCCGATGGGCCATGGAAGAAAGCCTCGGCCAGTCGGAAAAAGCGCTGGATGAACTGCTGACCAACTTCCCGAACCGGGTCTTCGGCTGCCTGCTGCGAGTGATCGTGTTCCCGTTCGGTCGCCGTCACAAAGGCCCGTCGGACAAACTTGGTGCCGAGGTGGCTGCGGTCATCGGCCGGGCCAAGGGCGATCCGGCGCTGGAAGAACTGCTTGCCGGTTGCTATCGCCCGCAATCGGCCGACGATGCGGTCGGTGCACTGCAACACGCCTGCGATCAACTGAACGCTGCGCAACCACTGCATAAAAAACTGCACACGTCGCTCAAGAGCGGTCAGGTCAAACCGGTCGCCGGTGAACACGCCATCGATGCGGCGCTGGAGGCCGGAGTGTTGCAGGCCGTGGAAGCCCAGACTCTGCGTGATGCCGAAGCGGCGCGGCGCAAGGTGATCGATGTCGATGATTTCGACAAGGAGCAACTGAAACCGGCGGACGGCAAAATCCGCTGATCCCTTCAATCAGTGAAAAACAGGCGCAGGGGCTTTATACTCCCGCGCCCGTTTTGCTCTTGAGGACTTATCTCGTGTCCAACGTCGTTGCCGATCATCTGGTTTTGCTCGACCACCTGCGCAGTATCCTGGTCGCCGTAGGTGAGGCCGATCAGGTTCCCGAAGAAAGCCATGCCCTGTTCCTGGAGCGTTTCGACGAACTGCTGGCGTCACTGCCGATCGAGCCGATCGAAAGCCAATACCTGGGCCAGGACATCCTGACCCAAGTGATTACCCGTTACCCGCAAATTGCCCACCTGATCCCGCGGGATCTGCTGTGGTTCTTCGCCGGCGACTGCCTGCATTACCTGTCCGACGAAGAAATCGACATGTATCAGGCGCTGGAAGAACGTCGTTACGAAGCCGAACAGAACGACGAACCGTTCGACTGGAATCAGGAAAAACAGCTGCTGGCGATGTCCGCCCAGGACAGCAAGCACTGATTTTCGCCCGATAAAAAAGGCCCGCATGGTGATCCATGCGGGCCTTTTTTTATCGGGTCAGAGCAACCCTTCACTCTCGGGCAATTCGTACTCGGCCAATGGTTTTGTTCCGCCAGACTTTCCCGGCTTGCTCAGGGTTGGCTCTTTCTCCAGGCACTCCACCAGATAGTCGATGAACACCCGCAGCTTCGGCGGCAGATAGCGCGTCGGCGAATGCAGCAACCACAATCCGCCGTGGTACGACGCCAGGAACGTCCAGTCCGGCAGCACCTGCACGATCAGCCCCTGCTCCAGTGCATAACGCGCGGTGAAATACGGCAGGCTGCCAATGCCGATGTGCTGCAACACGGCGCCGAGACGCACGCCGGTGTGATTGGCGGCATACCGCCCGCGCACGCCGACGGTGACCGCTTTCGTGCCTTTCTTGAATTTCCATCGCGCATCACTCGGGGTTTCGCCCAGGTAAATGCAACTGTGGTTGAGCAAGTCGTGGGGATGAGTTGGCGTCCCGTGTTCGGCCAGATACTGCGGCGTCGCGCAGAGCAAATGGTCGATGGTCAGCAGTTGTCGCCCCACCAGTCCGGCCGGTGGACGATCCGTGATGCGAATGGCCAGGTCGACATGATCGTCGATCAAATCCACCTGGCGGTCTTCCAGCAACAGCTCCACATCGACCTTCGGATAGCGCCGCAGAAACTCCGGCATGTGCGGATGAATCACGAAGCGCCCCACCGCTTTCGGCACGCTGACCCGCACCAGACCTTCGGCTTCGTGGGTGAACTGGCCGCTGATCTCCATCACCGACTTCGCCGCGCTGACCATTTCCTGGCAACGCTTGAACACCTCTTCCCCACCATCGCTCAAGCGCAATTTGCGCGTGGTGCGCTGCAGCAGCCGTGTGGCCAGCGCCTTCTCCAACCGGGAAATACTGCGACTGACCGCCGAGGGCGACGAACCCAATTGGCGAGCGGCTTCGGAGAAGCTGCCGGTCTCGACGACCTTGACGAAAATCGCCATTTCACCGAGCAGCGGCAGCGGGAGATTTATGCTCACAGCGCAACAGTCCTTTGATGTTTGAACGGATTATCACGTTATTGCACGATTCATATAATTAAAAAAGAAACTTTAATAAGGGCATGGAATATGACGCTTCGCCTCTTTTTCCATAGTGATGACCTCAAGGCCAATGTGGAAGTCCTCGACTGCACGCCCCACGAGAACGAATTCGCCGTTGTGTTGCGCGCCACACTTTTTCATCCTCAAGGCGGTGGCCAACCCTGTGATACCGGCTGGATTGGCGACAGCCAGGTGCTGCGGGTCGTCCAGGAACCGGACCGGATCATTCATTTCGTCGATCAACCGGTGCCGCTGGGCATGATCCAGATTCGCGTCGACGAAGAGCGTCGCCGCTTCAACACCCGCATGCACTCTGCCGGGCATTTGATCGGCCACTTTGTCCAGGCCATGGGCTGGATGCCGATCAAGGCCCACCACTGGCCGGACGAAGGCCGGGTGCAATTCAAGCCCGGAGATTCGGCCCAGGAAGTCGATGCACAAATCGTTCAATACGGTATCGGCCAATGGATCGAACACGATCTGCCACGCCTGACGTCCCTGCGCGAAGGCGCGCGGGAAATCGGTTTCGGTGAACTGCCAGCCTATGGCTGCGGTGGCACCCATGTACGCAGCCTGAAGGATCTGGGCACAGTCACGATCGCGTCCCTTTCGCAGAAGAAAGGCACGTTGTCCGTCCACTACAGCGTGGATTGAGGATTTCGGGCGCTGCCAGATGCAGCGTCCGACGCCGGGGGAACCGCGCTCGCCGGTTCCGTTGACTATTCGATAGATGGACCTGAAACCATGATGCTTGACGTCGAGCGTCTCGATGAGACGTGCATAAAAAAACTGGCCAACGAAGAAGTCCTCGCCATCCGCGTCAAAGGCTTTCTGCCCCAGGCGCAGGCGATCCAGATTGGCGACAAGATCCTCGCCCCCGGCTTCGAGGGCTACATCAACGCGCCCAGCATCGGCCGCATCGGCATGGCGTTCTACGAGGCGGAAAACCAGCCGCTGCTGATCGAAGACTATTTCGAGCGCGCCACCAGCAACATTGCCGAACTGCGCAACCGCTGCGCGCCCTACTCGTCGCCGGTCGACACCCTGCGCTGCATGCTCGACGAATCCTGGCCCGCAGGCGCCCACCTGGAAAACCTCTACGGTCGCAAGATGTACGTCGGCCTGTCCCGAGTGGTGAAACCGGGCGTGTGCTTCCTCGCCCATCACGACATCTTCGCCAAGGACGCCCCGGAGAGTTTTCAGGCCCGCAGCCTCGAGGCGCAGTTCGCCTGCAACGTCTACCTCAACATGCCGACCGAAGGCGGCGCGTTGCAGATGTGGGAAGACGATATTTCCCCGGACCGGTTCGATGAAATGCGCGGCGACAGCTACGGCATCGACCCGGCGCTGCTCGGCCCGCCCGCCCTCGAAGTACGCCCGGAACCGGGGGATTTCATCATGTTCAATTCGCGTCGCATGCACTCGGTAACGCCGGGCGTGGCCGATCCGCGCTTGAGCCTTTCGTTTTTTGTCGGCTATCGCGGCAATGCTTCACCCCTGACTTTCTGGAGCTGAAATGACATCGAATTACCTGGGCGAGTTTCTGGCGCTGGCCACCATCCACTTTCTGGCCGTGGTCGCTCCCGGCCCGGACTTCGCCGTGACCATCCGCCAGAGTGTGCGTTTCGGCCGCTTGGTCGGCATCTGCACGGCATTGGGCATCGGCGCGGGAATTTCCGTGCACGTGCTGTACACCCTGCTGGGCGTCGGCGCCTTGATGCACACCACGCCCTGGCTGCTGACCGTCGCCAAAGTGGTCGGCGGTGCTTACATCCTTTACCTGGGCGTCAGCCTGATCCGCAGTAAACCGAAGACGGCACTGGAAGGCGAAAAAACCAGCGACGAACCGCTGGTCGAGCAATCGCTGTTCAAGGCGTTTTCCACCGGTTTCCTGACCAACGCCACCAACCCCAAGGCCACGCTGTTTTTCCTGGCGATCTTCACCACGATCATCAGCGCCAGCACACCGCTGCAAATCCAGGCCCTGTACGGGTTGTGGATGTGCGGCGTGAATGCGTTGTGGTTCGTGATCGTCGCGCTGTTCTTTTCCAGCAGCAAAGTGCGCGTGCTGTTCATGCGCATGGGCCACTGGTTCGAGCGCAGCATGGGGGTGATTCTGATCCTGTTTGCCGGGCGTCTTGTGCTGTCGATGTAAGCGCATTGATCGGAGAAGCCTGATCCAGACGGATTGGACGGGCTTTTTCATTTCTGCGCCGCTTTTGCATTTCTGTGCGACGCGTCCCACTTCGGGGGCTCCCCTATCACTCGCGGGTGGTGTTAGTTTGCGAAACCGTCTGGCGCATCGATCAGACACTTCCTACTCACTGCCTGCAAAGGAATGCCCTTAGCAATGGACTTTTCACTCAAGCAACTGGCCGCGTCAACGCTGATCCTGGCCAGCCTTTCGTCCGTCACACTGCCAGCCCACGCCAACCTTACCGAGCAGCAGAGCGCGACCATCCTCAAGACCTTCAATGAGGCAAAGGTCAGTGACTTCAGAGCGTTTCTCGGCGATCTGGCCAAGAACGACCTGAGCAAGACCGACGATCTGCGTCCAGCCATCAACGCCTTCCTCGACAACAAGACACTGACCGCCGAACAACAGAACGAGATCCATCGCCTGCTCGGCCTCTACACCCGCGTGAAGTACGGCAAAGCTGCGCTGGAAACCCTGCGTGAACTGGTGGAAATCCCGACCTTCCGCAAGGACGGTGTCGACCAGCACGACAACCCCGAATTCATCAAGATCGCTGCCAAGATCAAAGCTCTGGCTGAGTCCTTCGGCCTGAACTACCGCAACATCGACAACCGCGTTTACGAGATATCCCTCGACGGTAGCGGCAAGGACGTCGTCGGCATCCATGCTCACGCCGATGTGGTGCCGGTAACGCCTGAGAACTGGGTGCTGAAGGACGGCACCAAACTTGATCCGTTCAAGGTCACATTGATCGGCGACCGCATGTACGGCCGTGGCACCGAGGACGATAAAAACGGCATCGTCGTGACGCTGTATGCCATGAAGGTGATCAAGGAAGAGAAACTGCCACTGGCGCGCAATTTCAAACTGCTGGTGGACACCACCGAGGAAACCACCGGCGACGCGATTCCTTACTACTTCGAACGCAACCCGACGCCGGAGTACAACCTGGCACTGGACGGTGGCTACCCGGTGGTGATTGCCGAGAAGGGCTACGGCACGGTCATGGCCAAGTTCGCCAAGCGCAAGGCTGAGGGCAAAGGCGCGGAAATCACTTCGATGACCGGCGGCCTGGCGACCAATCAGATTCCATCGGTTTCGGTCGTCACCCTGGTGACCGACAAACCCGCCGACCTGGCGGCCAGCCTGCAGAAGGCCGGCGCTGAATACGCCAAGCGCAATGGCGGCGATTTCGAAGTGAACGCCAAGGTCGATGGCAAAGACGTCAAACTCACCGTCACCGGTGTTTCCGCGCACTCGTCCGAGCCTGAATCCGGCGTCAACCCGGTCGCCCGCATGCTCGACTTCATCCACAGCGTGGACGGCAAGATCGCCTTCAAGCACAACCACATCACCGACGCTGCGCACTACGCCGCCGACAACTGGGGTCTGGATTACAAGGGCAGCAAACTGGGCGTCGGTTTCGCCGATGACTTCATGGGCCCGCTGACCACGTCGCTGACCTACGTCGGCATGGACGACAAAACCTTCAAACTCGCGGTCAACCTGCGCGTACCGAAGGGCAAGTCGCCGGAAGTGCTCAAGACAGAAATCGCCGACAAACTGGCAGCCTGGAGCAAGAAGAACCATGTCGCGGTGAACTTCGACTACTCGATCGCCGAACCGATGTACCGCAACCCTGAAGGCGAGTGGGTCAAGGCATTGTTGGCCGTGGCCACCGAGAATCTGGGCATGAAACACGAATTCGGCACCTCGGCCGGCGCCACCTCGGTGCATGAACTGCCGAACGGTGTGCAATTCGGCCTGGCACGACCAGAGGTCAAGTACACCGGTCACACCGATGGCGAGTTCAAGACCGTTGACCAGTTCCTGCTGGACCTGCAGATCGTCACCGAAATGATGGGACGCATCGGGCAATTGCCGAAGCTCTGATCGCGTATCGGGCCTGCCACATTGGCGGGCCCACAAAAAAAGGACCTCGCGGTCCTTTTTTTATTGCGCGACAAAAAACGCACAAACAAAAACGCCGCTCATCACTGAGCGGCGTTTTTGTTGAATATGGAGCGGGAAACGAGACTCGAACTCGCGACCCCGACCTTGGCAAGGTCGTGCTCTACCAACTGAGCTATTCCCGCAATGGCGTCCCCTAGGGGACTCGAACCCCTGTTACCGCCGTGAAAGGGCGGTGTCCTAGGCCACTAGACGAAGGGGACAGGCTACAACTTTCACTAATAAAAACGCCGCTCTTTGCAAAGCGGCGCTTTTTGAATTTGGAGCGGGAAACGAGACTCGAACTCGCGACCCCGACCTTGGCAAGGTCGTGCTCTACCAACTGAGCTATTCCCGCAAATGGCGTCCCCTAGGGGACTCGAACCCCTGTTACCGCCGTGAAAGGGCGGTGTCCTAGGCCACTAGACGAAGGGGACACGCTACCCGGAACACATGGTGTGTGTTTCGGTGTCCAGATCCGCCTCCGAAGATTGGGTTCTGGTTTCACTCAGCACCGCCCTGAAGCGTTACTGTTTAAAATTGGAGCGGGAAACGAGACTCGAACTCGCGACCCCGACCTTGGCAAGGTCGTGCTCTACCAACTGAGCTATTCCCGCATTGGCGTCCCCTAGGGGACTCGAACCCCTGTTACCGCCGTGAAAGGGCGGTGTCCTAGGCCACTAGACGAAGGGGACACACTACAACATTCACTCCCTGCCGCGTTTCGCTGTGTGCTTTACGCTGCAAGTGGCGCGCATTCTATGGATGGATTGAAAGGTCGTCAACCCCCAGATATAAATTTATTTAAATCAATGACTTCGACCTGCTTTACGCGCCGTTTCCGGCTTTTGCGTCGCCCGACGATTGACGCCTATATTCCGACACTCGCCAAGGCGTTATAGTCCACGGCACAGGTGATGGCAATCTGCATCCCAAGGGCCAGCATTTATATAAGCCGGTTCCTGGCCGATACAGATTCAGCTTCGCCGATCCAAACCCGTCGAGCGGCGCTAGGCTCCTCTATGCCAAGCCACTACACTCGCACGCGAACCCTATAAAGAGGTCTTACCGGTGACACCACTCATGATCACCCTGCTAGTCATAGCCGGGATCGCAATCTTGATCGCCATTGGCTACATGAACCATGTGGTGGAAAACACCAAACTGGAGAAGGCCCGCACCAAGGTCGAACTCAACGACCGTCTGCGCCGTTGCGGCGAACTGACCGAAACCTTCCCCGGCCAGTTCATGACCCCGGCCCTCAAGCTGCTGCTGACCCGCCTCGAACTGAACGTCTGCCAGCGCCTGCTGAACCTGGAAAAGACCAGCGCCACCACCAAGGCCCGCATCACCGAACTGAGCGCCCTCGTCGCCCAGGGCGAATCGATCCCGGTCAACAACCCACCGGCCCCGATCCAGACCGAAGCCAAGGCCAAAGACGTCCGCTTCCTCCTCGAAGCCCTCCACGGCCAGATCACCCGCGCCGCCCAGGACGGCTTCCTGCCACCGAACGAAGCCAAACACTGGGTCCGCGAAGTACGCCACATCCTGGTGCTGCTGCACATCGAGTTCTTCAACAACCTCGGCCAACACGCCCTCCAGCAAAACCAGCCAGGCCAGGCCCGCCTCGCCTTCGAACGCGGCGTGCAATACCTGCGCAAACAGCAGGACCCGCAAATCTACGCCGAACAACTCCAATACCTGGAAAAACTCCTGGCCCGCGCCAACGCCCAGGTCATGGACAAGATTGCCCCGGTCGAAGGCGAAGAAAACCAACTGACTGCCGGCCTCAAAGATGTCGAGGCTGACGCGGACTGGAAGAAGAAAGTGATTTACGACTGAGTGCAGTCAGAGACAGAAGCCACCGAGAGGTGGCTTTTTTATTGCCCGCGAGAAAGATCAAAATCAAAAGCGCCCTCACCCTAACCCTCTCCCGGAGGGAGAGGGGACTGACCGAGGTGATGGGGGGAGGTACGCCGACGTGAAAGACCGAGTTGAACTCGGGTTTTGAAACGCATGCAACTCAACTCACACTGCTGCACCTGCTGCACCTGCTGCACCTGCTGCACCTGCTGCACCTGCTGCACCTTGCACCCTCTGCACCCTCTGCACCCTCTGCACCCTCTGCACCCTCTGCATTTTCTCCTGCTTCTTCTACTCTTGCTTCTGCTTTGGATTTGGCTTCTCACCACTCAACACAATGAGCGTTAGCTCGAGTACCGCTTTTGACGTACCGGCCCCATCGGAAGGCTGAGTGAAGGGGTTCATCCGGGGGTGGGAGCGCAGCGACCGTGCGGCGCAGCCGCATACATCGAGAGGAGGTGCAGCGAAGCAAACCGTAGGCGATGCCCCCGGATGAATCCCGGAACGAAGGAACACCGAGCCAAAGCGAGGGGCCGAACGCCGGGGCCCAGACCTTTTGGTTCCTTTTGGGGCGTTTGCCAAAAGGGACTCGCCGTAAGGGCGAAACCGCCAGAGGCAGCACCCGAAACAACGGATATTCACTCAAAACACCCCAAAACCTGGTCGGCCCCAAGGCCGCCAAGGTCAAAGCCGAAAGTGCCCCACCATCCCCCGCAACTCACTCCCCAACTGCGCCAGCTCAACACTCGAAGCCGCATTCCCCCGCATGGCAATCGAAGACTGATCCGCACTCGCCCGAATACTCGTCACACTGCGATTGATTTCCTCCGCCACCGAACTCTGCTCCTCGGCCGCCGCCGCAATCTGCTGATTCATCTGCTGAATCAACGAAACCGCCGTCGCAATACTCCCCAACGCACTCTCGGTCTGCAACGCATCACTCACCGCCAGCTTCACCAACTCACCACTGCTCTGAATCTGCTGCACCGACGAATGCGCCGCCGAACGCAACGCACTGACCAGCCGCTCGATCTCCTCGGTCGACTGCTGCGTGCGCCGGGCCAGCGCCCGCACTTCATCGGCGACCACCGCAAAGCCCCTGCCCTGCTCGCCCGCCCGCGCCGCTTCGATCGCCGCGTTGAGCGCCAGCAGATTGGTCTGCTCGGCGACACTCTTGATCACACCCAGTACCGTACCGATGTTCTGGATTTCCGCACTGAGGCTCTCGATGCTCGAACTGGCCGACGTCGCCGAATCCGCCAGTTGCTCGATCCGCGCCATGCTTTGGCGCACCACCTGCTGACCGCTTTCGACCTTGCCATCGGCGGTCTGCGCCGCGAGCGCCGCCTCTTCGGCATTGCGCGCCACATCGTGCACGGTGGCGGTCATCTGGTTCATCGCCGTGGCGACCTGTTCGGTTTCCTCTTTCTGGCTGCTGACCTCAAGGTTGGTCTGCTCGGTCACCGCCGACAGCGATTGCGCCGAACTCGCCAGCTGTTCGATCCCCGCCTGCAACCCGCTGACAATCGTGCTCAAGCCTGCGCCCATCTGCTGCATGGCCAGCATCAGTTGGCCGATTTCATCACGGCGGGAGACTTCGATCGTTGCGCTCAGATCACCGGCCGCAATCTGTTGCGCCACATGAATCACGCTGCGCAACGGCGCCACAATCAGTCGGGTGATCACCCACGCTGCAATCAGCCCGACCAGCAACGCCAACGCCGATGAGCCAATGATCAGCACCGAATTCTTTTTCAGTTCGCCCTGCATCGCGCCGTCTTGTGCGACATACGCCTGATCGACCCGCGCCACGACTTCGTCGGCCCGCTGGTGCAACTGTTGATAGACAGTCTTTTCCTGGGCCAGCAACCCGGTGTATTCGGCAAGCTTGTCGCTGAAACCGGCAATGTGCCCGGAGACCTCATTGAGCACCGTCAGGTAACCCTCGTCCTTGACCGTGGATTTGAGCTGTTCAGCCTGCGCCTGAGCCTGGGCAGCCTGTTCGATATTGCCCTGGCCGGCGCTGTCGTCACCCTTGCGGCTTTGATCCAGGCGCACCCGCGCTTCGTTCATTGCCTGCAACATCAAGCGCGAAACCTGACTGACCTGGCCGGCCTGCTCGATGAATTGCGCCCCGTCCTTGCCCTCACTGTCTTTCAGGGTGTACGCGCCGTCGTCGGCCAGACCGGCCTGCAACACATCGAGATTGTTGGCAACGCTGGACACCGACCAACTGGCCATTTCCAGCGCCAGGTCCTTGGCCTGGGACAACGAGACGAATTCATCGAACGCCTTGCGGTAAGCACCCAATGACTGTTGGACGTCGTTCATGACCGACTCATTGCCCGGCGACAAAACCTTGAGTTGGTCGGCCATGGCGATCAGACCGTCGACCCCCTCATGCAAGGCATCGACGGTTTTCGGGTTGCCGTGCAAGGCGTAGTCCTGCTCCAGCAGCCGCACCTTGAGCAGGCCACTGTTGAGCGACGACATCTGCTTGAGGCCGTCGAAGCGATGACTGATGGTTTGCAGGGACCAGACGCCAATGGCTGCCACCAGCGCAGTCAGCAGCAACACCAGCACAAACCCGATACCCAGTTTTTTTGCCATACCGAGGTTGGCAAAACGTCCTTGCACGGCCGAAATCATTGCGCGTAGTCCCCTGCCATAGTCTGTTGTCGAAGATTCGCAACGGCCTTGAACCAGCACAAGTCTCTGGCGTCGGAATAATGGCAAAAAGCTACGCACACGTCGTTTTCAGAACGCTTGAGGTCGATCCACGGTCGTGCTGCGAAAAAACTGTCGTGCCCGGGGATCACAGGCGTAAGCCACGTTGATGCGCTGCCAGTCGCAGGCTTCGCCACTGGGGCTGAACGAGGTTGCACAAGACAGCTGCACCCCGCAGCGCGAGGCTTGCCTGCGCAAGTGCGCTTCATCGGCCAGCGGCGCGCGTGCCCAGATGAACAGGCCGCCCGTGGGCTTGCCGAACACTTCCCAGTCGGCATCTTCCAGGGCCTGCAAGGCCGCCGCACGATCGGTATTGAGACGCTGGCGCTGGCGCTGCACCAGCTTGCGATAGGCGCCACTGGCCAGCATTCCGGCCAGCACCGCCTCGCAAAATCTCGAAGTGCCCATGCAACTGATCATCTTGACCCGCGCCATCCGCTCGATCAGTTCGCCATCGGCCAACACGAAACCCACCCGCAGCGAGCTGCTCAGAGTCTTGGAAAAACTGCCGACGTAAATCACCCGTCCCTCGTCATCCAGCGCTGCCAGTCGAGTGCCGCTGCCATTGTGCAGGTCAGCGTAGACATCATCTTCTATCAGCCGCAGATCGTAGAGCCTGCTCAACTCCAGGATGCGTCGGGCGACGGCCGGCAGCAGGCAACTGCCCGTGGGATTGTGGTGGTGACTGTTGATGAACAACGCGGTGGGCCGAAACTGCTGCAGCAACGCCTCGAGCGCCTCGAGATCCGGCCCGCCCGGCGTGCGGCGAACCTCCAGCAAGCGCACGCCGTGCAAGCGCAGGAGATCGAACAGCGGCGCATACCCGGGCGTTTCCACCACCACGCAATCACCGGCCTTGAACAGGGTACGCACGATCAGGTCCAGCCCGTGACTGGCGCCGGCGGTGGTCATCACCTGTTCTTCAACGGCCTTGATGCTCAGCAATCCCAGGCGCTTGACGATCTGTTCGCGCAACGCCGGCAGCCCCAGAGGCGTGCTGTAGTTGAACAGGCTGGCCATGTCGGCGCGTGTCACCTCGCGGATCGCATAGCCGAGGTCATCGGGCTCGCGCCAACTCTCCGGCAGCACACCACTTCCCAGCGTCAAACCGCCGCGCCATCGGGCGGCTGGATCGCCCCCGCTGCGCTCCCCCTCACACCCAGAGCCATCGATCGCCTTGCAGCACCCGGGCAACGAAGCCGCCACCATGAATCCCGAGCCCTGACGCGAGGCCAGAACCCCTTGCGCCACCAGGCGCTCGCAAGCCTCCATGACGCTGGACTGGCTGAGCAGATTGCACCGCGCGATCTCTCGCACGGAGGGCAGCCGCGTCGTCGGCGGCACCTGGCCCTGCATGATCCACTCGGTCAACCCGTCAACAATCTGCTGTACGACCGGCACCATTGCCAGTCGGTCAATTCTCAATTCCATGAGCACGCAAACTCCTGTCCGTTTTGCTGGCGGCAGTAAATCACAGCCACGCCCTTGAGGCTGTGCGACAAAACCGCCAAAAGCCTCCGTTCTCACCATTTGAAACACATTGTTTAGCGGATACACGGAACCGCTCCCGAGGCGAAAAAAAACCCGCCGATGGGCGGGTCCTTTTCTGTATCAGCCAACACCACCTCAGAAGGCAGTCACGCCACCATCCACGGCCAGCGAATGGCCGGTAGTAAACGCCGCACCGTCGCTGCACAGGTACAGCACCGCACTGGCAATTTCCTCGACCTTGCCGATACGTCCGACCGGGTGCATGGCGTTGGCGAACTCGCCTTTTTTCGGGTCCGCTTCATAGGCACGGCGAAACATGTCGGTGTCGATCACCGCCGGGCATACGGCGTTGACGCGGATTTTCTTCTTGGCGTACTCGATGGCGGCAGATTTGGTCAGGCCGATCACTGCATGCTTGGAAGCCGCGTAGATGCTCATCTTCGGCGCAGCGCCCAATCCAGCCACCGACGCGGTGTTGACGATCGCCCCGCCGCCCTGAGCCAGCAGCAACGGCAGCTGATACTTCATGCACAGCCAGACGCCCTTGACGTTGACGCCCATGATCGCGTCGAACTCGTCCATCGAGCCTTCGGCCAGTTTGCCCTTCTCGATTTCGATCCCGGCGTTGTTGAAGGCATAGTCGAGACGGCCGTAGGTATTGATCACCTCGTCCATCAGACTTTTCACTTCGCTTTCGACGGTCACGTTGCAGCGCACGAAGGTCGCTTCGCCACCGGCTGTACGAATCAGCGCCACGGTGCCCTCGCCCCCGGCCGTATCCAGATCGGCCACCACCACTTTCAGACCTTCGGCGGCGAATGCCTGGGCCGTTGCGCGGCCGATGCCGTTGGCCGCGCCGGTGACGACGGCTACCTGACCGGAAAACGTCATGCTCATTGTTATGTCCTCGAATGCGGGGGGATTGATGAAGGCAGCATAGCCACAGGGGCCTGAGTGACGTCAGCACTATCAAAAGGCCGGTTAGGCTTGCATGAATCGCAGTGATGAAACCCCGCCGGGGACTATCACCGTACTGGATCAGCCTGCATTCGCCCCGTGAGCCAACCTTGCGGCATCGTCCATGAAGGTCTATCAACAAGGCTTCATTCAATTCGAGTGCCTGTCAATGACCAACCAGACCAATCGCCAGTTCCTGCTCGCCAAACGCCCGGTGGGCGCCGCCACCCGCGAGACCTTCACCTATCAGGAAGTACCGGTCGGCGAGCCGGCGGCGGGGCAGATTCTGGTCAAGAACGAATACCTGTCCCTCGACCCGGCCATGCGCGGCTGGATGAACGAAGGCAAATCCTACATCCCGCCGGTGGGTCTGGGCGAAGTCATGCGCGCGTTGGGCGTAGGCAAAGTCGTCGCGTCAAACAATCCGGGGTTTGCCGTCGGCGACTACGTCAACGGTGCCATTGGCGTGCAGGATTATTTCCTTGGCGAGCCAAGAGGTTTCTACAAGGTCGATCCGAAACTGGCACCGCTGCCGGTTTATCTGTCCGCACTGGGCATGACCGGCATGACCGCCTACTTCGCCCTGCTCGATGTCGGCGCACCGAAGGCCGGCGACACCGTGGTGCTGTCCGGCGCTGCCGGCGCGGTCGGCAGCATTGCCGGGCAGATCGCCAAGATCAAAGGCTGCCGGGTGATCGGCATCGCCGGTGGCGCCGACAAGTGCAAGTTCCTGATCGATGAACTGGGCTTCGACGGCGCCATCGACTACAAGAGCGAAGACGTGCTGGCCGGCCTTAAACGCGAATGCCCGAAAGGCGTGGACGTGTATTTCGACAACGTCGGCGGCGACATCCTCGACGCGGTGCTGAGCCGCCTGAACTTCAAGGCGCGTGTGGTGATTTGCGGCGCGATCAGCCAGTACAACAACAAGGAAGCGGTCAAAGGCCCGGCCAACTACCTGTCGCTGCTGGTCAACCGCGCGCGGATGGAAGGTTTCGTGGTGATGGACTACGCCGCTCAGTACGCCAGCGCCGCCCAGGAAATGGCCGGCTGGATGGCCAAGGGTCAGCTCAAGAGCAAGGAAGACATTGTCGAAGGCCTGGAAACCTTCCCCGAGACTCTGGGCAAACTGTTCAGCGGCGAGAACTTTGGCAAGCTGGTGCTTAAGGTCTGAAAACAAAGAAGGGAGCCATCGGGCTCCCTTCTTTGATGCTTCAGCTGTTCGCTCAGGCCAGTTCGGCAACCACCGAGGCCAGTGCCTTGGCCGGATCCGCCGCCTGGCTGATCGGACGGCCGATCACCAGATAGTCGGAACCTGCATCCAGCGCCTGACGCGGGGTCAGGATGCGACGCTGGTCGTCCTGGGCGCTGCCCGCCGGACGAATCCCCGGGGTCACCAGTTGCAGCGACGGATGCGCGGTTTTCAGCGCAGTGGCTTCCAGCGCCGAGCACACCAGACCGTCCATCCCGGCCTTCTCGGCCAGTGCCGCCAGACGCAGCACTTGCTCCTGCGGCTCGATGTCCAGACCGATACCCGCCAGATCCTCACGCTCCATGCTGGTCAGCACGGTCACGCCGATCAGCAACGGCTGCGGGCCGCTGCGCTTGTCCAGCTCTTCGCGGCAGGCCGCCATCATGCGCAGGCCGCCGGAGCAGTGAACGTTGACCATCCACACGCCCATCTCGGCAGCGGCCTTGACCGCCATCGCCGTGGTGTTGGGAATGTCGTGGAATTTCAGGTCGAGGAATACTTCAAAACCCTTGTCACGCAGGGTGCCGACGATTTCTGCGGCGCAGCTGGTGAACAGCTCCTTGCCCACTTTGACCCGGCACAGTTTCGGGTCCAACTGGTCGGCCAGCTTCAGTGCGGCGTCACGGGTAGGGAAATCCAGGGCGACGATGATAGGAGTCTGGCAGGCGGACATGGATGGGCTCTCAGGCAAGTCGAAATCGGCGCGCATTGTAGCGGAACCGGCGGCGGCGCGGCACCCGATGATCGGTAAATCGTCGCGCCAACCGTGATCAGCATAGCCTTGCAGGGTATTGTGTCGAACCCGATACACAACCGACACGCCGGCAACATGCGCCCGCGCTAGCCTCGCCAGCCGCAACAAGTCCTTACAGCAGCCCTTCCCGCCTCACGGCCGGACGCCTATGCTGAAACCACAACCTCGCAGCCTATCTTTGTGGTTGGCGGCCTACTGGCAGATGAACAGCCTCATGCACAACTCCCAAGTCTCCGTGAACGACGAGCAGAAAGACGACAAGCGCTGGAGCATCCGTGCCCTGATCGTCGACGATGACGTGCCGATCCGCGAACTGATGATCGACTACCTGGCCCGCTTCAACATTCACGCCAGCGGCGTCACCGACGGCGCGGCCATGCGTCAGGCGATGCAGGCTGAACATTTCGACGTGGTAGTGCTCGACCTGATGCTGCCCGGCGAAGACGGTCTGTCGCTGTGCCGCTGGCTGCGCGCTGAATCGGACATCCCGATCCTGATGCTCACCGCCCGCTGCGAACCCACCGACCGGATCATCGGCCTGGAACTGGGCGCCGATGATTACATGGCCAAACCGTTCGAGCCTCGGGAACTGGTGGCGCGGATCCAGACGATTCTGCGTCGGGTACGCGACGACCGCACCGAACAGCGTGCGAACATTCGCTTCGACAACTGGCGACTGAACAGCGTCCTGCGCCAGCTGATCGCCGACGATGGTCTGGTCGTGCCGCTGTCCAACGCCGAATTCCGCCTGCTCTGGGTGTTCATCGAACGTCCGCGCCGGGTGCTCAGCCGCGAACAGTTGCTGGACGCCGCCCGTGGTCGCTCGATCGAAGCCTTCGACCGCAGCATCGACCTGCTGGTCTCGCGCCTGCGGCAAAAACTCGGCGACGACCCGAAAGCCCCGCAACTGATCAAGACCGTGCGCGGTGAAGGCTACCTGTTCGACGCGCGAGACATCGGCTGATGCGGGCGCGCTTCGACACGCTGTTCGGCCGCCTGTTCGGCGTGCTGTTGGTGGCGATCGTCCTGGCGCACTTGCTGGCCTTCGCCTGGTTCCGCCTCTACGGCCCGCCGCCCCCACCTCCGCCGCCGGAGTTTTCGAAAAGCCTCGACGGCAAGCAGCCGGTCCAGGATCCGCGCTACCCGCCCCGTCCGCCGCGCCCCTGGTTCGGCGGGCCGATCGTGCCGCTGACCTTCCAGTTCATCTCGCTGATCATCGCTGCGTGGTACGGCGCCAAGCTGCTGACCCGGCCGATCCAGCGCCTGAGCGATGCAGCCGAACGCCTGAGCGAAGACCTCGACAGCCCGCCACTGGACGAAACCGGCCCCCGGGAAGCGCGACAGGCCGCACACACGTTCAACCTGATGCAACACCGCATCCGCGAACAGGTGCAGCAACGCGCGCGGATGCTCGGTGCCGTTTCCCACGACCTGCGCACCCCGCTGTCGCGGCTGAAACTGCGCCTGGAAAACATCAACGACGACAAGCTGCAAGGCCAGATGCGCCAGGATCTGGACGACATGATCGGCATGCTCGACGCCACCCTCACCTACCTGCACGAACAACGCACCAGCGAAGCCTTGCAGCTGATGGACGTGCAGGCGCTGGTCGAATCACTGTGCGAAAACGCCCAGGATCAAGGCGCCGACGTGCAGGTCAGCGGCCACTGCGCACCCTTGCAGGTACAACCAATGGCGCTGCGCTCGTGCATCAACAACCTGATGGACAACGCCCTTCGCTACGCCGGCCAAGCGCACATCGAACTGCAAGACCAGCGCGAACAACTGCTGATCCGCGTCATCGACCACGGCCCGGGCATCGCGGCGGACAAGCGTGAAGCCGTGTTCGAACCATTCTTCCGCCTCGAAGGCTCACGCAACCGCAACTCCGGCGGCGTCGGCCTGGGCATGACCATCGCCCGGGAAGCGGCGCAACGCCAGGGCGGACAACTGACCCTGGCAGAAACACCCGGCGGCGGCCTGACCGCCGTGATCCAGCTGCCTCGCCACTGACCCCGACTGTGTACCGGTCGGTACAAACCTCATATACCCACGACACCTTGCGCCTTGAGGCTGCATAAGCCGGTACACCCACCGGTTTTCCAGTCCAAGGAGTGAGCCCGATGATCGGTAGCGTCAGCAACTACACGAGCTATACCAGCACCAGCAGCACCTCCACTCAGAACGCTCGCAGCCAGCAACTGCAAAAGGAACTGTTCGCCAAACTCGACAGCAACGGCGACGGCGCGGTGGATCAGGACGAACTCGGCAGCGCCCTGTCACAAAAGTCCAACGACGGCCTGCTGGTCAGCCTGAGCAAACAATTCGGCGATCTGGACAGCGACGCCAGCGGCAGCCTCAGCGCCGAAGAAATGACCGCCATGGCCCCACCCCCACCGCCCCCAGGCGACCAGGCCCCCAACACCGAACTCGCCGACGCCCTGATCAGCGCCCTCGACGCCGACGGCGACGGCGCCATCAGCAGCGACGAACTGAGCAACGGCCTGACCAGCGCCGGCAGCACAGCCGACAGCAGCAAAATCTTCTCGGCCCTGGACAAAAACGAAGACGGCGTCGTCAGCCAGGACGAACTCGCCGCCAGCCTCACCCCACCGCCACCCCCACCGCCGCAAGCCTCCAGCGACGAACTCTTCAGCCAGCTCGATGCAGACGGCGACGGCACTGTGACCGCTACCGAACTGAACAGCGCGTTGCAGACCAGCGACAGCACCTCATCGAACAACACCGACACCGCCGCCGCCCTGCTCAAGGTGCTGGACAGCGACAGCAGCGGAGGCGTCAGCAGCGACGAACTGAAAGCTGCGCTGCATGCAGGTCGCGAACGCCCGGATGACGAACAAACTGCCAGCAATACTCAAACCACTACCGAAGCGTTGAACAGGATGATTGCGAATCTGAGCAAGCAGTACTCGCTCGAAAGCACCGCGTCGGTGGGCAAGTATTTGAATGTGGCGACTTGAGATTGGGTGAGGATTTGAGGGACGACTGAGGTTGGACGGGGTGAGTGGTTTGCTTTGACTTAGCGGTGTGCCATCAAAGCGCCCTCACCCTAGCCCTCTCCCGGAGGGAGAGGGAACCGACCGAGGTGTTTAAGCGGACTACACCGACGTGAAATACCGAAGTGAACTCAGGGTTTCAAACACATATACAACCCCACTCCTGATTTGGCTTTGGCTTCCCACCACTCAACACAATGAGCGTTAGCTCGAGTACCGCTTTTGACGTACCGGCCCCGTTGGAAGGCTGAGTGGAGGGATTTATCCGGGGGTGGGAGCGCAGCGACCGTGCGGCGAAGCCGCATGCATCGAGAGGAGGTGCAGCGAAGCAAACCGTAGACGATGCCCCCGGATGAATCCCGGAGCGAAGGGACGCCGAGCCACAGCGAGGCGCCGAACATTGGGGCAAGCCCTTTTGGTTCCTTTTGGGGCGTTTGCCAAAAGGGACTCGCCGTAAGGGCGAAACCGTCAGCGGCAGCACCCGAAGCAACGGATATTCACCCCAAACACCCAAAACCTGGTCGGCCCAAAGGCCGCCAAGTCAAAAGCCTCAAACCCGAGCCTGACTCTTACTCCAATCCGTCAACAAACTATAAGCAACCGCCAAAAGCGTAGGCCCAATAAACAACCCGATAAACCCAAACGCAATCAACCCGCCAAACACCCCAAGCAACACAATCACCAACGGCAGATTCCCGCCCCGGCTGATCAGATACGGCTTGAGCACGTTATCCACACCACTGATGATGAACGTCCCCCAGATCCCGAGAAACACCGCCATCCCGTACTCGCCCTTCCAGGCCAGCCAAGCCGTGGCCGGAATCCACACCAGCGGCGGCCCCATCGGAATCAGACTGAGCAGAAACGTCACGATCCCCAGCACCAGCGCCCCCGGCACCCCGGCGATCAGGAAACCGATCAGCGCCAGCACCGCTTGCGCCGCCGCTGTACCGATCACCCCGTTGACCACCCGCTGCACGGTACCGGCCACCAGATCGATGTAGTACCCGGCCCGGTCACCGATCAAGCGCTCCAGCAGACTGTGCACGAACGCCGCCAGCCGTGGCCCGTCACGGTAGAAAAAGAACACGAAGACAATGCTCAGGGTCAGCTCGAGAATCCCGCTGCCGATCTGCGCACTGCGCGCCAGCAACCAGTTGCCGACCTGCCCCAGATAAGGTTTGACCGTCACCATCAGGGCCGCGCCCTGCTGATCGATGCTGTTCCAGATCCCGACAAGCCGTTCGCCCACCACCGGCACGCCGCCCAGCCAGCTCGGCGCCTCGGGCAGTCCGTCGACCTGCACATCCTTGATGAACGCCGTGGCATCACGCACGTGATCGGCCAGGTTAAAACCGAGCCACACCAGCGGCCCCGCCACCAGCAACATCCAGCCCATGGTCAGCAATAGCGCCGCGAGGGATTCCCGGCCATTGAGCCAGCGGGTCAGCAAGCGCATCAGCGGCCAGCTGGCAAACGCCAGCACCGCGCCCCAGAACAGCGCCGACCAGAACGGCGCCATCACCCAGAAACTGGCACCAAACAGCACCAGCAACAGGATCTGCACCAGCAGACGATCATTATTGGGCATGTGAAATCTCGAAAAAAATCAGTCAGGCAAAGAGTAGGCGAACACGTCGAGCGTGTCCGCCAAAGACACCTTATCGCAACAGATCGATGCGCAGACCTTCGCCATCGACACTGCCGGTTTCCATTCGCGCGGCGCGCACGCCCTGCCCGATCAGCGCCTGCCGCCAGGCCTCGGCTTTCGGCCCGGACACCGTCACCCGCAAGGTGGTGTCGAGGTTCAGACCACGGGACAGCAGGCGCAGCCAGGTGTCATCCGGATCGCCGGTGAGCTTTGGAAAGTCCAGCTCGCCGGTGCTTTTCAGTTCCCGCAGCAGCGTGGCCGAGGTCGGCAGCAGGTCACCGAGCGGTGCCAGCGCTTCGAACTGTTCGACGTGCAGATAGGCTTTGCGATTGCCGCGAGTGATGCTGTACAGCGCCACCAGCGTGTTGTCGCGCGGGGCCGCGAGCCTCAGCAGCAGATAGGCCTGCTGCTCGTCGGCACCGTACAGTTTGGCATTACCGAACACCTCATTGGCCCACAGGCTGCTTTCGCCGCAATCCCGGGCCTGGCACCAGAACAACAGCTGGGCATCCTGCTTTTGCAGGGCTTCGCGAGCGAGGGTGAAGGCTTCGGTGGCGGAATGCTCCGGCGGCAACTCATAGGTCACCGAGGTGGTTTGCCCCCGGGCGCTGACCTGGCCGTCGAAACGCAACTGGCCGCTGATCTTGCGGATCGAGCCGAGCGGGTAGATCCGCTCCAGTTCCACAGCGGGGCGATAGTCGACGATCTGCGCATCGGCCACACGCGGCACGATCGGCAGGTCCTGACTGCCCGGCAGGTCGGCAGCGAATAGAAAGGGACTGAAACAGCACAGCGCCAACAGACTGATAGATCGCATGGACAGGCTCATCGCAGGGGCATGGCCTGGGTGCCTTTGGGGCAGTTCGAAGTCGCAGCGGTGTAGAAATCCATCTTGGTTGTCTCCCATTTCAACCTGCCCAGCCTCGACAGTTGCCGGGAGCAAGTCAAGGAATGGCGAAGAACCGATTGAAACAGTCTGCGACAAGGTCGGCCCCGGCCTCATCGTTCAGGTGCAGATGATGCCCGCCCGGCAGCTGTTCCCGGTCAAAGGGTAGACGCTCCAGCAGCTCCGGATGTTTGGCCAGCATGCCGTCAGCGGCGACCACCAATTGCGCGGGGCAGGCAATGCGCTGAACGAAAGCCATCGCCTGTTCCTGGGTCAGACGCAGCGGCGATGGCAGGGTCAGGCGATTGTCAGTGCGCCAGGTGTAGCCGCCGGGCACCGGCATCAGACCGCGCTGGGCCAGCAGTTCGGCGGCTTCGCGACTGACCGCCACCAGCCCTTTCATCCGCGCTTCGATGGCCCGGTCGAGGGTGTTGTAGACCGGTTTGCGCTTCTCCCGAAGATCGAGCTGCGCCTGCAGGGCCATGCCCATACGCTCGGCGGCGTTTTCGCCTTTGTCGGTAGGAGGAATCACCCCGTCGATCAACGCCAGATGGGTGATGCGTTCGGGCAACGATCCCGCGAGCACCAGCGACACGATCGCACCCATGGAATGCCCGAGCAGGCCGAAACGTTTCCAGCCCAGTTGTTCGGCGACCTGCAGCACGTCATGGGCGTAATCCCACAGTGCGTAACCGGCGCCGTGCGGGCGGTGCCCGGAGTGCCCGTGACCGGCCATGTCCAGCGCCACGATGCGCAGGCCTTTGAGCTTCGGCGCCAGGCGCGCGAAGCTGTTGGCGTTGTCCAGCCAGCCGTGCAGGGCGATCACCGGCAACCCGTCTTCCGGGCCGAACAGGTGCGCCGCCAGTTCGATATGCGGCAGGCTCAGGCGCACTTCTTCGACGACGGGGTTCATGCGCAATCCTTGTCTTGCCGGCGCTCCCAGCGATCGAACAGGTTTTTCAGTAATTGCGCGGTGTCCTGCGGACGCTCAAGCGGAAACATATGGCCGCCAGGCACGGTCAGCGACTCGCCCTGAGGCAGGCGCCCGACGAAGCGGGTGTGATGGTTCATCACCACGCGGCTCTTGTGCCCACGCACCACCGCCAGCGGCACTTTCAATTGCCGGGTATGCGCAGGACTGGTGTGCGGCACGCCGCGATAGATGCTGATCTCGGTCGCAGGATCGAAGCGCAGGCGCAACTTGTCGCCGACCTTGTGCAGACCGTGCTGCAAGTAGGCATCGAAACATTCCGGATCAAAGCTGCGGAACAGGGTTTTGCCGGCGAAATAACCACGGGCACTGTCCAGATCGGCAAACTCTTCGCGGCGCCCCAGCGTGCGGCCGGCCGGCGTCAGTTTGTCGATGAAACCAAAACGCTTGGCAGCGCGGATCACCCATTGATCGGTGCGGGTCAGCACTGGCGAGTCGAGCATCACCACGCCCCGATACAACTCAGGGCAACGCAGTGCGGCGTGCAAATGCAGCATGCCGCCGAAGGAATGGCCAACACCCCACACCGGCTCATCTTGCTGTTGCAGGTGATGGATGAGTTCGTCGACCAGGTGGTACCAGTTGTCACCCGCCGGGAAACGCGGGTCATGGGCGTGTTGTTCCAGATGCGCGACCCGGTACTCGGGCGCCAGCGCCGCGAACAGTTTGCCGTAGGTGCCCGAAGGGAAACCGTTGGCGTGGGCGAAGAAGATCGGTTGCGACATACCGGCAAATCCATGAGCGGAAAACAGGCGTTGATTGTCCGTAAGACCGCGTCTCACAGCAATGACCGTAACTGCCAGGAATGATGACAGTCCGGTCAGGGCTATGACGCTTCGGCCATCAACGCGGCGGCGGTTGCTCTCCCAGCGGCACCACCGCCATGGTCAGGCGCGACACACAACTGGCCTTGCCTTCATCGCTGGTCAGGCGAATGTCCCAGACGTGGGTGGTGCGGCCGATGTGGATCGGTTTGGCCACCGCCGTCACCCGTCCGCTGCGCAGGCCGCGCAAGTGGTTGGCGTTGATTTCCAGGCCCACGCAATAGAACTTGCTGGCGTCGATGCACAGGTAACTGGCCATCGAGCCAACCGTCTCGGCCAGCACCACCGAGGCGCCGCCGTGCAGCAGGCCATAAGGCTGATGGGTGCGATGGTCGATGACCATGCTGGCCGTCAGCGATTCCTCATCGAAGGCTTCGAAGCGAATGTCCAGCACTTCGCCGATGGTGTTTTTCTGGATTGCGTTCAACTGCTCGATGTTCGGAGTGGTGCGCCACAAGGTCATCGCAGGCTTCCTTTGTTGTTTTGATCGACGCTCAATCCTGCCACAGCACCGCCTCGCTGCGCTCGCTCCATTCTTCGAAACGTGCCCCGTAGGTGTCTTCGATGATGTTGCGTTTGATTTTCAGGGTCGGCGTAAGAAACCCGTTCTCCACCGCCCAGCTGTCCTTGACCACCACCAGCCGGCGCAGGCGCTCGTGCTTGTCGAGCACCGCGTTGACCTCCTCCAGCAGCTTTTCCAGGCTCGAATGCAGCGGCGCGCGGGCCTCTTCCCGGCCCACGGCTGACAGTACGCACAACCCCAGCGGCGCACTCAGTCCATCGCCGACCACGCAGACCTGCTCGATCCGCGAATGCACCGCCAGCCGATTTTCGATCGGCGCCGGGGCGACGTACTTGCCCTTGCTGGTCTTGAAGATTTCCTTGAGCCGCCCGGTCAGGCGCAAACGCCCTTCCGCGTCCTGCTCGCCCTTGTCGCCGGTGCGCAGGAAACCGTCTTCGGTGAGAGTCTCGGCGGTTTTCTGCGGCTCCTTGAAATAGCCGAGCATGTTCGCCTGGCTGCGCACCTGCACTTCGCCGGATTCATCGATGCGCACTTCCACGTCGGGGCATGGCCGGCCGATCCAGCCTTCCTTGTACTGCCCCGGCAGGCAGATGTGCGAATACCCGCAGCTTTCGGTCATGCCGTAGACCTCCAGGACGTCGAGCCCGAGTTTCTGATACCAGCGCAACAGGGTCAGCGGCACCGGCGCCGCACCGGACAAAGCCACGCGCAAGGCATCCAGCCCCAACCCGGCCAACACCTTGTGGCCGATCCGCTTGCCGATCAAGGGCAGACCGAGGAGGAAATCCAGACGTTTCGCCGGGATCTTGCCGTAGACGCCCATCTGGAACTTGGTCCAGATCCTCGGCACACCAAACATCGCCGTCGGCCGCGCCCGCTTGAGATCGGCGAGGAAGGTGTCGAGGCTCTCGGCGAAAAACACCGTCTGCCCGGTATAGATCGACGCCAGTTCGACGAACATCCGCTCGGCCACATGACACAGCGGCAGATACGACAGCAGCCGGTCGTTCTCATTGAGACCGAACAGCTGTGTGCCGCGCGTCGTCGCGAACCCGAGATTGGCGAAGCTGTGCATTACGCCCTTGGGCAGGCCGGTGGTGCCGGAGGTGTAAATGATGGTCGCCAGTTGCTCGGCGGCGGGACGCGGATCGTCCTGGATCGGCGAGCTGCGCTGCACGTCGTCCCAATTGAAATCGAACGTGCCCGGTGGATGCAGCGGCAGGCTGACGGTGGTCAGGCCCGCCGGTACGCCTGGCGACATGCCCGGCCAGTCATCGAGTTTGCCGATGAACGCCAGCACGCTCTCCGAGTGGGTGAGCACCTGATTCACAGATTCGGCAGTGAGATTCGGATAGAGCGGCACCGAGACATGCCCGGCCATCCAGATCGCCAGGTCGGCGATGATCCAGTGCGCGCAGTTTTTCGAGATCAGGGCGATGTGGCTGCCTTGCGGCAACTCCCGGGAGCGCAGCCAGTGCGCGGCGCAGCGGGCCTGATGGCCGACGTCGGCCCAGGTCAGTGTCTCGACCTGCCCGCCGCCGATCGGCTGCACCAGAAAACGCTGACGCGGGTGCCGGGCCTCGCGTTCGTAAAACACGTCCAGCGGCAAACGGAAGGCGGAAGACATTCGACTCGCTCCTGTTTTTTGGTCTGGAGCAAGCGTAGTCAACCAAGCAAGTGCTTGGTTGACTATTTCGTACAAAAAATTTCAGGGATGTTTAAGGCTGTTGAGCGTCATCGAACCGATCAGCAATTCGCTGTGTTCAAGCTCGGCCAGCCCGGCGGTGCTGACTTTTTCCGGCGGGTAGCCCGCGCCGTGTTGCAGGTAGCTGAGCAGATTGCCCACCAGCGGATTGTGGCTGACCAGCAGCACGTTGCTCACCGACACCAGTTGCTCGGCCACGCGGTCCGGGTCAACTTCCGGGGTCAGCCACTCGACCGTACGTATCTCCGGCTCGAAGCCGAGAGCTTCGCGCACCAGTTGCGCCGTCTGCTGCGCCCGCAGGTACGGGCTGGCGTAGATGGCGGTCAGCGGCTGACCCATCAAACGGGCTGCGCTGCTCAACACTTCCTTGCGACCGTGGGCGGTCAGTTCTCGCTCGGAGTCGGGGCGCGAGCCGTAGGGCTCGGCCTCACCGTGACGCAATACCCAGAGTTTCATAGCTTGGGTTCCTCATCCCGGGCCGGATGCGGTGCCGGCGCGACAACGTGTGGCGCTTCACCTTCCGGAGTACGCGGCGTCGGCCAGTCGGCGAACGGCCAGGGTTTCTGGTCGCTGTGGAAGCTGCCGAAACGACCGATCTGCGCCAGAAACTGGCTCAGGCTGTCGCCGAAATTCATCAGGCTGGCGCTCGGGGCGCCATAGATCAAACGATAGATCAACTGCACCAGCACCGCCGCGCCGAGGATGAACTGCGCTACCTGCCAGACCAGCACGTAGACGATCATCCACAACACCCGCAGGAGGATGGATTCATATTTGGCTTCGGTTTTCGGATCGTTCATGCCCTGCTCCCTGCTGAATCAGTTGAAACCACTGGTGGAAATAAAGTCGACGTCGGTTTTCGGCTCGCCTCTCATCAGAAGACCGATTACCTGCTCAAGCGTGCGCCCTTCGAACAGGATCGCATGCAATCCGGCGACCAGCGGCATGTACACGCCGACGTCCTGGGACTTGGCCTTGAGCACTTTCAGGGTGTTGACCCCTTCGGCCACTTCACCGAGGCGCGACACCGCTTCGTCGAGGCTCAAGCCCTGGCCGAGGGCAAAACCGACCTGGTAGTTGCGGCTTTTCGGCGACGAGCAGGTAACGATCAGGTCGCCGACCCCGGCCAGACCGAGGAAGGTCATGGGGTTCGCCCCCTGATTCACCGCAAACCGGGTCATCTCGGCCAGGGCGCGGGTGATCAGCATGCTCTTGGTGTTCTCGCCCATCTCCAGCGCCACCGCCATGCCGGCGATGATCGCGTAGACGTTTTTCAGAGCGCCGCCCAGTTCAACGCCGAATCGGTCGGCGCTGGCGTAGACGCGGAAAGTGCGGCCATGCAATGCGGCCTGCACGGCTTTGCAGAGTTCTTCGTCTTCGCTGGCGACCACGGTGGCGGTCAGCGCGTGCTCGGCGATTTCCCGCGCAAGGTTCGGCCCGGACAGCACGCCGATGCGCGCCTGCGGGGCGATCTCTTCGAGAATCTGGCTCATCAGTTTGAATGTGTGGGCTTCGATGCCCTTGGTCAGGCTGACCAGCATCTTGCCGCTCAGGCGTTCGGCGTGCGCCGCCAACACCGTGCGCAGCGCGCTGGACGGCAACGCGACGAAACACAAATCGCAGGCGTCGAGGGTTTCCTGCAGGTCGGTGACCGCAGTCACGCCCGGCAGAATCTTGATGCCTTTGAGGTAACGCGGGTTCTCGCGATTGACCCGGATGGCCTCGGCCTGCTCGGGGTCACGCATCCACTGCCGGACTTGATGGCCGTTCTCGGCCAACAGATTGGCCACGGCGGTACCGAAACTTCCGCCTCCCAGGACCGCAATCGGGCGCTGTTCAGTCATATGTAATCCGTTAATCCATACCAGTGGCGATGCCGGCATTATACGGAGCGTCCCCTTCTCGGACAGCCCCGGCGTCAATTACCCGCACTTGTAGGAAGAAGACCAATAAAACCGAGGAAAATGCCTGCAACGTGACTGGAAAAGTCGTCGACCTCGGTTAACATGCGCGCCAATTCTTTGCTATCAAGGCTGCGTCGTGTTTTCTGGCCCCCCTTCCCCGCGTTCGTCCCTGCTGCTGCTGGCGCTGCTGTTCAGCCCGGTGCTGCTGGCGGACGACCTGTTTGTCGACAGTGAGGCCTTGCCGCAGATCCTGACCGCCACGCGGCTGAAACAGTCGCCGGCGGAAGTCCCCGGCAGCATGACCGTGCTCGACAGCGAACTGATCAGCGCCAGCGGCGCCCGGGACATCAGCGAACTGCTGCGTCTGGTGCCGGGGATGATGGTCGGCAACATCAGCGGCAATCAGGCTGTGGTGAACTATCACGGAACCAACGCCACTGAAGCCCGACGCATGCAGGTGCTGATCGACGGCCGCTCGGTGTACCGCGCCGGGCTCGCGACCGTGGACTGGAGCGACATCCCGGTGGCCATGGAAGACATCGAGCGCATCGAAGTCTTTCGCGGCCCGAACACCGTCAGCTACGGCGCCAACGCGCTGATGGCGGTGGTCAACATCATCACCCGCAACCCGGCGGACAGCCACGGCACACGACTGAAGCTGACGCGCGGCCAACGCGGCATCAACGACTTCTATGCCAGCCAGAGCACCGGCTGGAATGGCGGCGACCTGCGTCTGTCGTTGTCCGGCCAGGAAGACGACGGCTTCGACAGCGACCGCACCGGCGCCGATTACCGCGACAGCCGCCGCTTGAACCGCTTTAGCCTCGCCGTCAGCCAGACCCTGAGCGACAACCAGAGCCTGGACTGGCAGATCAACGCCAAGGACGGGACCAATCAACGGCCTTATACCTACCGACCGGTGTTCTCCGGGATTACCGCTGCCGGGAACAATTCCGACGTGGTTGCCAAGGACTACGCCGGTTCGGTGCGCTGGAATCTGGATCTCAATCCCGATCACAGCCTTTATGTGCAAGGCTCGGCACAACACTGGGATCGTCAACAGACCTGGCGCGCCTGTGACGCCGAAGTGTCGTTCAGCCCGCAGCTCACAGAGCTGTGGCAACTCAACCCGAACTACACCGAACGCCTGGCGCGCAACATGACCCTGTTCACCGGCCCCGGCGCCCCCGCCGGCACGCCGCAGGAAATGACCCTGGCCAATCAAGTGCTGGACCAGTGGCGCAACGGCGCGCGCCAGACTTTGTGCGGCGACATTGACCAGAGTGCCCGGGAATCGCGATACGACCTGGAATTGCAGGACACCCTCAGCCTGTCCGATAGCCTGCGTCTTGTCAGCGGCCTGAACTATCGTTACGACCGGGCCGATTCCGAGACCTATTTCAACGGCACGCTCGACGACACCACCTGGCGCGCTTTCGGCCAACTCGAATGGCGCGCCAGCGAACACTGGCTGTTGCAGGGCGGCGCCATGTTCGAAAACACGCAATTGATCGGCAGCTCGCTGACGCCCCGGTTTGCGGTCAACTACCTGTTCAACCCGCGCCACAGCCTGCGCGCGGTGTATTCGGAAGCCATCCGTTCACCGGACATGTTCGAGAACAACGTCAACTGGAGTTATCAGGTGACCAACCTGCGGCCCGCCGCCTATGGCCAGTCTTCGGCCCGCTACTTCGTCAAGACCCGGGGCCCCGGCGATCTGGACCAGGAGCACATGCGCTCGCGGGAACTGGGCTACAACGGCTATTTCCCGGAGTGGGGCCTGGCGCTGGACGTGAAGCTGTTCTACGACGAAATCACCGGGATGATCAGCGAGCCGCTGCGCAACAATCAGTACATCGCCAGCAACGCCAACGATTCGCGCTTTCGCGGCACCGAAACGCAACTGGACTGGCGCCTGAGTGCGGCCGACCGCCTGCGCCTGACGTACGCCTTCGTCGACGCCGAGGCGAGCAATCCGCTGGATCAGCAATTCACCGCACGCAACAGCGGCTCGGCCGGCTGGCTGCGCGATTGGGGCCACGGCTGGAACAGCGCCCTCTTCTATTACGGTGACAACGCGCTCAACGGTTACCGCTTCGAGCGGGTCGACACGCGCATCGCCAAACGCATCGCTCTGGGCAAGGCCCAACTGCAACTGGCCGGCGTGCTGCAACAGCGCCTCGACCATGAGCCGACCACCTTCGTCGACAACAATTACGACGAACGCCGCGTGGTGTATTTCAGCGCCGAGCTGGAGTTCTAGATGCGTTACGCCATGTCACGGAAGATGCCAACACTCGGCCAATGGCTGGCCGGGCTTTGTCTGTTCCTGACAGCGTGGCTGCATGGCGTGGCGGTGCAGGCGGCCGACATTTTGCTGACCGGCGCCGAGGAAAGCCCCGGCGTGCAGTCCTTCGTTCAGGCCCTGAGCGAACTGCGCCCGACCGACCGCGTGCATTTCCAGCCGCTGGCCAGTTTGCCGGCGCCGGGCAAGTTGCCGTCGAGCCTGCGCCTGATCCTGCTGGATCTGCCGAGCCTCGACTGGCGCATGCAGGAAAGCCAGGGCCCGGCGACGCTGGTCCTGCGCATCAGCCGCCTGCAAGCCCGGCAACGCTTCGGCGACACGCAACCACCGCACTTGAGCCTGCTGTGGGCCGATCCGCCGCTGAGCCGTCAGTTGCAACTGATCCGCCGGATCCTGCCCCAGGCCGGGCGAGTCGGCGTGCTGTTCGATCAGCACAGCGAGTTCCTGCTCAAGGAACTGCAATCGGCCGCCCAGCCGCTGAATCTGCAAATCGTCCCGCAACGCTGGGACAACACCCACGACAGCCGCCCCTTGCAGACCGTGCTGAAAAGCAGCGACGTGCTGCTGGGCCTCGACGACCCTGACCTGTACAACCCGAAAACCGCGAAGAACCTGTTGCTCAGCAGTTACTCTCGGCAACTGGCGTTGGTCGGGCCGAATGTCTCGTTCGTTCGCGCCGGCAGCCTGGCCAGCACCTACAGCGATCAGAACGACTGGCTGGCCGTCCTCGACGAGTTGCTGGACCGGCCACCGTCCACCTGGCCGCGCACGCTCTACCCCGGGCGTTTTAAAGTCTCAAGTAATGCGCAGGTGGCTCGTTCCTTAGGGATAGAACCGATGAATGAAGCGTCTGTCGCCGCAGAGCTGGCCGAAGGAGAGCGCCGCCCATGATTTTCCGCCGTTGGGACATCAACACCCGCACCCAGTTGATCAGCCTGGGCCCTGCGCTGTTGCTGACCTTGCTGCTGATCAGCTTTTTCACCTTCGTGCGCATTCAGGATTTGCGTCAGGAGCTGAACCACACCGGCCAGTTGATCGCCAACCAACTCGCACCGGCCACCGAATACGGGGTGATTTCCGGCAACAACGAAGTGCTGGAAAGCCTGCTCAAGGCCACGCTGGCCACGCCGAACGTACGGTTTCTGGAAGTGCAGGACAGCGCCAACCGGATTCTGGCCTACGTCGAACAGCCGGCGGATGCGCACAATCGTCCGCATCAGGTCGAGGTGTTCCAGGCGCCGGTGCGGCTGCAACGCATCGCCCTGCACAACGATTTCTTTCAGGACGGCAAAAGCAGCCCCGGCGTGGCCAGCGAGGATTATCTGGGGCGGGTGATCGTCGGTCTGTCCAACGACGCCTTCAGTCAGCGCCAACAGGAAATTTTGCTGAAGGCCGGGATTCTGGCGTTGTTCGCCCTGCTCTTCACGTTTGTGCTGGCGCGGCGACTGGCCGGCAGCCTGTCGCAACCGATTCGCGACATCGGCAATGCGGTCAAGGCGATTCAGGACGGCGACTACAAGACCCCGCTGCCGATTGTC
Source organism: Pseudomonas aphyarum (assembly GCF_028657055.1). NCBI lineage: Bacteria > Pseudomonadati > Pseudomonadota > Gammaproteobacteria > Pseudomonadales > Pseudomonadaceae > Pseudomonas > Pseudomonas aphyarum. The sequence goes on from NZ_JAMDGS010000002.1 coordinate 343,414, forward strand.
GATGACACCGAGTTGGGCGCCCTGTCCCAGCACATCAACAACCTGGCCCAGGCGCTGGAGCAGGCCAGCCGCGAACAGCATCAGGCGATGGCGCAACTGATCCAGACCCGCGAAGAGGCCGAGAAAGCCAACAACGCCAAATCGGATTTCCTGGCGATGATGAGCCATGAACTGCGTACGCCGATGAACGGCGTGCTGGGCATGCTGCAATTGCTCGAAACCACCGACATGACCGAGGAGCAGGTCGAATACGCAGCGCTGGCTTCCGAGTCCACCGAGCATTTGCTCAAGGTGATCAACGACATTCTGGATTTCTCGCGAATCGAGCGTTCGGAACTGGAGCTGGAGCACATTCCGTTCAACCTCGCCGAAGTGATCGGTGCCTGCGCCCAGTCGTTCCAGCACAGCGCGGCGCAACGCGGGCTGGCCCTGCAACTGCGGATCCCCGAAGACATGCGCGACTTGCAGGTACAGGGCGATCCGACGCGGATCCGGCAGATTCTGGTCAACCTGGTCGGCAATGCGCTGAAGTTCACCGAACAGGGGCGCGTCAGCATCGAGGCGCAGTGGCAGTCGCTGGATCACGAATTGCTGTGGTTCACCTGCGCAGTGCGTGACAGCGGCATCGGTATTTCCTCGGAGAGCCTTGAGCTGATGTTCAACGCGTTCCAGCAGGCCGACAGTTCGATTTCCCGACGTTATGGCGGCACCGGCCTGGGCCTGCCGATTGCCCGCACCCTCGCCGAGCGCATGGGCGGCACCTTGCGCGCTCAGAGCGAAGAAGGTCGCGGATCGGTCTTCACCCTGGAAATTCCTCTAGCCTTATATAAGCAGGCTCTGCCCGCGCTGGCAGCACCGCGCACGCTGAACGGCGACGGTCACGGCGAAGGACGCAATGTGCTGCTGGTCGAAGACAACCCGGTCAACCAGACGGTGATCGAAGCCATGTTGCGCAGTCTGGGCTTTACTGTCAGCGTCGCCACCGATGGCGTGCAGGCGGTACGCAGCGCCGGGGACAGCCGTTTCGAAGCGATCCTGATGGATTGCCGCCTGCCGCTCATTGACGGATACGAGGCGACCCGACAGATCCGCCGCCTGCCCGGGTGCGGCCATGTGCCGATCATCGCCCTGACCGCCAATGCATTGCAGGGCGACCGCGAAAACTGCCTGTCGGCGGGCATGAACGATTACCTGGCCAAGCCATTCAAACGCAATGATCTGCAGCAGATTCTGCAGCGCTGGGTGCAGTAACGGGGCCCTTTCGAGCATCTGCGACTGGCGTGAAAAGCGAAAGTGCGGCAGTCTTAGGCACCCGAACGGGCCTCAAAAGGGGCTTGAATAAAAATTTCAGTGCACAAGTGTACATTCATGTCCTTGGTGCTGTGACTTTCACCACAACGCAATAGTCTATGAGTAGGCTGCCGGTACGAGGCATGAACGCGTCGATCGGCCGGGAAGATTTGCCCCACCTGCCGCATGGGATTATTGAGGAGCTCGCATGACCAAACAAAACGCCTTTACTCGGGAAGACCTGCTGCGCTGCAGTCGCGGTGAGCTGTTCGGCCCAGGTAACGCGCAACTGCCCGCCCCGAACATGCTGATGGTGGATCGCATCACCCTGATCAGCGAAGAAGGCGGCAAGTACGGCAAAGGTGAATTGGTCGCCGAGCTGGATATCAACCCTGACCTGTGGTTCTTCGCGTGCCACTTCGAAGGCGATCCGGTGATGCCGGGCTGCCTGGGTCTGGACGCCATGTGGCAACTGGTCGGTTTCTTCCTGGGCTGGCAAGGCCTGCCGGGCCGTGGCCGTGCGCTGGGTTCGGGCGAAGTAAAATTCTTCGGCCAGGTCCTGCCGACCGCCAAGAAAGTCACCTACAACATTCATATCAAGCGCGTCCTCAAGGGCAAGCTGAACCTGGCCATTGCCGACGGTTCGGTGACTGTCGACGGTCGCGAAATCTACACCGCCGAAGGCCTTCGCGTCGGCGTGTTCACCTCCACTGACAACTTCTAAGGGTTATTCGCATGCGCCGCGTCGTTATCACTGGTCTGGGCATCGTTTCGTGCCTGGGCAATGACAAAGAGACCGTCTCCGCTAACCTGCGTGCAAGCCGCCCTGGCATCCGGTTCAACCCGGAATATGCCGAAATGGGTCTGCGTAGCCAGGTTTCCGGCTCCATCGACCTCAACCTTGAAGAGCTGATCGATCGCAAGATCTATCGCTTCGTCGGCCACGCAGCGGCTTACGCCTACCTGGCCATGAAAGACGCCATCGCTGACTCCGGTCTGACCGAAGAGCAGGTGTCCAACCCGCGTACCGGCCTGATCGCAGGTTCCGGCGGCGCGTCGACCCTGAACCAGATGGAAGCGCTGGACATCCTGCGCGAGAAAGGCGTCAAGCGCGTCGGCCCATACCGTGTAACGCGGACCATGAGCAGCACCGTTTCGGCTTGCCTGGCCACACCGTTCAAGATCAAGGGCCTGAACTACTCCATCGCTTCTGCCTGCGCCACCAGTGCTCACTGCATCGGTACCGCCATGGAACAGATCCAGATGGGCAAGCAGGACATCGTTTTCGCCGGTGGCGGTGAAGAGGAGCACTGGAGCCAGTCGTTCCTGTTCGACGCAATGGGCGCCCTGTCCAGCAAGCGCAACGACACCCCTGAGCAAGCCTCCCGCGCCTACGACGCTGACCGTGACGGTTTCGTCATCGCCGGCGGTGGCGGCATGGTCGTGGTCGAGGAGCTGGAACACGCTCTGGCCCGTGGCGCGAAGATCTACGCGGAAATCGTTGGCTACGGAGCGACCTCCGACGGCTACGACATGGTGGCTCCAAGCGGCGAAGGCGCAATCCGCTGCATGCAGCAGGCGCTGTCCACCGTCGACACCCCGATCGACTACCTGAACACCCACGGCACTTCGACTCCGGTCGGCGACGTCGCGGAAATGAAAGGTGTGCGTGAAGTGTTCGGCGACAAGGCCCCGGCCATCAGCTCCACCAAGAGCCTGTCGGGTCACTCCCTGGGCGCCGCCGGTGTTCACGAAGCGATCTACTGCATGCTGATGATGGAAGGCAACTTCATCGCCGGTTCCGCCAACATCGACGAACTGGACCCTGAAGTGGCCGATCTGCCGGTGCTGACCAAGACCCGCGAGAACGCCACCATCAACACCGTGATGAGCAACAGCTTCGGCTTCGGTGGCACCAACGCCACCCTCGTGCTGAAGCGCTGGGAAGGCAAGTAATTCCCTTGCGCTGAGCCGCACATGAAAACGCCCCGACTGGTTCGGGGCGTTTTTTTTCGCCTGGAGAAAAGCATTTTCAGCGGCGCCAAGATGAAACGTTTGTCATGCAACTTACCGCCCTGCGACTGAATGTCGCGGATTCAAAGGGCTCCAGCGCTGTTGCAGATTTCGCAAGAATACATTGCACAAATCGGGCGTTTACTTAGCAGGCTAACAAAATCTATAACAGAGGCCTGCACACGCCTTGCTGCAGATAACAGAGATTGGAGCTAGCAGATGACTGTAAAAGTAACTGAACGCGACGATTCACACATGTCCCATGAAGGCGTAGCCGCCGGCGTACGGATCTGGGATGTGCATCAACAAGACTTGCTGGTCGGCATGTTCCACAACGAGATCGACGCCCACAACTACAAGGCCGAACTGGAACTGCAAGAACGCCAGCGGGATCTGAAATCCGCCTGAATCAAAACCACAGCATTGAAAACGACAAACCCCGCCATGAGCGGGGTTTGTCGTTTATCCCAGGGCCACTTTGCGGTCCGGTGAAATCTTTACCACATCAGATCATCAGGGATCACATAGGCCGCGTACGGATCGTCCTCGGCATTGACCTCTTCGACCTTCTCGTTGAGCTGCACGATGCGCTGCGGATCGCGCTCCTGAATCTTCAGGGCCGCCTCACGCGGAATCACTTCATAGCCGCCGGCGTGGTGCACGATCGCCAGCGAACCGCTGCTGAGCTTGTTGCGCATCAGCGTGTTGACGGAGATGCGCTTGACCTTCTTGTCGTCGACGAAGTTGTAGTAGTCCTCGGTGGTCAGCTTCGGCAGACGCGAGACTTCGATCAACTGCTTGACCTGCGCGGCGCGGGCCTTGGCTTCCGCCTTCTCCTGCTGCTGACGGTTCAGTTCCTGGTCGCGCTTGACCTTCTCGGCCTGGGCTTCCTGGGCAGCACGCTGCTGGGAGTCGTCCAGTTCGATCTGGCCTTTGTGGGCCAGGCGCTGTTGTTTCTGTTTGTCTTTGCTGACCTGCTTGGCCTGCTTTTGGTTGACCAGCCCTGCTTTGAGCAACTGGTCGCGAAGGGAAAGGCTCATTGATGCTTACTCACTTAGGCAACGGCTCAGCCGCAGCTGGGCAAATTCTTTTCCTGACGTTTGGCTTCGCCCCACAGGGCGTCCAACTCTTCGAGGGTGCAATCTTCTATGGGTCGGTGGGTGTCGCGCAATGCCTGTTCGATAAAACGGAAACGTCGTTCGAACTTGCCGTTGGCGCCACGCAACGCGGTTTCCGGATCGACCTTCAGATGCCGGGCCAGATTGACCACGGAAAACAGCAGATCGCCGATCTCGTCAGCCACCGCTTCCGGGTCATTTTCGGACATGGCTTCGAGCACTTCATCGAGTTCTTCCCGGACCTTGTCCAGCACCGGCAAGGCATCCGGCCAGTCGAAACCGACCTGCCCGGCGCGCTTCTGCAACTTGGCCGAGCGGGACAACGCCGGCAACGCAGCCGGCACATCGTCGAGCAGTGACAGTTGCTGCGGCTCGGCGGATTTCTCGGCGCGTTCCTCGGCCTTGATCTCCTCCCAGCGCTGCTTGACCTGCTCTTCGTTCAGACGCGGCACATCCAGCGGCGCATACAGATCGCCGGTGGGAAACACGTGCGGATGGCGACGGATCAGCTTGCGGGTAATGCTGTCGACCACCCCGGCGAATTCGAACCGCCCCTCCTCCCGTGCCAGCTGGCTGTAATACACCACCTGAAACAGCAGATCGCCCAACTCGCCCTGCAAGTGGTCGAAGTCGCCGCGCTCGATGGCGTCGGCGACTTCGTAGGCCTCTTCAAGGGTGTGCGGAACGATGGTCGCGTAAGTCTGCTTGATGTCCCACGGGCAACCGTACTGCGGATCGCGCAGACGGTTCATCAGGTGCAGCAGGTCTTCAAGGCTGTAGATCGGTTTCATGGAGTCCGGTTACGCCGTGTTTCGATGATGTTCGGCAACTGGGAAATCCGCCCCAGCAACCGCCCCAGCGCGTCCAGCCCCGGGATCTCGATGGTCAGGGACATCAGCGCGGTGTTGTCCTCCTTGTTCGAGCGGGTGTTGACCGCCAGCACGTTGATCCGCTCGTTGAGCAGCACCTGCGAGACGTCACGCAGCAGACCGGAACGGTCGTAGGCGCGGATGACGATGTCCACCGGATAGGTGAGCACCGGCACCGGGCCCCAACTGACCTGGATGATCCGCTCCGGCTCGCGCCCGGCCAGTTGCAGCACCGAGGCGCAGTCCTGACGGTGAATGCTCACGCCACGGCCCTGGGTGATGTAACCGACGATCGCATCGCCCGGCAACGGCTGGCAGCAGCCGGCCATCTGGGTCATCAGGTTGCCGACGCCCTGGATCTGAATGTCACCGCGCTTGCCCGGTTTGTAGCCGGTAGCCTTGCGCGGAATCAGTTCCAGCTGTTCGTTGCCGCGTTCCGGCTCGACCAGTTGTTGCGCCAGATTCACCAGTTGCGCCAGACGCAGGTCGCCGGCCCCGAGGGCGGCGAACATGTCCTCGGCGGTTTTCATGTTGGCCTTGTCGGCCAGCTTGTCGAAATCCACCGCCGGCAGGCCGAGGCGATTGAGTTCGCGCTCGAGCAGGGTCTTGCCCGCCGCGACGTTCTGATCGCGCGCCTGCAACTTGAACCAGTGCACGATCTTCGCCCGCGCCCGGGACGTGGTGACGTAACCGAGGTTCGGGTTCAGCCAGTCACGGCTCGGGGTGCCGTGCTTGCTGGTGATGATCTCGACCTGCTCGCCGGTCTGCAGGCTGTAGTTGAGCGGAACGATGCGCCCGTTGATCTTCGCGCCACGGCAGTTGTGACCGATTTCGGTGTGCACGCGGTAGGCGAAGTCCAGCGGCGTCGCGCCCTTCGGCAAGTCGATGGCGTGACCGTCCGGGGTGAAGATGTAGACCCGATCCGGCTCGATATCGACCCGCAGCTGTTCGGCGAGACCACCGATGTCGCCCAGCTCTTCGTGCCACTCGAGCACCTGACGCAGCCAGGAGATTTTCTCTTCGTAGTGGTTCGAGCCGGACTTGACGTCAGTGCCCTTGTAGCGCCAGTGCGCGCAGACGCCGAGCTCGGCCTCTTCGTGCATCGAATGGGTCCGGATCTGGACTTCGAGCACCTTGCCTTCCGGACCGATCACCGCCGTGTGCAACGAGCGGTAGCCGTTCTCTTTCGGGTTGGCGATGTAGTCGTCGAACTCTTTCGGGATGTGCCGCCACAGGGTGTGGACGATGCCGAGCGCGGTGTAGCAGTCGCGCATTTCCGGCACCAGCACGCGCACCGCACGCACGTCGTAGATCTGGCTGAATTCCAGACCCTTGCGCTGCATTTTGCGCCAGATCGAATAGATGTGTTTGGCCCGGCCGCTGATGTCGGCCTCGACGCCGGTGGCCTGCAATTCGTCCTTGAGCTGGGTCATCACGTCGGCGATGAAACGCTCGCGATCCAGCCGCCGCTCGTGCAGCAGCTTGGCGATCTGTTTGTATTGGTCGGGTTCCAGGTAACGGAAGGACAAGTCCTCCAGTTCCCATTTGATATGGCCGATGCCCAGTCGATGCGCGAGCGGCGCATAGATGTCGAACACTTCCCGGGCGACCCGGTTACGTTTTTCGTCGTCGGCGGTTTTCACCGCGCGGATCGCGCAGGTGCGTTCGGCGAGCTTGATCAGCGCGACGCGTACGTCATCGACCATCGCCACCAGCATCTTGCGCAGGTTTTCCACCTGGCCCTGGGTGCCGAGCACCATCGACTGGCGAGGGCTGAGGCTGGCACTGATCGCCGCCATGCGCAGCACGCCGTCGATCAGCTTGGCGACCACCGGGCCGAAGCGCTGGCTGACCGCCGCGAGTTCGATCTGGCCTTCGCGCACGCCGCGATAAAGAACCGCAGCCACCAGCGAATCCTGATCGAGCTTGAGGTCGGCGAGGATCTCGGCGATCTCGAGGCCGGTGCTGAAACTGCCGCTGCCTTCGGACCAGAGATTCTTCGCCGCATTGGATTGTTGCTCGGCCTGGCGAGCGTACTCGCAGGCCTCTTTCAAGGCTTCGCGATCCAGTGCCAGATCGACACTGACCGCATGATCGAGCCAAGCCTCGAGATTGATACTGCCGTCAGTGTTGATCGGCTGGTGTGCTCTCACCTGTACCATCTTGCTTTACCTTCCCTACGACGCAGATTCAATGCGTCAAATCACTGACCTTCAATGCCCGTTCGCGCTCGCGGGGCCAATGCGAGCGCTACGGACGACCAGTCGGATCAGACGAGCCATCCTGGCTCGCTTCAAATAACGCCATGGCCTCGACATGTGCCGTCTGAGGAAACATATCGAGAATCCCGGCACGTTTTAACCGGTAGCCCTGCTTGATCAATTCGACCGTATCGCGCGCCAGAGTTGCAGGGTTGCACGACACGTACACCAACCGTTCGGCGCCCAGGGTCGCCAGCTTGCGCACCACCTCGAAAGCACCGTCACGCGGTGGATCCAAGAGTACCGCAGAAAAGCCGTTTCCGATCCACTGAGCATCGGTCAAAGGCTGGGATAAATCGGCCTGAAAAAACTTTGTGTTATGCAAATTGTTGCTGGCGGCATTCGCCGCCGCACGATCGACCATGGTCTGCACGCCTTCGACCGCCACTACTTCCCGCACGGCTTTGGCCAGCGGCAAGGCAAAGTTACCGAGACCGCAGAACAGGTCGAGCACGCGCTCATCGGCGGTCGGTTTCAACCACTCCAGCGCCTGGGCGACCATGGCTTCGTTGACCCCGGCATTGACCTGGATGAAATCCCCCGGCCGCCAATCCAGTTCCAGATCCCATTGCTCCAGGCGATAGCCGAGCGACTGTGCATCATCCACCGGCTGCGGTTCGCCTTCGCCATGCAGCCAGAGCTGCGTTTCATGGAACGCGCAGAAATCCTTGAGGATCGTCAGGTCGGCCTCGGACAGCGGCGCCATGTGACGCAGCAGTACGGCGAGTGACGAGCCACTGAACAATTCGACATGCCCCAGCGCCTGAGGTTTGCTCAAGCGACGAAGCATCTCCGGCAAACGGGTCATGATCGGCTGCAAGGGCTGTACCAGCACCGGGCATTCGCTGATCGCGACGATGTCCTGGCTGCCGGCGGCACGGAAACCGACTTCAAGCTTTTTGGCTTTGCTGTCCCAGCGCACGGCGATCCGGGCGCGGCGACGGTAGCCGAATTCGGGACCGGTCAACGGCGCTGCCCACTCCTCGGGTTCGGCACTGGCGACTCGCGACAACTGCTCGGCGAGCATGCGCTGTTTCAGGGCAAGCTGTTCGTTGTGGGGCAGATGCTGAACGCTGCAACCGCCGCAGCGGCCGGCGTGCTGACAAGGTGCGGGACGGCGCAATTCACTGGCGCTGAACACGCGCTCGGTGCGCGCTTCGACCACTTTGCCGTGGGCGCCGAGCACTCGGGCTTCGACCTCTTCACCGGCGAGGGCGCCGAGGACGAACCAGGTTTTGCCTTCAAAAAACGCGATGCCGCGACCGTCATTGGCCAGGCGCTCGATGCTCAAGCGCTGCTTTTTGCCGGTCGGGATTTGCGGGGCCTTGCTGCCGCCGGTGGGCTGGAAGCGCAGGCCTCTCTCATTCTTGGCCATCAGTTGGGCGCGTCGAAAATGCCGGTCGACAGGTAACGGTCGCCACGGTCGCAGATGATCGCGACGATCACCGCGTTTTCAACTTCTTTGGACAGGCGCAGCATCGCTGCCACCGCACCGCCCGAGGACACGCCACAGAAGATGCCTTCTTCGCGGGCCAGACGCCGGGTGACGTCTTCGGCTTCGCTTTGCGCCATGTCGACGATACGGTCGACGCGCTCGGCCTGGTAGATCTTCGGCAGGTATTCCTGCGGCCAGCGGCGAATGCCGGGAATGGCCGAGCCTTCCATCGGTTGCAGGCCGACGATCTGCACGTTGTCGTTCTGCTCCTTGAGGTAGCGCGACACGCCCATGATGGTGCCGGTGGTGCCCATGGAGCTGACGAAATGGGTGATGGAGCCTTGGGTCTGACGCCAGATTTCCGGGCCGGTGGTGGTGTAGTGCGCTTCAGGATTGTCGCCGTTGGCGAACTGATCCAGCACCTTGCCACGGCCTTCGGCTTCCATCCGCTGAGCCAGATCGCGAGCGCCTTCCATGCCCTCTTCCTGGCTGACCAGAATCAGCTCCGCGCCGTAAGCGGTCATCGCCGCTTTACGTTCGGCACTGGAGTTGTCCGGCATGATCAGGATCATCTTGTAACCCTTGATCGCGGCGGCCATCGCCAGGGCGATCCCGGTGTTGCCCGAGGTCGCTTCGATCAGCGTATCGCCTTCGTGGATCTGCCCGCGCAACTCGGCACGAGTGATCATCGACAGCGCCGGACGATCCTTGACCGAACCCGCCGGGTTGTTCCCTTCGAGCTTGAGCAAAAGGGTGTTGCTGGTGACACCGGGCAGGCGCTGCAAACGCACCAGCGGCGTGTTGCCGACGCAATCGGCGATGGTTGGGTACTGCAAGGTCATGGCGTTTTTCGCAATCCGGACAGCGGGGGCGCCTATCATACCGGCAAACCTGCGCAGGCCATATCACGCAAAGTGTGGTGCTTATGGTTTCTTGGAATAAGCAATAAAAGTCGCGCCGGTGGTGAGACTTTTTAAAAGAGTGTCAGCAGTGCTGACACTTTCCTGTGCCACTCACACAATCTGCGGGCGGTTCATGTCCACTGTGGGAGCTGGCTTGCCAGCGAAGGCGTCGGGAGCGACAGCACTGTCATCCGCTACCAACCGCAGATTCAAGCGCAATCCCGATGGTCCGTTCTCGGCCCACAGGGTTCCGCCCTGGCGTTGCACCGCGTTCCTCGCGATGCTCAGGCCCAGACCAAATCCACCGTCCCCCGGCCGCGAGCCGTCGAGGCGGATGAAGGGCGAGAAGATCCGTTCCAGATCTGCCTCGGCCACGCCGCCGCCCTCGTCCTCCAGCCACAGGTGCCAGTAATCGCCATCCCGCCGACCGTCGAGCCGCACAATGCCGCCCGGTGGCGAATGGCGAATGGCGTTGCGCAGAATGTTTTCCAGCGCCTGGGCCAGGGTGTTGAGATTGCCGCGTACCCAGCAGGAAGCTTCAACCCCGCACTGCAACTGCCCCACCGGACAGCAGCTTTCGTAGCAGGCGTTTTCGGTGAGCATTTCCCATAGCGCCTGAATCTGGATCGCTTCGTCCGGCAAGGGTGCGCGTTCGGTGTCGAGCCAGGCCAGTTGCAGGGTGTCTTCCACCAATCGCTGCATCACGTCTACTTCGCGCCCGATGCGCTCGCGCAACGGTTGCAGCTGCTGCTCGCTTTCGCTGGCGACCCGCAGCCGGCTCAGGGGTGTGCGCAGTTCGTGGGACAAATCGCGCAGCAGTTGCTGTTGCAGGGCCACGGTGGATTGCAGGCGTTCGGACATCGAGTCGAAGGCGCGGGCCAGTTCGCCGAGCTCATCGGGGCGCTGAGTGATGCCGCTCGACAACCGCACATTCAATTGATCGGCGCGCCACGCATTGGCTTGCTCGCGCAGATTGTTCAGCGGTACCACCAGCAAGCGATACAGGCCGACGCACAGCAGCAAGGTGAACAGACCGGGAATCACACCGTTGGTGATGACCCGCCAGAACACCCGGTATTTCCCCGGCAAGAAACGCTCGGGCAACTCGATGACCAGACTGCCGGCAGTCGGGTCCGTGGGGAACGGTACCCGCAGCCACGGCCGGCCCTTTTTGTGAATCGGCCAGTCAAGGCCTCGCAGGAAGGTCAGGTGCTGAAGCTCCTGAGCGTTGAACGGTTGACTGCCCAGCGATTGCAGGTTGCCGCCGATCACGCCGACCCAACCGGCCTCGCGCAACTCCATGCTTTGCAACCAGCTGTCGACGCCATCGCGCTCGCCCTGCTGCCAGGCGCGCTCGGCCTCGGCGGCATAACGGCTCAACGTGCCACGGGCGTCGTCGGAGAGAAACTGATTGCGCTGCTCCATGTACCGACCCCAGGACCAGCTCAGCCAGATCATCAGCAGACAGAACGCTACCAGCAGACAGGCAAGTTTCCAGAACAGCGAGTGCCGGCCCGGCAGGTCAGACACTTTCATCGACGGCACTCAGGACGTAACCCTTGCCCCACACCGTGCGCACTTCACGCTCGGTGTAGCCGACCGACTTGAGTTTGCGGCGGATCTGGCTGATGTGCATGTCGAGGCTGCGGTCGTGGGCCGCATAACCGCGTTGCAGGACATGCTGATAAAGGAAGGCCTTGCTCAGCACTTCCTCGTCGTTGCGGTTGAGGGTTTCCAGCAGGCGGTATTCGCTGCGGGTCAGGCCGGCGGGTTGATCGAGGTAAAACACCTCGCACTGCTCGTCGTCGAAACGCAGCCCGCCGACCGGCACCACCGGAGCGATAGCCGCCGGGCGACGGTCGAGGGCGACCCGGCGCAGGATCGCCTCGATCCGCACATGCAGCTCGGCCATGCTGAAGGGTTTGGGCAGATAGTCGTCAGCGCCGAGGCGGAAGCCGCTGATGCGGTCGGCTTCGGCGCCGAGGGCTGACATCAGCAACACCGGCGTGGAATGGCTCTGACGCAGCTGGGTCAGGACATTCAATCCGTCGAGCCCCGGCAACAGAATATCCATCAACACCACATCGAACGGCTGGCGCCGGGCAATGCTCAGGCCTTCACTGCCGTTCTGGCACCAGGTGACCTGGAAGCCGCTGCGGCCCAGTTGTTCATGGACATAGGCACCGAGGACGGGGTCGTCTTCGATGGAAAGAATGCGGGGCTGGCCAATAGAGACAGGAGTCATGACTATCTGCAAATAATTCTCAGTTGGGCGATTATTCAAGATTGCCCGGCGCCCGGCAACCCAAGCTTGACCTGTCGGACAGATGACCGCTCCCCAAGCGAAGGACGACGACATCATTTTTCCCAAGATTGCCCGCAAGCAAATCGCTACACTGCGCCGATACCGCGTGCCGGACGCACGTGTGAGTCAACGATCAGCGGGATGCAGGAGAAAGGCGTGCTCAAGAAACTGGGAATCAAAGGTCGCGTATTGTTGCTGACCCTGTTGCCGACCAGCCTGATGGCACTGGTGCTGGGCGGGTATTTCACCTGGACGCAGCAGTCCGACCTGCAAACCCAACTGATGCAGCGCGGCGAAATGATCGCCGAACAACTGGCTCCGCTGGTGGCACCGGCCATGGGCCACGGCGATGCCGAACTGCTCGAGCGCATCGCCACCCAGTCCCTCGAACAACCGGACGTGCGCGCCGTGACCTTCCTCGCGCCCGACCGCACTCCCCTCGCCCACGCCGGCCCAACCATGCTCAATCAGGCGCCGAGCGGCGACAGCGCGCACTTGCTGCGACGCAGCGGCAACGATGCCACCCGCTATCTGCTGCCGGTGTTCGGCAAACACCGCAACCTCGCCGGCGAACTGATCCCGGCAGAATCCGACCGCCTGCTCGGCTGGGTCGAACTGGAGCTGTCGCACAACGGCATGTTGTTGCGCGGCTATCGAAGCCTGTTCGCCAGCCTGCTGCTGATCGGCGCGGGTCTGGCCGGCGCCGCGTTGCTGGCCTTGCGCATGGGCCGCACGATCAACCGCCCGCTGAGCCAGATCAAACAGGCCGTCGCGCAGCTCAAGGACGGTCACCTGGAAACCCGTCTGCCACCGCTGGGCAGTCAGGAACTGGATGAACTGGCGTCCGGCATCAACCGCATGGCCGGCACCCTGCAAAACGCCCGGGAAGAGTTGCAGCACAGCGTCGATCAGGCCACCGAAGACGTGCGCCAGAACCTGGAAACCATCGAGATCCAGAACATCGAGCTGGACCTGGCGCGCAAGGAAGCGCTGGAAGCGAGCCGGATCAAATCCGAATTCCTCGCCAACATGAGCCACGAGATCCGCACGCCGCTCAACGGTATTCTCGGTTTCACCCACCTGTTGCAGAAAAGCGAGCTGACCCCGCGCCAGCTCGACTATCTGGGCACCATCGAAAAGTCCGCCGACAGCCTGCTGGGGATCATCAACGAGATCCTCGATTTCTCGAAGATCGAGGCCGGCAAACTGGTGCTCGACCATATCCCGTTCAACCTGCGCGACCTGTTGCAGGACACCCTGACCATCCTCGCCCCCGCTGCCCACGCCAAGCAGCTGGAACTGGTGAGTCTGGTGTACCGCGACACGCCGTTGTCGCTGGTCGGTGATCCGCTGCGGCTCAAGCAGATTCTGACGAATCTGGTGAGCAACGCGATCAAGTTCACCCGCGAAGGCACCATCGTCGCCCGCGCCATGCTCGAAGAAGAAAACGACGACAGCGTGCAGTTGCGCATCAGCATTCAGGACACCGGCATCGGCCTGTCGAACCAGGACGTGCGCGCGTTGTTCCAGGCGTTCAGCCAGGCTGACAACTCGCTGTCGCGCCAACCCGGCGGCACCGGTCTGGGGCTGGTGATTTCCAAGCGCCTGATCGAACAGATGGGCGGCGAGATCGGCGTCGACAGCACGCCGGGCGAAGGCTCGGAATTCTGGATCAGCCTGAACCTGCCCAAGACCCGCGACGACGCCGAAGACCTGCCTTCCGCGCCATTGCTCGGGCGCCGGGTGGCGGTGCTGGAAAACCACGAACTGGCGCGTCAGGCCCTGCAGCATCAACTGGAAGACTGCGGCCTCGACGTCACGCCGTTCAATACCCTGGAAAGCCTGACCAATGGCGTTACCGGTGCTCATCAGACCGATCAGGCGATCGACCTGGCGGTGCTCGGCATCACCAGCAACGACATGCCGCCGGAACGCCTCAACCAGCACATCTGGGACCTTGAGCACCTCGGTTGCCGGGTGCTGGTGTTGTGCCCGACCACCGAGCTGACGCTGTATCACCTGTCGGTGCCCAACCCTCACAGTCAGCTGCAATCGAAACCGGCCTGCACCCGCAAACTGCGCCGGGCCTTGTCAGACATGGTCAACCCGCGCCAGCCACGCAGCGAACCCGGCGAACCGTTGTCGAGCCGCGCGCCGAAAGTGCTGTGCGTCGACGACAACCCGGCCAACCTGTTGCTGGTGCAGACGCTGCTCGAAGACATGGGCGCCAAGGTGCTGGCCGTGGAAAGCGGTTACGCCGCAGTGAAGGCAGTGCAGAACGAAACCTTCGATCTGGTGCTGATGGACGTGCAGATGCCCGGCATGGACGGACGCCAGAGCACCGAAACGATTCGCCAGTGGGAAAGCGAGCGGCACTGCACGCCGTTGCCGATCGTCGCCCTCACCGCCCACGCCATGGCCAATGAAAAACGCGCGCTGCTGCAAAGCGGCATGGACGACTACCTGACCAAGCCGATCAGCGAGCGGCAACTGGCGCAGGTGGTGCTGAAGTGGACGGGCCTGGCGTTGCGCAATCAGGCGCCGGACCGTGGCGGCGAAAGTCTGCTGGGCAATCAGGAACTGCCGATTCTCGATCACGAAGAAGGTTTGCGCCTGGCTGCCGGCAAGGCAGATCTGGCGGCGGACATGCTGGCGATGCTGCTGGCCTCGCTCGAGGCCGACCGCGAAGCCATCCGTAACGCCCGAGACAATCAGGATCAGAACAGTCTGCTCGAACGGGTGCACCGCCTGCACGGCGCCACGCGTTACTGCGGCGTGCCGCAATTGCGCGCCGCCTGCCAGCGCAGCGAAACCCTGCTCAAGCAGCAGGACCCCAAGGCCTCGACCGCACTGGACGAGCTGGAACGGGCGATCAATCGTCTGGCGGCCCAGGCGAAGATCAGCGCCTGATCCACGGCAATGTCGGTCAACGCCGACGCAGCTAAAGTTGTCGCGGGTGATTTGCGCCCGCGTCGATGCTCCAGGAGGATTTAATGCGCACGATCGTTTTCAGCAGCCAGACCTACGACCGCGACAGCTTCCTCGCCGCCGACTGCCCGGCCGGGATCGAACTGCACTTTCAGCCAGCCCGGCTCAGCCTCGACACGGCGGCGCTGGCCGAACATCACGAGGTGGTCTGCGCGTTCATCAACGATGACCTGAGCGCCCCGGTGCTCGAACGTCTGGCTGCGGGCGGCACTCGCCTGATCGCCTTGCGTTCGGCTGGCTACAACCATGTGGATCTGGCCGTCGCCAAACGTCTGGGGCTGGCCGTCGTGCGCGTACCGGCCTACTCGCCCCACGCGGTGGCCGAGCATGCGGTGGCGTTGATCCTTGCCCTCAACCGCCGTCTGCATCGCGCCTACAACCGCACCCGCGAAGGCGATTTCAGCCTGCACGGGCTCACCGGTTTCGATCTGGTGGGCAAAACGGTCGGCATCGTCGGCACCGGGCAGATCGGCGCGACCTTCGCCAAAATCATGCACGGTTTCGGCTGCGAACTGCTGGCCTACGACCCTTATCCGAACCCTGCCGTCGAAGCGTTGGGCGCGCGCTACCTGAGTCTGCCGGACCTGCTGGCACAAGCACGGATCATCAGCCTGCACTGCCCGCTCAACGAACAGAGCAAACACCTGATCAACCGCGATTCGCTGGCGCACATGCAACCGGGGGCGATGCTGATCAACACCGGGCGCGGCGGTCTGGTGGACACGCCGGCGCTGATCGACGCCCTGAAGGACGGCCAGCTCGGTTATCTGGGACTGGATGTGTATGAAGAGGAGGCGCAGCTGTTTTTCGAGGACCGCTCCGACCTGCCGCTACAGGACGATGTGCTGGCGCGGTTGCTGACGTTCCCGAATGTGATCGTCACCGCGCATCAGGCGTTCCTGACCCATGAGGCCTTGGGCGCGATTGCCGCGACCACCTTGCACAACATCGCGACCTGGGCGGCGGGTGCGCCGCAGAACCAGGTCGAAGGCTGAACGATCGGACTCAGACCGGGGGCGGCGTCGGGGTAATCGCCACGCACAGGATCAACAGCGCCAGCCAGCCGAACCCCAGCAAACGTTGTTTGAAAGAGTGCCCGCTGCGCAGCAGGAACCAGACAAACACCAGCGGCATCAGAAACGCCATGATCTTCAGCCAGCCTTCCACCGGGCGCGAACCGTCCGGGTTCAACACCGGCTCGACAGGCTGCGAACGACGACGGCGTCCCGCTGCGGCCGGCATGATCTTCGGCCGTTCGGGGGCCGGCGGCGGAACGTGGGCCTCGGGCACTGCCTTGTTACGCGGCAGGCTGCCAAAGGAAATCGTCGACGCGCCCTTTTCGGCGTGAGGCGCCTGGGCCTCTGCCAGCGGAGCCCCGCAATGAATGCACGCCGTGGCTTCGGAGCTGATGCTCCGCTTGCATTCATAACATTCGATCAGCGCCATGTTCCGTTCCTTGAAAATGAAGGCGGCAGTTTGCCACGACTGCGGTGTCGATTTGAACCGGATCGAAGGTCGCACGCGCGCATCATTCTGCAATCAAGCCCGTGCTAGCATGTCGCGCATATTTGGAGGACCCATGGTCGAACACGATTTCCGCTACACCCTGATGAACCCGCAACACACCCTCACCGAATGCCGCGCCCTGGTTCCGGGCCGTTATCAGGTCACCGGCAACGGTGGCTCGATCCGCATCGGCGACGTGCTGGTCGTGACCCTCAAAGGCAGCAAGGACTTGTCCATGCGCCTGACCGTCGACACCGTCCGCCACCTGATCAACCCGCCGGGTCAATGGACTGCCATGACCACCGGCCCGGTGTTCGGTGAACTGGCGATCCACACCTGGCAGGTCAACTGCGACAGCTGCGCCAAGGAGCTGAGCTTCGAATTCGCCGTGGACGCCAAGCTGGGCAAGCCTGCGGAAAAACCGGCCGCCACGGCACGCATCGCGGAACTGGGCTGGAAAGCCGTCGGCGACAAGCACCTGTGCCCGAAATGCCAGGAGCCGGCGTGATGAAACACCTGGCCCTGACCGCCGCTGTCGGCGCCGGCCTGATGGGTTGCGCCGCGGAGCCTGTGCAACTGCAACAGAACCGCAGCTACATTCTGGAATGGATCGGCGAGCGTCCGCTGATGGACTACAGCCACCTGACCGTGACCCTCGGCGATGATGGCCGGGCGTATGGCAATGGCGGCTGCAACCACTGGTTCGCGCCCTACACCCTGGAAGGCGACAAGCTGAGCTTCGGCAAGATCGGCAAGACCCGCAAACTCTGCGCACCGGCGCTGATGGAGCAGGAGCAACGCTTCCTTCAGGCACTGGAGCATGTGGAGCGTTGGGATGTCTCGCCGATCGAGCAGATGCGCTTTTGGCCTGCTGAAGGCAAGCCGTTGCGTTGGTGGCTGGAAGAGGGTTGATCCTTTAGATCGCCAAGCCCCTCACCCTAACCCTCTCCCAAAGGGAGAGGGGACTGACAGTGGGATGCTCAAGAGATCCATCGACCTGAAAGCATTCTGCCGAATCTGAAATCGACAAGCCTTTCAGGGCTTTGCCTAATCCATAATCGACCTGATCTTCCAGGTCGATGGAAAGCGCCAGACACCTCGGTCGGCCCCCTCTCCCTACGGGCGGTCCGACGTTTCGGGAGGACTGGGGTGAGGGATGCTTTTTAGCGGCAACTCAATTTGTCGCCTGCAACGCCTCAAGCTTCGCCATCACCCCCGCCGCCGTCTGCTCGCCCATCAACTGTTCCCGCACCTTGCCCTTGTTGTCGATGATGTAAGTCACCGGCAAGGCTTCACTGCGCGGCAGTTCGAACAGTTCCGACGGATCCTGCGCCAGCACGGTGAACTTGATGCCCAGTTTTTCGCTGGCGCTCTTCAGTTCTTCACCCTGCACGTTGTCGAAGTTGACCCCGAACACGCCGATCTTCTTGCCCTTGAGCTCGTCGGCCAGGTGATTGAGTTCCGGGATTTCCGTGCGGCACGGGCCGCACCATTCGGCCCAGTAGTTGAGCACGACCCATTGTTTGTCGAGGCGCTCGGACGCCACTTTCTGCCCGTTCTGGTCGATGCCGTAGTCGTTACCGCAGCCCCCCAGCATCAACGCCCCGATGATCGTCAATGCCGCTGCCAGTGCCCGTGTCATGTCGTGTTCCTTGTGAAAAATTGAATGCGCCTGCGACCCATCGCCTCCCAAGGTTCTGGATTGCGCGCTGCACAGTTAGAATAGCCGCCACTCTACGCAAGAAGCGACCCGCCCATGACCGATCTGACGCTTTATCACAACCCGCGCTGCTCGAAATCCCGCGGTGCGCTCGAACTGCTCGAAGCCCGTGGCCTGACACCAAACGTGGTGCGCTACCTCGAAACCCCGCTGGACGCCGCGCAGATCAAGGTCTTGCTCGGCAAGCTGGGGATCAGCGCACGGCAACTGCTGCGCACCGGCGAAGACGAATACAAGACCCTGAACCTGGCCGATGCCAGTCTCACCGAGAAACAATTGATTGGAGCGATCGCGGCGCATCCGAAGTTGATGGAGCGACCGATTCTCGAAGCCGGCGACAAAGCCGTCATCGGCCGTCCACCGGAGCAGATCCTGGAGCTGCTGCCGTGAGTGCGCCGTACATTCTGGTTCTGTATTACAGCCGCAGCGGTTCGACCAACGAGATGGCCCGGCAGATTGCCCGTGGCGTCGAGCAGGCTGGCCTCGAAGCGCGCCTGCGCACCGTGCCGGCGATCTCCACCGAGTGCGAAGCCGTGGCGCCGGACATTCCGGATGAAGGCGCGCTGTACGCCACGTTGGATGACCTGAAGAACTGCGCCGGCCTGGCCCTCGGCAGCCCGACCCGTTTCGGCAACATGGCCGCGCCGCTCAAGTACTTTCTCGACGGCACCAGCAACCTGTGGCTGACCGGCGCGCTGGTCGGCAAGCCGGCCGGGGTGTTCACCTCCACCGCCAGCCTGCACGGCGGTCAGGAAACCACCCTGCTGTCGATGATGCTGCCGTTGCTGCACCACGGCATGCTGATCACCGGCCTGCCTTACAGCGAATCGGCGCTGCTGGAAACCCAGGGCGGCGGCACGCCTTACGGCGCCAGCCATCACGCCGGGGCCGACGGTAAAAGCGGTCTCGATCAGCACGAAGTGGCGCTGTGCCGCGCACTCGGCGCACGTCTGGCCAAGACGGCCCAGAAACTGGGGAACTGAGATGGCCAGAAAGCCGAAAGTCCTGCCCGCCGTCGAGTGGCTGGAGCCACGGGTGCGGGCGATGCGGGTGATCAGTCTGCTGTGCTTTTTCGGCCTGGCCGGACTGCTCGCCGCTTATTACCTGGTGTTCGCCGACCTGCATGGGGCGCGGCCGTGGGTGATTCTGCTGATCGAGCTGATCCCGTGGATCGTGCTCGCACCGGGCATGATCATGGGCAGCGCACGCGGGCATTCGTGGATGTGCTTTGTGGTGAATCTGTATTTCATCAAGGGCGCACTGGCGGCGTATGACCCGAGCCGGCAACTGTTCGGCGTGCTGGAGATGATCGCCAGTCTGGCGGTGTTCTGCTCGGCGCTGTTGTATGTGCGGTGGCGGTATCAGCTGAATCGCAAACTGGCGGGCGAAGGCGAAGTCTCCGTCGCCTGACACACCGCTATCGCCAGCAAGCCGGCTCCCACAGGTTCCGGGATCGTTCCCACGCTCTGCGTGGGAATGCATAAAGAGACGCTCCGCGTCTCAGGGACGCAGAGCGTCCCGGGCGGCATTCCCACGCGGACGGTTCGACGCCTCGACGTGGGAACGATCACCTTAGACTCAATGGTTGACGGTGTACGCCAGCATCATCGAGATCTGGCTCATCGGCCGTCCACCGCTCTCTTCATGCCACTGGTTGAACGCGTTCTGCACCGTCGCCAGATCCCGCAGACTGCTCGGCACCTTGTCGACGATCTTCTGTGCATTCAGTGCCGCGACCACGTCGTAGCTCGGCACAAAAGTATCCTTGCCGACCATCCGCAAGAACCGTGGCGCCGACAGCCCGCCCAATTGATGACCGTGCTTTTTCAGGTACGTCCACAGGCCGACGATATCGGTCACCGGCCAGTCGGCGAGCAACGCACCGAAGCTGCCCTTCTCTTTCTCGACGTCCAGAATGAACTGCGCATTGCGCGGCACGCTCTTGAGTTTGCCCAGGTGACGGATGATCCGCGCATCCTGCATCAGCCGCTCAAGGTGTTCGGCGCTCATCAGCACGACCTTTTCCGGGTCGAACTTGAAGAACACTTCCTCGAAAGCCGGCCACTTGGCGTCCACCAGGCTGTGCTTGAGCCCGGCACGGAACACCCGCAGGGCCATGGTCGAGAGATAACGGTCGTCGCTGATCTTGCGCAGTTGCGCCGGGGTCTTGGGAACGGGCAGATGGGCTTCCAGTTCAGCCGCCGAACCGAAGCGGTTCAGACAGTATTCGTGCAGCCACTTGTAATCGCGCATGCCCTCTCCTAAAAAACGAATTGAAAACGGCGCCCGCGAGCGCCGTTTTTTTTCAAGCGATCGGATCGCTTACAGGTTCACCACATTGACGAAACGCGAAGCCGCCGTCTCGTCGATCTTCAGGCTGGTGAAGTCAAACAGGTTACGGTCAGCCAGTTGCGACGGGATCACGTTCTGCAGGCTGCGGAAAATGCTTTCGGTACGGCCCGGGGTCTTGCGCTCCCAGTCCACCAGCATTTCCTTGACCACCTGGCGTTGCAGGTTTTCCTGGGAACCGCAGAGGTTGCACGGAATGATCGGGAATTGCTTGAAGTCCGAGTAAGCCTGGATGTCTTTCTCGTTGCAGTAGGCCAGCGGACGGATCACCACATTGCGCCCGTCGTCGGCGCGCAGCTTCGGCGGCATGGCCTTGAGGCTGCCGTTGAAGAACATGTTGAGGAAGAACGTCTCGACGATGTCGTCGCGGTGATGACCGAGGGCCATTTTGGTCGCGCCGATTTCGTCGGCGAAGGTGTACAGCGTGCCGCGACGCAGGCGCGAGCACAGCGAGCAAGTGGTCTTGCCTTCCGGGATCAGCTCCTTGACCACCGAGTAGGTGTCCTTCTCGACGATGTGATACTCGATGCCCAGCTCTTTCAGGTAGGCCGGCAGCACGTGCTCGGGGAAGCCCGGCTGCTTCTGGTCCATGTTCACGGCGACGATCTCGAACTTGATCGGTGCAACCTTCTGCAGGTGCATCAGCACGTCGAGCATGGTGTAGCTGTCCTTGCCCCCGGACAGGCAGACCATGACCTTGTCGCCGTCTTCGATCATGTTGAAGTCGGTGACGGCTTCGCCGGCCAGGCGGCGCAGGCGCTTTTGCAGTTTGTTCTGGTTGACCGTAAGAGTGCCCATGACGCGAAATCCGTGAGGTGTGACGAAAGGCGGGCATTTTACGCAAAAACACTTCGCTTGTGGCCACAGGTTGTCGCCCCCTCGAATGCCCGTCTGCACAGACCCCGACGCGATTACCCCGAGGTTTTACAGCGCGATTTGCTCTAAGCCCCTATCACCTGTGCGGTTAAGACCTTTCTATACTGCGACATAAGGTCGCACACAATCTGAAGACCTGTATTTGCTCGGCCGCATTGGCCCGTAGGCGCTCCGCTGGGGGGCGATGGCAATAACGAGAGGAGTGACTGGCATGATCCATCACGTAGTGGGACTTTTTACCCACCCCGATCAGGAATGGAAGGAAATCCGTGGCGACCAGGAAGAAAGCATCAGCCACATGTACCTGACGCACACGCTGATTCTGGCGGCGATCCCCGCTGTTTCGGCATTTATCGGCACGACTCAGGTCGGCTGGGTGATCGGCAACCGCGCACCGGTGATGCTCACCGTCGAAAGCGCGTTGTGGATGACGATCATGTCTTACCTGGCAATGCTCGGCGGGGTCGCGGTCATGGGTGCCTTCGTGCACTGGATGGCCCGCACTTATGACGCCAACCCGAGCCTGGCCCGTTGCGTGGCATTTGCCACCTACACCGCGACACCGTTGTTCGTCGGCGGGCTGGCAGCGCTCTATCCGCACATGTGGCTGGGGATGATCGTCGGCACGGCGGCCATCTGCTACACGGTGTACCTGTTGTATGTGGGGCTGCCGACCTTCATGAACATTCCGTCCGACGAGGGTTTCCTGTTTTCCAGCTCGGTGCTGGCGGTGGGTCTGGTGGTGCTGGTCGCCATCATGGCGTTTACCGTGATCGTCTGGGGACTGGGCGTGGGGCCCGTCTACACCAATTAGAGAGCCACCAATTGGCTGGCCGCAACGCCGAGAAGAACAAGATCCGCCAACACAGGCCGCCGCGAGGCGGCCTTCTCGTGCCGGTTGAAAAAGAGCGACGACCATTCGGCAGCTCGACGATTCGCAACGCCCCGGCGTTGCGGCATACTCGACGCCTCTGGAGATCCATCAAGCATGCCCGAGCAACTCAATACCCGCGTCGAAGACTGTTTCCAACTCGCTGAATCCTTTTTCAAACGTCCCTTCAAACGCCCCGTGGTAAGCCTCAAGCTGCGCGGGCAAAAAGCCGGGGTCGCGCATCTGCACGAGAACCTGCTGCGCTTCAATCCGCAGCTGTACCGGGAAAACACCGAACACTTCCTCAAGCAGACCGTGGCTCACGAAGTCGCGCACCTGATCGCCCATCAGCTGTTCGGCGACCGCATCCAGCCCCACGGCGAGGAGTGGCAACTGATCATGCGCGGCGTCTACGAATTGCCACCGGACCGCTGTCATACCTATGAAGTCAAACGCCGCAGCGTGACCCGCTACATCTATAAATGCCCGTGTGCGGATAGCGATTTTCCGTTTTCGGCGCAGCGTCATAGCCTGGTCCGGCAGGGGCGGCGGTATCTGTGCCGGCGCTGTCGCAATACGCTGGTGTTTAGTGGCGAGATGCGGGTCGAGTAACCCACGAGCTACGCGACGACTTTCGCGGCACGTAGTTCGGCAATCCGCTCCGGGCTCAACCCCAACTCCGCCAACACCTGATCCGTATGCTGCCCCAGCGCTGCGCCGACATGCCGCGGCGCCGGCAACGCTTCTGAGAACTTCAGCGGGCAAGCGATCTGCGCCTGCTCCGAGCCATCCCCACGCGGCACTTGCGTCACCAGCTCCCGCGCCTGCAATTGCGGATGCTGCACCGCCTCGCCCAGGTTCAACACAGGTTCGACACAGGCATCGATCCCGGCGAACAGCTCGCACAGTTCGGCAAAGTCATGCTTCTCGAACTCGACCTTCAAGGCGTCCTTGAGCGCCCACTGCTGCTCGGGTTTGGGCGACAAGCCCTGCGCCGCCAGTTCCGCCCGGCCCAGCGCCGCACACAGTTGCTGCATGAAGGCCGGCTCCAGACTGCCCACCGACATCCAGCGCCCGTCGCGGGAGCGGTAGTAATCGTAGAAGCTGCCGCCATTGAGCATCTGATCCTCCCAGCCCGGCTCCTCACCGCAGGCCAGATATCCGGCACCGGCCATGGCGTTCAGGCTGAACGCGCAGTCGGTCATGCTCACGTCCAGATGGGTGCCCTGCCCGGTCTGCTGACGGGAAATCACCGCCGCCAACAGGCCGATCACCCCATGCAACGAGCCACCCGCGACATCCGCCACCTGCATGCCCAGCGGCAACGGCCCGCTGTCGGCGCGCCCGGTGTAGCTGGAGAGCCCGGCCAGCGCCAGATAGTTGATGTCGTGGCCGGCGCGATCCTTGTACGGCCCGGTCTGGCCGTAACCGGTGATCGACACGTAAATCAGCTTCGGATTGATCGCCTTCAGCGCCTCGTAACCCAGCCCCAGCCGCTCCATCACACCGGGGCGAAACTGCTCCAGCACGATGTCGTAATCCGCCAGCAACTGCTTCACCAGCTCAAGCGCTTCGGGCTGCTTAAGGTCCAGCGCCAGGCTGCGCTTGTTGCGGTTGAGATAAGCGTGACTGGCCGAGACGCCGTGATCGTGAGGCGGTAACACCCGCACCAGGTCGAGGCGGGTCGGCGATTCGATGCGCAGCACTTCGGCACCCATGTCCGCCAGCAGCAGCGAGGCGAACGGCCCCGGCAGCAAGGTCGAGAAATCCAGAATCTTCAGTGAGGCCAGCGGTGCAGACATGGGCGATCTCCATCAACGATGCATGCAGCCTAGGCAGCCATCGGCGATGGGGCAATTACCGGATCCATCAGTTGCGCTGACCGTTGCGCTCAAACAGCAGGCAAGAAAAAACCCGCCGAAGCGGGTTTTTCCAGTCAAGCGATGCTTACTTCACATTGCTCGGGGTTGCGCCTTCGGCCACACCCAGGTCGTCTTCCGGACGGGTATCGATGATGCCACGGCCGCCCGAAGCCAGCTCGGTCTGCAGCACGTCGGTGTCCAGCTCTTTCACCCACTTGGCCACAACGATGGTCGCAACGGCGTTGCCGACCAGGTTGGTCAGGGCGCGGGCTTCGGACATGAAGCGGTCGATACCCAGGATCAGCGCCAGACCGGCCACCGGCAGGTGACCTACGGCCGACAGGGTGGCCGCCAGTACGATGAAGCCCGAACCGGTCACACCGGCTGCGCCTTTGGAGGACAGCAGCAACACCACCAGCAGGGTGATCTGGTGAGTGATGTCCATGTGGGTGTCGGTCGCCTGAGCGATGAACACGGCCGCCATAGTCAGGTAGATCGCGGTGCCGTCGAGGTTGAACGAGTAGCCGGTCGGGATCACCAGACCTACCACCGATTTCTTCGCGCCCAGACGCTCCATCTTGATCAGCATGCGTGGCAGTACCGATTCCGAAGAGGAAGTACCCAGCACGATCAGCAGCTCTTCACGGATGTAGCGAATCATCTTCAGCACGCTGAAGCCGTGCATGCGGGCGATACCGCCGAGCACGATCAGGATGAACGCCAGGCAAGTGATGTAGAAGCAGATCATCAGTTGACCCAGCTGCACCAGCGAGCCGACGCCGTAGGCACCGATGGTGAACGCCATCGCACCGAAGGCACCGATTGGCGCGAGCTTCATGATCATGTTGATGATGTTGAACATCACGTGGGCGAAGCGATCGATGAAGTCCAGGATCGGCTTGCCGTAGGCACCCAGACGGTGCAGGGCGAAACCGAAGATCACCGAGAACATCAGCACTTGCAGGATGTCACCGGTGGCGAATGCGCCGACGATGGTGGTCGGGATCACGTTGAGCAGGAAGCCGACAACGCTTTGATCAGCACCGGCAGCTACATAGGAGGCGACTTTCGAGGCGTCGAGGGTGCTGACGTCGATGTGCATGCCATTGCCCGGTTGCACGATGTTGACCACGATCAGGCCGACCAGCAGGGCGATGGTCGAAACGATTTCGAAGTACAGGAGTGCATAACCGCCGGTCTTGCCGACCGACTTCATGTTCTGCATGCCGGCGATGCCGCTGACCACGGTGCAGAAGATGATCGGGGCGATGATCATTTTGATCAGCTTGATGAACCCGTCACCCAGCGGCTTTACGGCCACGCCGAACTGCGGGTAGTAGTGGCCGAGCGCAATACCGATACAGATTGCGACGATCACCTGGAAATACAGGGATTTGTACAGTGGCTGACGAGTCGTCATTGCAAAGTTCCTCAAGAGTCCCGCGTGGCAACATCCATCTGTTGACCGCGACACTTGAATTGCGAACCCTCCTGCACTGGAGGGATTTGTTGTGTCGAACGGCGCTTTTCCGGACCGGCTCGGCGCACGCTTCTGTCGCTCTTATCGCAAACCTCGTGCCACTTTGGTGCAAATCGCTGCAAGCCTTTTGATATCAGGGGATACGGCTTTTTCTGTATCACCGTTCGGTTACTCAAGTGTGGCGGATTTCCGCCAACTCACCCGACCTCGTCCTACAATTTGGCGGAAATCCGCCTTGTTACCGATCAAAGGCAGCCGCTACCATCGGTCGCCAGAGGAAGGATCTGCCGCTCATGCGCGAACGCACCATCGCCAGTCACTTTGCCCGCGCCGCCCTCGGTGGCGCACGGCGCTCGGGTTACGACTATTCGGACCTGCTGCAGCAACTGGGCATCAGCCCCGAACTGCTCGACGAGCCGCGCGCGCGGATCGCCCCTGAGCAATTCACCCAACTGATCCAGAACCTGTGGCTGGCCCTGGACGACGAATACCTGGGCTTCGGCAACGCGCCGAGCAAACCCGGCAGCTTCGCCATGATGTGCCACGCCATCATTCATTGCCGCAGCCTGGAGAAGGCTCTGCAACGCGGCTTATTGTTTTATAGCCTATTCCCCGAAGCCCCGCGCCTGACCCTGACCCATGAAGACGAATGGGTGCGCCTGAGCCTCGACGATGCGCAATTGTGGGACCCGGATCACTTTCTCAGCGAGAGTCTGCTGGTGATCTGGCATCGCCTCGGCAGCTGGCTGATCGGCCAGCGGATTCGCCTGGAACAGGCGAGTTTCAGCTACCCGAAACCGGCGCACGGGGCGGAATACGATCTGCTGTTTTCCTGCCCGCTGGAGTTCTCGGTAACGCAAAGCAGCCTGGTGTTTCACAGTCGTTATCTGCACATGCCGCTGTTGCAGGACGAACGCACCCTCAAGCATTTCCTCGAACGCTCCCCCGCCGACCTGCTGTCACGCCCGGACGACGGCAACAGCCTGAGCAGCCGGCTGCGCCGTTTGCTCAGCCACGACAGCGCACGCTGGCCGGACCTCGAAGCGGTTGCCGCGCACCTGCACATCAGCCCGCAAACCCTGCGCCGGCATCTGCGCGAGGAAGGCACCAGTTTTCAGGAATTGAAGGATCAGCTGCGGCGGGACATCGCGATTTATCACCTGGGGCGGGCGGATCTGTCGTTGCAACAGATCGCCGAACAGCTCGGGTTCTCCGAGCCGTCGGCGTTTCATCGGGCGTTCAAGAAGTGGACGGGGCTGACGCCGGGGGCGTATCGGGCGCAGGAGCAATGAAGCCCCAGATCAAGAGCCCCTCACCCTAACCCTCTCCCAGAGGGAGAGGGGACTGATTGGGGGATGCTCAATAAATACGCCGACCTGAAAGCTTGCTGTTGAATCCAAATTCGATGCAAATCGCTCAGGTCGATAATTTTCTCGAGGCACTTAGGTAAGTCCCCTCTCCCACTGGGAGAGGGTTAGGGTGAGGGGCGCTCGCTTTCACACCGCCGGAAAATGAATCCTGAACGCCGCCCCACCCATCGGCGAATCCCCCAAGGTCAGCTTGGCGCTGTAGCTCTCGATGATGTCCTTGACCACTGCCAGCCCGATCCCCTGCCCCGGGTGCTGACGATCCAGGCGTTCGCCGCGTTCGAGAATCCGTGCGCGCTGGTCCGGTGGTACGCCGGGGCCGTCGTCTTCGATGCAAAGTTCGCTTCCGGAATGGCTTTCGCGCACGCTGATGCGCACTTCGCCCAGACACAGGCGATAGGCGTTTTCCAGCAGGTTGCCCATCATCTCCAGCAAGGCGCCCTGCTCGATCGGCACGTAACAGTGCTCCGGCAGATCGAAGGCGACGCGCACGTGCTTGTCGCGGTAGACCTTGTCCAGCGTGTCGCACAGGCTTTGCAGCACCGGACGCAGGCGCACCTGATGGCGCACCAGACCGCTTTTGCGCAGGCTGGCGCGCTGCAACTGGTAGCCGATCTGCTGGCTCATGCGTTCGATCTGGGTTTGCAGCACCCAGGCCTGATCCCGGTCTTCGGGGCGCTGGGCCATGTCTTCGCTGACGCCTTGCAATACCGCCAGCGGGGTTTTCAGGCTGTGGGCCAGATCGTCGAGGGAGTCGCGATAACGGCTGCGCTGCTGGCGTTCGCTGTGCAGCAGGCGGTTGAGGGAACCGGTCAGGCGCAGCAGTTCGCGCGGGTGTTGTTCGCTGAGACTTTCGAGGGTTCCGCCTTCGATTTCGTCGAGTTCCTGACTGAGCCGGCGCAAGGCTTTCAGGCCCCAGGTCAGGCCGATCCACAGCAATGCGAGCAGCACCAGCAGCGCCGCGCCGAAACCGAGGTAGAGATTTTCCCGCAGGCCTTCGAGGGTGGTTTCGTATTCGCGCACCGGTTGCAGGGCCACGATACTGAAGGCCGCGCTCTTGCCGCCGAGCAGTTTGACTTCGACGTCGTAGACGAAGAATTCCTGACCGTTGGCTTCGCGGATCCGCGCGAACTCGTTGCCGAGGCCATCGTAGCGCGGCGTGTAGTTGATCTTCTCTTCCTGGGTACCCTTCGAACGCCAGACCAGATGCCCTTCGCGGTCATAGATGTAACCGAGCAGGCGATTGTCCGTGAGGTTGAAGCGCTCGTCGGGCAACTGCGCCGGCATCATCAAGCGGTTGTTTTCAACCCGCGCGGCGGAGATCAGCGTGGTGACGTCGGACGCCAGCCGCTGCTCGATCGAGTCCTGCAGCGCCAGGCTGAACGCGCCCTGCATCGCCGGGAGCAACGCGAGCATGAACAACACCGCCAGGGTGGTGGCGGCGAGCATCAGCCGGACGCGAAGGGAACGGATCAAGTGCAGCGCTCATTGAACAGGTAACCGAGGCCGCGCACGGTGTCGATCGGCTTGAACCCGGCCGGGCCTTCGAGCTTGCGGCGCAGACGGCCGACCAGCACTTCGATCACGTTCGGATCACGCTCGTCGTCATCCGGGTACAACTGTTCCATCAGCCGATCCTTGGGCACCACTTGCTGGTGATGACGCATGAGGTATTCGAGGATCCGGTATTCGTAGGCGGTCAGCGCCAGCGGTTGCTCGTCGAGGGTCGCCTGCTTGCGATTGAGGTCCAGCAACAGCGGGCCGGCGACGATGGTCGACTGGGTAAAACCGCTGGAACGGCGCAGCAACGCATTGAGCCGCGCTTCGAGTTCTTCGAACTGGAACGGTTTGACCACGTAATCGTCGGCACCGGCGGCCAGACCTTCGACCTTGTCCTGCCAGTTGCCGCGCGCGGTGAGGATCAGGATCGGAAAGGTCTTGCCGCCCGAGCGCAACTGGCGGATCAGGTCGAGCCCGCCCATGCCCGGCAGGCCGAGGTCGATCACCGCCAGGTCAAAGTTGAATTGCCCGGTCTGGTACAACGCCTCTTCGGCATTGGCCACGGACTCGACCACGTGACCGCTCTCCGTCAGGCGGGTTTGCAGGTGATGGCGCAACAGCGCTTCATCTTCGACGACCAACAGTTTCATGACGCTCTCCCGGGTAAATCGACAACTCCAAAGGCTTTCGCCTCACATGGCTGCGCCGGGTCGCCCCTCGAAGGACGACCCGGCGCGGTCCTGACGCCAATCGCTTAGAAAGCGTAGTTGGCCGACAGGTAAGTCTGGGCGCTGCTGGTCAAATCCAGCGAGCCTTGCTTGCTGCCGCCGCTCTCTTTCATTTCGGTGCTGGCGTTGCTGCGCAGGTAACGGTAACCGAGTTCGACCGAGGTGTTCTGCGAGACTTGCTGCAGCACACCGAACTGGCCGCCGACGGCGTAACCGATGTCACTGTCGCGGCTGTAGCTTGGCGAATCCTGGGTCAACTTGGTCAGACCGGCCGTGGCACCGCCGAACAGCTTGGTGCTGCTACCCACCGGGTAGAACAGATCGTAGCTGCCCAGCAGGTTTTCCTGGCGCAGTTTAATGCCATTGTGCGAGCCGGACACGTTGTCGTAGGTGGCGTAGTAGCGACCCTGGCTGTTTTGCTGACCCAGACGCAGGCCGTAGGTGTTGTTGCCGTCGATGGCCGCGGTGGCATCCGGGTGGCCGAGGTTGTCGTTCAGGGTGTTGGATTTCTTGATCTTGTCGCTGGTCTGGCCGAAGGTCAGGCCGGCGAAGTTGGTGGTGGTGTCGGCATGGGCGGCGATGCTTGCGCTCATGACGGTGAAAGCCAGCAGCAGTTTGTTCAAACGAGTCATTGAGTGTTCCTCAGTTGTGCTCTTCGGGTATGGCGCAAGGTTACTGACCCTCCCCTGTACCGCCCCTGAACGCTCTCTGAACCTGGCCTGAATGAAATGAACTAGGCTGTTTTGACCCTTTATTGTCAGGAGACCCGATCATGCGCCTGCTTCTAACCCTCGCCCTCCTTGTCTTCAGCGGCCTCAGCCAGGCTGCGATCAAGACCGAGGAAATCCCCTATCAGAGTGCCGACGGCACGAAGCTGATCGGTTACTACGCCTACGACGACGCGATCAAGGGCCCGCGCCCCGGCGTGGTGGTGGTGCATGAATGGTGGGGACTGAACGACTACGCCAAGCGCCGCGCCCGGGATCTCGCCGGGCTCGGCTACAGCGCGCTGGCCATCGACATGTACGGTGAAGGCAAGAACACCGAGCACCCGAAAGACGCGATGGCGTTCATGCAGGCGGCCACGCAAAACGCCGATGCGGCCAGCAAGCGCTTTCAGGCAGGACTGGATCTGTTGAAGAAACAGCCACAGACCGACAAGGATAAAATCGCCGCCATCGGTTACTGCTTCGGCGGTGGCGTGGTGCTGAATGCGGCGCGTCAGGGTGTGCCGCTGGCCGGCGTGGTGAGTTTCCACGGTGCGCTGGCCACCAAGACCCCGGCTACACCGGGCAGCGTTAAGGCGAAAGTCCTCGTCGAGCACGGCGCGCTGGACAGCATGGTCACCCCGGACAACGTCACGGCGTTCAAGTCGGAAATGGACAAGGCCGGCGCCGACTATCAATTCGTCAGCCTCGACGGTGCCAAGCACGGCTTCAGCAATCCTGACGCGGATCGCCTGAGCCACGGCGATCACGGTGGCCCGGATATCGGCTACAACAAGGCGGCCGATGAAAAATCCTGGGCGGACATGCAGGCGTTCTTCAAGAAGATCTTTGGCTGATTCCGGTTAACCGATCGTTCCTGCGCTCTGCGTGGGAACGATCACCTCCTCTGCACTATCCAGCCCGAAGACAACCCGGCAAAATGCCCGACATGACTGCCAGCCCTTTCCTCCCCGCCTGCTGCACCCCGCTCGATGCCCATTGGCCGCTGCCGACCGCATTGCCCGACACCGTGTTTCTGAGCACCCATTTCGACCCGTCGCAACTGCTCGGCGATGACTTTCGCCGCAGCGCCATCGAGCCGCCGCCGAGCATTCAGCGTTCGGTGGCCAAGCGGCAGGCGGAATTCCTTGCCGGGCGGATTTGCGCACGGGCGGCGTTGCAGCAGCTGGAAGGCTCAAGCACTGTTCCGGCGATCGGCGAAGATCGCGCCCCCATTTGGCCGGCGCACATCTGCGGCTCGATCACCCACAGCACCGGCCGCGCGGCGGCGATTGTCGCCAACAAACAGCACTGGCGCGGGCTGGGCATGGACCTGGAAAACCTGCTCAACGCCGAACGCGCCGAGCGTCTGGCCGGAGAGATCCTGACCCCGCCGGAAATGCAGCGCATGGCCGCCGGTGCCCGGGATCAGATCGCGCTCTGGGTGACCCTGACCTTTTCAGTGAAAGAAAGCCTGTTCAAGGCGCTGTACCCGATCGTGCAGCAGCGCTTCTACTTCGAACACGCCGAGGTTCTGGAGTGGAATGAACGGGGGCAGATCCGGCTGCGGTTGCTGACGGATCTGTCCAGCGAATGGCGCAACGGCACGCAGCTCGATGCGCAATTCGGCGTGCAGGACGGGCAGTTGCTGAGTCTGGTCAGCATCCAGGCGTAAGCGGTTTCAGCGCCGCTCCTGATTCCTCGGCCAGCTCAGGCTGAAGCACGCCCCGCCCAGACTCTTGCTCTTGCCGATCAGCGCCCGGCCGTCGTGCCAGTGGATGATCCGCCGCACGATCGACAGGCCCAGACCGTGTCCGCCGGACGCCCGGGTGCGACTGTCGTCCAGGCGCAGGAACGGCGTGAAGATTTTCTCCCAGGCGGTTTCCGGCACACCGGGCCCGTCGTCCTCGACATCCACCCGGCAACGCATCTGCCCGACCTGATAACTGACCGTTACCTTAGAACGCGCATGGCGCATGGCGTTGCTCACCAGGTTCTGCAAGGCGCGGTGCAGGTAGCGCGGCTCGGCCTCGACCCAGGCGTCATCGCAATCCGCTGCTGACAGGCAAAGACCCCGTTGCACCGTGACCTCGGCACGCAGAGGCGCCAGCTCTTCGATCACCTGATTGACCAGCGCATCCAGGTCGATGCGCTGGAAGGTCAGCGCCGGCGAGCCCTGCTCCAGCCGGGCGTACGTGAGCATTTCGTCGACCAGCTTGTCGAGATCCTCGATGTCGTGGTCCATGCCCTCACGGTACTTTTCCAGCGCCTGCGGGGTGGTGGCCGAGCCGATCATCTCCAGACCGAAACGCAGGCGCGCCACCGGCGTGCGCAGTTCGTGGGACACCGCGCGCACCAGTTCACGCTGGATCGCGAGCAACTGCTGCAAGTGCTCGGCCATGCCGTTGAACGCCGCCGCCAGTTTGCCCACCGAGTCGGCACCACGGGCCGGCACCCGGGTTTCCAGACTGCCTTTGGCGATGCGCGTGGCGGCAGCTTCGAGCCCGCGCAAACGCCGTTCGAGCTGGCGCACCAATAGATAGACGATCAGGCCGATCAGGGTCAGGCCGAGGGCGGCGATCAGCACCAGCCATTCCGGCGGGTACGGGTTCATCTGATACAGCGGCCCGATTTCCAGCACCCACGGCGTGCCGACCATGCCGGCAAACACCCGGATCGAATCGCCACCCTTGCCCAGCGCCATCACCGTATCGCCTTCGGATACCCGACGGCTCTGATCTTCGTCCATGTCGGCATCGCTGACGGTGACCAGCCGCAAATCGAAGCCGAAACCTTTGTCCTCTTTCAACTGCGCCAATCGTTTGGGCTGCTCGCCCACGGGCACCCGCACCAGTTCATCGGCCAACAGGTAAATGGTCGCCCGGGCCAGTTGCTCGCTGATCTGCTGCACCTCGCCCACCAGCACCAGTTGATCCTTGTCGCTGACCAGCCGATAGACCTTGGCCGCGTGCGGGCCGGTCTGTTCGACCAGCGCCTGGCCGCGCTGCACCCGAGTGCGCTGAGTCAGGTCGAGATCGGTCTGAGCGAAGGTCTTCAGCGCCAGCGGAATCCCGAGCAACCGCTCCCACACCAGCAAGGCGCGATGGCGTTCAGTCTCGTTCATCGGTTGCAGGTTGTCGGCCATCAGCGAAAACGTGCCGTGAGCCAGACGCTCGCGGTATTGCTCGCTGCGAACCTGGTTGAGCAGGTGCAACGCCAGCACGCCGAGCACCGCCACCAGAATCAGCGCCGCGCACATGCCGCCATAGATGCGCAGGAAGATCGAATTCACAGCGGCAGTTCTACGCAGGCTTCAGGCACGAACAGATAACCTTTGCTGCGGATGGTCTTGATCAGGCGCGGGTGATCGGGGTCGTCGCCGATCTTCGGGCGGATGCGCGAGATGCGCACATCGATCGAACGGTCCTGGCCGTCGTAGCCGATGCCGCGCAGTGCGGTGAAGATTTCTTCCCGGGACAGGATCCGTCCGGCGTTGGACACCAACAGCCAGAGCAGATCGAATTCGGCGCTGGTCAGCTCGATGCCACTCTCGCTGAGCCAGGCTTCGCGCAAGGCGTTGTCCACCACCAGCGGACCGAATTGCAGCCGACGCGGATTACCCGCTGGCGGCTCCGGTGTGTCACTGCGTCGCAGCAACGCCTGGATGCGCGCCAGCAGCAGCCGTGGGCGCACCGGTTTGCACACGTAGTCATCGGCACCGAGGTCGAGGCCGAGGATCTGGTCGGCGTCATCGGTGCGCGCGGTGAGCATCAGGATCGGTCCGTCGTAGCGATCGCGCACCTTGCGGCAAATGCTCAGGCCGTCTTCACCGGGGAGCATCAGGTCGAGGATCACCAGGTCCGGCTGTTCCTTGATGATCCGCGCCGCCGCCAGCGCGCCGTTGCCTTCGATCTCCACGCGCAATCCGTTGGCTTGCAGGTATTCACGGGTCAGTTCGGCCAGACGCTGGTCGTCCTCGACTATCAATACCTGCCAGGCTTCTTGCTCCACGGGTGACCTCTGCTTGCCGATGCTGCTTATAAAGGAAGGATCCTCCCGTCTTTTTGTCATCTTTTAGGAGGATAAGAATGCGTGCGCATGGGCCGATTGTATAAACGGCGTACAGCCAGAACACAAGTCGGTAAATGCGTTCGGACAAGGCGGATTTTTGTGATAGGGTTCGCGCCCTCAAAATTCCGCCGCGGCATTTTTTTGCGGTGGAAAACAGTGACAAACGGTCTAGCTCAGCAGGTTCGCGGCCTACACGTGAATTCGACATTTCGCACACAATTTACGCACAGGGTTATCCACAGGCTGTCCGTTGCAATCCTCCCCCAAAACGCATTATCTTGTAGCCCGCGCTTGAAAAAACCCTACATGTAGGGGTTGAGGCCAAAAAACCAAACACAAACCGGACAGTGAATTCAAGGCTTTTTATTGCCATTGTCGGGTTGAACCAAACGTATTTTCAGAAGCCCAAACCGCGCCTGCGGATGGCTACCGTTTTTCAGCCGATCACGGCGTAAACGGTACGGGTGTTGCAGTCCGAAACTGCTCCCCGAATGGAATGCGGTTTCACGCGTATCGCGCGAACCGAAGACTTCGGCATGGAAGCGGCGCCCACAAGGCCCCCTTCCTGAACTGTCCCGAAGTCGTTACCCCGGCAACTGCCGGTTGTAGTGCTTCAGGACGGAACGGTGGGCACCGTGATGGTGCCCAAACAAACATAGAGAACGTGGAGACACCCATGCAAACCGACACAACTCGCGAGAACCCGCAGGGCACCTTGCCGCAGGCCGCCGATTCGAATTCGGATCTGGCTGCCACCGCGCCTGGCCAACTGCGTGTGATCAAGCGTAATGGCACTGTCGTTCCTTACACCGATGACAAGATCACCGTCGCTATCACCAAAGCGTTTCTCGCAGTTGAGGGCGGCACCGCTGCCGCTTCGTCGCGAATCCACGACACCGTTGCCCGCCTGACCGAACAGGTCACCGCGACCTTCAAGCGTCGCATGCCATCGGGCGGCACCATCCACATCGAAGAAATCCAGGACCAGGTCGAACTGGCCCTGATGCGTGCCGGCGAGCAGAAAGTGGCTCGCGACTACGTGATCTACCGTGACGCCCGCTCCAAGGAACGCGCCGTTCGCACCACCGCCGAAGCACCGGTACAGGCGCACCCGTCGATCCGCATCACCCGCGCCGACGGCACTCTCGCGCCGCTGGACATGGGCCGCCTGAACACCATCGTCACCGAAGCCTGCGAAGGCCTGGCCGAAGTCGACGGCGACCTGATCCAGCGCGAAACCCTGAAGAACCTGTACGACGGCGTGGCCCTGAACGACGTCAACACCGCGCTGGTAATGACCGCGCGCACCCTGGTCGAGCGCGAGCCGAACTACTCGTTCGTGACCGCCCGCCTGCTGATGGACACCCTGCGCGGCGAAGGCCTGGGCTTCCTGGGCGTGGCCGAGAGCGCCACTCACCACGAAATGGCCGACCTGTACGCCAAGGCCCTGCCGGCCTACGTCGCCAAAGGTATCGAGTTCGAACTGCTGAACCCTGTGCTGGCTTCCTTCGACCTGGAAAAACTGGGCAAGGCGATCAACCACGAGCGCGACCAGCAATTCACCTACCTGGGCCTGCAGACCCTGTACGACCGTTACTTCATCCACAAGGATGGCGTGCGCTTCGAACTGCCGCAGATCTTCTTCATGCGCGTGGCCATGGGCCTGGCGATCGAAGAGAAGCAGAAAGAAGACCGTGCGATCGAGTTCTACAACCTGCTGTCCTCGTTCGACTACATGGCTTCGACCCCGACCCTGTTCAACGCCGGTACCCTGCGTCCACAGCTGTCGAGCTGCTACCTGACCACCGTGCCGGATGACCTGTCGGGCATCTACCACGCGATCCACGACAACGCCATGCTGTCGAAATTCGCCGGTGGCCTGGGCAACGACTGGACGCCGGTGCGCGCACTGGGTTCGTACATCAAGGGCACCAACGGCAAGTCGCAAGGCGTGGTTCCGTTCCTGAAAGTGGTGAACGACACCGCCGTTGCCGTTAACCAGGGTGGCAAGCGCAAAGGCGCTGTGTGTGCCTACCTGGAAACCTGGCACATGGACATCGAGGAGTTCATCGAACTCCGCAAGAACACCGGTGATGACCGTCGTCGTACCCACGACATGAACACTGCCAACTGGATCCCTGACCTGTTCATGAAGCGCGTCTTCGATGACGGCAAGTGGACCCTGTTCTCGCCGTCCGAAGTACCGGACCTGCACGACCTGACCGGCAAGGCCTTCGAAGAGCGCTACGAGTACTACGAAGCCCTGACCGAGTACCCGGGCAAGGTCAAGCTGTTCAAGACCATCCAGGCCAAAGACCTGTGGCGCAAGATGCTGTCGATGCTGTTCGAAACCGGCCACCCATGGCTGACTTTCAAAGACCCGTGCAACCTGCGTAGCCCGCAGCAGCACGTCGGCGTTGTTCACAGCTCGAACCTGTGCACCGAGATCACCCTGAACACCAACAAGGACGAGATCGCGGTCTGCAACCTGGGCTCGATCAACCTGCCGAACCACATCGTCGACGGCAAGCTGGACACCGCCAAGCTCAAGCGCACCATCGATGTAGCCGTGCGCATGCTCGACAACGTGATCGACATCAACTACTACTCGGTACCGCAGGCGAAGAACTCCAACTTCCGCCACCGTCCGGTCGGTCTGGGCATCATGGGCTTCCAGGACGCGCTGTACCTGCAGCACATCCCTTACGGTTCCGACGCTGCCGTCGAGTTCGCCGACAAGTCGATGGAAGCGGTCAGCTACTACGCGATCCAGGCTTCCTGCGACCTGGCCGACGAGCGCGGCTCGTACGAGACGTTCCAGGGTTCGCTGTGGTCCAAAGGCGTACTGCCGCTGGATTCGCAACAGATCCTGATCGAAGCACGTGGCCAGAAGTACATCGACGTCGACCTGACCGAGTCCCTGGACTGGGCACCGGTTCGCGCCCGTGTACAGAAAGGCATCCGTAACTCGAACATCATGGCCATCGCACCGACCGCGACCATCGCCAACATCACCGGCGTATCGCAGTCGATCGAACCGACCTACCAGAACCTGTATGTGAAATCGAACCTGTCGGGCGAATTCACCGTGATCAACCCGTACCTGGTGCGCGACCTGAAGGCTCGCGGTCTGTGGGACTCGGTCATGATCAACGACCTGAAGTACTACGACGGTTCGGTTCAG
Source organism: Pseudomonas aphyarum (assembly GCF_028657055.1). NCBI lineage: Bacteria > Pseudomonadati > Pseudomonadota > Gammaproteobacteria > Pseudomonadales > Pseudomonadaceae > Pseudomonas > Pseudomonas aphyarum. The sequence goes on from NZ_JAMDGS010000002.1 coordinate 380,816, forward strand.
CAGATCGAGCGCATCCCGCAAGAACTCAAAGAGCTCTACGCGACCGCGTTCGAAGTGGACACCAAGTGGATCGTTGACGCCGCCAGCCGTCGTCAGAAGTGGATCGACCAGGCCCAGTCGCTGAACCTGTACATCGCCGGCGCATCGGGCAAGAAACTGGACGTGACCTACCGCATGGCCTGGTACCGTGGTCTGAAAACCACCTACTACCTCCGTGCCCTGGCCGCGACCAGCACCGAGAAGTCGACCATCAACACCGGCAAGCTGAACGCTGTATCCAGCGGCGGCAACCACGGTGACGACTCGGTCCTGGCAGCCCCTGCCGGCCCGGCTCCAGTACCGAAGGCTTGCGCCATCGACGAGCCGGATTGCGAAGCTTGCCAATAAGCTGAGCTGAATCAGGCGTTGCAAAACGCCTGATCCGAGAAACCCCCGACAGACTTCTGGTTTGTCGGGGGTTTTCTTTTGTCCGCAAAAAAGCAAAACCAAAAGCAAAACCCCTCACCCTAGCCCTCTCCCAGAGGGAGAGGGGACTGACCGAGTTGTTTTGGAGAGATACGCCGACGTGAAATACCGAGTTGAACTCAAGCCTTAAAAGCAAACATCCCGCACCTGCTTTTTCTTTTGCCTTTTTCTTTTGCCTTTTTCATTTGCCTTTTGCTTTTGCCTTTGCTTCCACCACTCAACACGATGAGCGTTAGCTCGAGTACCGCTTTTGACGTGCCGGCCCCATCGGAAGGCTGAGTGGAGGGATTTATCCGGGGGTGGGAGCGCAGCGACCGTGCGGCGAAGCCGCATGCATCGAGAGGAGGTGCAGCGAAGCAAACCGTAGGCGATGCCCCCGGATGAATCCCGTAACGAAGGAACACCGAGCCAAAGCGAGGGGCCGAACGCCGGGGCCCAGACCTTTTGGTTCCTTTTGGGGCGTTTGCCAAAAGGGACTCGCCGTAAGGGCGAAACCGCCAGAAGCAACACCCGCAAAAACGGATCCACCCCAAAACCGAAACAAAAAAAAGCCCCTCAAAAAGAGGGGCTCCTTAACCAGCCAAAACCCAGAAATCAGGTCATCTGAATAATGGTCTGCATGATAGTGCTCTGAGTCGAAATGGTCTTCGCATTCGCCTGATAGTTGCTCTGACCCTTGATCAAATCAACCAGCTCATTGGTCAGGTTAACGTTCGACTCTTCCAGCGAGTTCGAAACAACCGAACCCAGCGTACCGGTCTCCGGCGCATCGTAGCCCGGAATACCCGAAGCGTAAGTCTCTTTCCAGCTGGTCCCACCAATCGGCTGCAGACCCTGCTCGTTGGTGAAGCTCGCCAGCGCAACCTGGCCGATAGCCTTGCTCTGGTTGTTGCTGAAGTTGGCAAACAGCGTACCGGTACCGTCGATGGTCAGATTGGTGATCTGGCCAGTGGCGTAACCATCCTGAGTCGGAATCGAACGCGCGGTGTCAGCGTTGAACTGAGTGGTCTTGGCCATCGAAATGGTGATGCCAGCCGCGTTCGCCGAAGCGCCGTTGGCCTTCCACACACCGTTGGTGACAGTGCCCGGCACCCAGCCAGTGAGTTTCAGGTCGCTGCTGATCACGGCAGGCGGCGTGCTGACCTGAGTCAGTTGACCGGTGGAGTCGAACGTCATGGTCGAAGCAACAGGTGCGGTGACTTTCGGATCGCTACCGGTAGCATCCGGGTTACGACCGTCTACCAGGGTGTAGACCTTCCAGGTGTTGGCACCGGTTTTCACCATGTACTGGTCCATGACGTGGGAGTTACCCTGGCTGTCATAGATCGGGGTGCTGAACGATTTGGTGTAAGTCTCGGTTTTGCTAGGGTCGAACTTGCCGGCCGCCACTGTGTCGTCGATCACCGGAGCGGTCGAGTTCAGGTTGATGGTCGAGGTCACCAGCGAGGTGGACTTCGGCGCCAGGTTCGAGGTGTCGATCTTCAGATCGGTCAACACGCCGTTGATGACCTTGCCGTTGGAGTCCACACCGTAGCCTTGCAGACGCGAGGTGTAATCGGTGTTGGTGATGAAGCCGTCCTTGTCGACCTTGAACGTACCGGCACGGGTGTAGGAGATCGAGCCGTTGTTGCTCAGGGTGAAGAAACCCGAACCGTTGATGCCCATGTCCAGCACGTTGCCGGTGTTGTTGATGTCACCCTGGGTGAACTGCTGGGAAACGTTGGCCAGGCGCACACCGTTACCGATGACCTTGCTGCCGCTACCCAGGCGAGTCGCCGAGTAGACGTCTTCGAATTCTGCACGGGACGATTTGAAACCGGCGGTCGCGACGTTGGCGATGTTGTTGCCGGTCACGTCCAGTTGCTTGTTGGCTGCATAGAGACCGCTAAGGCCGATATTGAAAGACATATTCCACTCCTTTGTGCCGGTTAGTCGGCTCTATATACCAATGGTTTGTACTTTGGACAGGGCAACGGTGCCCTTGCCGGACAGGTTGAGCATCAGCTCGCCACCGGTCTGGCTGATCGTCACGCTGGTGACCGTGGCTGGCAGGTAGGTCGCCATATCGGTCGCGGTGCCGTTGATCGAGGCGTTCGCCTTGACGGTGTAGGTACCGGTTTTTACCAGGTTGCCGTCCTTGTCCTTGCCGTCCCAGGTGAAGCTCGCATTGCCGGCGGCGCGGCTGCCCAGGTCGATGGTGCGAACAACGGTGCCGCTGCTGTCGGTGATGGAGACGGTACCGCCGGCAATCGACGACGGAACGGTGACCGAACCGGTCATGCCTTTGCTCGGATCGTCGAGCTGGACCGAGTTGGTCTGCACGATCACGTTGCGGCCGACCAGCGACGAAGCCTGCAGGGCTTGCGACGAGTTGTAGTTGCCGGCCAGCGAACTGACGGTGCTGTTGAGGGTGGTAATCCCCTCAAGGCTGCTGAACTGCGCCAGCTGGGCAACGAATGCGCTGTTGTCCTGCGGGTCGAGCGGGTTCTGGTTCTTCAGCTGGGTCACCAGCAGTTGCAGGAACGCGTCCTTGCCCAGGGCCTGGCCGCCGGTCGAACTGTTGGTGGCCGAAGCGATGCCGCCGGCGGTGGTGCTACTGGTCTTCTTCGAAGAATTGGCCAGTATGTCGTTCATCGTCAGGCTGCTGGTGGTATCGGTAACACTCATGGCAGTCGCCCCTTATTACTGACCGAGGGTCAGTACCTTCTGCATCATGGTTTTGGCGGTGTTCATCATTTCGGCGTTGGTCTGGAACGACCGGCTCGCGGAAATCATGTCAGCCATTTCCTCCACCACGTTGACGTTCGGGTAGTAGACGTAGCCCTTGGCGTCGGCCGCTGGATGGTTCGGCTCGTAGCGCGCTTCGAGGTTGCTCTGGTCTTCGACCACGCCCATGACCTGTACGCCCTGGCCGGCAGCGTCCTGGTTCTGGAACAGCGAGTTGCTGCCGCCGCTCTGGCCGCCCTGGAACATGGTGGCGAACACCGGGTGACGGGCACGGTAGGTCTGGTCGATGCTCGACGAGACGGTCTCGGCGTTGGCGATGTTCGACGCCACGGTGTTGAGACGGGTGGTCTGGGCGCTCATGCCGCTGCCGGCAATGTTGAAAACGCTGGACAGGGACATGGATTACTCTCCGCGCAGGGCTGAGACCAGCCCTTTGAATTTGCTGTTGAGCAGGGTGAAGCTGGCCTGGAAGCCGACGGCGTTTTCCGCGTAGTTCGACTGTTCCAGCTGGGCGTCCACGGTGTTCTGGTCGATCGACGGCTGCATCGGCGTGCGATACATCAGCGACTCGTCGCCATTGCCCAGGCCTTCAGCTTCGATGTGACGGCTGTTGGTCATGTTCAGGGCGATCGTGCCGTTGGCGTTCTTCTGGCTCTGTGCTTCGAGCACTTTGGAGAACTCCAGATCCCGCGCCTTATAGTTCGGGGTGTCGGCGTTGGCGATGTTGTTGGCCAGCACTTCGGCGCGTTGGGCGCGGAAGCCCAGAGCCTTTTCGTGAATGCCGAGCGCTTTATCGAAGCTGATGCTCATGTCGGGAACCTTCAGGTGACCGGATTTTTCGTAACAGGGTTATAGCAAGCGGCGTGCCAGTTTGAGAAAGCCCCGGATTACGGGGCTTTGCGCGGAACCGGCAACGCGGCAATGCCAGAAAAGCGGCAACCGGTTTCCGCCGGATGCCGCTTTTCTGCCGCCACCTGCCACCGGCAAAACCTTCAGGCATAAAAAAACGGGAGCCCCTGAGGACTCCCGTTTCTTGTGTTGCCAGTCTTGATCACTTCGCCTGGTAGATGATCCCCGGGCTGCACTGAACCATCTGGTAATGATCCGGCAGACCGTTCAGCGCCTCGGAAGCGCCAAGGAACAGATAACCGCCCGGCTTCAGCGTGCTGTGGATGCGCAACAGGATGTCCTTCTTCACCTCGGCGGAGAAGTAGATCAGCACGTTGCGGCAGAACACGATGTCGAACTTGCCCAGGCTTGCGTAGCTGTCGAGCAGGTTGAACGAGCGGAACTCCACCCGGTTCTTGATCGGCGCCTTGATCACCCAGCGCCCCGGCCCTTTCGGGTCGAAGTAGCGCTGCAGACGATCGGCGGACAGACCGCGACCGATCGCCAGGCTGTCGTACTCGCCGGTCTTGCAGTTGGTCAGCATGCTGCCGGACAGATCGGTGGCAACAATCTGCACGCCCATCTTCAACTGACCGATGTTGGTCCGCTCGAACTCGTCGATCGACATCGACAGCGAATAGGGTTCCTGACCCGACGAGCAGGCCGCCGACCAGATCCGCAGACGCTGGTTGGGAGCGGCCTTGATCGCCTCGGGCAGCACCTTGTTCTTCAAGACTTCAAACGGATAGGTGTCACGAAACCACAGGGTTTCGTTGGTCGTCATGGCATCGACCACCTGCTCGCGCAAACCGCTGCGCGGCTGGGTCTGGATGCGCTGTACCAGCTCACCCAGGGACTTGATGCCTTGCTGCTCCATCAGTTTGTTGAGACGGCTCGACACCAGGTACTGCTTGTTTTCACCGAGCAAAATGCCACAGGCTTTTTCCAGGAAGACCCGGAACTGTTCGAAATCCAAATTACCCGTAGACAAATGATGCCGCCTCTTAAATCGTGTTGAACGCCAGGGGCAGAAGGCCCTTAGCTGATATCTGCTGCTTTGATCCGGTCGACTACCCGGGATGCCAGGTCATCAGGACGGAATTTGGCCAGGAAGTCATCGGCACCGACTTTCTTGACCATCGCCTGATTGAACACACCCGACAACGAAGTATGCAGGATGATATGAAGCTTTTGCATGCGAGGGTCGCTGCGGATCTCGGCCGTCAGGGTGTACCCGTCCATCTCCGGCATTTCGATGTCGGAGATCATCATCAGGAACTCTTCTTCCGGCTTCTTGCCCTCGTCGACCAGCTTGCGCAGGTAATCCAGCGCCTGCTTGCCGTCGTTCAACGCCACCACTTCGACGCCGACCGTCTGCAGGCAACGCGTCACCTGCTTGCGCGCCACCGACGAGTCATCGACCGTCAGCACCCGCAGCGACAATGCCTTGCTCTGGGTCTCGACATCCACCACGCCGACCGAAATCGCTTCCGGGGTCGGCGCCACTTCCGCCAGCACCTTCTCGACGTCGATGATTTCGACTAACTGATTGTCGACCCGAGTCACAGCGGTCAGGTAATGATCGCGTCCGGTGCCCTTGGGCGGCGGATGGATCTCTTCCCAGTTCATGTTCACGATACGTTCCACCGAGCGCACCAGGAAACCCTGGGTCTTGGTGTTGTATTCCGTGATGATCACGAACGGACTGTTCTTGTCTTTCAAAGCACCGGAGCCGGTCGCCATCGCCAGATCAAGGATCGGAATGGTCGCCCCCCGGATATTCGCCACCCCGCACACGACAGGACTGGACTTGGGCATCACCGTCAGTTGCGGGCATTGCAGCACTTCCCGAACCTTGAACACGTTGATCCCGTAGAGCTGCTGGCCGTCGAGACGGAACAACAACAGCTCCAGGCGATTCTGCCCCACCAGTTGCGTGCGCTGGTTCACCGAATCCATTACACCAGCCATGCCCAGACTCCTACACCAACGCCAAGTGTTGTTGCGACGCACATTCATTGCTAAACGGCACGGCGCTTGCTTTTTAACTCGTATGAACGCTCAAACGACATTTTTCCGACGCCTGACATCTCCCCTCCGCAGAGGGCTTTGCGCGATGTCCGCCGTTTGCCTTTTTTTCGCTGGCAGCCCTGCCGGTGCTGATGCGGTTACCTTGCCTGACATGCTTATCGGCGTCACTCAGGGCTTTCTTGAATTCACCGTAGAAGACTATCTGGCTACCAGTCAAACGGAAGGCCGTTATGAAATCGAGGTCAACCAGCTCGATCCACGCATGCGCATGCCTATGTGCGACAAGGAATTGACAGCGACACTGGAGAGTCCGGCACGCCCTCTGGGCCGTGTCACGGTCAAGGTCCGCTGCGAAGGCGCCTCCCCCTGGACGGTGTTCGTGCCCGCTCAAGTCCGCCTGTTTCGCGAGATTGTCACCACCACGCGACCACTCAAACGCGCCGGCATCATCGAGCCTCAGGACGTGACCTTGCGCGAGCGCGACGTCAGCACGATCAATCAGGGTTTTCTGACGTCGGTGGATGAAGCCATCGGCCAGAAATTGACCCGACCAACGGTAGCCGATCAAGTCATCACCCTGGTGCATCTGGAACAGGCGGAAGTGGTTCGCAAGGGTGATCAAGTGGTGATCACCGCCCGCAGCGGCACCCTTGCCGTGCGGATGCCGGGCGAAGCCCTGTCCAACGGCGGCCTGAAAGAACAGATTCGGGTAAAAAACCTCAATTCCCAACGGGTTATCAAGGCGCAGGTTATCGCGCCCGGCCAGGTGGAAGTTGCCATGTGAGCGGCCATGTAGCGGTGATGTGAGCGGCTGTATGAACGGATATTTGAAAAGCCTCTGAGTACTCAAGCAGAAAACTGGCGCTGACCAGAGCTGTTCCCTAAACTGTGCCGCAGCAGGATCTGCAACGGCGCATGCAAGCTCATTGCTAAATGAGCCTAAAGTTTTCCAGGGGATGGCCGAGAACATGGCAAGCGTCCAAATTCCCAGAGGTTTTTAACATGGTCATCGATTTCAGCCGTTTGAACAGCTCCTCGTCACTTACGGGCAGTACACGTACCAGCAACGCCAAGGAAACCGCCGAAACCGGCACCTCCGCGCCGCTGAATACCCCGGCCGAACAGGCCAGTACCGCAAAAAGCGGGGAATCGGTACACCTCAGCAATGAGGCTCAACAGTTGCAGAAGGTCACTGACAAGCTGCGCGATCAGCCTGCCGTCGATAAAGCCCGTGTGGCCGAGTTGAAAGCAGCGATTGCCGATGGCAGCTACAAGGTCGACAGCAACCGTGTAGCCAGCAAACTGCTTAATTTCGAAGCCCAGCGCCAGGCCTAGGTCAGCGCCAGGCTTTTGGACGCTTAAAACCCAAGGCCAGCCATGCACGACACTAATTTATTGCAACTGATCACCGACGACTTTGCTCCAGCTCAACAATTGCTGGAGTTACTGCAAACCGAGTCCCTCGCCTTGCACGGTCGCGACATGCCTCTGCTGGAAGAAATTCTGGCGCGCAAACAGGCATTGATCATTCTGCTCGAACAGCATGGCCGCAAGCGCAGCGAAATCCTCGCCAGTCTCAATCTGTCGCTCGACCGCGCAGGTCTGGAACAACTGGCCAGCCAGTCGAGCATCGGCGACCAGTTGCTGAGCCAGAGCGATGTCCTGACCGACCTGATTGCCCAGTGCCAGGCGGCCAACGTCAAGAACGGCCAGTCGATCATCATGCAGCAGGCCGCCACGGCCAATCAGCTGAAAATCCTCACCGGCGGCGAGCCTCCCGCGCTCTACGATGCCAGCGGCACCTTCTCCAAACTGCAGAAACCACGCGCGCTCAGCCAGGCGTGATGCTTTCTTCTATGCTTGCGCCCTATCAACGTGCGAAACATGCTGGCAAAATACTGGCCAGCCGTAGTCAAATTTTGTCTGGAGATTGATTTAACGTGTCCAACGATGACGCTCCGCAGCCCCCAAAGGTGCTCACCACGCCCCTGGAGATCTCCAGCAATCTGCGCCAGCTGCAAGAGAGCCACGATCCGCTGATCATTACGTTCCACGAGCGCAGCCAGCGCTTCCAGAGCTACCTGATTGAAGTCGATCGCGAAAACGGTTCGATCAAGCTTGATGAAATGATCCCGCGCGACGGCGAACGTTTTCTGGAAGCAGGCGAACCGTTCAAGGTTGAGGGTTTTCATGATGGCGTGCGCATTGCCTGGGAATGCACAGGGACGCTAAGCATCAAAGACTCCGACGGCGACCGCTTCTACACCGGCGACCTGCCCACCGAAGTGGTTTATCACCAGCGCCGCAACGCCTTTCGCGCCGCACTGAAACTGACCGACCTGGTCAGCGTCGTGCTCGGCGGCGAAAAACTCAAGGCACCGCTGGATGGCAAATTGCTGGACATCTCGGCCACGGGTTGCAAGCTCCGCTTTGAAGGCGATATCACCGACCGCCTGCAATTGGGCCAGGTCTATGATCGCCTGATCGCCGCACCGCTGTTCGGCAATCAACCGGTATCGGTCGAGCTGCGTTACCTGCACTTCGAAGAAAAACTCAACATCACCTTCGCCGGCCTGCGCTTTCACAACATCAGCGGCCCGGCGGCCCGCAACGTCGAGCGTTTCGTTTATCAACTGCAGCGCGAAGCGCGTCGGTTCGATAAAGACGATCTCTGATCGGCAAGCATAAAAAACGGGCAGTCACTGCGGTGACTGCCCGTTTTTTTATGCCTGGATCACGGCTTGGCGGGAGTGATGTCCGGCCCCTCGCCTTCGACTGTCGAGTCGGTGGGCACGGCAGGTTCCGGTTCGGGCTCCGGTTCAGGGGCGACCGTATTCTGCATCTGCTCCTGCACCACTTGTTCGTCAACCCGCGGGTCAAGCGCTGCCACCAGCGGCGAACTGGACATGCTGTCCGGCATCGCCACGTGATGCAGCGGTGCATCGTCGACCTGGTGCAGATTGGTCACGGCTTTCGGCCGGATCCGCCACACCAGCACCAGCGCGAAAAAGGTGAAGAACGCATACAGGCTCTGCGGCCCGAACAGCTTCATCAGCACCCCGGCCGCCAGCGGCCCGATACTCGCACCCACACCGTAGGTCACCAGCAACATCGCCGTCAGCGACACCCGGCGCTCGCCCTCCACGTGGTCATTCGAGAACGCCACCGCCAACGGATACAGGCAAAACTGCACCAGCGAGCAGAGGAAGCCAACAATGAACAACACCTCCAGCGGCACCTGCGGCAGGATCGCCAGCGGCAACGCGGCAACCGCCAGGAACAGCGCAAAGCAGCGGATCAGCAGCGCCCGGTCATAGCGATCGGACAACCAGCCTAGCGGCCACTGCACCACCAGCCCGGCAAAGATGCAGCTACCCATGAACAGACCGACCTGTTCGGTGGACAGCCCCTGCTGCGAGGCATACAACGGCGCCAGACCGTAGAACGAACCGATGATCAGCCCTGCCCCGAGCACTGTGCTCAGCGACTGCGGCACGCGCTTGATAAAGAAGCGCGGCTCCATCGGCGCCGGATGCAGCGGTGCCGGGTGAATCCGCCGGGTCAGTGCCACCGGCACCAGACACAGGGCGAAGCACAGCGCGACCAGCATCAGCAGTTCCAGACCAAGGCCCGGGTGCATGACCAGAATCAGCTGACCGAGCACCAGCCCCAGATACGACGCGATCATGTAGCCGCTGAACACCAGGCCGCGCTGATTGGCGTCGGCCTGCTCGTTCAGCCAGCTCTCGATGACCATGTACTGGCACATCATGCCGAGGCCGACGATGGTCCGCAGCACCAGCCAGGCTGGCAGCCAGTCCACCAGACCATGACCGAGCACCGCCGCGCCGACGATCCCGGCACACGCCGAGTAGGCGCGGATATGCCCGACCCGTGCAATCAGGCGGTGACCGATCTTGCCGCCCAGCACCAGACCGAAATAGTTGGCCGCCATCAACGCACCGACCCACAACCCGTCGACATGGTCGGCAGCCAGACGCAAAGCCAGATAAGTAGAAAGAAGGCCCGAGCCGATCAACATCATCAGCGAGGCGAAATACAGCGCTCGAAAGGATTTCCAGATTTGGCGCATCGGCGTTCCGAGCGGCTCCTTGCGGTAAGTATCGGGCTATCAAACGATAGCCCGACGGCAACATTTCGTCAGGCCTGGGCTGCTAGAACACGGCGTTCCCAGGGAGTGATTTCATCAAAGAAACTGGTCAACTCCATGGTCTTCGAAGCGATGTAGCCTTCGATGAACTCCGTGCCGAACAGTTCCTTTGCAAGCTGGCTGCGCTTCAGACGTTCGAGCGCCGCGTGCAAGGTACACGGCAGCGAAAGATGGTCCGGCACGTCGAACTCGCCCTGAATCGCTTCGCTTGGCTCGAGCTCATGCTCGATGCCGTACAAGCCGGCAGCCAGGCTTGCGGCGATCGCCAGATACGGGTTGGCATCGGCGCCCGGCAAGCGGTTCTCGACCCGACGCGCAACCGGCGAGCTGGCCGGAATACGCAGGCCGGCGGCGCGGTTGTCATGGGACCAGCAGGCATTGTTCGGCGACGCAAACGGATGGCACAGGCGCTGATAGGAATTTACGTTCGGCGCAAACAGCGCGGTGAAGTCAGCCATGCCCGCCTGCTGCCCGCCGATGAAGTGGCGGAACATCGCAGTCGGCTGACCGTCCGCGTCGCTGAACACATTCTTGCCGCTGCCGATCTCGACGATGCTCTGGTGAATGTGCATCGAACTGCCCGGCGTGTGCGCCAGCGGCTTGGCCATGCACACCACAGTCAGGCCATGCTTGAGCGCGACTTCCTTGAGCAGGTGCTTGAACAGGAAGGTCTGGTCGGCCAGCAGGAGCGGATCGCCGTGCAGCAGGTTGATCTCGAACTGGCTGACGCCCATTTCGTGCATGAAGGTATCGCGCGGCAGACCGAGGGCCGCCATGCATTTATAGACTTCACTGAAGAACGGCCGCAGACCGTTGTTGGAACTGACGCTGAACGCCGAGTGACCGTCCTCGCGACGACCGTCGAGACCGACTGGCGGCTGGAACGGTTGGTTCGGGTCGGTGTTCGGAGCGAACACAAAGAATTCGAGTTCGGTCGCCACCACCGGTGCCAGACCGCGGGCTGCGTAGCGGGCAATGACTTTCTTGAGCTGACCACGGGTCGACAGGTTGGAGCTTTCGCCGGTCAGCTCGTCAGCATCACAGATTGCAAAGGCCCGTGGCTCTTCGCTCCATGGCAACGGATGGATCTGCGCAGGATCGGCCACCAGCGCCAGATCGCCGTCATCGCTGCCATAGAATTTCGCGGCGGGATAACCGCCCATGATGCATTGCAGCAGCACCCCCCGGGCCAACTGCAAACGCCGCCCTTCGAGGAAACCCTCGGCGGTCATTACCTTGCCACGTGGCACACCGTTCAAATCCGGCGTGACACATTCAATCTCATCAATGCCCGTCAATCGCTGCGCGAGTGAACGCTGGCCATCGGTTGTCATGACGCAATCCTTGTTATTGTGCGAGCCGCGAACGGCGACCCGGACAAAATAGGCTTCGGCTGTTCGGAATATCAAGCAGCAGCCAACAAAAAGAATTCCGGTCGATGAATCCGTGATTCAGGGCAGGTAAATACTGAACACGCCGCCGCCCAACGGGCCGCCATTACGGATCTCGGTCCGGCCGCCAACACCGTTGCGCTGATGCAGCGCGGCGATGCGTCCGGCGAAGTACAGACCAAGGCCGGTGCTGCCGCTGCTGTGGTTGATGCCCTGCACATAATCGGACTGACGCTCGAGCATTTCGACCGGGTAGCCGTCGCCGTCGTCATTGATGCTCAGCACCAGTTGACCAGCCTCGTCGCTGACGGTGATCAGCAGCGATTCACGGGCGTAGCGGATCGCATTGTTGATGCAGTTGCCCAGCACCGAGGCAATCAGTTCACGGTCGAAGAAGCCCAGGGGACTGAGCGGATCGACTTCGTAAGTGGCGATGATTCCGCGACTGGCGAACACTTCCTGATGGGCCGCCAGTTGCGCCTCGATGAAATCGTCCAGCTCGTGATAGGCCGGCTGCAACGGCATCTGATTCACCCCAAGCTTGTACAGCCCGAGCAGTTGCACCAGCATGCCGTTGAGATGGGCGAACTCGAAGTCGATCACGCCCTGCTCCGTCCCTTGGCGCTGTGCCTCGGGCAGGCGCGCCAGCCATTGGCTGTGGGCCTGCATCAGCATCGCCAGAGAGTTTTTCATGTCGTGCACGGTGGAGGCGATCACCGTGGAAAAATCCAGTGCCTGTTCGTCTTGGTTCATTCGCCAAACGCCTTGCTTTTCAGCTTCTGATAACGCGGATAACGCGCGTCGGTGTCGGGCATCAGGCCGACCAGTTTCAGGCAGGCCCGACATTCTTCCAGCTCCGCCGACGGCACATTGGTGTCGGTGCCGTGCAGCAGCGACTGGGCCATGTTCAGCGCGATACTGATGTTCTTCGGTTGCATCTTCAGCGCCTTGCGGAACACCTCACGGGCCTCCACCAGGTTGCCGGTCTTGTACACGCGCACGCCCTGACGGTTGAGGTCGGCGGCGGCGTTGCTGGAGCTGAGAATAGTCGGGTCGTCGGTGAGCTTGGCGATGTCTTTCATCACCGTCGGGTCATCGCCGTAGATTTCCGCACAGCTCTTGAGCATCGAGGTGCCCGCCTCGGCCTGGCCGAGCATCTGCAATTGCTTGGCCACCAGCAACGCCGCCTCGGGACTCATGAACTGCTCCATGCCGTCGAGGCGCATCAGCGCTTGCTCGGTGAGCTTCTCGGCGGTCTCGGCATCGTTGAGCAACAGGCTCGTGGCCTTCATCAGACGCGCGCGAATCTGCAGGCCCGGATCGGTCGGGTTTTCTTTCGCCACCGCACTCAGTGTGGTGTTGATCTCCAGACGCGTGCGGGTGTCGAGCCCGCGTTCGCTGCCCTTGCTGATCAGCGCGTGAGCCAGGCCCAGATTGCTTTCCGGATCCTTGAAGCGCGATTGCGCGCCCTGATTCACCGCCTGGCGATAAGCCCGGGAAGCGGTGTCGAAATCTTCGTTGGCCATCGCCAGCTTGCCCAGCAACGCCTGACGGCGCACGGCCAGCGGCGACAGGCGAATCGCCTCCTCCAGCACTTGCTGCGCGCCTTTGGTATCGCCTTCGGCGACCAGCACGTCGGCCATGCCGTCATACAGCGCCGGCATCATCGGGAAGACCTTCAGGGCTTTTTCGTAAACGCCTTTGGCCTGACTGACCTGCCCGCGCTTGAACAGCAACTTGCCCAACCCGGCAAACGCCCACGGCAACGGCCGGTCGGCGATGATGCTGTCGTAAAGGCGCTCGAGCGCTTCGTTCTGGTTCATGTCGCGCAGTGCATCGGCGCGATAGCGCAGGCACAGCGGCGAATAACGGATGTCCTGTTTGCACAGGGCGATGCAGGCGTTGAGCACCTCGACCGGTTTGCCACGGTCGAGAGCTTGCAGAATCGGCTTGAGCAGGGTCTTGCGCTGCTCCAGACGTTCCAGCCGCTGAGCCAGGCCGGAACGGTTGAACGGCTTGGTCAGGTACGCGTCCGGCTCGTGCTCCAGGGCACTGAGCACCATCGCCTGGCTGGTCTCGGCCGTAACCATCACGAACACCGCTTCGTGGCTGATCAGCTTCTCCATCATCAGGTCTTCCAGCACCTGCTGACCGTTCTTCTTGCCGTCACCGAGGTGGAAGTCCTGGAGGATGAAATCGTAGGACTTCTGCGCACACATTTTCAGCGCCTGCTCACCGGTGTCGGCGGTATCCACATCCTTGACGCCCAACTCGCGCAACATCGAACGCACGGAACTGCGGAAATCCGAGAAATCATCGACGATCAGAAAACTCTTTTGGTGATACGACAGCATCGAGGATTTCCAGGCAATTGAAGAGGATGGACCATTTCCAGGCGCGCAGATGATAGCTGCCGGCCAAATGCTATCAAGCGATTTCGCGCGACTCTGAAGTCACCGAATGGGTTATCGGCCGGATCAGCGGTTCTCTTGAAGCGAGGGTTCAAGATTCGTTGCGCAAGGATTACCCTGCGCGGCGGTTCTCACCTTCCAACGGCAAAGGATTCATCGTGTACATCAAGGGACGCTACATCGTGTCGGCCTGTGCGCTGCTGTTTTTTCAGCAGGCACTGGCGAGCGGAATGGACTGCACAAAGGCGGCCAGTGTTGTGGAGAACGCGATTTGCGCGGACAAGCCGTTGTATGAGCTGGATGCGCAGATGGGGGCGGCTTACCGGAAGTTGATGAAGGCTGCACCGGCGCAGGCCGACGTGAAAAAGGCTCAGCGTCAGTGGCTGAAGGAGCGTGATCGATGTGGCGAGGAGGTCAGTTGTCTGAAGCGGCGTTATCAGGATCGTTTGCAGATTCTGAACGCGCAGTGGCTCGACGCGGTGGCCTACAAACCGGACGACATTGATAAACAGGTCATTGAGGATCTGCAGCAGCGGGTTCGGGAGATGAGCAAGGAGAATCCGGAGTTTGCGCTGGAGCGGGCGCTGAATTCTATGACGCTTGGCTACGTCGGCAGCTCGTTTTCAGCCGAGCTGGATGAAGATGAGCAACCGCTCTTCCCCACGACTATCCCCAAAGATGTCACGCAAGACGAGTGGAAAGCACTGCAAGCATCCGACATCAAGGGAGCCGCAGAGTCCGGCCAAACCTCGTACACCCTGATGGATCTGGATGGTGACGGCCAGCGTGACCTCATCGTGGAAACCTACTCCGGCGGCACCGGGATGTTTCATTACACGGAAACCTGGCGTCGGGGCGACAGCAGATTTATCAGGAGAACGGCTGAGATTGCCCCTCAGAACAGTAACGACAGCGTCCTTTTCTATACTAATGACCGCGGTGCCAATCAGGCCGTGTATCTGATCGGTGCTCGCGGAAAAATCTATTTCGCCTACCAGAACGGCAGCTACGGCGAAGATCAGGTCTACCTGCTCAATCCTCTGAAGATCAACCGGCAGGTGCCGACGATCAGCGTGCGCTACGACTACCAACTGACCGTTCCACACACTCAGTACATCGAGGACAGTGATAAAGCGTACGAACTGGAACCGTCCCTGCAGAAAGTGCTCGCCAAAGCCGTGACCGGTCTGGACACAAATACGGGGATGACGGGACAGCAGAAAAAGCCGCTCTGCCCCATCCCCCAATCCGCCAAGGACATCGAGGAATACTACGGCTACGGTGCGAGCTACTACGCGATCGAACCTGTCGCCGATTTCCCCGTGATCATTGGTGATGATTGTTATGTCGCAAGACTGATCAACTGGTTCGGCAGCTACGATGAAAAGAATGGGCTCTTCGCAAAATTGACGATGCGCAAGCCAGAAACTGAGAGCCAGGAGCGCGGATATACGGTTAACGGGCGTCGGCATATCACCCAGGTCAGCACGTCGATTGGCAAAGCTGAGGGTGGCGCCGAGACGTACTAGGTCTTTTCCCACGCAGCAAAAAGCCCCGCCAGATCACTCTGCGCGGGGCTTTTCAATAGATGGTGTCCCAGGGCAGGTTCGAACTGCCAACCTTCCCCTTAGGAGGGGGATGCTCTATCCAATTGAGCTACTGGGACACAGGACTGTCGGTGCGACAGACGGCGTGCATGTTAACGGCCAGGCCCTGATTTGTCATGTCGTCCGCAGGGCTTTTTAAGTGTAGGCAGGCGCCTTGCAAGGGTGCCGGATGTTTTACCGTGCAATTTGCATCACCGCAAAAAGCCATCATTGCAGAATGCAATGCACCCTCTTCGAAAAACCCTCTTAAATGCTTGTTTTTAAAGGACTTAACAGCGGTTAGACTATTGGCACGGCGGCTGCTTTACCGGTTCTTATACAAGAACAATCGGAGACTCGTCTCATGAACAGCGCCCTCGTGTTCGCAAACGCCATCGCACTGGCCGTCCTGGTGGGCTTTCACTTCGTCCCCGAGGACAACGAGAAAGTGGCCGGGCGCATGCCGCATTACCTGCAAGTGCAGAAGGCGCCGCAATGGGCGGTGTTGAGCGATCAGAGCTTCGCCCCGCAAGCGGTCAGCGAGTCTGAACAGGCGTTGCCGGCGCATTCGACTGAACGTCTGGTGTTTTGAAAATATCTTCAGGAGTACAGCATGTCCAAGTCAGCTGCAGGATTTCTGATCCTCGCCTTATTGAGTGGCCTCGGGCATTTTTCGCTGTTCGAGGAAACCGAAATATCCCTGCCCCTGATCGGTTGCGGCGTTTTCTCGGCGCTGTTCGTATTGGCGCTGGTGGCCGGGCGCAAGATCAAGTTTGATCCGGTCTTGCGCTAAGCCTGACCAGTTCCAGAAGATGATTGACGGCATCGGCCAGGTCGCCCGAGTTGTCGATCAGGTGCACAGGGCTGTCGGTTGAACGCCTGTCCTTGAACAGCGTGTTGCGGGCCAGCCTCGCATCGATCTGCTCAAGCGTCTCCCGGCCACGCCGGAGCAGGCGCTCACGCAAGACGTTATCTCGCACCGTCAGCAACACCGGCACCAGCGTCGGGTAGCTTTCCAGCGCTTGTCGAAGGTTCGCCCGAGACCCGTTCACCAGGACGTGTTTGCCGGCTTTCAACCATTGGTCCATTTCCACCGGAATCCCGTAGGCAAGACCGTTGGCCTCCCACGCCAGCGAAAACTCGCCGGCGCGCTGACGTTGCTCGAACTCCTGCGGCGTCACGCCAATCGCATCCTCACCCACGGATTCCGCCGAACGGGTGATCACTCGCCTGATGATTTCGCAGTTCAACGCCCGTAAGGGTTCACGCGCAGCCTCGATCAGACTGTCCTTGCCGGAGCCGGAAGGTCCCATGAGGTAAATCAGCCTGCCATCCATCCTGAAAACGCCCTCCGGCGGGCATTTGCCCCTAGTAAATCGGCCATTTGCCACTATCCTGTACAAGGTAAGGAACAACGATTCAACCCGCATAGCATGCACGTTCTGACGCCTTCGGGCATCAGTCGACGTGTTTCAGGACGCGGTCAGTGATACGGGCCGATACTTTCTTTTCAAACCAGTCCGCATTTCTGATAATTGGTGCTGGCATTACGCCTTTACCCGGATCAATATTTGTCACAGAATTGACGCCAATGATCTGGCAATTTTGAGGCATGATGCGCGCCTCATAACAATTCAGGTTGAACCATTTGGCGCGGATGCTTGTCCTACCACACATCCTGCGGCCAATCCCGAGAACCGCTCCCCTGAACTAACCGGTTAAATATATGCGCCCATTGAAACAGGCAATTTATTCCAGCCGTACGGCTGACAAGTTCGTCGTACGTCTGCCAGACGGAATGCGTGAACGCATTGCCGAGGTGGCTCGCAATCATCATCGCAGCATGAACTCCGAGATCATTGCGCGCCTTGAGCAGAGTCTTATTCAGGAAGGTGCACTGGGCGAAGAGCTGAGCATGCGCCTGGACAGCCCGGAGCTGTCGCTGCACGAACGCGAGTTGCTGCAACGCTTCCGCCAACTCTCCCATCGCCAGCAGAACGCGCTGGTTTCTCTGATCGCCCACGACGCCGAAATGGCCGCAGACGCATCCTGAGTCAAACCGAACATCTCAAGCCAGCATGAATGCTGGCTTTTTTTTGCCCGCAATTCGGGCTTCTCACAGGCGAAAAAAAGCCCGCCAATTGGCGGGCTGTTTTTTAATGCGGTCGGTCAGAGCAGGAAAATCGTCGCCAGCCCCAGGAAGATGAAGAAGCCACCACTGTCGGTCATGGCCGTGATCATCACACTGGCGCCCATCGCCGGATCGCGGCCCATCTTGGCCAGTGTCATCGGGATCAGCACCCCCATCAACGCTGCCAGCAGCAGGTTCAACGTCATGGCGGCGGTCATCACTACGCCCAGTGACCAGCTGCCATAGAGCAAGTAAGCGACCACGCCGATCACACCACCCCAGACCAGACCATTGATCAACGCCACGGCCAGCTCTTTGCGCATCAGGCGCGAGGTGTTGCCGGTGCTGACCTGATCGAGCGCCATGGCGCGAACGATCATGGTGATCGTCTGGTTGCCGGAGTTACCGCCGATGCCCGCCACGATCGGCATCAACGCCGCCAGTGCCACCAGCTTCTCGATCGAACCTTCGAACAGGCCGATCACCCGCGACGCGACGAATGCCGTGATCAGGTTGATTGCCAGCCATGCCCAACGGTTGCGCAGGGATTTCCAGACGGAGGCGAAGATGTCTTCCTCTTCACGCAGACCCGCCATGTTGAGGACTTCGCTTTCGCTCTCCTCACGAATCAGGTCGACCATTTCGTCGATGGTCAGACGGCCGATCAGCTTGCCGTTCTTGTCGACCACCGGGGCCGAGATCAAGTCGTAACGTTCGAACGCCTGAGCGGCGTCGTAGGCGTCTTCATCCGGGTGAAAACTCACCGGGTCACTCGCCATGACTTCGGAAACCTGTTTCTCCGGATCATTCACCAGCAAACGCTTGATCGGCAGCACGCCCTTGAGCACACCGTCGTAGTCGACCACGAACAGTTTGTCGGTATGACCCGGCAGCTCTTTCAGGCGACGCAGGTAACGCAGAACCACTTCGAGACTGACATCCTCACGGATGGTCACCATCTCGAAGTCCATCAGCGCACCGACCTGCTCCTCGTCGTAGGAGAGGGCCGAACGCACACGTTCGCGTTGCTGCTGATCCAGAGTCTCCATCAGCTCATGGACGACGTCTCGCGGCAGCTCGGAGGCCAGGTCAGCAAGTTCGTCGGCATCCATGTCCTTGGCCGCAGCCAGGAGCTCGTGATCGTCCATGTCGGCGATCAGAGTTTCACGGACGGAATCGGATACTTCGAGAAGAATGTCGCCGTCGCGATCGGCCTTGACCAGTTGCCAGAGCGTCAGACGATCGTCCAGCGGCAGGGCTTCAAGAATGTAGGCGACGTCGGCGGAGTGCAGATCATCGAGCTTGCGTTGCAGCTCGACGAGGTTTTGCCGGTGGACCAGGTTCTCGACCCGGTCATGATGCGGGCCTTCCTGGCGATGAGTCAGGTCTTCGACGACCCGCTGGCGCTGCAGCAGCTCGACGACCTGAGCCAGGCGATCCTGCAGGCTTTCCTGTGTTTTCTTTACTTCGATTTCGGACATAGGCGAACTCCACTCCCAGCAGCGGGGCACGCCGGAAGGATCAATCAGTCAATTCATGATTGGTGAAACGGGTTACTGAATAACTACTGGGTAAGTCCATGGAGGTTTTCCATAAGCCCCGGCGGGGCTGACGGGCGCAATGATACACCGCCTGACGGTTTTAAACGTTAAAAAATCGTGGCTGAAACAAGCGCTTGCGAGACAAAGCTGAGCGCTGTCCTGATCCTTCACACTGCGACGACTCATCCTGAAAAGAAAACACACCGGCGGTGAAAAAACTGCCGACTACGCTTGAGGACAATCGTCATGGAGGACGCCGAATGCCATCGAAAACATCCCGATTCATGCTGACCACCCTGCTCTGCCTGCCCAACATCGGGAGCGCAACGACACTTCATCGCTGCGAAGCAGCTGATGGTCGCGTCACGTTCACCACGTTGAGCTGCGCGAACGACGAGCACCTTTCATTGCAGGAAGTTCGCCCCTACTCGCCTGGCTCGACCGTGACACTGATACCCGAAGCCCGGCACGAAGAAATATCCGGTATGAATATCAGAAAACGAGAAATGGCCGTCGTCGGGCGCACTCACGATAAATGTGGAGATCTGATCGATGCACGACAGAAACGCGAGGCGATCATCAATCAACGAATCATCGCTGGCATGAGCCAACAGGATGTTGAAAGCGCCTTGGGCAAACCCGACAAGGTGAGCATCCGCAATTCGGCAACGAGTTATCGTTACGACCTCAAGCGAGGCCGCAGTGCTCAAATCGATTTTGATGAGAAAGGATGCGTGACGGGAAAAGCCAAATCCCGGACAGCAAAAAGCCCGCGTTAAACGCGGGCTTTTCGGTATATGGTGCACTCGACAGGATTCGAACCTGTGACCGCTCGGTTCGTAGCCGAGTACTCTATCCAGCTGAGCTACGAGTGCAATTTGTGTTTTTAGACCAGACCACAACTGGCTGTAACCAAGTCATCTGCATTGCTGCAACTGACTCTTAAATGGTGCACTCGACAGGATTCGAACCTGTGACCGCTCGGTTCGTAGCCGAGTACTCTATCCAGCTGAGCTACGAGTGCATTTTGTGTTTTTAGACCAGATCACAACTGGTTGAAGCCGAGTCATTTGCATTGCTGCAGCTGACTCTTAAATGGTGCACTCGACAGGATTCGAACCTGTGACCGCTCGGTTCGTAGCCGAGTACTCTATCCAGCTGAGCTACGAGTGCATTTGTTGCGCCGCATTATAGCCCGTCTAATCTCTATTCCAACCACTTTTTCTATAAATTTCAACAACTTACAGAAAAAGCCAGATTACAACGTACTAAGCAAATAATGGCGGAGAACGGGGGATTCGAACCCCCGACACCCTTTTGAGGTGTACTCCCTTAGCAGGGGAGCGCCTTCGGCCACTCGGCCAGCTCTCCGCAACACGGGGCGTATATTAACCACCTTCTTCCCCGTTTGCAAACATAAAAATCGATAAAAATTAATGGCTTGGTTCTTCGTCCTTCTCTTTCTTTATACGCAGATAGATTTCTTCACGGTGCACGGCCACCTCTTTCGGGGCGTTGACGCCGATACGCACTTGATTTCCTTTAACGCCGAGCACGGTCACGGTGATTTCGCCATCACCGATAATCAGGCTTTCTGCGCACCGACGAGTCAGAATCAGCATACCTTTCTCCTCACGCGAATCATTTCAGGGACAACAGTCTGCAAAAAAAAGGCACCCGACCTACAACCGGAGCGATCGTAGCCCTACATGCCTGAGTATTGACCAGCGCGAGCAAAAGAACAGTTCAGGGCTCGCGCCATTCAAAAAATAAAGGGCGCGGTCAGACCGCGCCCTTCATTGACCAGGATTACTCGCCCTGACGGGCCGGAGCGTCCAGTTCGAAAGCCGTGTGCAGGGCGCGCACGGCCAGTTCCAGGTACTTCTCTTCGATCACCACGGAAACCTTGATTTCCGAGGTCGAGATCATCTGGATGTTGATGCTTTCTTTTGCCAGGGATTCGAACATGCGGCTGGCCACACCTGCGTGGGAACGCATGCCGACGCCGACGATCGAGACCTTGGCAATCTTGGTGTCGCCAACCACTTCACGGGCACCGATCTCGCGAGCGGTGTTTTCCAGCACGGTTTGCGCGGACTGGTAGTCGTTGCGGTGCACGGTGAAGGTGAAGTCGGTGGTGTTATCGTGCGCGACGTTCTGCACGATCATGTCGACTTCGATGTTCGCGGCACTGATCGGGCCGAGAATCTTGAAGGCCACGCCCGGGGTGTCTGGCACGCCACGGATGGTCAGCTTGGCTTCATCGCGGTTGAAAGCGATGCCGGAAATGATCGGCTGTTCCATGGTTTCCTCTTCATCAATAGTAATGAGGGTGCCCGGACCCTCCTTGAAGCTGTGCAGTACGCGCAGCGGAACGTTGTACTTGCCGGCGAACTCCACCGCGCGGATCTGCAGCACCTTGGAACCGAGGCTGGCCATTTCCAGCATCTCTTCGAAGGTGATCTTGTCCAGACGCTGAGCGACCGATACCACACGCGGGTCAGTGGTGTAGACACCATCGACGTCGGTGTAGATCTGGCATTCGTCAGCCTTCAGTGCAGCGGCCAGCGCCACACCGGTGGTGTCGGAACCGCCACGACCCAGGGTCGTGATGTTGCCGTGCTCGTCGACGCCCTGGAAACCGGCAACCACAACCACGCGACCTGCTTTCAGATCACCGCGAATCTTCTGGTCATCAATCTGCAAGATACGCGCTTTATTGTGCGCGCTGTCCGTCAGGATCCGCACCTGGTTGCCGGTGTACGACACCGCCGGCACACCGCGCTTGATCAGCGCCATGGCCAACAGGGCGATCGTCACCTGTTCACCGGTGGAAACGATCACGTCCAGTTCACGCGGAACCGGTTGATCTTCGCCACTGATTTGCTTGGCCAGATCGATCAGACGGTTGGTTTCGCCGCTCATTGCAGACAGCACAACCACCAGGTCATCGCCGGCATCGCGGAATTTCTTAACCTTGTCGGCGACCTGCTCGATTCTCTCGACAGTGCCGACCGAGGTGCCTCCAAATTTCTGTACGATCAAAGCCATTTCAAAGCCGCCTCTGCCCATGAAGGGCGCCCAATAATCACTCAAACAGCCGCCGGGCCCGCCACTAGACTGCGGGCCCGACGGGCCGTCTTATAAACCCTGCTCGACGAATGGAACGGTCAGCGCCAGTGCGCCATCCAGTGCGCCGGCGTCGACACCGCCGCCCTGCGCCATGTCCGGACGACCACCGCCCTTCCCGCCCACTGCCGCAGCAGCCTGTTTCATCAAATCACCGGCTTTGAGTTGGCCAGTCAGGTCCTTGGTTACACCTGCAACCAGTACGACCTTTTCCTCATGGACACTGCCGAGCAGGATCACTGCGCGGCCGAGTTTGTTTTTCAGCTGATCGACCAGCGCCAGCAGCGCCTTGCCGTCCTGACCATCCAGACGCACGGCCAGCACTTTCACGCCCTTGACGTCCACGGCCGAGGCCGACAGATCGTCGCCTGCGGCAGCAGCGGCCTTGGCCTGCAACTGCTCGAGCTGCTTTTCAAGCGCACGGTTGCGCTCCAGCACAGCCGACAGCTTGTCGATCAGGTTGTCGCGGCTGCCCTTGACCAGGCTGGCCGCTTCCTTGAGTTGTTCTTCAGCAGCGTTCAAGTAAGCCAGCGCCGCAGCGCCGGTGACCGCTTCGATACGACGCACGCCCGATGCCACACCGCCTTCGCTGATGATTTTCAGCAGGCCGATGTCGCCGGTACGATTGGCGTGGATACCGCCGCACAGCTCGACGGAGAAATCACCGCCCATGCTCAGCACGCGCACGTTGTCGCCGTACTTCTCGCCGAACAGCGCCATCGCGCCTTTCTGCTTGGCGGTTTCGATGTCGGTTTCTTCGGTTTCAACGGCGGAGTTCTTGCGAATCTCGGCGTTGACGATGTCTTCCAGCGCCTTGATCTGCTCAGGCTTGATCGCTTCAAAGTGGCTGAAGTCGAAACGCAGACGCTGGCTATCAACCAACGAACCTTTCTGCTGAACATGCTCACCCAGCACCTGACGCAATGCAGCGTGCAGCAAGTGGGTGGCCGAGTGGTTCAACGAAGTCGCATGACGCACTTCAGCATCGACATGCGTTTCAACCGGTGCAGCGATAGTCAGGCTGCCGGACGCCAGCACGCCGTGGTGCAGGAACGCGCCGCCGGTCTTGGTGGTGTCACGTACGTCGAAACGGCTGTTGCCGGCCTGCAGGTAACCGCAATCGCCCACCTGGCCGCCGGATTCAGCGTAGAACGGCGTCTGATTCAGAACGATCACCGCCTCTTCGCCTTCATTCAAGACGTCGACCGATTGGCCATCTTTATAGATAGCGACAATTTTTGCCGAACCGCTGGTGTCGGTGTAACCGGTGAACTCGGTGGCCACATCAACTTTGACCAGGGTGTTGTAGTCCAGACCGAACGAACTGGCCGAACGTGCACGAACACGCTGGGCTTCCATCTCGCGTTCGAAACCGACTTCGTCAATGGTCAGGCTGCGCTCGCGAGCGATGTCCGCCGTCAGGTCCATCGGGAAACCGTAGGTGTCGTAGAGTTTGAACACCACGTCACCCGGCACCACGGTGCCTTTGAGTTCCAGCAGATCCTGCTCGAGAATCTTCAGGCCGTGATCCAGGGTCTTGGAGAATTGTTCCTCTTCGGCCTTGAGCACGCGCTCGATGTTGGATTGCTGCTTCTTCAGTTCCGGGAATGCTTCGCCCATCTCGGCGACCAGTGCCGCAACGATCTTGTAGAAGAAGCTGCCGGTGGCGCCCAGCTTGTTACCGTGACGGCAGGCACGACGGATGATCCGGCGCAGCACATAGCCACGGCCTTCGTTGGACGGCAGCACGCCGTCGGCGATCAGGAAACCGCACGAACGGATGTGGTCGGAAACGACCTTGAGCGAAGACTGGTCGCCATTTTCGCAACCGATTGCCTCAGCCGAAGCTTTCAGCAGGTTCTTGAACAGGTCGATGTCGTAGTTGGAGTTGACGTGCTGCATCACCGCACTGATCCGCTCCAGGCCCATGCCGGTGTCGACCGACGGCGCTGGCAACGGATGCAACACGCCGTCGGCGGTGCGGTTGAACTGCATGAACACGTTGTTCCAGATCTCGATGTAACGGTCGCCGTCTTCTTCCGGCGAACCCGGAGGGCCGCCCCAGATGTGGTCGCCGTGATCGTAGAAAATCTCGGTGCATGGGCCACACGGGCCGGTATCGCCCATGGTCCAGAAGTTGTCGGACGCGTAAGGCGCGCCTTTGTTGTCGCCGATGCGGATCATGCGCTCGACCGGCACACCGACTTGTTGGGTCCAGATGTCATACGCTTCGTCGTCGGAGGCGTAGACGGTGACCCAGAGCTTTTCCTTCGGCAGCTTCAGGACACCGGTCAGGAAGGTCCAGGCGAAGGTAATCGCGTCGTGCTTGAAATAGTCACCGAAGCTGAAGTTGCCCAGCATTTCGAAGAAAGTGTGGTGACGGGCGGTATAACCGACGTTTTCCAGGTCGCTGTTCTTGCCACCGGCACGCACGCATTTCTGGCTGCTGGTCGCACGGGTGTACGCGCGCTTTTCCTGGCCCAGGAAGCAGTCCTTGAACTGGTTCATCCCCGCGTTGGTGAACAGCAGGGTTGGGTCGTTGCCCGGAATCAAAGAGCTGGAGGCTACACGGGTGTGGCCTTGCTCTTCGAAGAAGCGAAGGAAGGCTTCACGGATTTCTGCGCTTTTCATTAGGTTCTTCCACGGAGGCTGCGGCCAAAGGCCTGTACGAAACGTCAACAGACGAAACGACGGCAAAGGGCCGCATTATATCGGCCCTGCGCGCGGGGTACAGCGTGTTTATACGATAGAAACGGTCAATTGGGTGGCTAACGCTGTCACTTGCGCGAAAACTCGACGAATGTCGCGATCACTTGCTCGATTTGCGAGCGATTGACGTCCATGTGCGTGACCATCCGCAGCCGGGCGGCAGCACTCAATTTGATCCCGCGTTCGGCGGCAAATGCCTTGATCGCCTCGGCGCGGTCGCCCATCTGCACGTAAACCATGTTGGTCTGCACCGGCTCGACTTTGTAACCGGCCTCGCGCAGGCCTTCGGCCAGCAACTGCGCGTTGGCATGGTCATCCGCCAAACGCTCGACGTTGTGATCCAGCGCATACAGCCCAGCCGCCGCCAGCAATCCGGCCTGACGCATGCCGCCACCGACCATTTTGCGCAGGCGCCGGGCCTTGGCAATCAACGCCGACGAACCGCACAGCACCGAACCGACCGGCGCGCCGAGGCCTTTGGACAGGCACACCGAGACCGAATCGAAATATTGGGTGATTTCCCGGGCATCGACCCCGAGCTTGACCGCCGCGTTGTACAGCCGCGCGCCGTCCAGATGCAGCTGAAGGCCGTTGTTCTGTGTGAACTGGCGAGCCCGGGCCAGATAGTCCAGCGGCAGCACCTTGCCCTGCATGGTGTTTTCCAGCGCCAGCAGGCGGGTGCGGGCGAAGTGGAAATCGTCAGGCTTGATCGCTGCTGCCACCTGATCCAGGTCCAGCGAACCGTCGACCTGCACTTCCAGCGGCTGTGGTTGAATCGAACCGAGTACCGCTGCGCCACCGCTCTCGTACTTATAGGTGTGCGCCTGCTGACCGACGATGTACTCGTCACCGCGCTCGCAGTGCGCCATCAACCCCAGCAGATTGCTCATGGTGCCGGTCGGGACGAACAGAGCGGCGGCGAAACCCAGCCGTTTCGCCAGTTCGGCTTCCAGACGATTGACCGTCGGATCTTCGCCATACACGTCATCGCCGGTGTCGGCGCGGGTCATCGCGTCGAGCATGGCGGGAGTCGGTTGAGTGACGGTGTCGCTGCGAAGATCGATAACGCTCATGAACCTGGCCTCAAGTCAGTAGGGGAAATCCCTTTACGAAGAGGAATTACTGCGGGCACAGCGTGGATTAATCAACCCTCGCGCAAGGAAAAGTCGTTTCCGACGCTTTGAAAAATCCGATGGCAATCATCACAAAGGCGCAATGCACAGCCCGGCAATCTGTGTTAAAAACGCAGCGCCGCCCGATAAAGGGCGGCGAAACGTTCTCAGGGCGGGGTGCAATTCCCCACCGGCGGTAATTGCGCGCAATGCGCATAGCCCGCGAGCGCTTGGTGACGGACACGGCAAAAGCCGTGAGCGGTGGCAAGGTCAGCAGACCCGGTGTGATTCCGGGGCCGACGGTCATAGTCCGGATGAAGAGAGAACGGGATTGACGCCAAAGGGCCGTCCGCCGTGTTCGCGCGAGCGTGCGTACCCTTGAATCCCTTTCGATTCATAACGCCCTGTTTTTCACACAAACAGGAGTCAGAACATGCAACCCACCGCTATCGACAGCAAAAGCAAACACACCCACGGCGAGCGCGTCGCGTTCATCCAGGCCTGCTGGCACAAGGAAATCGTCGACCAGAGCCGTAAAGGCTTCCTCGCCGAAATGATTGCTCAGGGTTATCAGGAATCGGACATCGATTTCTTCGAAGTCGGCGGCGCCTTTGAAATGCCTCTGCACGCCAAACTGCTTGCCAAGACCGGCCGTTATGCCGGTATCGTTGCCGCCGCCCTGGTGGTGGACGGCGGAATCTACCGTCACGAGTTCGTCGCCCAGTCGGTGGTCAGCGGCCTGATGCAGGTTCAGCTGGAAACCGAAGTGCCGGTGTTCTCGGTGTCACTGACCCCGCACCACTTCCATGCCGGCGAAGAACACCAGAAGTTCTTCTTCGAGCATTTCGTGCACAAGGGTCAGGAAGCGGCGAAGACCTGCGCCGATACGTTGCAGAAAGTGCGTGCGTTGCGCCGTACCGAGCCGCGTGCTGTAGCGGTCTGATGCAATAACGATCTCCCCCGCGCGCTGCGCGGGGGAGATTCAGTTTCAGGCAAGATTTTCGTCAGTGGTCGGCACGATCAGAATGCCCGCCCGCAGGCCGTTCTTGACCTTGGGGTTGGGGAAGATAATCCGCGCGCCCTGCTCTTCGATGATCCAGCGGGTATTGGCCAGGTCTTCGGCCAGCACATAACCCACATCCAGTTCCGAAAAGTTTTCGATGTCCGCCGGCAGGTTCAGGCGGAACGCATCGCTGTGCTTGATGATTTCCCGTGCCACGCTGAACAGTTGCAGACCGTCCAGGCCCTGCTCGGCCATTTCCGGCTCGCTGCCTTCGATGATCTGCTTCAGACGGGTTTCCAGCAGCGACACATTGACCCCGGCGTTCTGCCCGAATGGCCGCGCCTTGCCCAGTTCCAGCGTGAAGGACTCGGCCCCCAGCTTGTCGTAGGTGTAGGAGCTGAACACGATCGACGGCTTGTTCTGCAACAGCACCGCTTCCATGCCGGCGGCGCGCAGACGGGCCAGTTCAAGACGGGAATGCTGGCGACCTTCCTTCCACGGATACAAAGCGAACTGCTCGATCTTCGAACCGCGAATCGCGGTGTGCAGGTCGTAGTGCAGGCGCTGACGGTCAGGAAGGCTGAAGAAACTTGCCGCCAGGCGTTCCAGCTCGCAGGCGCGCAGGGCTTCGGAACCGCTGCTTTGTTCGTGACGGCCGTTGAACAGCCGATTGACGTCCTGCTCGACGAAACGCTCGCCCTTGCGAATCGCTTCCGGGTTGCCGAACAGGAACAGAATGCGTGCGCGCGGCTTCAGATCGCCGCGAGCGATGTCGTGCAGCAACCGGTCGAGCAATTCGATCGGTGCCGTTTCGTTGCCGTGGATGCCTGCCGACAGCAGCAGGTCCAGGCCATTGTCGCGTGCTTCGGGTGGCCGGACTTCCAGCGCACCCTCGCTCAGCCAGCGCATGCGCACGCCTTCGACAGTCAGTTGAGTCTTCTCCGCCGGTTCGCGGCCGGCGAGGGTCAGTTCAAGCAGTTTGCCGAGGGCGAGCATAGAGCGGTTTCCTTAGTGGTCGTGATTGCAATCCGGGCCGTGCACGTGGCCGTCATCGTCGCCGAGATCAGCCGGTTCCATCTCCAGTTG
Source organism: Pseudomonas aphyarum (assembly GCF_028657055.1). Lineage (NCBI taxonomy): Bacteria > Pseudomonadati > Pseudomonadota > Gammaproteobacteria > Pseudomonadales > Pseudomonadaceae > Pseudomonas > Pseudomonas aphyarum. Next base: position 409,197 of record NZ_JAMDGS010000002.1, read on the forward strand.
CAGACTTACCAGATTAGTCGCCAATGGGCGCAATAGCAGGTTGGCGTACTCTTCGTCGCCCTCTTCGACGTCCACGCCGATCAACAGTTGGCCGCGGCCGTCCTGCTGGATCCACAGCTCTTTGCCTTGCCACATGACCGCGACGCGGGTGCAGGACGTTTGCAGTTGCGTGCCGTCGGTGTCTTCAAGGATCAGCTGCAGGGAATCGCTCATGTTTTACGCTCTCTTGGGGAGATGGAACCGTGCGCCGCGACGAAGCGGCGCGCCGGCCATCAATTGATCTGGAATGGATAAACCGCGCCCAGTTTAAGGATTTGCGTCAGTTCATCCAGTGCCGTCCGGCATTCAAGCAGCAATTGCGGATCCGCCAGATCACTTTCGGTCAGGCGGTCGCGATAGTGCTTTTCAACCCATGCGGTCAACGAACCGTACAACGGGGCAGTCATGATAACCCCTGGGTTGACGGCCGCCAGCTCGGTTTCGTTGAGCGCGACGCGCAGGCGCAGGCACGCCGGGCCACCGCCGTTCTGCATGCTTTGCTTGAGGTCGAAGACTTTCACTTCGCGGATCAGGCCGCCGGAGCTGGTCAGGCCTTGCAGGTAGTTCCACACGCGCTCGTTGCCACGGCACTCTTCCGGCACGATCAGCAGCATCGAACCGTCAGGACGCGACAGCAGCTGGCTGTTGAACAGGTAGGAACGCACCGCGTCGTCCACGGTGACCGCCGAACGCGGCACGCAGACCGACTGGAAGTTGCCGCCGACCTTGGCCAGTTTGGCTTGCAGTTCGGCCAGCATCTGATCGGTGTCGAGGAACGCGTCCTCGTGATAGAACAGCACCTCGCCGTTGCCCACCGCGATCACGTCGTTATGGAACACGCCCTGATCGATCACCGCAGGATTCTGTTGCGCGTAGACCACGCCGTCGTCACGCAGGCCGTGCAAACGAGCGACTGCTTGCGACGCTTCGAGGGTCTGGCGCGCCGGGTATTTCTGCGGTGCCGGATAACGGGTGTCGAACGCACTGCGACCGAACACGAAGAACTCAACGCCGGCCTCGCCGTACTCACGGCAGAAACGCGTGTGGTTCGCCGCGCCTTCGTCGCCGAACTGCGCCACTGCCGGCAATGCGGCGTGGTGAGCGAAGTGCTGCTGGTTGGCGAACATCGCGCCCAGCACGCGACTGGTGGTCGGGTGCTCGATGCTGCGGTGGTATTTGCAGTTCAGGTTGGCGGCGGTGAAGTGCACGCGACCGTCAGCGGTGTCGGCGCTCGGGCTGACCGTGGCGGCGTTGGCCACCCACATGCTCGACGCCGAGCAGCTGGCAACCAGCAACGGCATCGCTTCTTTGGCGGCGCGCTCGATCACCTGAGCATCGGTGCCGCTGAAACCCAGACGGCGCAGAGCAGCCACGTCCGGACGCTCCTGCGGTGCGAGAACGCCCTGCTGAAAGCCCATTTCCATCAGCGCTTTCATTTTCGCCAGACCTTGCAGCGCCGCTTCCTTCGGGTTCGAAGACTGCTGGCTGTTGCTCTGGGACGCAACGTTGCCGTAGGACAGACCACCGTAGTTATGGGTCGGCCCCACTAGACCGTCAAAATTGACTTCATAGGATTTCATCAGCGAGGCTCCACGAGAATCTGTTGTTATAGGCTTCAGTAACTATTCTTTGAGACCGCGGCGCGGCCATCGCTGGCAAGCCAGCTCCCACAGGAATCTCATCGTCCTTGTGGGAGCTGGCTTGCCAGCGATGGGCATCACGCCATCTTCACGCCAGGCGTCAGGGCCGCCGGCAACACCAGGCTTGGAGTTTCCAGCGAGGCCACCGGGTACGCGCAGTAATCCGCCGCGTAGTAGGCGCTGGCGCGGTGGTTGCCCGAAGCGCCGACACCGCCGAACGGTGCGCTGCTCGCAGCACCGGTCAGCTGTTTGTTCCAGTTGACGATACCGGCACGGCTTTCCAGCCAGAACTGCTGGTAGCGCTCTTCGGAATCCGACAGCAGGCCAGCGGCCAGACCAAACGCGGTGTCGTTGGCTTCGGCAATCGCCGCCGCGAAATCGGCGTAGCGGATCACTTGCAGCAACGGGCCGAACAGTTCTTCGTCGGAACGCTCGGCAACCGCCGTCACATCAACGATGCCCGGGGTCAGCAGCGCCGACTGCGCCTGTGGCTGAGTCATCGCCAGCAGCGACACTGCACCGTTGGCCAGCAGATGCGCCTGGGCATCCATCAACGCTTTCGCAGCGCCAAGGGAAACCACCGAGCCCATGAACGGCGCCGGTTGCTGATCGAACGCGCCGACCTCGATGGTCGAGCTGACTTCCACCAGACGCTTGAGCAGGCTGTCGCCCCACGCGCCTTCCGGCACGAGCAGACGGCGGGCACAGGTGCAACGTTGACCAGCAGAAATGAACGCCGACTGAATAATCGTGTAGACCGCTGCGTCGAGGTCGGCGACCTGATCGACCACCAGCGGGTTGTTGCCGCCCATTTCCAGCGCGAGGATCTTGTCCGGACGACCGGCGAACTGCTGGTGCAGGTGATTGCCGGTACGGCTCGAACCGGTAAAGAACAGACCATCGATGCCCGGATTCGCCGCCAGAGCGATACCGGTTTCACGGGCGCCTTGCAGCAGGTTCAGGACACCGGCCGGCAGACCGGCTTCGATCCAGCACTTGACCGTCAGTTCGGCGACTTTCGGGGTCAGCTCGCTCGGTTTGAACAGCACGCTGTTACCGGCCAGCAGCGCCGGCACGATGTGGCCGTTCGGCAAATGGCCAGGAAAGTTGTAAGGGCCGAACACCGCGACCACACCGTGGGGCTTGTGGCGCAATACGGCGGTGGCGTCGCCCAACGGGCCGCTCTTCTCGCCGGTACGTTCGCGGTAGCTCTGCACCGAGATGGCGATCTTGTTGACCATGCTGGTGACTTCGGTCGCGGCTTCCCACAGCGGTTTGCCGGTTTCTTCACCGATGGTGCGGGCCAGTTCGTCGGCATGGTTTTTCAGCGCGGCGGCGAACGCTTCGAGCACGCTGATGCGATCTTCCAGGGTACGACGGGCCCAGCCCGGGAACGCCTGCCGCGCAGCCTGCACGGCCGACTCGACCTGAGCGGCCGTGGCGCCCTCCCCCGACCACAGCACTTGCTGGGTCACCGGGTTCAGCGATTGAAAAGCCTCGCCCTGACCGGCCAGCCACTCACCTGCGATGTATAGCGAATTCATTATTTCGACTCCCGGGCAGCGGACAACGCCACGGCGCGAACCTGATCGCCAGCGTTGAGTTGAAGACGTTTGGCGGTCAGCGGATCGACCACCAGGGTGCCGGCGGCCAGACGGGCCGGCGCAGCCGTGATGCGGCAGTCTTCGCGTTTGCGGTTATGGATGATGAACGGCGTGGCGTCGTCGCCCGGCGTGCCGATGGCCAGCACCAGCGCTTCGCTGTCACGCACTGCGCGGATCTTGCTGGTCTCGCACTCGATGGCGGGGCCTGCGTCGAAGATATCGACGTAACCCTGATAGCTGAAGCCTTCGCTCTTGAGCATCGCCAGCGCAGGCTCGGTGTCCGGGTGCACCTGGCCGATGACGTTGCGCGCGTCCGGCGACAGGAAGCAGGTGTACAGCGGGAATTTCGGCATCAGTTCAGCGATGAATGCCTTGTTGCCGACACCGGTCAGGTAATCGGCCTGGCTGAATTCCATCTTGAAGAAGTGACGACCCAGGCTTTCCCAGAACGGCGAACGACCGGCGTCATCCGACACGCCGCGCATCTCGGCGATGATCTTGTTGCCGAACAGTTGCGGGAATTCGGCGATGAACAGCATCCGCGCCTTGGACAGCATGCGGCCGTTGAGGCCGGTGCGGTAATCGGCGTGCAGGAACAACGAGCACAGCTCGGAGTTGCCGGTCAGGTCGTTGGCCAGGAACAGCGTCGGAATTTCGCGATAGATGTTCAGTTCCTGCGAGGCGCTGACGGTCAGGCCGACGCGGAAGTTGTACCAAGGCTCGCGCAGCCCGACGGCGCCGGCGATGGCGGAAATCCCCACCACGCGACCGTTGTCGTCTTCGAGCACGAACAGGTAGTCCGCGTCACCACGGCCGGCTTCACCGCGAAAGGTCTTCTCGGCCCAGCCGACCCGGTGGGTCAGGCGCTCTTCGTTGGCCGGCAAAGTGGTCAGGCCGGTGCCGGTGCTGCGGGCCAGGTCGATCAGAGCGGACAAATCGCTGCTGCGTACGGGACGAACAATCATGCTATCTCCTCAAACGGGCCGCCGTGGCCACCCGTGAAACTCGCTAAGGCGTTAAACCGCCACCAGGCGCACGCTGGCACCTTCACCGACGCCCAGGGCTTCGGCCGCTTCCAGATCCAGGGTCACCGGTTTGCCCGGTGCGTAATCCAGCTCAAGCAATACCGCGCGGTAATCCTGCAACTGGGCATTGGCCACCAGATACTGGCGACCGGCACCTTTGACCGGCTCGCCGATCTTCACCGGCACCACACGGCTCTGGGCGATCGAACGGATCCCCGAAACGCGCGCATGCAGGGTCGGGCCACCGTCGAAAATGTCGATGTAGTGATCGGTCTCGAAGCCTTCGCGCATCAGGATGTCGAAGGTGATCTGCGCGCGCGGGTGCACCTGGCCCATCGCTTCCTGAGCGGAGTCCGGCAGCAGCGGCACGTAGATCGGGTAATGCGGCATCAGCTCGGCGAGGAACGTCCGGCTTTTCAGGCCACACAGACGCTCGGCCTCGGCGTAGTTCAGGTCGAAGAAGTTGCGACCGATGGCGTCCCAGAATGGCGAGTCGCCGTTCTCGTCGCTGTAACCGACGATCTCGGTCACCACCGAATCGGCGAACCGTTCCGGGTGGCTGGCGACGAACAGCAGACGGCCACGGGAGTTGAGTTCAGACCACGGCGAACCCACCAGCTCGCGCTGCACGTAGAAACTGGTCAGCAAGCTGTTGCCGGTCAGGTCGTGGCATTGCGAGAGCACGTGGATCTTGTTGTGGATCTTCAGCTCGCGGGAGGCGTGCACGAAGGTCTCGTTGCGAAAGCTGTAGAACGGCTCGGAATAACCGGCCGACGCGACGATTGCCGAGCAGCCCACCAGTTTGCCGGTGGCGGTGTCTTCGAGGACAAAGAAGTAACTCTCTTCGCCGTTGAAGCTCACTTCGGCGGCAAACGAGGCTTCGCTCGCAGCGATCTTGTCGCTCAGGCGTTCAACGTCATCCGGCAAGGAAGTGACACCAATCGGGCTGTCCGCAGCCAGACGCTGTACCTCGCCCAGATCAGCCATTTGCGCGGGGCGCATCACCAGCATGGTGTCACTCCTTTCTCTACTTCAGGTCGGCGAAAGCGCCGACTCGGGAAAAAAATGCCGGGCAGGCCCGGCACAGGAAAATGGTCCCGACGCCTGTCGATGACGACAGACGCCGGGCGGTCTTGCATGAATCAGGCTTGGGTCAGTTTCGCGGCAGCACGTTCGAAGCGATCCAGACCGGCGTCGATGTCCGCGTCTTCAACCACCAGGCTCGGGGCGAAACGGATCACGTCCGGGCCAGCTTGCAGAATCATCAGGCCTTCTTGCTCAGCGGCGTTGAAGATGTCTTTGGCCTTGCCTTTCCAGGCATCGCTCAGCACGCAACCGATCAGCAGACCGAGACCACGCACCTGGGTGAACAGGCCGTATTTCTCGCCGATCTGTTGCAGGCGGGTCTTGAACTTGTCGTGCTTGGCGTTGACGCCGTTCAGCACCTCAGGGGTGTTGATCACGTCGATCACCGCTTCAGCCACGGCGCACGCCAGCGGGTTGCCGCCGTAAGTGGTGCCGTGCGTGCCGACGACCAGATGCTTGGCCAGCGCTTCGGTGGTCAGCATCGCGGCGATCGGGAAACCGCCGCCCAGGCTCTTGGCGCTGGTCAGGATGTCTGGAACCACACCGAAATGCTGGTAGGCGAACAGGTTGCCGGTACGGCCCATGCCGGTCTGCACTTCGTCGAACACCAGCAGCGCGTTGTTCGCGTCGCACAGTTCACGGGCACCTTGCAGGTAAGCCAGCTCGGCCGGCAGCACGCCGCCCTCGCCCTGGATCGGCTCCAGAACGACCGCGCAGGTCTTGTCGGAAACAGCGGCTTTCAGTGCCGCCAGATCGTTGTACGGCACGTGGGTGATGCCGGTGATTTTCGGGCCGAAACCGTCGGAGTACTTCGACTGGCCACCGACGTTCACGGTGAACAGGGTGCGGCCGTGGAAGCTGTTGAGCGCGGCGATGATTTCGTACTTCTCGGTGCCGAAACGGTCGAACGCGACACGACGGGCCAGCTTGAAGGCGGCCTCGTTGGCTTCGGCGCCGGAGTTGCAGAAGAACACGCGCTCGGCAAAGGTGGCGTCGATCAGCTTGTGTGCCAGGCGCAGGGCCGGCTCGTTGGTGAACACGTTGGACACGTGCCACAGCTTGTTCGCTTGCTCGGTCAAGGCACCGACCAGCGCCGGGTGCGCATGGCCCAATACGTTGACGGCGATGCCGCCGGCGAAGTCGATCAGCTCGCGGCCGGCCTGATCCCAGACGCGGGAACCGGCGCCACGCACCGGAATGAAAGCGGCAGGCGCGTAGTTGGGAACCATAACCTGGTCGAAATCGGCGCGTTGTACCGCAGCGTGCTCAACGGACATCGGAGTCTCCTGATGAGGGCCACTCGCCTGAAACTGGCGAGCGATGGGGGGATTGTAAGGACAGTTTTCAGCCCGGCCTTGTCGCCAAGCGACAACTTCTTATAGCGCAAACCCCGGATTTTCCCGGGTTTACGGCAATGCGACATATAGCGTCGCAAAGGCGCAGTTTAAACTGCCGCCAGCCATTTCAGCAGGCCTGCGAGCATATCAATTGCGAAGGGCTGGCCTGTCATACATATGTACCACCTGACACAGAATGCATTTTGCTCTGCTTGAGCTCTTTTTCGACGCTCAAGGACGCCAACGATGTCTGTGCCGACCGCGCTTAATCCAGCTGCGCATTATGAACCGCTGGTCAAAGCCATCCCGCAATGGCTGGGCAAAGCTTCCTCCAGACGCCGCGAGGCCCTGAAGAACCATCGACAGCCGCTCAGCACCCCGCTCAAAACCGCTCCGCGCGCGCAGCACGACGCGCTCAGAAGTGCCATTGGCAGCCAGATGACCGCGCAGAACGCCGTCGATCAAGTGCTGGACAAGGTGCAGAACCCCGCGGCCTTCGCCGAACCGATTCTCACCGCGGCCCTGAAGTCACGTTTCGCGCTGGATCTGGACGTCAGGCAAACCTTCCTGCGTCTGTACATTCCCGTCACAGCGGCTGGCATTCGCACCGGCACCCGGACCTGGACCGTGTCCTTGCTGGACGCGGCGCTGCACAACTTCGAAGTCGGGGAGACCGCCCCCGATGCCTACGCCAGCGGCTCCTCGTTCATCACTGCACCGTCCACCAGCGGGCAATTCCAGGTGCTGGCACCAATCAATGCCAAGCTCGGTATCGCAGTCTTCGCCAGTCTGTGCCGCGAACTGGACATCGGCGCGCGCTACAAAGCCTATCTGGAGGAGCAACTTGCACTGGCTGCCCCGGTCGCCGCAGCCGTGTTGCGGCACAAGGTCAACACCGCGCAACAGGCCGCTCTGCGCGCAGCGCTGAAAATGGCGCGGATGAACGGCGATATCGAACAGGCGAACCTGCAAGCGATCGAAAGTCTGCTCGATGGCAATCAAAACGTGCAGATCGATGGCCAGGCGATGCTGTGCCACGACTTGAGCATGATGTCGGTCGCCCTGACCGGAATCGTGATATTCGCCCCCGACCTGGAGCGTGCCGGTAGCGCAGTTGCCGTGGTGGCATACGTACCGGACGACCCCGAGCATCCGATCAGGCAATACAGCTCCAGCGGCGAATTCGCGACAGAACTGATCCGACAATTGCGGATGACGGACTACCAGAATTTCTTCAGCCGCTTCGTCGCCCATGAACAGCGCGGACAGCTGTTCGGCCAACTCAAGCAGCGCCTGAGCGAGATGAAATATCACCCGCCGCAGGCCGGCAGCCAATTGCCGCCCTGGCGAGAAGTCCCCATCGAAAAACCCGACCTGCAATTGACGACCACGCCCATTGCCGGCGAACTGTGGGAACAGCTCTATCAACGCAAGTTGAACAAGATCCTCAACGATGCCGCCGTGATTGCGGTCCCCACTGCCATGGTCGATCGCAATGCCCGCTGGGCGCTCTGGGACTCGTGGGTCAGGATCGCAGGCACGATCGTCGAAATCGCTTCCTTCGTGGTCCTGCCGTTCGTGCCGTTTCTCGGCGAAATGATGATGGCGTACATCAGCTATCAGTTGCTCGACGAAGTGTTCGAATCGGTCATCGACTGGGCGCAAGGGCAGACCTCCGAAGCCCGGGAACATTTCTTCTCGGCACTGGAGTCGCTGGTCCAGCTCGGCGCTTTCGGCATTGGCACCGGCATCGCCATGGCCGAACTGCCCAAGGTCTTGCCGGCCGAAGTGGTGGCGTTCATGGATCGGTTCCAGCCGGTGAAACTGCGCAACGGTAAAACCCTGTACTGGAAACCCGATTTGAAGCCATACGCGAGCAATCTGGCGCCGCCGGCAAGCGCCAGGGTCGATGCACAAGGCGTGCAGCTGCACGCAGGCAAAAGGCTGGTGCCGATCGAAGATACTCACTTCGTCGTCAACGATCACGAGCACTCCGGCAAATGGCGCATCGAACACCCCACCCGCACCGATGCCTATCAGCCGATCGTGCGGCATAACGGCGAGGGGGCGTTTCATACGGAACTGGAAAACCCGCTGCAATGGGATCGCGCCACGGTGTTGCGGCGCATCGGTCACAGCATGAAGCGTTTTACACCGACACAGCGCGAGCGGATTCTGCGCGTCAGCGGCTTCAGCGAAGACGGACTGCGCAGGATGCACCTGAATCAGGAGCGTGTACCCCCACTGCTGGGCGATACCATCGAGCGCTTCAAGATTGATCAGGCTTTGCAAACGTTCATCGAACAGATGAGCAGCAACGATCCGGCGATTTATCAAAAGGCCGATCCGTTGATCCAGCTCCAGTTGCTCAACGAACAGGGCTTGTGGACGGCCACCAGACGGCTGCGCCTGATCGATGCAGAGGACAAAACGGTCTGGCAGTCCTCGGATGACGAGCAACTGCCGCTCGCCGACATTCACCTTGAACAGCTGATTGACAGCGATCTGCTCAAGACACTGCTGTCGAGCCTCGACGAGAGCGAAATCAACACCCTGCTCAATGAAGGATTCGGACAAAAAATCGCCCTCGATGCACGCAGCCGGCAACTGCGCACCCGACTCGCGCAGATTGCCGGGCAACAGCGCCCGGCCCTGTTCGAACAACGCTATCAGTCGCGCCAGCATCGCGATGCACCGTTGGTGCAACAGGTGGCCAGACACGTGCCCGGACTGCCTGCCAGAATCACCGAAGAACTCATTCACACCGCCACCGGAACCGAGTTGCTGCAACTGGGTGAAGGCGTCCTTCCGGATCGTCAGCAGCAGCTCTCTGAAACAGCCCTGTACGAACTGCGCATCACCCGTGCCTATGAAGGCCTGGAACTCGACTCGGTGCATAACCCGGATTCCGACACACTGGCGCTTCACAGCCTGCCGCTGTTACCGGGATGGTCAAATACCGTGAGCCTCGAAGTGCGCGACCGGTCATTCGCGGGTAACAAGCTCGACACCACAGGACCCGCAGGGGCGGCAGTGGTGAAAATCCTGGTACGCCAGCCCGATGGCAACTGGCAGCCGTTCGACCAGGCCGGACAGGAACTGCACAGCCCGACGGACTTCTACACCAGTGTGCTGCAAGCCCTGCCCGACACGCAGCGTCAGGCCCTGAGCCTGCAAATCGGCGAAGGGAAAAAACTCCGACGACTCATTCGCGACAATCCTTTGCCACGCGACAACCTGCGACTCGCCCTGGAGGTCGAATCCACGCCACCCATCGCCGTCGACACACTGCGCCTGCTCGGCGCTGATGGTTACTCACGCAATCTGCCGCCCAACGACTCACCGCCCACCCTGGAAACACGGGTGCGCGATGCTTTCCCCGGCATCACACAAGAAGGCCAGCAGGCGATGGTGCTGCAGCTGCAAAACCATCCGCAGAACCCGATTGCCGAACTGTCACGCCTGCGCCTCGAATACGCTCAACTGGAAATTGACCTTGATCGATGGCAGCTCACAGAGTTACCGGTCGATCCTGCAACCGGCCAACAACTGTCTCCCGCCCGACGGGCAGCCGCGGGACGTGACCGACAACTGTTCGCGCGCGCACTGCTCAATTGCTGGCGCCGCGAGACGGCGGAGCGCTTTGGCTATCGCCTGCATTCGAGCGAGCCATTGCTGGGCGATTTGCCGGTGCTGGCGGCCGATTTCAGTCACGTCGTCAGCCTGGAGTTGAACGGCAGCGGAACGTCGGCAGGTATCGAGGCCTTTATCAGTCGTTTCCCTCGATTGTCCCGTCTCAGCCTGCAGAACTTTGACCTGCACAACTTGCCTCAAGGCCTTTCCAACCTGCACACCCTGCGCCAATTGCGGTTGCGCAACTGTGCAATCACCCTCACCGAGGGTAACCGGGCATTGCTGACTTCACTCGACAACGTGGTCGAACTGGACCTCAAAAATAACCCGCTGGGAATGAGCTTCGACCTGTCCTCCATGGCGTCGCTGACTTACCTGAACCTGTCCCGCACAGGCATTACCCAGGTGCCGGCCGGTTTGATCGGGCATGCGCAAATCAGAAGCGCGTGGCTCACCGACAACCAGATCGATACGCTTCCGGCGGCGCTGTTCGAGCTTTCAGCCACCACCGCTGCCGGGTATGACTTCTCCGGCAACCCGCTATCGGCCGCCGCGCGGGAGCAAGTGAAAACCTACTTCACCCGCACGGGGCTCAATTTCGGTGTTCGAGCCGAACAGGCTGATATTGCCCGCACCAGAGCCCTGTTTCCGGATATCGACGAGAGCCAGGCCAGCAGACTGATTTACGACCTGCCCGGCTCACTGATTCAGGGTCGCTTGCAACTGACGGCGTGGGAATCCGAGTTGGCCACGCTGAGCGCCGAACTCGCCCGCTGGACCCGGGACACCCCCGACCGGGACCCCGTCAGTGGCGCAACACTGGAGGCTAACGAGCGCTTCACCGAGCAGGATGCACGTGAAACGTTCGCAGCCACACTTCAGCGGCTGTGGCGTCAGCGCTCGAAGATTCACCCCCATGTCAGGGCCGACGTCTTGACCGTCGAAGCGTCCTTCATCGGTGACCTGCCACAGCTGAGCGCCGACTTCAGCCACATCAGTTCGCTGACCCTCAACGGCAACAAGGGGCTGCGCGGCAACGCACCGTTCCTCAGAAGCTTCCCCAGACTCAAGCGCTTGTTTGTGCGCAACAGCGAGGTTGATCAACTGGCCCGGACCCTCACTGATCTGCCGGTGCTGGAAGCGCTGGTGCTGGATAACTGTGGTGTGAGGCTCGATGCCGAGGCGCTGACGGCACTGGCCGTGCTGCCGAAACTCGAATCGCTGGAGTTGCCGGGCAATCCTCTGGGACTATTACCCGAGCTGCAAACCCTCGGTGCGCTGACCTACCTCGATCTGTCGCGCACCGGCCTGCTGGAAATCCCGCCCGGCCTGCTCGACCACCCGCGCATCAAGACCGCGATCCTCAGCGACAACCAGATCACTGAACTGCCCGAGGGTTTGTTCGAACTGTCCGCCGAGGCCGGTGACGGCTACGACCTGTCGAACAACCCGTTGAGTCTCGCCGCCCGTGAACGGATCAAACAATACAACCGCGAGACCGGCCAGGATTTCGCCGTACTCGCTGACCCGGCGGATATCGAAACCACTCAGCAGCTGTTTCCCGACCTCGATACGCAGGACGCCAGTGACGTCTTTTACAGTCTGCCGGGCTCACTGGAACAGAGCCGCAGCCAACTGCGCCACTGGCAGACAGAAATCCGTCAGCTGACCGCCGACCTCGCTCAGTGGGCGCAGGCAGGGCCAAACATTCACCCAGGCAGCGGGCAAACGCTCAACCCCCGGCAGTTGTTCGCAATGCAGAGCAACAGACAAATCTTTGCCCGACGGATCGAAGAGCTGTGGCGCTTCCGGTTTGCCGAGAAGCCCACGGAGCGAGGCAACATTTTCATGACGGACCTGCCGTTTATCGGCGAGCTACCAACCCTGTCGGCAGATTTCAGCCATATCACCCAACTGACCCTCGACGGCAACCCGACCCTGAGCGGGGTCGATGCTTTCCTTTCAGCCTTTACCGGTCTGCGCCACCTGGAACTGCATGACTTCAAACTGGGGCAACTGCCCCCGGCGTGCGAGCGCATGCCTGCACTGGAGCGATTGGTCCTGGAATATTGCGAACTGGTCATGACCGATGACACCCAGACCCGCCTGTCAGCGCTGACCCGCTTGCACTTTCTCAACCTGAGCCATAACCCGCTGGGCACCACACCGCAGTTGCAAACACTGACAGCGCTGACCCACGTGCGCTTGATCGACACCGGGATCACTCACCTGCCGGACGGTCTGGTCGAACACCCGACCCTGATCATGGCCAATTTCGAACACAACCGGATCACTGAACTGCCCGAGAGTCTGTTCAGTCTCCCGGTGCTGTCACCCAATCAATTCACATTGGGCGAAAACCCGCTGTCTGTGGCCACTCGCGAGCGGATCAAGACCAGCTACCAGCGCAATCGGCAGAATTTCGGCGTGTCGATGCCTCAGGCCGACATCGATCGCGTGCGCCTGTTATTCCCGGCGCTGGACACCGAACAGGCCAATCGCGTGCTGTACCTGCTGCCGGGCACTCTCGATCAAGGGCGCCTGCGGCTCGGCGACTGGGAAACCGAATGGCAACGGCTGGAGGACGCACTCAAGCGCTGGGCCACGGATATTCCCGAGCGCCATCCTTCCACCGGCACCGCGCTGACGGAAGACGAAAAAACCGTGGAACGCAGCGGTCGCGATCAGTGTATTCGGGATCTGCAGGCGCTCTGGCGCGAACGCTCCCGATCACGTCCTGAAATGCGATCCGACAGACTCATTCTCAACTTGCCGTTCATCGGCGAGTTGCCAGCACTCGGCGCGGATTTCAGCCATGTCACCACGCTGTCGATCACCGGCAATGCCCAACTGCGCGCTGGCGATGGTTTCCTCGGTGCCTTCACCGATCTGAAAACCCTCGAATTGCGCGATCTCGGATTGCAGCAAATACCGGATTCAATGCGCCGCATGCCTGCCCTGGAGAGCCTGGTGCTGAGCAATTGCGCAGTCGTCCTCGACGCCGAGGGCCACGCCACCCTTGCTTCGCTGACGCGCCTGAACAAACTCGACCTGTACAACAATCCATTAGGTCGCACACCGGACATCAGCGCCATGGTGGAACTGGATTATCTCGACCTGGCCGGCACCGCTATTGCCGAGGTTCCTGTCGGAATGATCAATCATCCGGAGCTGGAAATCGTCATCCTCAACAACAACCGTATCAGTGAGATCCCCGAGGAGATTTTCAGTCTGCCGGCCGACCGCGGCAACGGCTATGACTTCGGCAACAACCCGCTCGGCCCGGCCTCACGCGAGCGGGTCAAGGACTATTTCCGACGCACTGGCGGTGATCTCGGGGTGCTTGCCGAGGACGCGGATCGTGCACGGGTGCAGACGCTGTATCCCGCGCTGAACAATGAACAGGCTAGCACCTGGATCTATCGCCTGACCGGTTCCCTGGCTGATGGTCGCAGCGAAATAGCCCGCCTGGAGTCGGCCCTGAGCGAGCTGACCCGCAGCCTCGCCCACTGGAGCAGCGACATTGCGCCAGACCCGCTCAGCGGTGAAGCCTTGTCCGGCGATGCGCGCGAGTATCAGGAGCGAATGCGCGGAAAGTTCGCCGAAGCGCTGCTGACCTGCTGGCGCAACATTCCGCTTGAGGACTCAAGCCTCGAGAGTTACGGCTTCAGCTACTCGGTGAATTTCAGCGGCGAACTGCCGACGCTGGGAGCGCAATTCCTTCATGTACCCGACCTGTTTTTGACCGGTGATGGTGATTCAACGCTCGGGCGATTCCTTGAAGCATTCCCGAGTCTCGACAGCCTGGCCATTCGCCAATTCAATCTGGGCCATCTGCCCAAGGAAATTTTCACCCTCAATCGCCTGTGTGCACTGAGCCTGCCGGACTGCGAAATCCGCCTGACACCGCGCTCGGTCGCGGGACTGGCCGGCATGGACAAACTGGAAGTGCTCAACCTGCGCGCCAACCCGCTGCGACTGACTCCCGACGTCAGCAACCTGCACAGCCTGACTGACCTTGACTTGAGCGATACCGGAATCACCGAGATCCCCAGAGGGGTACTGGAAAACCTGCACTGGAACGAGCTTGACCTGTCCGGCAACGCCATCACTGAAGTACCGGAAGAACTGCTGGAAGTCCCGGCCACAGTCGGCGACCGCTACGACCTGCGCAACAATCCATTATCGGCACAGAGCCTGATGCGGATCCGCACTTACTATCACCAGACCGGAAACAGCCTGAATATCATCGGCATCGAGGGCACGCCGCGACCGCCGCACATGCCGCCTGATATGGAAATTGAAGACTGATCGAAACAACGCCATGGCAGCCGTTGCCATGGCGTGACTGACGTGGGATCAACCGCGCTCGGGCGGCACCGACGACAGTTCGAAAGGACTGCTGCTGCGCCGCTGGTTGCGGTCTTCCCGCGGCGTGGCGCCGAAGAAATTGCGATAGGCGCTGGAGAAATGCGGCCCCGAGGAGAACCCGCACGACAGGCCGATCTGGATGATCGACTTGCTGGTCTGCATCAACATCTGCCGGGCCTTGTTCAGGCGCAGTTCCAGGTAGTACTGGCTCGGCACACGGTTGAGGTATTGCTTGAAGATCCGCTCCAGCTGGCGACGGGACACGCACACGTGCTGGGCGATTTCGTCGGTGGTCAGCGGCTCTTCGATGTTGGCTTCCATCAGCAGCACCGCCTGGGTGAGCTTCGGATGGCTGGAGCCGAGTCGGTTCTGCAACGGAATGCGCTGACGCTCGCCACCTTCGCGGATGCGTTCGACCACCAGTTCTTCGGAAACCGCACCGGCCAGTTCAGCACCGTGATCACGGGCCAGCACCGCCAACAGCAAATCCAGCACCGACATGCCGCCGCACGCGGTCAGGCGATCACGATCCCAGTCGAACAGATGGCTGGTGGCGATGACTTTCGGGAAGCGCTCGGCGAAATCGTCCTGCCAGCGCCAGTGCACCGCCGCGCGGTAACCGTCGAGCAGACCGAGTTGCGCCAGCGGGTACACACCGGCCGACAGACCGCCGATCACACAACCGGCTCGCACCAGTTGCTTGAGCGCGCTGCTGAGTGCCGGCGCCAGCGTGGTCGGTGGCTCATCGGCGAGCAGGAACAGTTTCTGGAAGTTTTCGAGTTTGCCGGCCCAGGGTTCGCCGGGCAGCTGCCATTCACCTTCGGTCGGTGCTTCGGCCTGCAGGAACGACAACTCGTAAACCACGTCCGGATGCACACGCTGGGCAACACGCAAGGCCTCCTCTGCCAGCGCCAAAGTCAGAGCTTTAGTGCTGGGCCAAATCAGGAAACCAATTCGATGGGCAGTCATGGCGGGCGATCCGAAACGTAAACAGAGGGAAAAACCGAAATCGGCTGCAACCAAATTAGACCATCTGGCGCGCTGCGCAGCATGACCTAATTTGGTGCATAACGGGAGCGATTACTTGAGGCTGCCCGAGAGGAATTGTTGCAAACGTTCCGATTGCGGATTGACCAGCACTTCACGCGGGTTGCCGCTTTCTTCGACGACGCCTTTGTGCAGGAACACCAGCTGGTTCGACACTTCACGGGCGAAGCCCATTTCGTGTGTCACCACCACCATGGTCCGGCCTTCCTGAGCGAGGGCCTGCATGACTTTCAGCACGTCGCCGACCAGTTCCGGGTCGAGGGCCGAAGTCGGTTCGTCGAACAGCATCACTTCCGGTTCCATCGCCAACGCACGGGCGATCGCCACACGCTGCTGCTCGCCACCGGACATGTGCCCCGGGAACGCATCCTTACGATGAGCCACGCCAACCTTGTTCAGGTAGTGCTCGGCTTTCTCGCGGGCTTCGGCCTTGGACACGCCCAGCACGTGAACCGGCGCTTCCATGATGTTTTCCAGCGCGGTCATGTGCGACCACAGGTTGAAGTGCTGGAACACCATCGACAGGCGCGAACGCATGCGTTGCAGCTGTTTCGGATCAGCGGCTTTCAGCGCGCCGTCCTTGTTCGCCACCAGCTTCAACTCTTCGTTGTTGAGCAGGATCTTGCCCGCGTGCGGCTGCTCGAGCAGGTTGATGCAGCGCAGGAAAGTACTTTTGCCGGAGCCACTGGAGCCGATGATGCTGATCACATCGCCGGCGGCCGCTTTCAGGGAAACGCCCTTGAGCACTTCGTGACTGCCATAGCGTTTATGCAGGTCTTGGACTTCAAGTTTGTACATGCGGTCGGTTCTCACAAAAACAGTCAGTCGTTGAGCAAAGGGCCGTCGCGCAGCGCATCGCGCCCCGCCACTTTGGCCAGCCAGAAACCGGGTTGGGCGTAACGCAGCCGCTCAATGGCAAACAGCACCCCGGACGTACCAGCACACACCGTGCTGACCCGATCCGACAGCGGATCGATCACTTCGAAAATCTTGTCACCGGCTTCAACCCACTCGCCGGGCTTGCGCAGAAAACTCACCACGCCGGGATGCGGCGGCAGGAGCAATTCAGTGCCCTCGAACGGCATGCCTTCGCACGGTTCGTGCGCCGCGCTTGGCCACTCGCCACGGATCAGTCCCTGCTCGGCGAGGAACGCCAGAATGCCTTCGGCCCAGGCTTCGGCCTGCGCCGGCGTGGTATCGGCCTGACCGCCGAGTTCAACGGTGGTCGCCAGACACGCCAGTGGAATCTGCGCGTCCGGGAACAGGCGCGACAGACGCAGCCACGGCAGCGAACAGGCTTCATCGAACGAGCTGCCGCCGGAATCTTCCGCCAGCAGGCCGACCTTCACATCCAGGTGCGCGGCGAGCGAACGCCACTGCGGCCAGTGCTGCGGCAAGGCGTACATGTGCAGCGCGGCTTCGCAGTCGCAATGCAAGTCCAGCACCACATCGGCGGTGGCGGCGTGTTGCAGCAGGATGCGCTGCATGCCTTGCAACTGGCTGCTGGCCTCAGGCAATGCCGCCAAATGATCGGCCATCGCCTGACGGATCAGACGGATGTTGGCGTGCGGATCATCACCGAGTTGTCCTTCAAGCGTAGCGGCCACGGGGGCGCTGAGCTCGACGAAATCACGGTTGAAATTCTTGCCGCTGCCGGCCTCGAAACGACCCTGATGGTTGCCTTGCAGCAACTGACCGAGACCCAGCGGGTTGGCCACCGGCACCAGTTCGATGACGCCGTTGAGCAGGCCCTTGGCTTCGAGTTCGCCGAGGCGTTTTTTCAGTTCCCAGGCGGTGCGCATGCCGGGCAGTTCGTCAGCGTGGAGGCTGGCCTGAATGTAGGCCTTGCGCTCGCCGCTCCCGAAGCGGAACACCGAAATCCGGCGCTCGCTGCCCAGGTGGCTCCACGGCAGAACGTGGTCGATGCGTTCCATATCAGTGCTTCCTCGGGGCCAGGTAGCTCAGCCAGCGACGCTCGGCCAGCTTGAACAGGCGCACCAGAATGAAGGTCAGGCACAGATAGAACACGCCGGCGGTGATGTACGCCTCGAACGGCAGGTAGAACTGCGCGTTGACGGTACGGGCCGCGCCGGTGATATCGATCAGGGTCACGATGGACGCCAGACTGGTGGTCTGCAGCATCATGATCACTTCGTTGCTGTACTGCGGCAGCGCCCGGCGCAGGGCCGATGGCAGCAGGATGCGCTTGTACATCTTGAAGCGCGACATGCCCATGGCCTTCGCGGCTTCGATCTCACCGTTCGGCGTGGCCTTCAGGCTGCCGGCAATGATTTCGGCGGTGTAGGCGCTGGTGTTGATCGCGAACGCCAGGCACGCACAGAACGTTGCGCTGGACAGCCACGGCCAGAGGAAGCTTTCACGCACGGCTTCGAACTGGGCCAGACCGTAGTAGATCAGGAACAGTTGAACCAGCATCGGCGTGCCGCGAATCACGTAGGTGTAGAGCCAGGCTGCGCCATTGACCACAGCGTTCTTGGATACACGCATCAGCCCCAGCGGCAACGCCGCGAGCAGACCGAAGAACAGCGACAGCGCGAGCAACTTGAGGGTGGTGACCAGACCGCCGAGGTACAGCGGCAGGGCCTCCCAAATGACGTTGTAGTCGAAGATCATAGATCAGCCGCCCTTACGCCTACCGAGTAGCGCTTCTCAAGGTGACGCAGCGCCAGCAACGAGACACTGGTGATCACCAGGTACATCGCCGCCACTGCGAGGAAGAAGGTGAAAGGCTCGCGGGTGGCGTCGGCCGCCTGCTTGGCCTTGAACATCATGTCTTGCAGACCGACCACGGAAATCAGCGCGGTGGCCTTGGTCAACACCAGCCAGTTGTTGGTGAAGCCCGGAATCGCCAGACGAATCATCTGCGGCACCAGCACGCGGAAGAACACCTGGAAGCTGCTCATGCCGTACGCCATGCCGGCTTCGGCCTGACCTTTGGGGATCGCCATGAACGCGCCGCGGAAGGTTTCCGACAGGTACGCACCGAAGATGAAGCCGAGGGTGCCGATACCGGCGGCCAGCGGGTTCAGGTCGATGTAGTCGTCATAGCCGAGCATCGGTGCGACGCGGTTAAGCAAGTCCTGACCGCCGTAGAAGATCAGCAGGATCAGCACCAGGTCGGGAATCCCGCGAATCACCGTGGAATACAGATCGCCCAGCCACGCCAGCCAGCGCACCGGCGACAGGCGCAACGCGACGCCGATCAGCCCGAGAACGATGGCCAGGGCCATGGACGACAAGGCGAGCTGAAGCGTCAGCCAAGCGCCATCGAGGATGACAGCCCCGTAGCCTTTCAACATGATTCAGGTCCTCGAAAGTTGGGATGAAAAAATGGCGCAAACCGCAGAGATCCTGTTGCTTGCGCCATTTCGGACGGGTCGAGCGACGTCTTTACTTGCCGTAAATGTCGAAGTCGAAGTACTTGTCCTGGATTGCCTTGTACTTGCCGTTCTCGCGGATGGCCGCGATGGCGGTGTTGATCTTGTCTTTCAGGGCGTCGCCCTTGCGTACTGCGATGCCTACGCCGTCGCCGAAGTATTTGACGTCGGTGAACGCCGGGCCCACGAACGCGAAGCCTTTGCCGGCGTCGGTTTTCAGGAAGCCGTCATTCAACAGCGTAGCGTCCGCCACGGTGCCGTCGAGGCGGCCGGCGGCCACGTCGAGGTAGATTTCGTTTTGCGAGCCGTACGGCTTGATCTCGGCACCCAGCGGGGCCAGGACTTCGCGGGCGAAGCGCTCGTGGATCGAACCACGCTGCACGCCGATGTTCTTGCCCTTGAGTTCGGTCAGGCCTTCGCTGACAGCGGTGCCTTCTTTCATGACCAGGCGGGCCGGGGTGTTGTAGTACTTGTTGGTGAAGTCCACGGACTTCTTGCGGTCGTCAGTGATCGACATGGACGACAGGATCGCGTCGATCTTGCGCACTTTCAGTGCCGGGATCAGACCGTCGAACTCTTGCTCGACCCACTGGCACTTGACCTTCATCTCTTCGCACAGCGCGTTGCCGATGTCGTAGTCGAAACCGACGATGCTGCCGTCCGGCGCTTTGGAGGCGAATGGAGGGTAAGCCGCTTCGATACCGATTTTCAGAGGCTTTTCATCGGCGAATGTCGGCAGGGACAGCACGGACAGTGCCAGGGCGCCAAGCAGCACAAGTTTCTTCATCTTGGGACTCCATCGGTAAAGGGCAAAAACGGCAGAGTGAGCGACAGCCCAATATGCGAATGGGTGAAACAGAAAAGCGGTGCTGCATCCGTGGGAAATTTCCCATTGAAACCGTCAGCGATTTCAACACGAGCCACGACGAGCGAGTGATCGGCATTCTAACGACAGGCCCGAAGCCGATATTTCTTCAATGCGACAACTAATTACAGATGCATCGAGAAACCCGCTTGAGCACATTGACAGCCCTGCAATTTCATGCAAGAGCGAAAGACAGTGAACCGATCTATACTGCAAATTGCGGGCCTATTATTCGCAAACCCTTCTAATCCGGCAAGCGCGGGGTTATGTCTTATTTTTCACCGGGGGTTTTGAGGCCCGAAAACGGGGCAATGCGTTTCCGGACGCCCCGTTGCGGAGCAGGCGGTTACACATTCAGTTACTTGAAGGCGGACGGGTAACAGTGGGAATGGACTGACGGAGCAATTCGATAATTATTGGCTGCCGATTTTTTGTTCCATCAAAGGGTTGCAGCTTTGCATGAAAAACCGCTTTCGCTGGCAAGCCAGCTCCCACAGGGATCTTCGTTGCTCCCGCAACCTCCAGCACACCACAAAACCTGTGGGAGCTGGCTTGCCAGCGAAGGGGCCGGCACTGGCGACCCACAAACCACAGACAACAAAAAGCCCCGCCCGGCGTAATGCCGGACGGGGCTTTTCAGGCTTCAGACCCGCCGCTTACGCGACGTTCATGGTCTTGTGCGTATCGATCAGATGCTGCACCACACCCGGATCGGCCAGGGTGGAGATGTCGCCCAGGCCTTCGTATTCGGCCGTGGCGATCTTGCGCAGGATGCGGCGCATGATCTTGCCCGAACGGGTCTTCGGCAGCCCCGGTGCCCACTGAATCACGTCCGGTGAAGCAATCGGCCCTATCTCCTTGCGCACCCAGTTCTTCAGTTCCAGGCGCAGTTGCTCGCTCGGCTCTTCGCCATTCTTCAGGGTGACGTAGACATAAATGCCCTGCCCCTTGATGTCATGCGGCACACCGACCACCGCCGCTTCGGCGACTTTCGGGTGAGCGACCATCGCGCTTTCGATCTCGGCAGTACCCATGCGGTGGCCGGACACGTTGAGCACGTCGTCCACGCGACCGGTGATCCAGTAGTAACCATCGGCATCGCGACGGGCGCCGTCACCGGTGAAGTACATGCCACGGAAGGTCTTGAAGTAGGTGTCGACGAAACGGTCGTGGTCGCCGTACAGGGTGCGCGCCTGACCCGGCCACGAATCGAGAATCACCAGATTGCCTTCGGCCTCGCCCTCGATGATGTTGCCGAGGTTGTCCACCAGCGCCGGCACCACACCGAAGAACGGACGTGCGGCCGAACCTGGCTTGAGCGCATGAGCGCCCGGCAGCGGGCTCATCATGTTGCCGCCGGTTTCGGTCTGCCACCAGGTGTCGACGATCGGGCAACGGGACTTGCCGACGTTCTTGTAGTACCAGTCCCAGGCTTCCGGGTTGATCGGCTCGCCGACCGAACCGAGCAGACGCAGGCTGCTGCCGTCCGCGCCTTCAACAGCGGCGGTGCCGGAGGCCATCATCGCGCGGATCGCGGTCGGCGCGGTGTAGAGGATGTTGACCTTGTGCTTGTCGACGATCTTAGCCACCCGGGTGATGTCCGGATAGTTCGGCACGCCTTCGAACAGCAGCGTGGTCGCGCCATTGGCCAGCGGGCCGTACACAATATAGGAGTGACCGGTAACCCAGCCGACGTCGGCGGTGCACCAGTAGATTTCGCCCGGACGGTAGTCGAACACGCGCTCGTGAGTCATGGCCGCGTACAACAGATAGCCGCCGGTGGTGTGCTGCACGCCCTTCGGCTTGCCGGTGGAGCCGGAGGTATAAAGGATGAACAGCGCTTCTTCGGCGCCCATCTCTTTCGGCGCGCAGACGGTGCCCGCCACTTTCATCAGGTCTTCGTACCAGATGTCGCGATGCTGGTTCCACTTGATGTCGCCGCCGGTGCGCTTGCACACGATGACTTTCTGGATGCTGCTGGTTTCCGGGTTGGTCAGGGCGTCGTCGACGTTGGCCTTGAGGGAAATCTTCTTGCCGGCACGGATGCCTTCGTCAGCGGTGATCACCACTTTCGAGCGGCAGTCGATGATGCGACCGGCCAGGGCTTCCGGCGAGAAACCGCCGAACACCACCGAGTGAATCGCGCCGATCCGGGTGCAGGCCAGCATGGCGACCACGGCTTCGGGGATCATCGGCATATAAATGGTCACCACGTCGCCGCGGTGCACGTCCTGACCACGCAGGGCGTTGGCGAGTTTGCACACTTGTTCGTGCAGTTCGCGGTAGGTGATGTTGCGGCTTTCGGAAGGATCGTCGCCTTCCCAGATGATGGCGACCTGATCGCCGCGCTCGGCCAGATGACGGTCGAGGCAGTTGTAGGAAACGTTCAGGGTGCCATCGGCAAACCACTTGATGTCGACATGGTGATCGTCGAACGAAGTCTGTTTCACCGTGGTGAAAGGCTTGATCCAGTCGAGGCGCTTGGCTTGTTCGCGCCAGAAGCCGTCAGGGTTGACGACCGACTGTTGGTACATGGCTTTGTAGGTCGCCTCGTCGGTCAGCGTATTGGCCAGAACCTCGGGACGAACGGGATACAGGGAAGCCGCACTCATCTTTCCTACCTCGGTGTAATAGTTGTTTTTGTATGACCCTGTTGTAGCCGGGGCGCCCGTATAGAACCATTCGACGATGGTAGTAACAAGCCCCTACAAAACATCCAGATACCCCGGAGGAACGCTGCCAATACCTTGTCGAAATGCTTCGCAGCCCTTGTGGGAGCTGGCTTGCCAGCGATTCAGGCGACGCGGTCTTTCAGGAAAGCCAAAGTACTACCAACACAATATCCAGCGATTGTTACCAAATCTGCCAAAGGTGTTTATCAAAACCGGGTCTGTTTACCCCTACCCCGCCTCCCTAAAATTCACCTCGCCGACAAGGCAAAGCGATTAACAACGTTACAGCCCCCACGAAGGCCGTTAATCCAGCTCTTAAGTAACAAACCCAAACGATGAAGCTCCACACGCAACCCCAAAAAGGTTGCGTGACCCCACTCGACCTCAAGAAGGTAAATTTCAAATGAAAGCTTTATTGGTTCTGGCCCTCAGCAGTCTGTGCGCAACCGCCATGGCAGACGAGGTCCCGACTGATGTCGCACAGCAACAACCGGCCATCGAGGAATACACTTACTCCACTCACCTGGACATCGCCAAAGTTGTATCGATGAGCGAAGTTCCGAATGTCTGCGAAGTGGTACCGATGAAAATGGAGTACGACGACTCCACCGGCCAGCGCCACATCCTGCGTTACAGCGTGATGGGTAACGGCTGCACCAATTGATGGTTTGAGACTGCACCGAATCGGATCACTCAGCGCAACATCGAGGGTCGATTCCAGCCCGGCTTCGGTCGGGCTCAGTTGTGTTTGAAGTGACGTAAAAGGCTTGCAAAACACAAGATATAGTGAAAAACGCGGTTTTTTGCTCGTTTTTTGAGCAACCAATCACACGCAGAAAAATTAATGAAAAAATTTTCTCCGGGGCCAATCCCGGCGAAAGCCCTGTAAACCCTCGCTCCGATCGAAATCCTCCCCGCGCTCGACCGCCCTGCGCTGTTTCGCCCTCCCCCACGCCCGTGTTTTTTTCCCTATAATGCCGCCCAATCGGGTCAGCAATATTCCCTTACAGGGATCAAAGCCATTCTGAAGCCCCGCAGCAGCGACAACGCTGACCTGCGCCCGTCAGAGGCTCTCGGAAACCCGTAAAAATTTTCTGTTTATTGCCTGCGTAGCACCGCTGCAAAAAACGACATCCAACGCGGCCTGTACGGCCGTGTGAAAAACCAACCAATCAGTTTTCACACGGGCACAGGCCCTCACGCAGGAGACGACACGTCATGCTGAGCTGGGACGAATTCGACAAAGAAGACAGTGAAGTAGCAGCAGTGAAAGGCGCCAACGCCGGCCACGCTAGCGAAGCCAACATGGACCGCCTCGACAGCGCCGGCGGTGCCGCCGCCCTCGAAGCTCGCGCCGTGACCGCCGAAGACTCGGCCGCCGTGGCCCGCGCCAAGGCTGCACTGGATTCCCTCGACGTTGCCGAAGGCCTCGCCGAACTCGAAGGCTCCGCCGCCCGTGTCGCCGTTGACGAAAAGCGCATGATCAACTGCCGCGCCGACCTCAACCAGCTCGTGCCATTCAAGTACGACTGGGCCTGGCAGAAATACCTGGACGGCTGCGCAAACCACTGGATGCCGCAAGAAGTCAACATGACCGCCGACATCGCCCTCTGGAAAAACCCGGAAGGCCTGACCGACGACGAGCGCCGCATCGTGATGCGCAACCTCGGCTTCTTCTCCACCGCCGACTCGCTGGTTGCCAACAACCTGGCCCTGGCCGTGTACCGCCTGATCACCAACCCGGAATGCCGCCAGTACATCCTGCGCCAGGCGTTCGAAGAGGCGATCCACACCCACGCCTACCAGTACTGCATCGAATCGCTGGGCATGGATGAAGGCGAGATCTTCAACATGTACCACGAGATCCCGTCGGTCGCGAAAAAAGCCGCCTGGGGCCTGAAATACACCCGCGCGATCTCCGACCCGGAATTCAACACCGGCACCGTGGAAACTGACAAAGAACTGCTGCGCAACCTGATCGCCTACTACTGCGTTCTGGAAGGCATCTTCTTCTACTGCGGCTTCACCCAGATCCTCTCCATGGGCCGCCGCAACAAAATGACCGGCGTCGCCGAGCAGTTCCAGTACATCCTGCGCGACGAATCCATGCACCTGAACTTCGGCATCGACGTGATCAACCAGATCAAAATCGAAAACCCACACCTGTGGGACGCCGAAATGAAGGAAGAAGCTTCGCAGATGATCCTGCAAGGCACTCAACTGGAAATCGAATACGCGCGTGACACCATGCCTCGCGGTGTGTTGGGTATGAACGCGGCGATGATGGAGGACTACCTGAAGTTCATCGCTAACCGTCGTCTGTCGCAGATCGGTTTGAAGGAAGAGTACCCAGGGACCACTAACCCGTTCCCTTGGATGAGCGAGATTATGGACTTGAAGAAAGAGAAGAATTTCTTTGAGACTCGTGTGATCGAATACCAAACTGGTGGTGCTCTGAGCTGGGACTAAACGTCTCGCGAGACAAGATTTGACGATTGCTTCTTGACTCGTCGAATTGAGAAAGCAAAAAGCCCCGATTTGATCGGGGCTTTTTTATTTGCGGCTGTTTGTACTTTTACGTCCCTACGTTACAGCGCTCAATCTCCTACAGCACTTACAGCCGCTTCGCATTGAAGCCAACTGCAAGCACCTCTAAGCTCAATTGCAGGTGCCTAAGAAACACCCAACGTAGAAAGCTTGGCCAGTCACACAGACGCACATGTCGTCAGTGGAGCTGCCTCGCTCGTTGGGATTTCTTAAGTCCACTCTACGTTGGGGTCAGGCCCTCCAAAAATCTAAACGTAGAGGTAATGGATATGCCCGATCCTTTTTCTGTAACAGTCTTCTCGCGTCACAACCTCGCACTACACGCCCTTCTGCTCGAAAACCAAACGTGGTTCTGCGCCCGCGATGTCGGCCGCTTGATGGGTTTCCATCTATGCGAACGCATGGTCAACAAGCTAGATAAGGATCAACGTCGCGTTTTGTGGATTGAGTATTTTCGGCAACCCGAAAAGCAACTGATGCTCAGCGAGTCCGGTGTGTATGCGCTACTGGTGTATCACTACGTCCCGGGGAACCGGTTGTTACGGGAATGGTTAACTCTGCAGGTGGTGCCGGCCTTGCGTGATGCAGAACACTCGGAAAATTCAGATCGGCCGAAGTTGAGTTTGTTGGATTGGCCGGAGATGTCGTTGAGCCTGCTGCATTGGCAGGATGAAGGCTGGATTCGGCTGCGGGATATGCCTTATCTGCTGAACGATCAGACGCAACGACGGACACCGGCGAAGCCTTGGTGGAGAAAGGTTGCGCAGGTGTTTCAGTCTTCGAGGCATTCCATGGGCTAGTGATGGTGGTTGTAGGACTTCGCGAGATCCGTCGTTATTTTCTGTAGGAATTTTCGTAGACATCGGTGATGGCCACTCAGTATCGTCCGAGGGTTTTCAACCCTCGGCGATTGTATGGATACGGAAAAAACTAATAGCGATTGGAGTGACGTAGAGATTCAGGCTGCGGTCGATGCCTACCTCAAGATGCTGGCGCGTGAGCAGAGCGGCCAAAAATTCGTCAAGACTGAGGAAAATCGCATTCTGCGTGAAGGCCCACTCGCCGGCCGGACGAAGGGTTCTGTCGAATTTCGGATGCAGAACATTTCTACCGTGTTGGTAGAAATAGGTCGAAAGCGAATTGAAGGCTACAAACCTGCCAAGAATGTTGGTGCGAATGTAGCGCGTAGCATCCGTAAAGCACTTGATGACTCCACCGTTCTGACGCTTGAAGATTCTGATCCAACTGCGGACGAAGCGTTACTGGAACAACGCGCAGACAAATTTGAGCGAACGCAATTTGATTACGTCCCCAAAGGGATAAAGACACCTCTCCAAACGACGTCCACCAGAAAGGTTTACTTTCGTGATCCCGAATTGAGGGGCTGGGTTCGTCAGGAAGCCAATGGGAAGTGCGAAGGTTGTGGCGAAGAAGCGCCATTTAAGAAAAATGGAAAACCGTTTCTTGAAGTTCATCACGTAAAGCATATGTCGCAAGAAGGATCGGACCAGCCTTCGAATGTCGTGGCGCTGTGTCCCAACTGTCACCAACGTTGCCACCATTCGGATGACAGAGAAGCTTTCACTGCTTGGCTGTATGACAACGTTGGAAGACTCGAAAGGGAATAATCGCGGTTTATCTGACTAATCGCGCTTGCTGACTTTTGGGCTGCTTCGCGGCCCAGCGGGAGCTGGCTCACTCACACAGACTTTGCATCATCCCGAAAACAATCAGTGCAACCCACCCCACCACCCGCTATTAATACCCCTCCCCCACTCAAGGACCCGAGCCCCACCATGAAATTCGACCTCGCCTACTGCCTCAGCCTCGACGACAAACTGTCGATCTATGACGTTCGCGATCTCAATTTCGATGAGACGGTGGCGTTCGATTCTGCGAAGGAACACTTCCAGTGCCCCAACGACGCCTGTCGTTCGGCGTTCGATGCCTCCAACGAGTTGGGTACGTTCAACGCCAAGAACGTGAATTACGTGCGCACGCCGCACTTCAAGAATCTGCCCGGCACGCAGCATGTGGCGGGTTGTCCGTATGTGAGTTTGAAGACGTCGGCGTCGGGGGTTGAGGCGGCGGATGGGGAATCGGATGACGGGCGGGAGGAGCATTTTCCGTCGGAGTTGTTGCTGACGCGTCGTGAGTATGTGCGCAAGCCTGCCGCGCCTGCGGGGGCGGCGGATGTGTTGCGGGATGATCCGGTGCGGGTGGCGACTAGCCCCTCAAAAGAATCGCCGAGTCGGGAGACGGCGCCGGACAAGACCAGTGTCTTCGCTCACCCCGTGGAGTGTTTTGTGTCGAACTTCGCGGACAAGGATTTGCTCAAGCGCATGCCGTTGAAGATTGGCGAGCATACGGCGCCGTACAGTTCGTTCTTCAAGAAGATCGAGTATTTGATGGACAACAAGGGGCTGATTTATTGGGGCCGGATCAAGAAGATCGAGGACTTCCACAGCGCCAGTTTCCGGATCGATTTCGAGGACAAGGTCTGGTTCAAGAAGCCGGATGACAGCAAGAAGAAGCCTTATCCGGTCAGTGTTTATCTCAACAAGAAGCTGATCGACAACTACCGCAAGCGCAAGGCGTTTCTGGAAGAGATCAAGCACGCGATTGACAGCGACAAGGAGTTGTTCTGCTTCTTCTATGGTGTGACGCCGGAGTTGAAGCACGTGCCGGGCAAGAAGAACCCCGAAAAGCCTTTCGAGGTCTTCAATGCCAATATCGAGAACCTGGATCACTTCATTATTCGTGAAGCGCCGGGTCTGGCGTGATGGTTAGTTCTGGGGCAGTTGCAGTTTGACGGCGCCGGAGTGTTGTTTGATGAGGGAGTACGGCAGGACTGACCAGTCCGGCGCATCGCAGGCGCGGGCAACGCGTGCGAAGTAGGCGCCCAGGTACAGGCCTTTCGGGGTGAAGTGCCAGGACGGATAACTCCAGATGCTTTCATCGGTGTAGTCGCAACTGTCTTCATCGCCCTCCGCCGGTTTCTTCATTTCCTCGGGGTACAGCGCGGTGAGTTGTTTGACCAACCACGGCACCAGCACTTCGCGCTGGTAAGTCGAGCGCGCTGCACTTTCTTTTTCGTTCAGCGGCTGATCGCCCAGGCTGTCGCGCTCGGCGTGCAGCAAAGGTGTGCCCTCGCCTACCCACAACACATCTTCCAGCGACAATGAATGGCCGGTGTTCACGTCGATGTTGAGCGGCGAATCGCCGAAGTCCGGATGCGCGCCGCCGCAGTAATAACTGGTCGAGATGTTCAGGCTGACCACGGCCGGCGAGATCAGTTGCGGTTGTGCCTGCTGCATGAACTCGACGTTTTCTCCGCCCTGCAACTGGCAGCCGTGATAGCTGATGACTTCGTTCCACAAACGCCCGAGCAACTGTTGGTTGACCCGCTGCAGGTCATCTTTCGGCAGGCCGGACTCCACGGTAAACAAGGCAATCTTCGACTCGGGCTCCGTCCACCATTGCAGGGTGTAGCCCATGAAGTTTTCTTTCTTCGTGGCTTTGAGCTTGAGCCCCTGTAGCCGCAGATATTCGTACGGTTCGCTGGCGGGCAGCGTGGCGATGAAGGGCAACGTGGTGGAGGTCGGCGCTGCGAGTTTCGCCTCGGAGAGTTGCACCGCAAGCTTTTTGCCCTGAGGGTTTTGCCATTCACCCTGCCAACCGTTGGCGGTTTCTTCCAGCTTGAGAGTCGGCAAAGGCTTGTCGTCGCCGTAACGATTGTTGCCTTCGACCAGCGTCAGCGTGCTGTCCTGCAACGCACCACTGAGGGGCAGATCGCGGTGGTACTTCTCGTAGAAGTAGCGGCCGGTCACTTCGTCCTGCTGCTGGGTGTTGAGCTCGACCACAATCGGCGTCTTGCCCAACGTGCCGGTGAACACACGCCTGCCGTCGTCAGCCTGAGCGGTGGAAAGCAGTGAAAACAACGCGGCGGCATATGGCGCCAGGCGCAACAGTCCCTTGAGCATGGATCGATCCCTGAGTGAATAAGGCTGCGGAGTATGCAGAGGATGCGCGCAGGAATCGAGGTGCTACTTCAGTGTCATGCCCAGCATCACGACGATGAGTAGCGCGATATACACCCACGCATGCACCCGATCCGGTATCCGTCCGATCCACCGTGTGGCCATTCGAATCCCCAGCATCGAGCCCAGCGTCAGCACCGCAAACGCCAGCAGATCCAGATACCCGACAAACCATGGCCCGAGTTTTGTCTCGCTGAACCCCGCCATCACCATGTACGTCAGCGTTCCCGCCAGCGCCACCGGCACGCTCAACGGGTTGGCCATCGACGTCGCCTGCGACATGCTCAACCCGCAACGCCGCAATAACGGCACGGTCATGACGCTTCCTCCTACACCGAGAAAGGTTGCGATGGCGCCAATGCCTACACCGCCGCCGGACGTTTCCAGCGTTCCCAATCGCCGTGGGATGGCGCCTTCGGACTGCGTAAGAAATCCGCGTCGCAACAGACAGTCGACAATCGTCACGCCGAGATAGGCGATAAAGGCGTAACGAATGACTTCGCCGCTGACCCACACCGCTGCGATTGCACCGACGACCGCGCCCAACCCGATGAAGCCACCCAAGGGCCACAGGTAATCACGGATCAGGTTGCCGGCGCGGCGATGTTTGTCGGTGGCGACCAGGGCGTTGACGATCATCACGCAGGTCGAGGTGGCGACGGCGATGTGCATGGCGGATTGGCTGACCGGGTCGTCGGCGCCGTGGCTCGCGGTGAGCATGCGGTACAGCAGTGGCACGACGACAAAGCCGCCGCCGAATCCGAAGAGCACGGCAGTGACGCCGGTTAGGCAACCGAAGAGTGTCAGCACGAGGTAGAACATTGCGCGTCGTCCGTTGTTGGGGAGCGGTCGACGATAGAGCGGCGGCGCTTGGCCTGCTTCAGCAAGTCAGCCAATAATGTTTGCGTTTACGCCAATTGCTGGGTGCCGCTCGATGCGCAATGTTTCGATCAATCTGCTGGATGACACGCCGCGCCCGGTGGTGGCGATCGGTACGGATTATTCCCACGGCTATTTATTGCCACGTCATACGCATCGGCGGGCGCAATTGTTGTACGGCGCGACCGGGGTGATGCAGGTCAGCACGCATGATGGCAACTGGGTGGTGCCGCCGCAGCGGGCGGTATGGATTCCGCCGGGGGTGGCGCATGAGGTGTTGATGCTCGGGGTCAGCACTCGCAGTTTGTATATCGAGCCGGGGGCGGTGGATCTGGGTGAGCGTTGCCAGGTGATCAGTGTGTCGCCGTTGATGCGGCACTTGCTGATGGAAGCAGTGGAGCTGCCGCTGACCTATGACCTGGCCGGGCGTGACGGTGTGTTGATCGATTTGTTGCTGCATGAATTAGTGCGCAGTGCTCCGCTGCCGTTGCATATCCCGCTGCCGTCTGACGGAAGACTGCTCGAACTGTGTCAGTCCTTTCTGCATCAACCGAATGCCCACCAATCACCCCAGCATTGGGCCAATCAGCTGCACGTAAGCTTACGCACCTTCAACAGACTGTTTAGTCAGCAGACCGGCCTGAGTTTCAGTCAATGGCGCCAGCGCGCCTGCGTGGTATTGGCGCTGGCACGCCTGGCGGCGGGTGAAACGGTGACGCGAATCGCCCTGGATTTCGGCTATGACAGCCCGGCGGCGTTCTCGACGATGTTCCGTCGGATCCTCGGTCAGGCACCGTCCGTCTGGTTGGAGGCGGCGAACTAGGGCAAATCAAAAAATGCGTTTGATCCCGGCCGAAAACAACTGTACAAAAACACAGTACATTTTCCATCAGCACTCTCGAGCCCGGAGCACACCATGGCCTCTTCAGCGATGAACCTCATCCTCGAACGTATCGCCCTTTTCCAGTTCACCCCGACCCATTGCGCCCAGGCCCGAGGGATGTTGGGCTGGAGCATTGAACAGTTGGCGCGGGAGGCCAAGGTTTCAGTAGACGACATTCAGCGGTTCGAAGCGCAGCAGGACGTGGCGGATGCGGTGCGGCTGGCGTTGACCTATCGGTTTGAGGCGCAAGGGCTGGTGTTCTTTCCGGGGTTTGCGCCGGGGCGTGGGGGGAATGTCAGAGGTGCGATGCCGGAATCAGCGAGTCATGGAGATTATGCGATGGCTGACTGAACCAATTGATTGAGATTATCCCAATATAGGTATATTTTTCGCATGAGTACAAGGAAGCCACTCCTGTGGGTTAGCAGTAGCAAGAAAGATCTCAAGCAGATGCCCACTGATGTACAGGATGTTTTTGGTTACGCACTGGATTTGGCCCAAAGCGGTCTCAGACATCCAGATGCAAAACCTCTGAAGGGGTTTGGAGGCGCGGGTGTCCTTGAGTTGATTGAGGACTTTGATACGAATACCTACCGCGCCGTTTACACGGTCCGTTTTGGCAATGCGATTTACGTCCTGCATTGTTTTCAGAAAAAGTCGACCACCGGTATAAAAACCGCGCAGTGCGATGTCGATCTGATCCGAAAGAGACTTCAAGCCGCTCAGGACCACGCGAAAGGAACTTAGAAATGATTGAAATCGAAGAAGGCAGCGGCAACGTCTATCAAGACCTCGGCTTGCCCGACGCCAGTGAAATGCAGGTCAAGTCTCAGCTCGCTGCAAAGATCGGCGAAATCATCAAAGCGCGTCATCTCACTCAATCTCAAGCTTCTGAAATCTTGGGGCTGTCACAACCCAAGCTGTCCGAAATGCTGAGAGGAAAATTCCGCGGCATCAGTGAGGCCAAGATGATGGAATGCCTTTCCCACCTCGGCCGAGATGTGCAGATTGTGGTCAAACCGGCCCCCCGCTCTCGCAAAGAGGGCCGAATTGAGGTGGTGTTCGCTTGATACGGCAGGGCTTCAAATAGTCGAAGACAACGCACTGCCAACAAGGTGTTTACTCCTTGAACCCCGGATGACGCAGTTCCATCGAAGCCTGTTCGTAGCTATATGCCATGGCAAACAACTGAGGCTCGCTCCACTGCTGGCCGTAAAAGAACACGGAGGTCGGCGTGTCGTCATCGCTCATGCCCGAGGGCAAGGTGATTGCCGGGTAGCCTGCGGTGGCGGCGGAGAACTGGGAAAAGCCGTCCGATTCGGCGAACAGGGCATCCAGGTTGTGCTCACTCACCTGCTCATCGATAGCATCTTTAAAGTTCTGGCTGATGGTTGTGATCAGGGCGGTCGCCTCCTGATGGGAAAGCGCCGACGCGTTGATGGACTCCAGCATCTGCTGGCCGTGTTGCTCCTCACCGGGATTGGCCTGGTTGAAATCGATCAGTGCCTGCAATGAATTGATCGGCAGTCCCTGGCGGCTGGCGAGATATTCGGGCAGTTCATGCTTCATTCCGCCCATCAGGCCGTTGATGTAGTCATCGATGTCCGGCAGACGGACAGTCAGCGGGACCAGCGTAGCGCCCTGTTCTTCCAGAGTGGCCATGGCGGCGAGCATCTCCAGACTCGGGTTCAGTACCCTATCGTGGGACCCTGTGTACGCGATCGGATAACCGATGCGTTTTCCTTGCAAGGCGTCACTGGAAAGCAGTGCGGTGTAGTCGATGCCAGTGGGAGCGTCGGCAGTGGCGCTGTCCGAGGCGTCAATCCCTTGCATGACGTTGAAGAGCATCGCGGCATCGCGCACGGTACGGGTCAGCGTGCCCGGCGTGTCCTGCAGGCGGGTGATCGGCACGATGCCCGAGCGACTGAACAAACCCAGCGTCGGTTTGACGCCAACCACACCGTTGGCCGAGGCCGGGCAACTGATCGAACCATTGGTTTCAGTCCCCAACGCCAGCGGTGTGAAACCGGCGGCGACCGCTGCTGCCGGGCCGGAGCTGGAACCACAGGCACTTTCACTCAACACATGAGGATTTTTCCCCTGACCGCCGCGCCCGCTCCACCCCAAGGGCAGCGCCATGTCACGCATCCCCGACCACTCGCTCATGTTGGCCTTGCCCAACAGAATGGCGCCGGCATCGCGCAGTTGTTTGACCGTAAATGCATCTTGAGCAGCCGGTTGCCCGACCATGGCCAACGAGCCGGCACTGGTTTGCATGCTGTCGGCAGTATCGAAGTTGTCCTTCAACAGAACCGGGATTCCGTGCAGTGGGCCACGGAGTTTGCCTTGCGCACGCTCTTCGTCCATCGCGGTCGCGATGTCGAGAGCCTGGGGGTTCATTTCGATGATGGCGTTGAGGGTCGGGCCTTGCTTGTCCAGATCCGCAATGCGTGTGATCAAGTGTTGAACCAGTGCGACCGAGGTCAGTTCGTTGCTGACCATCATTGCATTCAGCTCGCTGGCGCTGGCGTATTCAAGTGCTGCACTGGAGGGCGCTGCGAGGGCGACGCTGCTGGTCAGCGAAAGCAGGATGGCTTGCGCCAGCGTATTCATGCTGCGTTTAAAGCGGAATTTCATTTTCTAATCCTTGTTTAAGCCAATCACGAGTGAGTCATTTCACTCGCGACCAAGCCTACCGAAGCCGCAGGAAACGGCTGTCAGCAACAAGAACCACCACCAGTAGGAAAATTCATCCAGCCTTGTAGCCGCTACAAGCAATGCGCCCTTTTTCTGACATCTCTTTTTCCATTTCCAACCACCACGCGTCCCCACGCTGCGGTTGCATCAGGTTGAATGCCTCGCCCATTTTCGGCGTGGTAATCGACACGCTGCGCTCCCAGGCCAAAGCAAGAATGCGGTCGAACGGCTCATGCCAGGCATGCATCGCCAGGTCGAACGTGCCGTTGTGGATCGGAAACAACCAGCGGCCCTTGAGGTCGATGTGGGCCTGCAACGTTTCTTCAGGTTGCATGTGCACGTAAGGCCATTCGACGTTGTAGGCGCCGGTCTCCATCAGGGTCAGATCGAAGGGGCCGTACTGTTCACCGATGCGTTTAAAACCATCGAAGTAGCCACTGTCACCGCTGAAGAAAATCCGCGTGTCGCCATCAATGATCACCCACGAAGCCCACAGGGTCTGGTTGCCATCGAACAGACCGCGACCGGAAAAGTGCTGCGACGGGGTGGCGATGAAGCGGATGCCGGCGACTTCAGTGCCCTGCCACCAGTCGAACTGGCGGATTTTGCTGGTATCGATGCCCCATTTGACCAGCGTGTCGCCAACGCCCAGCGGAGTCAGGAACACGTTGACCTTGTCCGCGAGTTTCAACACTGCTTCGTAGTCGAGGTGGTCGTAGTGGTTGTGCGACAGGATCACCGCTTCGATCGGCGGCAATTCGTCGATGCTGATCGGTGGCTGGTGAAAGCGTTTCGGGCCGGCCCATTGCACTGGCGAGGCACGCTCGGCAAACACCGGGTCGGTGATCCAGAATTTGTCCCGCAGTTTGAGCAGCAAGGTCGAGTGACCGAGGCGATAGACGCTGTGGTTGGGCGCCGCGATCAGGTCCGCGCGGGTCAGTGACTGTACCGGAATGGCCGCCGCCGGCCGGGTGTTGCGCGGTTTGTGGAAGATCATGTTCCACATGATCCGCAGCATCTTGCGCACACCTTCGCGCTGCACCGGCGCGTGGTTGCGGAATACGCCTTCGGCCTGACGCGAAGGTTCAGGGGTTTGACTGCCCGCAGAAGCAATGGATTTGGCCATGACTGAATGACTCCGGAAACACCGCGCAATTCACGGCTTTCCACGGTGGGACGATAAATGGCCAAGGCACGCACGCATCAGCCGGACATCTGGTTTTAGGTTGCACCGATTAACGCAACATTACACTGACCGGTGTACTTTCTAGGTTGCATCAAACTTGATGACAAGTAAACTGCCGAGTGTAATTTCACCCTTTTCCTGCCGAATCGAATTTATGACAGCTCCCCAGCGCCTCACCGACCGTAAACGCGAAGCCATCATCCAGGCCGCGATCGCCGAATTCCGTACCAACGGTTTCGAGGTCACCAGCATGGACAAGATCGCGGCCACGGCCGGGGTGTCGAAGCGCACGGTGTACAACCATTTTCCGAGCAAGGAAGAGCTGTTCGCCGAAATTCTCAACCAGTTGTGGGCACGGATCAGCACCGAGCAAGCCGTTTCGTATCAGCCCGATCAGCCTTTACGCGATCAATTGCGAACGATGCTGCTGGCCAAATTGCAGATGATGGCGGACGACAATTTCATGAATCTGGCGCGCGTCGCCATCGCGGCCGCGATCCACTCGCCGGAACGCGCGCAGAACATGGTGGCGCGCATGGGCGAACGCGAGGAAAGCGTGACGGTGTGGATTCGCGCGGCCCAGGCTGACGGTCGGCTGAAACCGGTCGATCCGGAGTTCGCCGCGCATCAGGTGCAGGGGCTGTTGAAGACGTTTGCCTTCTGGCCGCAGATCTCCATGGGCCAGCCCTCGCTCGACAGCGCCACGCAAAATGCCGTGGTTGATTCTGCGCTCGATATGTTTCTGGCCTGCTATCAGCTCTAGCCAAGGCCTGCGCCACGGTAAATGGCTCACAAGGACACTGAATTTTCCCGCTGGAATAAATGACAATGTCTGTCATTGGCCGATGAACGGTCTGTCTGAAGTATTACACTGCAAAGTGTTTCAGAATGAATCTGGCGCAGAACATCATGGAAAACCAACGCGGCAAAGGCTTGTCATTCGCCAGGCGCATTTATTTGCCACGGGCCATCGGATTGGGCATCGGTTACTTCAGTGTCGGTGCCGCGCTGTATCCGTTGAACATGCCAGGCTGGCTCTGGGCGCTGTTGCTGTTCAACGGTTTTCTCTGGCCGCACGTGGCCTATCAATGCTCGACCCGCTCGGCTTTCCCCTATCGCGCCGAACGCCGTAACCTGCTCTATGACTCGGTGTGCGGCGGTTTCTGGACCGCGTGTTTCCAGTTCAATCCACTGACCACCGTGACTATCCTGTCGATGATGACCATGAACAACGTGGCCGCCGGCGGCCAGCGTCTGTTCCTGCTCGGCGCCCTCGCCCAGGTGATCGGCGTGCTGCTGGGCTGGTCGGTGTTCGGGGTCCATTTCACCCTGACGGCCACGCAGACTCAGGTCTGGGCCTGTCTGCCGATGCTGACCCTTTATCCGCTGGCGCTGGGCATGGTCTGTTACCGGCTGGCAATCAAACTCGCCGAACACAAACGCACCCTGAGCACCCTGAGCCGTACCGACAGCCTGACCGGCCTGCTCAACCACGGCGCCTGGAAAGACCTGCTGCACCTCAAGTTCCAGCAGTGCCGGCAGCACAATTCCCAAGCCATCCTGGCGCTGATCGACATCGATCATTTCAAGTCGATCAACGACAGTTACGGGCATATCGTCGGCGATGCCGTGCTGCGGCAATTGAGCCGCGAGCTGAAATTCGTGCTCGACGAAAGCGAACTGGCCGGGCGTTACGGCGGCGACGAATTCTGCGTGATCCTGCCCAACCTACCACTGAACAAGGTCGAAGCGCTGATGGAGCAACTGCGTGAAGGAATGGATCGATACCGTCATCCCGACGTCCCCGAGCTACGCGTCAGCCTGAGCATCGGCCTCGCCCGCTATCAATCCGTCTACGCCGACGCCCTTGAATGGTTCGACGATTCCGACAAGGCGCTGTACAGCGCAAAACACGGGGGACGCAATACGATCAGCGTCGCGTTGAGCCGCTCCACCGCCTGAGAAAACTTGTACAAATTGGAGAAATATCGATTTCTTGTACAACTTTATAAAGTTTTGTATAAGTGAATCCGTCAGCCTGGATGCTGGCACACTGCTGCTAATCATCAGCACGTCCGGCTAGCCGGCGCGGGAACAGGGACCCAACCTCCAGCCCTATTTCCAGAGTGCCGCCAGCATGTTTTTCAACCGCCACAAGTCCGCCCTCGACGATCTCCAGAACACCCTTACCGAACAAGCCGGCCTGCTGGAAGCGATCAACCGCTCCATGGCCGTGATCGAGTTCGATCTCGACGGCGTCGTGCTACGCGCCAACGACAACTTCCTGAACACCATGGGCTACAAGGCCGAGCAAGTGATCGGTCAGCCCCATCGACGCTTCTGCCCGCCCGAGATTGCCCGCAGCAGCCAATACACCGAGTTGTGGTCGAAGCTGAAAAACGGTCAGTTCCAGTCCGGCACTTTTGAACGGCTCAATAGCCAGGGCCGGCCAGTCTGGCTGGAAGCCAGTTATAACCCGATCAAGGATGCGTCTGGACGCGTGGTAAAAGTGGTCAAGTACGCCATGGACGTCACCGCCAAAGTCCAGCAGGAAAGTGAAGCCAACGCCAAGTTGCAGGCCATCGACCGCGCCATGGCGGTGATTGAATTCGACCTCGACGGCAATATCCTCACGGCCAATCAGAATTTTCTGACGCGCATGGGTTACACCCTCGCCGAGCTGAAGGGCAAACATCATCGGCTGTTCTGCCCTGCGGATCTGGTCAACAGCAGCGACTATCAGGACTTCTGGCGCCGATTGAATCAGGGCGAGTTTTTCCAGGGTCAATTCGAACGCATCGATAAACGCGGTCAGACCGTGTGGCTCGAAGCCAACTACAACCCTGTTTATGACGCTGCTGGCCGATTGTGCAAAGTGGTGAAGTTCGCCTCGGACGTCACCGCTCGCGTCGAGCAGCACGAGCAGGATGCACGCAGTGCCAGCGCCGCTTATCACATCTCCGTCGCCACCCGAAAAGTCGCCGAGCAAGGTACGCAAGTGATTCAGCAAGCGGCCAGTGAAATGCGCGACATCGCCGACGACATCGCCGAATCCTCGACCTTGATCGCACAACTGGGCGAGCGCTCCGAACAGATCACCGCCATCGTCAACACCATTCGCGCGATTGCCGATCAGACCAACCTGCTGGCCCTGAATGCCGCCATCGAAGCCGCCCGCGCCGGCGAGCAGGGTCGCGGCTTTGCCGTGGTAGCCGATGAAGTACGGCAGCTGGCAGCGCGTACCAGCGGTTCGACAGCAGAAATTTCCAACATGATCGGCCTGATCCAGAGTGAAACCCGCCAGGCGATCAAGAGCATGGAAGGCACCCGTGGTCGCGCGGCGCAGGGCGTTGAGCTGGCAGATCAGGCGGGCACGGTGATTTTGCAGATCCGGGACGGCGCCAGCGAAGCGGTGGAAGCCGTGAGCATGTTCGCCAATGACCGGGCGCCGGGTTAAACACGACTACGGCAAACGCAGCGCCCGCCCCAGTTCATCGAACAGCGTGACCACCGAGCGCAATGCGCGGCAGTCCGGGCGGGTCAGCAGCCACAGCGCGGTATCGTAACCGTGCAAAGGTTCGCTCAGGGCTTGCAACCCTTCATTGATGAGAAAGTCCGGCAACGCCGCCACGCCCAGCCCCGCACGCACCAGTTCCGTCACCGACAACATGCTGTTGCAGCGATAGCTCGGTGTCACACCCGGCAACTGCTGGCGGCGCCAAGCGACGGTCGGGTGATCGGGCAGAAAGTCGTCCGGGGCGATCCACGTCAGCGCCGCCAGATCGGCCGCTTCAACCTTTTGTAGATAACGCTGACTGGCGCAGACCCGGTAGGAAATCTTCGCCAACTGCCGTCCGACCAGATGCTCCGGCGGTGTACGCGTCAGGCGCAGGGCGATGTCGGCATCGCGACGGCTGAGGTTGGCGAAATCGTTGGACGTGCTCAGTTCGATGGTCAGCGCCGGATAGTTCGGCATGAACTGCGCCAGCGCCGGCAGCAGCAGACCTTGCAACACCGAGTCGGTACACGTCAGGCGTACCGTGCCGCTGACCACTTCCCCGCCCTGCTCGACGCCAATACGCGCCGCTTCCAGAGCTTGTTCAGCACGTTCGGCCTGCTCGGCCAGAGTCTGCGCAAGGCTGGTGGGCAAATAACCGGCGCGGCTTTTTTCGAACAGTTGCTGGCCGAGAGATGCTTCCAGTCGGCGCACGGCGCGAAACACCGTCGACACATCGACCTTCAACAGCTGCGCGGCCCGGGCCAGAGAGCCGCCGCGCACTAATGCGAGGATCAGGGCCAGATCCGGGAAATCGAGCTGGTATTGCGTGGCTGCATTGATCACTTGGGCAAACGCCAATTTAGAGTGCGTGAACGCCAATCTATAGTGAGCGTCATCCCTCAACAAGCACAGCGAGTACTCATGGAATCCAGAGCCCTGCGCATCGCCCTGATTGGTGATTTCGATCCGCAAGTCACCGCCCACCAGGCTATCCCGGTCGCCCTCGGACTGGCGGCGGAACACCTTCGCCGTCCGGTCGAATTCGAATGGTTGGCCACCGACCGAATCCTGCCCGAGACGCCGCTGGAACAATTCGACGGCTTCTGGTGTGTCCCGGCCAGTCCCTACAAAAGCGAAGACGGTGCCCTGCGAGCCATCCGCTTTGCCCGCGAGCAGCAGCGCCCTTTCCTCGGCACCTGCGGCGGTTTTCAGCATGCGGTGCTGGAGTTTTCCCGCCACGTACTGGGCTGGGCCGACGCCGAACATGGCGAAACTTCACCTGACTCGAGCCGCGCAGTGCTCACACCGCTGACCTGCTCGCTGGTGGAAGCGGTGGACAGCATTCATCTGGTGCCCGGTTCGTTGATCGCCAAGGCGTACGAAACGTCGGAGATTAGTGAAGGCTATCGCTGCCGCTACGGTGTGAATCCGCAATTCGAACGGGAGTTGCTGACCCATGAACTACACGCCGTGGGGCACGATTCGGCAGGCGATCTGCGCGCCATCGAACTGAAAAACCATGTGTTCTTTGTCGCCACACTGTTCCAGCCGGAACGCGCAGCGCTCAAGGGGCAATTGCCACCACCGGTGCGAGCGTTTGTCGAAGCCTGCTCGGAGCAATGTCGATGAAACCGAACACTGAGTGTTTCGCCGTGATCTTCACTTCGACCCGCACCGAGGGCGACAACGGCTACACCGAAGCGTCCGAGCGCATGATGCAACTGGTGGCCGAGCAACCGGGTTTTCTCGGCATCGATTCGATCCGGGGCGCGGACGGGGTGGGGATTACGGTTTCGTACTGGGAGAGCGAGGCGGCGATTCTGGCCTGGCGCGAGCATCCGGAGCACCGGGTGATTCAGGCGCGTGGGCGGGCCGAGTGGTATTCGGCGTTTCAAACGCGGGTGTGTCGGGTGGAGCGGGAGTATCGATTCGAGAAGTGAATATCGCGCCATCGTCAGCAGGCTGGCGATGGCGGCAAATGATTCACCGAAGCATCTCAGCCCTTCACCAGACTACGCACCGCCTCAATCTCCGGCACTTCGCGTTTATTCATATAAACGCGCAACGGCTCGGTGATGTTGATCCGGTCATCGATGTTCTTGTCCAGCAACAACTGGATCAGCTCACGCTTGAGGGTCATGGTCTGTTCGGTGGTCGGTGCCCAGACGAATTCGCTGCACGGGATGATGCCGTCATCGGCCACGTCCATGCCGAACGAGTCCTCACTGAAGCGCACGATGTACTGGCCGGTCTTGCGGTTGAGGCCGACAAAACCCTTGAGGTCGTCGGCGGCCTGGCAGATGAGTTGCGATGTGATGCGCATGGTAAACCTCACAAGAGTGATCGAAGGTTTACACGCAGGGCATTGAGGCGCGCCCTCTGCCGGGGCGGTTGCCGTGGCCAAGCGTACTGCAAACAAACGCACAAAAGTGCGGAAATTTTCGCTTTCAGTACGTTTATGTCGGTCTTGCGATAGCACGTTTTCGTTTGAGTTGCTAAAAGGGACATCTTCGAAAATACCTGCGAAAGGACCTCGACATGCCCGCCACGTTTACCAAAAGCGCTCTGCTGCTGAGCCTGATGCTCGGCCTCGGTCAGGCCCAGGCCGCCAGCCAGCCAAACCCGGTCGCGCTCGCTGCCTCCGAGGGCATTCCGCACCCGGCGGTGATCGCCCACCGTGGCGCGTCCTTCGATGCCCCGGAATCCACCGCCGCGTCCTACAAACTGGCGCGCGACCTGGGCGCCGATTACCTGGAGATGGACTTGCAGCGCAGCAAGGACGGCGTGCTGTTCGCCCTGCACGACGACAACCTGCAGCGCACCACCGACGTCGCCACCAAGTTCCCGGAGCGCAAGGACAGCCCGGCCAATGCCTTCACCATGGCCGAACTGAAAACCCTCGACGCCGGCAGCTGGTACAACGCCAAGTACCCGGATCGCGCGCGCCCGTCCTATGTCGGTCTGAAGATTCTGACCCTCGACGAAATCATCGACATCGCCCAGGCCAATCCGAAGCACAAGCCGGGCCTGTACATCGAAACCAAGGAGCCGAAGCTGTTCCCGGGGATCGAACATGACCTGAAGGAAAAACTCCAGGCCCGCGGCTGGCTGGTTCCGGCCGGCGCCAAACCGGCTAAAAACGTCGCCAGCGTCGGCGAGAGCAACGGCAAGGTGATCCTGCAAACCTTCGAGAAGAGCCGCCTGGAAATGCTGCAAAAGGAAATGCCGCAGGTGCCGAAAATCCTGTTGCTGTGGGTCGGCGAAGGCAGCATCGAGCCGAAATCCAAAGTGACCTTTGCCGAATCCGGCGAGAAGGACAAGAACGCGTTCTACGGCAAGCAGGAGCCGAAATCCGAAGCCGAGTTCAAGCAGTGGATCGACTACGCCAAGGCCCAGGGTGCGATCGGCACCGGCCCTTCGGCGAAGCTGACCCACGGCGGCGATCAGAGCTATTCGGATCTGGTGCAGCCCTGGATGAACAAATACACCCACGAAAAGGGAATGCTGGTGCACGTCTACACCGTGGATGAGCCGGTGGACTTCGAGAAAGTCATGGCCTCTGGTGTCGACGGCATCTTCACCAACCGCGCCAGCGAACTGCTGAAATTCTACAAACGCCCGGCCGCCGCCAGTGTGGATCAGGTGTTGAAGAACAACGGCTTCTGATGCAACCGGACACCCCGTGGACAGGCCGCCTCTGGCTGGGGCACGACCATGGCCTGATCCACGGGATGTCGGGGCGCACCGCGCCCCACTCCCACTATGCGCACCAACTGATTCTTGCCCCTGACCGCCCGGTGACTGTGCTAGTCGAGGACAAACCCGTCACCACTTCCCGCCTGCTGATTGCCTCGCAGACTCGGCATGCGATTGTCGAGGCGCCGGATCCGGTATTCACCGTGTACGCCGAACCGTTGCGGTTTGATGCCGAGACATTGCGCGATGCGCTGTTCGACATCGAGTGGTCGCTGCCGGCGCTAAATCACGCCATTGGCCAATGCCCGCGTCGCCCTCTGAATGACCCGCGAATCGAACGGGCCCTCGCGACCGTCGACGCCTCACTGTCGAGCAAAGTCGCCGCCAGCGTCGTGGCCGATTCCGCCCATGTGTCGCTGAGCCAGTTGCAGCGGTTGTTCGTCAGTCAGGTCGGTTTGCCCGTGCGACGGCTGGTGCTGTGGCGGCGATTACGGCTGGCGATGGCTGCGATTCTGGCGGGCAGTGCGGTGACCGATGCTGCCCACGCCGCCGGTTTTGCCGATTCGGCGCACTTCTCCCGCAGCCTGAAAAAACTCTTCGGCGTGACGGCGCGTCAGGCGTTGCAACACATAGAATTGCGCCTGCTGGACTGACTCAACGTCGCAAGCCCTCCGGTACTTTCGGCTCCCTTCCCAGCGCTACCAGTTCGAACGGATCGAGCAACTGCGCCACGTAGTCACGGGGAAAATCCGGGCGACTGCCGATGCCCAGATCGCACTCGCCGATCCGGTAATCCTCGGTGTAAAACCCAGTCCCCAGCAGCCAGTCCCACAACGTGAAGAACAGCCCGAAGTTGACGTCACCCGCGCGCCCATACTTCATGTGATGGAACCGGTGCAGCGGCGCCCAGGCGAAGACCCAGCGCAACGGGCCAATACGCATGTCGACGTTCGAATGCTGCAACAACAGCTGGATCGCAATGGCGAACGCCAGCAATACCGCCACCTCGGACGGAATGCCCAGCACCAGCAACGGCAACAGCCCCGCCGTCGCCTCCAGCAGTTGATGCAGCGGATGCTTCATCAAACCGTTGAACCCGTAGAGCCGCTCGACGCTGTGATGAATCGCATGCAACCGCCACATCCACGGCACACGATGGCTGGCGTAATGCATCAGGCTCACACCCGCATCGGCGATGAAAATCGCCAGCGCCACTTGCAGCCACAACGGCCAGTTCGACGGCCACGCACCGTCAATCGCCAGCAACGCCACCAGCCCCGGCAACGCCAGCAGGCCGATGGCGTTGAGTGCTTCATTTACCAGTGCGTGCAGGATGTCGCGACGACGATCACCGGCGGGTCGGTTCCAGTTCACTTCATAAGGCAACAGCCATTCGCCCGCGAACGACACCGCCAGCGCTAAAACAAAAAGCGGCAACAACCACAGCAGCGAATATCCCGCCAACCCTATTGCGCCACCAATAAATCCAGCCCAGAACAACGGCGCGTACAGCCACGAAAAGATGCGTTTCATGTCCACCTCCATTAATCGAAGGCTGAGCATGAAAGTTTGCGCAGAACCGCAATTGAACAAACGACGCAAACCGGTCGGGTGTTTTTAAGGGTGAATTAAGTTGCGGCGATTAACCTGAACTCACTTAAACGAATCACCCAAAGGAATAACCGATGAAAACCCTGACTGCCCTGTTTACCGCTGCCGCCCTGACCCTCACCGCTGGCCTGGCCCAGGCTGACGTTCGCGTTGACCAGATCCCGCAACTGGTCAAGGAAGGCAAGATCAAGTCGCTGGAGTCTATGAACGAACAAGCGCTGAAACTGCATCCGGGCGCGACCATTACTGACACGGATCTGGATAATCACTTCAATGGTTATGAGTATGAAGTTGAACTGCGTACTGCTGATGGCAAGGAGTTTGATGTGGACTTCGATGCGACGACTGGCAAGGTGCTGACCAACAAGCAAGACACTTGATTGACTGATAAGACAAAGCCGCATGACGTTTGGGTCGTGCGGCTTTTTTGTGTCTGTAGTTTGACGGAACCCTTGCTGCGCCTGTGAGATTTACCCCCTCACCCCAGCCCTCTCCCCCAAGGGGGCGAGGGGGAAAGGGAGCCGATTTTCATGCTGTTCAAACCTGAGTTCGACTCAGAACTGTCAGGTCGGTGTACTTCGAACATTCAACTCGATCAGTCCCCTCTCCCCCAAGGGG
Organism: Pseudomonas aphyarum; assembly: GCF_028657055.1. Taxonomy (NCBI): domain Bacteria; kingdom Pseudomonadati; phylum Pseudomonadota; class Gammaproteobacteria; order Pseudomonadales; family Pseudomonadaceae; genus Pseudomonas; species Pseudomonas aphyarum. Next base: position 453,570 of record NZ_JAMDGS010000002.1, read on the forward strand.
GCGAGGGGGAAAAGGAGCCGATCGGGGGATGCTCCAGTCCTGAGTTCGACACAGGATTTTCAGGTCGGCGTAACTCGAACATTCAACTCGGTCAGTCCCCTCTCCCTCCGGGAGAGGGCTAGGGTGAGGGGAAAGGCTTCACGCGGTCGTACTGACCAACGAACCGGAAGTACCGCTGTCCGAATCCTGCAACGCCGCCAACAACGCCGCAGTCGCCGTCTGCAACGAAGCCGACGTCGTCGCGATCTGCGATTGCGCAGCCGCGACATCCGCCGCCTTGGCATCCTGGCTTTCCTGCTTCGCCTGAGCCGCTTGCAGCGCCTTTTGCTCTTCCTGCAATTGCTTCTGCAACTCGGCAATCTGCTTGCGCAGTTCTTTCACGGTATCCGACTCATCGCTGCTGGAACTGCTGTCCCCCGCCGGCGCCGCGCCACCGCCCGCCGCCACTTTGCTGGTGTCGGCCTTCACGCCAGTGCTGGCCGCCGCGGTGGTCGAGGTGTCATCACCGGTGTCGGCAATCGACGTTTTGCTGGTGGGCGTGGTAACGGTCTGATTGATCGAAACAGACGTGATGCTGACCATGGGAAATCTCCAATGCCGGTTATAGATAACCGGGCATCGGCGGCGGTCTGCACGAATTGAGATCGACTGTGTACCGACTCGGTAACCGAACCGGTACACAGTCACTGACCGGTCAGACGCTCAGGCGAGCGGTGACGTCGTTCAGTTGGCCGGACAGGCCGTGCAGGTTCTGGCTGGCGCTTTCGGTGCGCTGCACGTTGTCGAGGTTGGTGCTGGCGATCGAAGTGATCTCGGTCAGGTTGCGCGAGATGTCTTCGGCCACCGAGGTCTGCTCTTCAGCTGCCGTGGCGATCTGGCGGTTCATGTCGCGGATCGCTTCCACCGCGTGGGTGATGCGCTCGAGCATGGCGCCGGCCTGGGTCACTTGCTCGACGCTTTCATCGCTGCGGGTCTGGCCGCTGTCGATGGCCTGGGCTGCATCCACCGCGCCGGTCTGTACGCTGTGAATGATCTGGTTGATCTCGATGATCGACTCCGCCGTACGCTGCGCGAGGTTGCGCACCTCATCGGCCACCACGGCAAAACCACGCCCGGCTTCACCGGCGCGGGCCGCTTCGATGGCGGCGTTGAGCGCCAGCAGGTTGGTCTGCTCGGCGATCCCGCGAATCACTTCCAGCACCTTGCCGATGCGGCCGCTGTCGGCTTCCAGACGACGGATCACCGTGGCGGTGTTGGCGATTTCGCCGCGCATCTGGGTGATGCTGTGGATGGTGCTCTGCATGACCTTCTCGCCCTGCTGCGCGGACTGGTCGGCATCGTCGGCAGCACGCGCTGCGTCGGCCGCGTGACGGGCGACTTCCTGGGCGGTGGCGGACATTTCGTTCATCGCCGTGGCCACCTGATCGGTGCGGTTGAACTGCTCGTTGGTACCGCCGGCCATCAGCGTGGCGATGGCGTTCAACTCGCCGCTGGCGCTGTCCAGATCCTTGGCGCTGCGTTGCAGATGATTGAAGGTTTCGGCGAGGAAGTCGCGCAGGGTGTTGGCGGCCGCCGCCAGGTTCCCCAGCTCGTCCTGACGGTCGCTGGCCACGCGCTCGACCAGACGGCCCTTGCTCAACTGGGTGACGTAGTCGATGAGTTTGCGGATCGGCTCGACCAGGTTGCGGTTGACCAGCCACAGGCTGAGCAAACCGATCAACAGACCGGACGCGAGCATCACCAGCAGCCCCAGCCACACGGTGCGATCGGCACTGGCGCTGATCTGCGCCGATTGCTCGGTGCCCTGCTTGCGCAACTCGGCCACCAATTCGCTCATCTGATCGCTGGCGGCGCGGTCGACCCCTTTTACCGCAGCGTCGCCGGCAGTCGGATCGGCACCGGCCGTCACGTAGGCATCACGGCCCTTCTGATACGCGGAACCGAGCAGGCGATGTTCTTCGCGCAGACGTTCGATGCGGGTTTTCAGCGCAGGCTCGAGGCCTTTCTGATTGGCCAGCTCACCGAGGATGTTCTGCACATCGCGCTGCCGATCTTCGAACTGGCCCCAGTACTTGGCCAGATCCGCCGGTTGCTTGCCGCGCAGCAGGACGTTTTTCCACTCCTGGACCTGCACCTTGAATTGCAGGTTGGCTTCGTCGATCAGTTGCGAGGTGTGCAAGGGGCCGGCGATCAACTGGCTGTAACTCTGCACGCCGTTGGACAGGAAGTGAAAGCAGGCCAGCGCGATCAACAGCATCGCCAGCAGGCTGCCGCTCAGCAGGGCGAGAATTTGCGCTCTCAGGGATTTTTGCAGCATCGCAGGTACTCGGGACAGGGATGAGGCACGTCCGGTAAGACGTGATTTTTTGGCCGGACATCCGTGTCGGCGGACCTTGGCTCTTGGCCGAAGGCGCGCAACCTAACTCATGCGTGATCGGCGTGCCAGAGCCCTTCTTGAGAAAAATCCGACCGCCGGTAACGCGTTGATTTGACGTCATTTTGCTGTCACACAAACGTCATGTGACATTGCGATGATGCGGCTCAGGTGAATCTGCAAATCCCGCGACAGACGCCTCCTCGCAGCGAGCCTTCATGAACCACAGCCTCGATATCAGTCATCGTGATCCTGACCTGTTCGGCCTGCTTTACGGCTTTCGGTTTCGCCCCGGCGAACGCGGGCGCGAGGTGGATTCGGCGACCGCCCTGCGCTGCCTGCAGGACGATAGCGAGGGCGATGAATTTCTCTGGCTGCACCTGAACCTGGCCCATGCCGCGTGCGAGCGCTGGATGAAAAGCCATCTGCAATTGCCCGAAGAGTTTTTCGAAGCGCTGCACGAAGGTTCGCGCTCGACCCGCATCGAGCATGTCGATTCGGCGTTGCTGGCGGTGGTCAACGACGTGGTGTTCAACCTCAGCAGCATGGTGTCTTCGGACGTGTCGACGCTGTGGGTCTGCGTGCGCAGCAAACTGATCGTCAGCGCACGCCTGCAACCGCTGCATTCGGTGGACAAGCTGCGTTCTTCGGTGAAGTCCGGCGAGTGCTTTCGTTCGCCGCTGGAACTTTTGGTGCACCTGCTGCGCGATCAGGGCGAAGTGCTGACGCAGATCGTGCGCAAGACCAGCATGAGCGTCGATCAGGTCGAGGACGAATTGCTCTCCTCGCGACTGTCGACCAACCGCGCCGAACTCGGCGCCAACCGGCGAGTGCTGGTGCGCCTGCAACGGCTGCTGGCGCTGGAGCCGGGTTCGCTGCTGCGCCTGCTCAACCGGCCACCGCCGTGGTTGCAGAAGGAAGACGTGAAGGAGCTGCGCAAATCCACCGAGGAGTTCGCGCTGATCATCAACGACCTCACGGCCCTCGGTGAACGGATCAAGCTGTTGCAGGAAGAGATCGCCGCCAACCTCAACGAACAGAGCAACCGCACGCTGTTCACCCTGACCGTGGTGACGGTGCTGGCGCTGCCGATCAACATCATTGCCGGTTTTTTCGGCATGAACGTTGGCGGTGTGCCGCTGGCTACCGATCCGGAAGGGTTCTGGATTCTGGTGGCGCTGGTGGCGACGTTCACGGTGATTGCCGGGCGCTGGGCGTTTCGCAAGCGGCGGGATTATTAAGACCGGCGGCGCGGCTAATCCGCCAAACACTGATCTGTCGCAGCCTCTCTGTAATATTTAGCAACGATCATGGGCGACACTCCTTCCCCCGCTCAGGATTGTCCTCCCATGGCTACTCCCTCCCTGACCGCCAGCCCGGCCCCCGCTGCCAGTGGCAGGCCGGCCCTCGACAAGAAAACCGGCCCGTTCACCTACGTAGTGTTTTTCGCGGTACTGGCGATGGGGATGCTGTTCACCGCCTACAGCCTGATGCACGACATGCACGAACTCGGCACGGTGGTCACCACCTGGACCCCGTTCCTGCTGCTCGGCGTGGCGTTGTTGATCGCACTGGGTTTCGAGTTCGTCAACGGTTTCCACGACACCGCCAACGCCGTGGCCACGGTGATCTACACCCACTCGCTGCCGCCGAATGTGGCCGTGGTGTGGTCGGGTTTCTTCAACTTCCTCGGCGTGCTGCTATCCAGCGGCGCGGTGGCGTTCGGCATCATCGCGTTGCTGCCGGTGGAGCTGATTCTGCAAGTCGGTTCGTCCGCCGGTTTCGCGATGATCTTCGCCCTGCTGATCGCAGCGATCCTGTGGAACCTCGGCACCTGGTGGCTGGGCCTGCCGGCCTCGTCGTCGCACACGCTGATCGGTTCGATCATCGGCGTCGGTGTGGCGAATGCGCTGATGCACGGCCGCGACGGCACCAGCGGTGTGGATTGGGCCCAGGCGACCAAGATCGGTTACGCGCTGCTGCTGTCACCGCTGGTGGGTTTCGGTTGTGCGGCGCTGTTGCTGCTGGCGTTGCGCGCGTTCGTGAAGAACCGTTCACTGTACAAGGCCCCGGAAGGCAACACCCCGCCGCCGTGGTGGATTCGCGGTCTGCTGATCCTGACCTGCACCGGCGTGTCCTTCGCTCACGGTTCCAACGACGGCCAGAAAGGCATGGGCCTGATCATGCTGATTCTGGTCGGCACCCTGCCGATGGCTTATGCGCTGAACCGCACCATGCCGGAAGAGCAGTCGCTGCAATTCGCCGCTGTCGCCCAAGTGACCCAGCAAGCGCTGGTGAAAAGTGCGCCACTGCCGGCTCCGGCCGATCCACGCGCAGTGCTCTCCGACTACGTGCGCAGCAAGGAAGCCACGCCGCAACTGATCCCCGCCCTCGCCTCCCTGACCGGGCACATCGGTGAAGAAGTGAAGGGCTACGGATCGCTGGCGAAAGTCCCGGCCGAGGCCATGGGCAACGTGCGCAACGACATGTACCTGGCCAGCGAAACCATTCGCCTGATGGACAAGAACAAGGTCGGCACTTTCGACGCCGACACCACCGGCAAGCTGCAACTGTTCAAGCAACAGATCGACAACGCCACCCGGTTCATTCCGCTGTGGGTGAAGATCGCGGTGGCGATTGCCTTGGGGCTGGGCACCATGGTCGGCTGGAAGCGGATCGTGGTCACGGTCGGCGAGAAGATCGGCAAGACCCACCTGACCTATGCCCAAGGTGCGTCGGCTGAAACCGTGGCGATGCTGACCATCGGCGCCGCCGACATGTTCGGCCTGCCGGTGTCGACCACCCATGTGTTGTCCTCGGGCGTGGCCGGGACCATGGTCGCCAACGGTGGAGGCTTGCAGATGAAGACCATCCGCAATCTGCTGATGGCGTGGGTGTTGACCTTGCCGGCGGCGATTCTGCTGTCGGGCAGTTTGTATTGGCTGTTCACCCAGATCTTCTGATCCAGCCGAATCCCTGTGAGAGCCGTTGCTCCCACAGGGATTTGCCGCAGAAATCAGAGCGTCGAACGAATCAAATCCCCCAGCCAGTCCATGAACACCCGCACCCGCAACGGCAGATGCCGCTGTCTCGCGTACAATAGTGAAATGCCCATCGCCGGCGCGGTGTATTGCGGCAGCACCGTCACCACCTCGCCGGTATCCAGATAGGTGTTCATGCCGGTACGCGGCACCTGAATCAGACCGAATCCACCCAGGCACGCCGACTCGTAGGCATCGGTGCTGTTGACCGTCACGCTGCCGGCCATCGGTGCGCGGTGCACTTGCCCGTCCTGCTCGTAGACAAACCCTTCCGAACGCGAACCCAGCACACCGACGTAGTGCACCAGCCGATGCTGCGCCAGATCTTCAAGGGTCTGCGGCACGCCGTAGCGCTCCAGATACGCGGGGCTGGCGCAGTTGATCATGCTGAAATCCCCCAGATGCCGCGCCACCACCGACTGATCGGGTTGCGCGCCGATGCGCACCACGCAATCGAAACCTTCGGCGAGCAGGTCGACCCGGCGATCGGTGCTGCTGATTTCCAGCTCCAGATTTGGATGACGGGCCATGAATTCCGGCAGCTTCGGCATGATCAGCCGCCGAGACAGAATGTTCGGCATATCGACCCGGATCCGCCCGGTCAGCGATGCTTCGTCCTGGCGGAACAGGTTCTCGATTTCGTCCATGTGCGACAGCAGATCCTTGCTCCGCTCGTACAGCGCAAGGCCGTCCTGAGTCGCCTGGACCTTGCGCGTGGTGCGTTGCAACAGACGCGTGCCGAGCAGACTTTCCAGCGCCTGCACCTGTTCGGACACCGTCGAGCGCGGCAGCCCAAGACTCTCCCCCGCCATCGTGAAACTCGACAATTCGCTGACCCGGACGAAGGTGCGCAGCAGTTCCAGTTTGTTCATGGGCCACCCATTGATTGTTCGGACAATCCGACCAGTGATTCCGGTTTCAGTCTGTTTATCACCTCATGGCGGATAAATAAACTTTGCCTCATCAACCGTCACCGCCATCGAGGAAGACCCATGAACCGCAAAATCGCATTGATCACCGGTGCCAGCCGTGGCCTCGGCAAGAACGCCGCCCTGCACCTCGCCGCCCAAGGCGTGGACATCATCGGCACCTACAACAGCCGCGCCGATGAAGCCCAGGCGCTGGTGCAGGAACTGGAAACCCTCGGCGCCAAAGCCGTGATGCTGCAACTGGATGTCGGGCGCAGCGAAGGCTTTGTCGATTTCGCTGTGCGGGTCGGACAAGCGCTGCAACAGCTGGAGCGTCCGCGCTTCGATTTCCTGATCAACAACGCCGGCATTGGTGTGCATGCCTCCTTCGCCGACACCACACCGGAGCAGTTCGACCTGCTGATGAATGTGCAGTTGAAAGGGCCGTTCTTCCTGACTCAGCAGCTGCTGCCGCTGATCAACGATGGCGGGCGGATCATCAACATCTCCAGCGGTCTGGCCCGCTTCACCTTGCCGGGTTACGCGGCTTACGCGGCGATGAAAGGCGCGATGGAAGTGCTGACCCGTTATCAGGCCAAGGAGCTGGGCGCGCGGCAGATCGCCGTGAATATCCTGGCACCGGGCGCCATCGAAACCGACTTCGGCGGCGGCGCGGTGCGCGACAATTCGGCGCTGAACGCGATGGTCGCCAGCAACACCGCGCTGGGCCGTGCCGGGCAGCCGGATGACATTGGCGGTGCGCTGGCGCTGCTGCTGTCGCCGGGCGCGCAGTGGATCAACGGTCAGCGGATTGAAGCGTCGGGCGGGATGTTTCTCTAAACCCTGCAAAAATCCCGGACAAAAAAATCGCAGCCCTCACAGGCGGCGATTTTTTGTTTTCAGCTCTGGCAGACGCTGCGCATCACCAGCCGCTCGCGCACCACGTCATAACCCCAGTGGTAGACGTAGGTGTACGGCAGGAAGAACAGCAGCACGCCGATGTCGAGCAGGAACGCCTGCCACAGGCTGACCGACAGCCACCAGGCAATCAGCGGCACGCCCATCACGATCAACCCGCCCTCGAACAGCAGCGCGTGCGCCACTCGCACCCAGGCGTTGTGGGCGATGTTCCAGCGCTTGAGCATGCGGTCGAAGAAGCCGTTGAACACCACGTTCCAACCCAGGGCCAGCATCGCGATGGCGATCGTGACAGCGCCCATTTCGACCAGCGGTTTGCCCATGATCCACGCCAGCAGCGGGGTACAGATCAGGATCGCCAGCAGTTCGAAACCGATGGCCTGGAAGATACGTTCAGTGATGGATTTGTTGGCAGTCATGGCCGAAGTCCTCTGTGAAGATGGTTGCCATGATCCAGCACCACACCGATACTTCATAACCAATAACCATCGATCAAGGCGATAGTTCATGGCGTCTCAGGAAGTGTTGCTGGCGTTTGTCCAGGCGGCGACTCAAGGTTCGTTTTCGGCAGCAGCGCGCAAACTCGGGCGCAGTCAGTCGACGGTGAGTGCGGCGGTGGCCAGTCTTGAGATTGATCTGGATCTGATCCTGTTCGACCGCAGCAGCCGCAAACCGACTCTGACCCCGGCCGGCCACGTGATGCTGCAACGGGCCGAGGCGATTCTGTCGGCCACCAGCCGGCTGGAAATGACCGCCCGGCAATTGGCTCAGGGCGTCGAGCCGAAACTCACGGTGGCGATTTCCGACACTTATCAGTCCGACCGATTCGAGGCGGCGCTGGTGGGTTTCGAGCAGCGCTATCCGGATCTGGAGCTGGAATGCCTGATCGCCGAATGCGATGACCTGGTCGAACTGGTGCAGCGCGGCCGGGCGCACCTGGCGTTCGCCGAGATGCAGGACAACTACCCGCCGGACCTGGCGACCGCGACCGTCGCCGAACGCACGGAAATCGCCTTGTTTGTGGGGCGTGGGCATCCGCTGGCGACTCAGGAATCCATCGATCAAACGGTTCTTGAGCAGCATCGCGAGCTGCGCCTGGCCACCATCGTCAATCCCTATGACAGTCGCGGCAAAGGTCGGGTGTGGTCGGCGCCGAGTTATCTGATGCTGCTGGAAATGGCCGAAAAAGGTTTCGGCTGGGCGCCGCTGCCGCGCTGGCTAGTGGAACGTTTCGGCAATGACTTGCTGGTGGAACTGAAGGTGCGCGGCTGGCCGAAACCGGTGTTCGTTGATGCGCTGTGGTCGCGGCTGTACCCGCCGGGGCCGGCGGGAAGCTGGTTGTTGAGCAAGATGCTGGAGTAGCTCAGGCGGCTTCGATGGCTGCCGGGCGGTTCACCTGAAAATACTCGTGCAACCCGCGCATCGTCGGCAGCTCCAACGCCTGCGCCGCATAGCACAATCCTACCCGCCGGGTCGGTGCCGGCAGGTGCAGCGCGCGCACGACGATGCGTTCATGCCCGCTGACCAGCGACTGCGGCAACATCGCCACGCCAACACCCGCCGCCACCATGTGCAACGCCTGTTGCAGTGAACCGGCATGCCCCGCCACCGTTTCGGGCGAGCGCCCGTACAGCGCCATCAACCGCTGATGGGACGGATGTTGCGGGCAGGTGATCCAGTCCTCGATGGGCGCCCAGCCCGCCTGCGCGTTGGCCATCGGATGGTCGAGGGGCAGCGCCATCACATAGGATTCTTCCCACAGCGGCAGGAACAGTTCGTCCTCGCAGCACATTTCCTCGACCGCCAATCGACCATCGCCGTGACAGCCCTCTTCCAGGGTCAGCAACAGATTGGGCAACGCCTGATGGGCCATGCGCACAAAGGCTTCGATATGGCTGGCGGCGATGTCGCCCTCGATGCCGAGGGTCAGCGGCGCACGGTTTTCGCGGCCGCGAAACATCCGGCTCAGCGCCTCGGACTCGGCCACCATCCGGCGTGCCTGCGGATACAGCAGCCGCGCTTCGTCGCTGACTTCCACGCCACGGGGCTGACGCACGAACAGCGTCGCGCCGAGTTCTTCTTCCAGCTGTTTGATGGTCACCGACAACGTGGGCTGACTGATGAACAGCCGTTGTGCGGCGGCGGTGATGTTGCGTTCCTCGAACACCGCGAGGAAGGCTTTGAGATGGCGGATATCCATAGGAGATTCCGATAGCAGACAGAGGAATAAGGCATTTTTCAGCCTCCAGCGGGCTAAATATACTGCGTCACGAATCTGGTTATTTGTTTTTCTTATCTCAGGAGTTCAACCATGAGCAAGCCATTGATCATCATCACCGGCGCCAGCTCGGGCATCGGCGAAGCCACCGCCCGCCGCTTGAGCGCTGCCGGCCATCCTCTATTGTTGCTGGCTCGACGCATCGAACGCCTTGAAGCACTGGCACTGCCGAACACCCTCAGCCGCCGCGTCGACATCACCGACCGCGCCACATTGCTGGCCGCTGTGGCCGAAGCGGAAGCACAGTTCGGTCCGGCCGATGCGCTGATCAACAACGCTGGGGTGATGCTGCTGGGCGAGATGAGCAAACAGGATCCGGCGCAGTGGGACCAGATGCTCGACGTCAACGTGAAAGGCCTGCTCAACGGCGTGCACGCGGTGGTCGCCGGGATGATCGAGCGCAAGCACGGCACGATTATCAACGTCAGCTCGGTGGCCGGGCGCAAGACGTTTCCGAATCATGTGGCGTATGTCGGCACCAAGTTTGCCGTGCATGGGTTGTCGGAGAATCTGCGTGAAGAGTTGTCGCCGCATAACGTCCGGGTGACCACGATTGCGCCGGGTGCGGTGGAGACCGAGTTGCTGAGCCACACCACGGATGAGGTGATCAAGACCGGGTATCAGGCCTGGAAGCAGGACATGGGTGGGACGGTGTTGAGTGCCGAGGATGTGGCGACGGCGATTGCTTATGCGTATGGGCAGCCGCAGGGGGTTTGTATTCGCGAGATTGTGATGGCTGCGACACGCCAACAGGCCTAAAGCCGAAAGGCAAAAGCAAAAGCTCCCTCATCGGAACGCCGCCCGCCCAGCCCTCTCCCGGAGGGAGAGGGAGACGACCGAGGTGTCTCGCGTCATACATCGACCTGAAAAATCGAGTCGATTATGGACTCACGGCGAATTAGTTCACGTCGGCGTCGAGGTGACTTACGTGAGAGTCAGACCTGAAAGATCTGGTCGTTTATGGATTCACGGAGAATCGCTCACGTCGGCGTATCTCTCCAATATCCCCGGATCGGTCCCCTCTACCTCTGGGAGAGGGCTAGGGTGAGGGCAAGCGATCCAAAGCCGAAAGCCGCCCTTCAATAAACCGTCGCTCCGGCTCCTGCCGCGTCAACTCCAGCGCCCGCGAATAAGCCGCCCTAGCCTCCTCAACCCGCCCCAACTGCCGACAGAGTTCCGCCCGCGCCGAATGCGCCAAGTGGTAATCCTGCAACTCCCCGCGCCCCAGAATCCCCTCAATCAAGGTCAACCCCGCCAGCGCGCCATCACGCTTGGCCACCGCCACCGCCCGGTTCAACTCGATCACCGGCGACGGCACCGCCCGCAACAAAACGTCATACAGCCCGACGATCTGTTCCCAGTCCGTCTCCCCCGCCGTCGGCGCTTCGGCGTGCACCGCCGCAATCGCCGCCTGCAGGCAGTACGGCCCGAAACGTCCCGTGGTCAGCGCCTTTTCCACCAGGTCGCAGCCTTCGACAATCAGCTCGGCATTCCACAATCCGCGATCCTGATCATCCAGCAGAATCAATTCCCCATCCGGTGTCGACCTCGCCGACCGCCGCGATTCATGCAACAACATCAACGCCAGCAACCCCATGACCTCCGGATCCGGCAACAACTCCAGCAACAACCGCCCAAGGCGGATCGCCTCGCGGGTCAGGTCTTCGCGGGTCACCTGGGCGCCGCCGGACGCCGAATAACCCTCGTTGAACACCAGATAAATCACCCGCAACACACTGTCGAGGCGTTCGGGCAATTCGCTCAGGCTCGGCACTTGATAGGGGATTTTCGCATCGCGAATCTTCGCCTTGGCCCGCACGATGCGCTGGGCAATCGCTGCCGGCGCCGAGAGGAATGCCCGGGCGATTTCTTCGGTGGTGAGGTCGCAGACTTCACGCAGGGTCAGCGGCACTTGCGCATCTGCCGCCAGCGCCGGGTGGCAGCAGGTGAAGATCAGGCGCAAGCGATCGTCTTCCACGTCTTCAGCGTCCCATTCGGACTGTTCCAGTTCTTCCAGTTGCGCCAGCAATAACGGGTGCGAGGCCTTGAATCGTGCACGACGGCGCAACACGTCGATCGCCTTGAAGCGCCCGGTGGACACCAGCCAGGTTCGCGGATTGTCCGGCACGCCGTCGCGCTGCCAGCGCTCGACCGCGACGAAGAACGCCTCGTGCAAGGCTTCTTCGGCGAGGTCGAAATCGCCGAGCAGGCGGATCAGGGTCGCGAGGATCCGCCGCGAGTCTTCGCGATAGACCTGCTCGACCCGCGCCCGGACCTCAGACATTCAACTGGCGCACGGGACGCACTTCGACGCTGCCGACCCGGGCCGCCGGAATGTTGCCGGCGACCTGAATCGCTTCGTTGAGATCCCGCGCGTCGATCAGGTAGAAACCCGCCAGTTGCTCCTTGGTCTCGGCGAACGGGCCGTCGGTGATCGACAGCTTGCCGTTGCGCATGCGCACCGTGGTGGCGGTCTGCACCGATTCCAGCGCTTCGGCGGCGACCATCCGGCCGCTGTCCTGGATCGACTCGGCGTAGGCCCAGCACTCGGCATCTTCCGGGCTGTCGGGCGACGAATGCAGCAGGCGCTCATCGCTGTAGACCAGGCATAAATACTTCATGGCGTTCTCCTGAATCGGACGGATCAACTATGGCTGAAGATCAGGGTTTCACATCGAACAGGGTCGCGCCGCTCATCGGGTCGAACGGTGCCGACCAGTGTTCGTGGGCGATCTTCCACGCCCCGCCGATCTGCCGGTAGCACGCGGTGACGCGCATCCAGCAACTCTGGGTTTCGCCCTTTTCATTGGTCCCGCCGCAGTTGGCGACCCAGTGGGCGAAGGCGATGTTGTCGGCGGTCTCGATGGCGATTTCATGGAACTCGAAAATGTGCGGGCCGGGGCACATTTCCATGCAATCCACCCAGTGCGCGCGGTAGGCCGGTTTGCCCTTGAATTGCAGGGCCTTGATCGCATCGAAGGAAACGATGTCGTCGGCGTACAGGCCCATGACTTTTTCCACGTCCTTGGTCATCACCGCCTCGCGGTAGGTGTCGATCAGGGTTTGAATCTGCGCTTGCGTACTCATGGGGTTTCTCCCTGGTTTTTGTTGTGAAGACACCCTTAGTCGTTCGGCGATTTGCCGGATCGACAACCGAAACAAAAAATTTCCGAAGAGGACAAAATCGCTAGAATCCGAGGCTCATCTTTGTAGGAAAAAGGAAATTCCCGTGTCAGCCCGACTCGTGCCTTACGAAAGCCTGAACGCCACCCAACGCCAACAGGTCGAGGCCATTGAAATCCACGCCGAGCAGATCAAGTTCTCCGGCGACATCCACGGCGCCCTCCACACGCTGCTGTCAAAACCCGGCCCCGGCGTGAAAGGTTTTGCGCTGCTGGCCGAAGACGTGCCGGTGGCCTTTCTGCTGCTCAAACGCCCGCCGGTTCTGCCGGAATGGGCCGATAAACACAGTGCCACCCTGCATGCGTTGCAAGTCGATCACCGCGCCCAGGGCAAGGGTTACGGCAGAGCCTGTCTGCTGGCGTTGCCGGAAGTTGCGCGCCAGGCCTGGCCAGAGATCAAAGGGCTGGAACTGTCGGTGGACGCCGACAACGACGCCGCGATTGCGCTGTATGCCAAGTACGGCTTCGTCGACAGCGGCGAAGCGTACAAGGGCCGCATCGGCTACGAGCGGCGCATGGGGCTGTTCTTCTAATCGTCGAGGGAGCAACGATGATCGATTCAATCGAAGCGCTGGAAGCCATTTACGGACGGCCTCACGAACGGGCGGTGCGCAAGCAGATCGGTTTTCTCAACGAGGACTATCAGGCGATGGTCCGGGTTTCGCCGCTGGTGATTGTCAGCTCGGTGGGTGCCGACGGCATCGACGGTTCACCGCGCGGCGATGCGCCGGGGTTTGTGCGGATCATCGACGAGCGCACGCTTGCTCTGCCGGATCGCCCGGGCAACAACCGCATCGATACCTTGCGCAACGTGCTGCACGATCCGCGAGTGTCGCTGCTGTTCATCATTCCGGGGATTGGCGAGACGTTGCGGGTCAACGGTACGGCGACCATCAGCGCTGATCCGGCGTTACTGGAAAGCTTTGCGGTCAACGGCAAACCGGCGCGCACGGTGTTGCTGGTGACGGTGGAGGCGGCGTTCTTTCATTGCTCGAAAGCGTTTGTGCGTTCGGATGCATGGAATCCGGAAACTCACTTGCCACGTTCTGCGCTGCCTACTGCTGGCGCGTTTCACAAGCGTCTGAATGATGGGCAGTTCGATGCCGAGGCCTATGATCGCGAGGCCCCGGCGCGGGTGCGTGACACCCTTTACTAAACTCAGAACTAAAAACACTGCAAAACCCTGTGGGAGCTGGCTTGCCAGCGAAGGCGTCGGCACATCAAACATTGATGTCGACTGAACCACCGCTATCGCTGGCAAGCCAGCTCCCACAGGTTCCGCGTAATGACTTACAGAGTCAGGATCATCTCGTGCCACGCCATCCCGCCGTGGTCGGACTCGGACGGTTTGATGTAGGCAAAACCGAATCCGGCGTACAGCGGGATGTGCCGTTCCTTGCACATCAGGTGAATCGTCGCCTTGCCCTGCTCACGCATGCGCTCGATGAATTCACCCAGCAGATGCTTGGCCAGACCCAGGCCCTGATAATCCGGGTGCACCACCACCGACATGATCACCACGTTCGGCCCGGCCGGGTCGTGGCCGATCAGTTCCTTGAATGCCTCGTCGGACATCTGCACATCAAACGCCGCACCGGAGTTGATGAATCCGGCCACCTGCCCGTCCACCTCGGCGACGATAAAACCGTCCGGCCAGGTGGCGATGCGCGTGGCAATCTTCTCGCGGGTCGCGGCTTCGTCGCCCTCGTAGGCGAGGGTTTCGATGGCGTAGCAGCGGTCCAGGTCGGTGGCGGTGACGTGGCGGATGACGGTGTTCATGGCGGCTCGAAATCTTTGGAATCAGGGCCGCCAAGGATAAAGGAATAAGGTGTTCATATCGATCCGCGCAGGGGGCGTAAAGCCTGCGTATAAGCGCTTTTCTTCGGGTTCGGGACGGTCTATTTCTGACGCCTGTCTCTGATCACCCGAGGAGGGAACCGTTTATGAGCAGCGTTGAGATCGGTTTGTTGATGGTGTTGGGCATCAGCTTCTTCGGCTTCATTACCCTGGGCATCGACCTGTTGCGGGCGCGACGGATCAAGGGCAAGTAAGGCTCGACGGCAGCGCGAAGCAGGTTCGCGCTGCCGGTTGCCGATCAGGTTTTCTTTTCCACCGGGACGCAGATTTCCAGCTTGCCGGTATTGGTTTTCGGATTGAAGTCCGCGCTGTAGCGTTCCAGCTCCGGGGCGTTGAGCCCTTTGTAGTCGGACGCCGGCAGCCAGGTGTTGTAGATGTAATCAATGGTCTGCGGCAGCTGATCCAGCGAACCCTTGTGTTCGAACACCGCGTACTGGCGTGGCAGGATTTCGATCCACGGATACTTTTCCTGCGGGAAGTCATCCAGCTTCCTGATCTCGACCCCGGCCATGTAATCGAAACCGCCGTTGCCGTCGAAATTGCTGCAAACGCCGTAGGTCACTTCACCCTTCTGCCCCGGAATATTTCCGATGTGCGGGATCAGTTTTTCCCACAGCGCGGGAATGTCTTGAACAGTCTCTTTGGTAAAGCGATCGCGAAAACCTGCAATCAGCAGGAAATGTCCATGTTCGAAGCGAGGTTCAGCCACTTCGACGCGTTTTTGCTCATCCATGACTCGACTCCTTGAACGAAAAAAGTGGGTTCGGCTGGGAGTATAGAAGCCAAACCCGATTCGCACATTTACAGCGTATGCAGGGCCTCGGCGGCGCCCGAACCGACGAACTCGTTATAACCGGATACGATCACGTAGACCGCGAAATAGCAGAAGATCGCTGCAGATGCCATATAGGAATAGCGCAGCAGTTTGTCGCCCAGCAACTTGCCGCCATGGCTCGCAGCGAAGCACAGCCCCGCCGACCACAACAGCCCGGCGCACAGGAAGCCGCCGAGGAACAGCGCCGAGCTCAAAGGACCGCCGCCACCTGAGCGGGCGATCAACGTGCCGCCCACTGCCGCGAACCAGAGGATGGCGCTCGGCGACGACATGGCGAGAAAAATCCCACGGAAGAATTCCTTGCGATGGGAGTTCTGGCCGACCTCGGCGGTCGCCGCCAGTTGCGCCTCGTGGTGGATCGCCGAATAGATCATCTTCGCCGCGAAGTAGATCAACAGCGCTGAACCGCCGATCCACAGCACCCAGCGCACGGTTTCGTATTGCAGCAGAACGGTCATTCCGGCCAGCGCCAGCACCGCGTAGATCAGATCGCCGACGCAGGTGCCGAGGCCCAGCGCGAAGCCTTGAAAATAGCCGCGCTGCATCGCCAGGGTGATCATCGCGATGTTGGCCACGCCGATATCCAGGCACAGCGAAAGGCTCAGCAAGAAGCCACTGGTAAATTCCATCAACCGATTTCCTTGGGAAAAATTTGTTTACAAAGGCTCTGGACAGTATGCCATCGCTGACCTTATCGTCCGCCACAGGTCACCGCAGTGACCAGCGTCGCTCGGACGGTTCCGGGCGCTTACGTTATCCGAGGCAACAATGGCTGAACAAGGTTCGCCGCGCCGCTTTGCGCGCATAGATCGACTCCCCCCTTACGTTTTCAACATCACTGCCGAGCTGAAGATGGCCGCCCGACGTCGTGGCGAAGACATCATCGACTTGAGCATGGGCAACCCCGACGGCGCCACGCCGCCGCACATCGTTGAAAAACTGGTGCAGGTTGCACAACGCGAAGACACCCACGGTTACTCCACGTCCAAGGGCATTCCGCGCCTGCGCCGGGCGATTTCCAACTGGTACAAGGAACGCTACGAGGTCGAGATCGACCCGGAAAGCGAAGCCATCGTCACCATCGGTTCCAAGGAAGGCCTGGCGCACCTGATGCTGGCGACCCTGGATCAGGGCGACACCGTGCTGGTGCCTAACCCGAGCTACCCGATCCACATCTACGGTGCCGTGATTGCCGGCGCCCAGGTGCGGTCGGTGCCGCTGGTGCCGGGCGTGGACTTCTTCGCCGAGCTGGAACGGGCGATTCGCGGCTCGATCCCGAAACCGAAGATGATGATTTTGGGCTTCCCGTCCAACCCGACCGCGCAGTGCGTGGAGCTGGATTTCTTCGAGCGGGTGATCGCCCTCGCCAAACAGTACGACGTACTGGTGGTGCATGATCTGGCCTACGCCGACATCGTCTACGACGGCTGGAAAGCCCCGTCGATCATGCAGGTGCCGGGCGCCAAGGACATCGCGGTGGAATTCTTCACCCTGTCCAAGAGCTACAACATGGCGGGTTGGCGGATCGGCTTCATGGTCGGCAACCCGGAACTGGTCAGCGCCCTGGCGCGGATCAAGAGCTACCACGACTACGGCACGTTCACCCCGCTGCAGGTGGCCGCGATTGCTGCGCTGGAAGGTGATCAGCAATGCGTGCGCGACATCGCAGAACAGTATCGCCAACGCCGCAATGTGCTGGTCAAAGGCCTGCATGAACTGGGCTGGATGGTCGAGAACCCGAAAGCTTCGATGTACGTCTGGGCGAAGATTCCCGACGCCTACGCGCACCTCGGTTCGCTGGAATTCGCCAAGAAACTGCTGGCCGAGG
This sequence comes from Pseudomonas aphyarum, assembly GCF_028657055.1. Taxonomy (NCBI): domain Bacteria; kingdom Pseudomonadati; phylum Pseudomonadota; class Gammaproteobacteria; order Pseudomonadales; family Pseudomonadaceae; genus Pseudomonas; species Pseudomonas aphyarum. The sequence goes on from NZ_JAMDGS010000002.1 coordinate 470,791, forward strand.
CCAAGGTCTGCGTCTCGCCGGGTGTCGGCTTTGGCGAGTACGGCGATGATCACGTGCGCTTTGCGCTGATCGAGAACCAGGACCGGATTCGCCAGGCGGTACGCGGGATTCGCGGGATGTTCCGGGCGGATGGCTTGGGCACCAAGTAACTCGCGAATTGCACCCACAAAAAAACCGCATCGCTGCGGTTTTTTTGTGCCTGCATCTTCTTAAACGAAGAGACCCTTAGACGAACAGCGACAACAACAGAATAAAGCCCAGACCCACCACCGACAGGATGGTTTCCATCGCCGTCCAGGTCTTGAAGGTCTCGGCCACGGTCATGTTGAAGTACTGCTTCACCAGCCAGAAACCGGCGTCGTTGACGTGGGACAGGATCAGGGAACCGGCACCGGTGGCCAGCACCAGCAGCTCACGGTTCACGCCCGGGATCATCCCCACCACCGGCACCACAATGCCCGCGCCCGTGATGGTCGCCACGGTGGCCGAACCGGTCGCGATGCGGATCACCGCCGCCACCAGCCACGCAAGCAGGATCGGCGAGATCTGCGCGCTGACCGCCATGTGGCCGATCACGTCACCCACGCCGCTGGTCACCAGCATCTGCTTGAAGCCACCGCCGGCACCGATGATCAGGATGATCGCGGCAGTTGGCGCCAGGCTCGCGTCGAGCCATTTGAGCATCTGCTGAGAACCGATGCCCTGCTTGTAGCCGAAGGTGTACAGCGACAGCAGCAATGCCAGCAGCAGCGCCGAAATCGGGTGACCGATCATGTCCATCCAGGTGCGGAAGAAATGACCGTCCGGCAGCGCCACGTCGGCGAAGGTTTTCAGCAGCATCAGGAACACCGGCAGCAGCACGGTGACGAGGGTGATGCCGAAGCTTGGCAGCTCCTGCGAGTCCGACTCACGGGCCAGTTGATCGACCAGCTCCTGATTCGGCGTACCGGGAATGTGCTTGGCGATGAACGTACCGAAGATCGGACCGGCAATGATGGCGGTCGGCAGCGCGACGATCAGACCGTACAGAATGGTCTTGCCGATGTCGGCACCGAACACGCCGATGGCCAGCAGCGGACCCGGGTGCGGCGGCACCAGACCGTGCACGGCGGACAGGCCGGCGAGCAGCGGGATACCGATCTTGATGATCGACACGCCGGTGCGGCGAGCCACGATGAACACCAGCGGAATCAGCAGCACGAAACCGATTTCGAAGAACAGCGGAATGCCCACCAGGAACGCGGCGAACATCATCGCCCACTGGACCTTGTCCTTGCCGAACGCGCGGATCAGAGTCTGGGCGATCTGATCGGCACCGCCGGATTCGGCCATCATCTTGCCGAGCATCGTACCCAGCGCAAGGATGATGCCGACGAAACCGAGCACGCCACCGAAGCCGTCCTGGAACGCCTTGATGATGGTGCCGATCGGCATGCCGGACGTCAGGCCGAGGAACGCGGCGGCGATGGTCAGGGCAATGAAGGGGTGAATCTTGAATTTGGTGATCAGGACGATGAGTCCGATCACCGTAACCACTGCATCGAGCAGCAGATAGGCGTCATGGGACATGCCAAACATTGGGGGTGTCTCCTGGTTTGTTGTTGTTATTAAAGCGGGTTAATCAGAAGTCGAAAGGACAGCGCTATCTTCGCAATCACACTCATACCGCCTGTTTCAGGCCATGGGCCTGCCACCAGACGTGGGCTTGCGACGCCAGTTCTTCAACGCTGTGGATCGAAGCATTCAGGGCCAGGGTCAACGGCTCGCCCTTGGGCGATTCGAGGGTGGCGAACTGGCTTTCGATCAGGGTGGCCGGCATGAAGTGGCCCGGACGGTGGGACACACGTTCGGCGGCCACTTCCGGCGTCAATTCGAGGAACACGAAGCCCAGGCCCGGCAAGGCGCTGCGCAGACGTTCGCGATAAATGTGCTTGAGGGCCGAGCAGGTCAGCACCGGGCGTTCGCCCAGGGCATCGACGCGACGCAGTTCGTCGCACAGGCTGTCGAGCCAGCCGGCACGGTCTTCGTCATTCAGGGGGATCCCCGCGCTCATCTTTTCGATGTTCGCGGCCGGATGGAAAGTATCGCCTTCAATGGCAGTGGCGCCGCTCAATTGGCACAGGGCCTCGCTGACGCACGTCTTGCCGCAACCGGCAACGCCCATGATGACCAGGGCGGTGATGGGATGATTCATGTAACACCTCAGCGCGCAGACAGCGCTACCTTTGCTAGCTATGACTCTAGTGCACAGGCAGAAGTTGCCGACGCCTTCTTGTCGTTTTTTTGGGTTGCAGCAGGTTTGTTCCCGACGCCAAAAAGCGAGGATCAGGCAGGACCTCGCTTACGCATTTGCAGCTGCATAAGGACAGCGCTACCTTAGTGCCTTGATTTTTGTTTGGCAAGCCGCCCGATGACCACCCCTAAAAACGATAAAAACACCCGCACCACCGGCCGTCCCACCCTTAATGAAGTCGCCCGTCTGGCCGGCGTCAGCCCGATTACCGCTTCCCGCGCCCTGCGTGGGGTCAGCACGGTCGCCACCGAATTGGTGGAAAAAGTCCAGAAAGCCGCGCTGGAACTCAACTATGTGGTCAACCCCGCCGCCCGCGCTCTGGCCTCGGCCCAGAGCCATTCAGTGGTGGTTCTGGTGCCTTCGCTGTCCAACCTTTTATTCATCGACACCCTGGAAGCCATTCATCGGGTACTGACACCCAAAGGCTTCGAAGTGCTGATCGGCAACTTCCACTATTCCCGCGACGAAGAAGAAAATCTGCTGCGCAACTACATGGCCTATCAGCCACGCGGTTTGCTGCTGACCGGCTTCGACCGAACCGAAAGCTCGCGGCGGATGATCGAGGCCAGCAACATTCCCTGCGTGTACATGATGGAGCTGGACAGCGCCGCCGGGGTGAACTGTGTCGGTTTCTCGCAGCTCAGCGCCGGGGAAACGGCTGCCGAACATTTGCTGTCCCGTGGCCGCAAGCGTCTGGCGTACATCGGCGCACAGCTTGACCAGCGCACGTTGCTGCGTGGTGAAGGCTTTCGCAAAGCGCTACAGAAAGCCGGCCGTTACGACCCGGATCTGGAAGTGCTGACCCCGCGTTCATCGTCCGTGGGCCTGGGCGGCGAGTTGTTCCTGCAACTGCTGGCGGCGCATCCGGATGTCGATGCGATCTTCTTCGGCAACGACGACCTGGCTCAGGGCGCATTGCTCGAAGCGCTGCGCAACGGGATCAGGATCCCCGAGCAAGTGGCGATCCTCGGCTTCAACGACCTGCCGATGTCGGAACACATGGTGCCGCGCCTGAGCAGCATCAACACGCCCCGCGAAGCGATCGGCAAGCGTGCGGCGGAGCAGATGCTGACGCTGATGGCCGGCAACAGCGTGGCGCGGCCGGTCGAAGACATGGGGTTCGAGCTGAAGATTCGCGAGAGCACCTGACTCAACCGCCCAGCAACTCCACCAGAGCCAGCGCGCCCTTCTGCAGCGGCTGGCTCTTGAGCCACACCGCGTGCACCGGCAGCACCAGGCCGTTTTCGATGTTGCGAAAATTCAGCCGTTTCAGCCGTCCGCTATCGAGCCACGGCTGCACCACCGACAGCGGAAAATTGCCCCAGCCCAACCCTGCCTCGACCATCTCCAGCGCCGTTTCCAGGTTATCGGTGCGCCAGTGGGATTCGGCCACCAGCGGCCGGGTTTCGCTGATCGGCAGATCGCGACTGCCGACCACGATCTGCCGCACATGCACCAGATCCTCGAGAAACAGATCCTGCCCCTGCAACAACGGGCTGTCCGCCGCCAGCGTGGCGATCATCCGTTCACTGCCGACAAACTGAAAGCGCTCCAGCACATTCACGCTCAACCCGGCGAACGCAAGGCACACGCTGATCCGACCGCTGTGGAGCATCGCCAGCACATCATCCTGCGGCGCGGTCAGCACTTCGATGTCGAGCAGCGGATGGCGCTCGCTGAGGTCCTTGATCGCCGTCAGCAACCGTCGGCGATCGATATCCGCCGCCACGCCAATCGACAATTTGCTCTCCAGCCCCAGCGACAACTGCACCGCGTGCACCTGCAATTGCTTGAGCTGATCGGCGATCAGCCGCGCATGGGGCACCAGCGACAGCGCCATCGCCGTGGGTTGCGGTTCGCGGTGACTGCGATCAAACAGCGAGTAACCGAGTTCGGCCTCCAGATTGCCGATGGCCATGCTCACCGCCGACGGGACTTTGCCCAATGCCCTGGCAGCGGCGGAAAACGAGCCGCGCTCGATCACGGCGAGAAACAGTTCGATGCTTTCGCTGTTGAAATTCACTTCTCACACCTATCAATAAAACTGAAAGCTACTGACTTTTTCTGTCACCTTCATTGAAGCTATCTTTCGTCGCCTTCGCCAGCCCCACTGGCCACAAGTCGCAAGAAAGAGGCAATTCCCCATGCAAGGCGTCAAACGCAAACTGGTCTATGTGTCGCTCTATGAAGTGATCGGCATGACCTTCTCGGCCCTCGGCCTGGCCCTGTTGTCCGGCACTTCGCCCGGCAGCACCGGTCCACTGGCGGTGATCATCACCACCATCGCCGTGACCTGGAACGTCATCTACACCTCGCTGTTCGAGCGCTGGGAAAGCCGCCAGGTGTCGCGCACCCGCACGGTAAAACGCCGCATTGCCCACGCCGTCGGCTTCCAGCTGACGCTGATCGTGTTCCTTATTCCGCTGATCGCGTGGTGGATGAACATCAGTCTGGTGCAGGCCTTTTTGCTAGACCTGGCGCTGATCGTGTTCATCCCTTGCTACACCTTCGCGTTCAACTGGCTGTTCGATAAGGTGTTCGGCCTTCCGGCCTCGGCATTGCCGGATCCACAGCCCGCGACATAAATCGTTAATTGGTAAGCGGATATTGCAAGAAATCGGCGGTTTTCCCGTGCCAACCGCCGATATAAACAATCCTTGATTTCCGATAGCAGGCTAAGCTTTTCCATCAATAAAAAATGGATCAGCCCATGACTGCACACGCCCCCGCCGCGCAACGCGACGGCATCGACCCGATACGCGCCGCCGAGATTTCCGCCCGCATCGACCGCCTCCCGGCAGTGGCCACGATCTGGCGGCTGGTGGCGCTGCTGTCGATCGGTGGTTTTTTCGAACTCTACGACCTGTTCCAGACCGCCTACATCAGCCCCGGCCTGATCCGCGACGGCATCTTCGCCACCGGCAATCAGGGCGTGTTCGGTTTCTCCGATCAGGCCGCGTTCGCTTCGGCGACGTTCCTCGGCCTGTTTCTCGGCGCCAGCCTGCTGAGCCCGATGGCGGATCGGTTCGGGCGGCGCGCGATCTTCACTTTCGCGCTGGTCTGGTACACCGTGGCCACGGTGCTGATGGGCGTGCAGAGTTCGGCGCTGGGGATCATCTGCATGCGTTTTCTGGTGGGCATCGGCCTCGGCATCGAGTTGGTAACCATCGACGCCTACCTCTCGGAACTGGTGCCCAAGCGCATGCGCAGTTCGGCGTTTGCCTTCGCATTTTTCGTGCAGTTCCTGTCGGTGCCGGCGGTGGCGCTGATGTCCTGGTGGCTGGTGCCACAGGCGCCGTTCGGGGTGTCCGGCTGGCGTTGGGTGGTGTTGGCCAGCGCGGTGTTTGCGCTTTTTATCTGGTGGCTGCGCAAGCGTCTGCCGGAGTCGCCGCGCTGGCTGGCCCAGCATGGCCGTTTCGATGAGGCGAACCGGATTCTCGACGACATCGAGGTGCGCTGCGAAAAAGATCACCGCCAGCCACTGGACGCGCCGGAAGCGGTAGCCGTCGATGTCGAAGGCAAGGGCCGTTTCGCCGATATCTGGCAGCCACCGTACCGCCGCCGCGCATTGATGCTGATCGTCTTTCACATTTTCCAGGCCATCGGCTTCTTCGGTTTCGGCAACTGGTTGCCGGCGCTGCTCTCCGGGCAGGGCGTCAGCGTCACTCACAGCCTGATGTATGCGTTCATCATCACCCTCGCCTACCCGCTCGGGCCGTTGCTGTTCGTCAAATTCGCCAACCGCTTCGAGAACAAATGGCAGATCGTCGGCTCGGCCCTGGGCGCCATGACTTTCGGCACCCTGTTCGCGTTGCAGACCAGCGCCTTCGGCCTGATTTTCTGCGGTGTGATGATCACCTTCTGCAATGCCTGGCTGAGCTTCAGTTATCACTCCTATCAGAGCGAACTGTTCCCCACCAATATCCGCGCCCGGGCGGTGGGCTTCTGTTACTCGTTCAGTCGCTTGTCGACAGTGTTCAGCAGCCTGTTGATCGGTCTGTTCCTCGATCACTTCGGCACGCCCGGCGTATTGGCATTCATCGTCGCCAGCATGTTGATCGTGATGTTGACCATCGGCTATTTCGGCCCCCGCACCCGCAACCTGGCGCTGGAAAACATTGCCCATCGCTGACGGACATCGGTCATCCTCTGCCGCCCACCGGCAAGGGATGACCGCTTTGCCTGTTCACGCAAAACAACAAGCCATTGAAACAAAAGGATTTATTCGATGGGCACGGTAATTGCTGCCTAGGGCTGACAGTCATTACCTACAGGTTCATTCATCATGTTGGTCAGTGCAAAACAACAGCAAATCATCCACCTGCCCAAGCAGCTGAATGATGATGCAACCGCCACCGCAGCGGCTGGTCTGCAAGGCGGCCTGCACGGCGCGATGCTGCAGACCCTGCAAAACCAGGCCCAGGCGCAAACCGCCGAAGCCACCGCCAAAGTGCAGGAATCGGCCACCCAACTGGCGACCCAGCAAGTCAGCGAAGCCACGCGCATCAGCGACAACGTCGACGAAGCCTTCGCCAAGACCCGCGTCGCCCTGCAAACCTCTGATACTTCGCAGACCAAATCCACGGGCTCATCGGCCATGGACGAGTTCAAGGACTACATGAGCAAGTCGCCGGAACAGCGTCTGCGCGACAGTATCCTCAAGGAAATGGGCCTGACCGAAGACGACATCAAAGCCATGCCGCCGGCTCAACAACTGGCCATCGGCAAAGAGATCGCCGAGCGCCTGCAGGACAAGATGAAGCTGGCCGAAGCCGAGAAGCAGAACAAACAGGACGCCAACTCGGCGAAGATCAGCGACGAGTCGGCGGACAAGTTCCTCGCTTCGCTCTGATTCGCCTAGATCTGAAACGCGGCGCAATAAAAAAGGATCCCCACGGGGATCCTTTTTTTCAGCCGTGAAACCGTCAGTTCAACTGCAACGTCTCGTTGAACTGACTGATCGCATCCACCACATGCCGCGAGCCCTGCTGAATCTCCCGGATCGCGTCGCCCGCCTCGTTCGCCAGTTCCACCCCGAGCCCGGTGCGGCTCAGGCTCGACTGCATGCTCGACACGGCGCTCAATGACAACTCATGGTTCTTGCGCACCACGTCGACGATCTCCAGGGTCGCCTGACTGGTCCGCGCCGCGAGGCTGCGCACTTCGTCCGCCACCACCGCAAAACCACGCCCGTGCTCACCCGCCCGCGCCGCCTCGATGGCCGCATTGAGCGCCAGCAGGTTGGTCTGGTCGGCAATTCCGCGAATGGTCTGAACGATGGTGCCGATGATGTCCGACTGCTTGCTGACGGCATCGATGCTCAGCGCCGCTTCATTGAGGTCGCGGGAAATGTCCTGAATGATCTGCACCGTTTGCTGCACGACCTGTGAGCCTTTTTGCGCGCAGGCGTCGTTTTGTACCGAGGTGCTGTGGGCCGATTCCGCAGCGGTCTGCAAGGTGGTCATCTGGTGGGTGATATCGCTGGCGAACTTCACCACTTTGTACAGCCGGCCCTTGGCGTCGAACAACGGGTTGTACGAGGCTTCGAGGTAAACGGTCTGCCCGGACTTGTTCTTGCGCTCGAACCGGTGCGAGTGATATTCGCCGCGATTGAGCGAAGCCCAAAATGCCTTGTACTGCGCGGATTCGGCTTCAACCCGGTGACAAAACAGACTGTGGTGATGACCGACGATTTCGTTGAGCGAGTACTGCATGGTCTTGAGGAAGTTGTCGTTGGCCGTGATCACATTGCCTTCCGGGGTGAACTCGATCACTGCCATCGAACGGCCGATGGCGGCGAGCATGCTTTCCTCTTCTTTTTCCTTGTTCACGCGCGCCGTGATGTCCGACGCCACTTTGATCACGCTTCTGACTTGTTTGTCCGGGCCATACACCGGCATGTAGCTCGCCTCGAGCCAGATCTCCTGACCGCGCTTGTTCAAGCGCAGGAAAGTCCCGCTGATGGGTTCGCCACGGGCAAGGTCACGCCACAACTTGGCGTATTCCTCGCTGCGGTAAAACTCCTCTTCACAAAAGACCCGGTGATGTTTGCCACGCACTTCCTCGGCGCTGTAGCCCATGGTTTTGCAGAAGTTCTCATTGGCATCCAGAACAATGCCTTCGGGGGTGAATTCGATCATTGCCATCGAACGGCTGATCGCCTCCAACTTGGCGTTGGCTTCGGTCAGGGCACAACTGAAGCGTTCGATTTCCTGCAGGTCAGCCTTGTGATGTAGGTTGAACATGTCTCTATCACCTTCCGCGCGGTTCTTTGATTTGATGAAAGTTCAGGTCTTTCAGAATCCACCACTACGTTCCACAGAACAGGCACACGCATTCCTCCACAGGAGGAAGTTGTCAGGTGATAAACGATGATTAATCAAAGAGTCCATGCAGCGACGCTCTAATCAAGACATCCTTCTCTTGATAGCCCGCGGGCGGGCCATTCCTAACATGCAGAAGAACTTCCATTTAAAAACAGCTCCTTGTCGGTCAAGTGTCGGTGCCTTGAATTGCGCACTCTGGCAGCTTTGTTCACGGCTAACCGCTTGCGGTCGAGGCGCATTGGATGGCGTTCGACATAGTTAGTTATGAATGAGCATAGACAGCACGAAGCCTTGCGCAAGGCCACTAGTCGGCCAGCACTGAGGGAATTCGGACAGGAAGCGGACGAGAAACGGTTCAGCGGCGGGGGTGTTGGTTGCCATTGCGACTGACTCGCAATGGCAACTTTTGAAACGACACAAATATCAGAAAAGAACTACAGACTCCCGCTCACCTTGTCCGCCACATCACCAGGCACCCAAGGCTTCCAAACTTGCGGCTGGTCGCGCAGGAATGCTTCGGCGACCTGGCGTGGCTGCTGGCGCTTCTCGCTCATCCCGGCCAGGGTCTGGTTCAGCAGATCGATCGGCAAATCGACTTTCTCAAAGAACGTCACCAGCTCCGGGTACTGCGCTTTGAACGGCGCCGACACGCCAATCGCCAGGCTCGCCGGCATCGAACGGGTGCCTTTCGGATTGGGATTGTTGGCATCGGCCAGGGTTTTCCAGGCTTCGGCGTCGAACGGCGGCTCTTCCAGCTTCACCAGTTTGAAGCGACCGAGCAGCGGCGTCGGCGACCAGTAGTAGAACAGCACCGGTTTGCCGCGCTTGATCGACGACGCCACCTCGGCATCCAGCGCCGCGCCGGAGCCGGTGCGGAAGTTGACGAAGCTGTCGTTCAGCGCATAGGCCTTGAGCTTCTGGCTGTTGACGATCTCCGAGGTCCAGCCGGTCGGGCTGTTGAGGAACCGCCCGCGAGTCGGGTCTTCCGGGTCCTTGAACACATCCTTGTAGCGCGGCAGGTCGGCCACCGATTTCAGCTCCGGCGCCAGCGGTTTGATCCCGCGCTCGGGGTCACCCTTGATCACGTATTCCGGCACCCACCAGCCTTCGGTCGCGCCTTTCACCGTGTCGCCGAGGCCGAACACCTTGCCCTCGGAGGCAGCCTTGACCCACGCCGGACTGCGCCCGGCCCACTCTTCGCCGATCACTTGAATGTCATTTTTTGCCAGCGCCGCTTCCAGGCTGACGGTGCTGCCCGGCAGCGTATCGGTCGGGTAGCCGTAGCCTTTTTCGACGATCAGGCGCAGCACTTCGGTGATGAAACTGCCGCTTTCCCAGGTGATGTCGCCGAAGTGGATCGGCGCTTTTGTTTCCGCGGCGACAACGTGCCCGGCAGTCAGAGTCAGGGCCAGCAGCGAACTGCCGAGCAGGGTTTTGATCGATCTCATGCGGACCTCTTGTTCTGGGAGGAAATCAGGGTTTGGTTGGCGCTGTGGCGGTTGCACAGGGCCTGGGAGCGGGTCATGTACATGCTCACCGAACGCTGGGAGATGCCCAGTTCGGCAGCGATTTGCGGGTAGGTCAGGCCGTCGATGCGCGCCAGCAGAAAGGTCGAGCGCACCTTGCCCGGCAGGCGTTGGAGTGTCCGGTCCAGGTGCTTGAGGCTCTGCGACAGGCCGGCGAGTTCTTCGGGAGACGGCGCGTGATCGAGGTCGCCTTGTTGCAGTTGGTGCAGATGCCGGCGCTCCAGATCGCCCCGCCGCCAGCGCTCGTACAACAAGCGTTGGGCGATGGTGGTGAGCAAGGCGCGGGGTTCGCGGATGGCGGTCAGGCCCGGCGCTTCGAGCAGTTGCGCGAAGGTTTCGGCGGCGATGTCTTCGGCCGTGGCCGCATCATTCGATTGCCGACGCAGACGTGTGCACAACCACGGGTAATGGTCGCGAAACAACGTGTTCACATGATTGCGATGGGATGAGTCGGCGCCGGACATGGGGGCTCCTTGGTAAAGGGTCGCTGAATGTCCGGTCGTCCGGTGGCGCGATCCTAGCAAGGTGCCTTATGCGTTAAAAATACTTAAAAAGAATTTTTATATTCCATTAGTGAATTACAAGAAACCACTAACGCAAGCGGCCATAACCCAGTTCCTCGGCCTCGCGCTGGTAATCCAGCAGGACGAGGTAATCGCTTTCGCTGGCGGGCAGGACGTCGGGCAAACCGAGGATGCGGGCCACGTCCGGCAGGTCTTGGAGGCTGCGGTTCATGGCCCGGCGCAGGTGTTCGATCTGCTGGTCCGTCGTGCTGGCCGCAGTGATAAAGGGCAAGGTCGGGCTGAACGCACTGCGCGCCACTACCCGCAATCCGCTGACCTCTTCGGCGGCGTACTGCGCCAGGTACGCAAAGGTCACGCTGTCGATGGCCGCCAGATCGGCGCGGTCTTCGCGCAACCAGCGCAGGCTTTCGCGATGTCCGCCACTGATGCCGACCGAGGCGAAAAACTGGCCGTCCCGGTGCAACGGTGCCAGACGCTGACGCAACAGATTCATGCCGCTGTTGGAGTCTTCGCTGTTGATCACCCCGTGGCTGCCGAAGAATTCCGCCAGGCTGCGGCGCGGGTCATCGGTGCGGGCGAGGATCAGGCTGCAATGATTGCCGGCGCTGGCGTCCGGCAATTCGTAGCGTGGACGACCGACAATCCTCACCTGCCCACGCAGCGCGGTCATCAGCGGATAGCCGCAGGTCTGGGTCAGCAGCAACTCAGGCGAGCGCCAGAGTTCCAGCAGCGACAGGCCATCGGCATCGAGCCGGGAACGGCCGAGGTGTTCGAGGATCCGCGCCAGCCACCGCTCGTTCGCCGCGCGGATCGGCTCGGGTGCGATGTACATCAACAGTTCTGCGTATCCTGACGTCATGGTCGCCTCAAATAAACGGATGCTGCGGGCTGTCGATCGGCTTGATGCCGTGCCGGCGCCACAGTTGTCCATAACCTTGCACCAGAAATCCGCCGCTGCGCGCCACCCATTGTTCCCGGCGCATGCGGTAGGCCTCGGGCAAGTCGTACCACGATAGCTTCGGCAAATCGTGGTGCACCAGATGGAAATTCAGGTTCAGGAACAGCCAGCGCCACGGCCATCCGGCTTCGTTGAGCACCGTGCGCTGCTCCGGTTGCATGTGCGGCCGGTGTTCATAGTAGGAGCGAACCATCGCGATCGACAGCGCCGGCACGCTGATCAGAAACAGGTAATGCCACACCGGCAACACGCTATGGCGGGCGATGAAAAACAGCATCAGCACGGTCAGGGCGCCGTGGGTCAGCCACATCAGCCAGGCCTGGCGCTCGCGGTATTTCAGACGTTGCAGTTCTTCACCGGCCAGCGCCAGCAACACCAGCGGTGCGCCAAGAATGAAGCGGCCCAATACGGTTTTGTTCAGCCAGTGCAGGCTGCGTTCGAACAGCGAACTGCCCTGCCAGCGTTCGGCGCTCAGGTAACGGCTTTCAGGATCGACGCCGGGGATCGTCAGGTCTTCGTCGCGATGGTGCTGCAAATGGCTGTCGCGATAAAGCGTGTACGGATACCACACGGCAAACGGCGCATAGCCGAGGACTTTGTTGACGAAGGTCCAGCGCGTCGGATGACCGTGGAGCAATTCGTGCTGCACCGACAGCCACAGCACCAGCAACGGAATCAGCAGCAGCGTGCTCCACCAGACGCCGAGCCGTTCGCTGCCCAGCATAATCGCGAACCAGCCGCCGTACACGCCGATCAGCAGCAGCCACGTCGGCCACTCAGTGCGGGCGGTGAAGCGCTGGCGCAGGGTTTCGATTTGCTGACGATGGTGATCGTCAAAGTAATGGGCCATGGCGTTGCTCGGAAAAGGAGTCCATTCCTTCTGTGCAACGACAACGGCAATTCTTGCAGATTATTTTTGCAGGCTGTTTTCAAGGACAAGACAGGAGCCCGGATCCGGGCTCCCGAAAGGCGTGATCAATGGCCAAAGATGTCGACTTTTTTCGCCCTTTTCTCGTGGCGTTTCTCGATGGCGGTCTTGGCCGGTTTCTTCTTCGCGGCTTTCTTCGAATCCATACCTTTGGACATGATGCGTACTCCACTCAGAGGGGATGTGAGATCAGGTATACACCTATCCCGGCGGGCACGTTGTTTTATAATCCGCGGCTTTTGCACCGGCAGTCCGATTCATGACCGACATCCGTTACAGCCAGCTCGACGACCTGTCCTGGCCCTTGATGAACAAGTTCTACCGCCAGCATCAATCGTCGATGAAAGCGGTGCGCGAGGCGCAATTGTGGGTGGCGCGGCGGGAGGAAATCGTGGCGGCGCTGTGTCTGCGGCCGGTGTTCGGCGGGCATTGGCTGACCGGGTTGTTCGTCGATCCGGCCTGCCGTGAGCAAGGCATTGCCGCGCAGCTGATTGCCGAAGCAGTGAAGGGTCTGGATATGCCGGTGTGGCTGTTCTGCCACCCGGACTTGCGCGGTTTCTACGAGCGGCGCGGCTTCACCTTCGACCCCGCCCTGCCCCAGGCCATGGCCGAGCGCTTGAGCCGTTATGCGCGGAGCAAGCCGATGATTGCCATGGAGCTGGCGCCGCGCGCGGACTAGTCAGTCGTCAGCGTTGGGATCAAGGTCCGGGAACATCACTTCGGTGAAACCGAACTTGCTGAAGTCGGTAATGCGAGACGGGTACAGGCGCCCGATCAGGTGATCGCATTCATGCTGCACCACCCGCGCGTGAAAGCCCGAAGCCACGCGCACGATTGGCTCGCCCTTGGGGTCGACGCCTTCGTAACGAATCTGCTGATAACGATCCACCGCGCCCCGCAGGCCGGGCACCGACAGGCAGCCCTCAAAACCCTCTTCCATCAACGGACTGAGCGGCGTGATCAGCGGGTTGATCAGGATCGTCTGCGGCACCGCTTCGGCGTCCGGGTAGCGTTCGCTGTGCTCGAAACCGAAGATCACCAGTTGCAGGTCGACGCCGATCTGCGGCGCGGCCAGGCCGACCCCGCCGACGCTTTCCATGGTCTGGAACATGTCATCGATCAGTTGCCACAGTTCCGGGCTGTCGAGCATTTCGGCTGGCACTGGCGGGGCGATGCGCAGCAGGCGCTCGTCGCCCATCTTCAGGATTTCACGGATCATGATCAGGCTTCGTCAGTGTTCGGCTTGAGCGAGTGATCGCGCCCGAGGCCGGAAACGTGTTGTTTGGGATGTTCATCGAGCTCGCCGGGGACCTTCTCGCCCGGATCCTTGCCCTCGTTGGACATGTGTTCGATCACCGCATTCATCTCTGCGCCGAGCAACAACACGGCGGCGGAAATGTAGAAATACAGCAACAGCACGATGATCGCACCGATGCTGCCATACATGGCGTTGTAGTTGGCGAATGTCTTGACGTAGAACGCGAAGCCCAGAGACGCGATGATCCACACCACCACCGCCAGCACCGAGCCCGGGGTGATGAAGCGGAACTCCTGTTTGACGTCGGGCATCACGTAGTAGATCAGCGCCACGGCCACCATCATCAGGATCACGATCACCGGCCAGCGGGCGATCGTCCACACCGTGACGATGACTTCTTCCAGCCCCACCTGCGCGGCGATCCAGCCCATCACCTGCGGGCCGAGCACCATCAGCGCGGCAGCGGCCAACAGCATGCCGGCAATGCCGACGGTGTAGATGATCGACAGCGGAAAGCGCTTCCAGATCGGCCGGCCCTCGACCACGTCGTAGGCGGCGTTCATCGCGCTCATCATCAGGCGCACGCCGGCAGACGCGGTGTACAGGGCGATGACGATACCCACCGAGAGCAGCCCGCCCTTGGATTGCTGCAGTTGATCGATCACCGGGTTGACCTGCTCCAGCGCCTGGGGCGGCAGGACCAGTTCCGATTGCAGGCGCAGCCAGGAGAAGAAGTCCGGCAGGTGCAGGAAACCGATCAGGGCAATCAGGAACAGGATGAACGGGAACAGCGAAAACAGCATCTGGTAGGCCAGTGCCGAGGCATAGGTCGACATCTCGTCTTCCATGAACTCGGTGACGGTGCGCACGATGACCCGGTGCAGGGGCAGACCTTTCATGTCGGGGAAAATCATTCGCGTCTCCTTTCGCCGCAAAACAGGTTGAAGTCGTGGCGACTCAGGGGCCGTTTTTCTCTCATCAAAGTAGCTTACTTGGCGACTTTGAAACACTGTGATCCGTGACCGCATGTGAACGGGACACGAAAACGGCCATCCTTGGATGGCCGCTTCGTTGTTTCGTTCAAGGCTCGATCAAGCCTTGTCGACGCCTTTCTTGATCGCGTCCTTGGCTTTGCCCACCGCTTGCTGGGCCTCGCCTTTCTTCTCTTGCAGTTTGCCCTCGGCTTGCAGCTTCTGGTTGTCGGTGGCTTTGCCGACACCTTGCTTGACGTTGCCGACCGCTTCGTTGGCCATGCCTTTTACTTTA
The DNA here is from genome assembly GCF_028657055.1 of Pseudomonas aphyarum. Lineage (NCBI taxonomy): Bacteria > Pseudomonadati > Pseudomonadota > Gammaproteobacteria > Pseudomonadales > Pseudomonadaceae > Pseudomonas > Pseudomonas aphyarum. The sequence continues at coordinate 485,870 of NZ_JAMDGS010000002.1, forward strand.
TCGCCTGTGCTACTCATGGTGTTTCTCCTTGGTGCATTAAAGGGGAAAAGTCAGTACGTAATGATTGACTGGCCCGGTTTGCGCCAAGTTTCATTTATTTTCAGGGCTTCATTTCGTCGCGGCGTGCAGGTTGGGCTTTATGTTTGCGAGCGTACCCACGAGAATGCCCACCATAAGGGCGCCATGCGCCACAGAACCGATCCCGCAGGAATGTTATGAAACTCGATAAAAAGCAGGCCATCGCCCGTCGCAACCAGGAACTGGGCGGTGCCGTGCTCGGCACCAACAACTGCCACTTCGCCGAACTGAACCGCAACCGCAACATCTGGTGGTTCGACTTGCCGGTGTCGCGACTGGCGATCGGTCAGTACGAGTGGATTCACCTGTTGATGCACACCCCGGCCACCGACGAACTGCTGCACCTGAAAGTGCCGACCGTGTTCCTGCGTGAAAAGCTCGAAGGCCTGGTGATCCGCAACGAAGGCAAACGCAAGGCAGCCCTGAGCCTGGAACTGAGCGCCGACAAGGACTCGTACCTGCAGGACATGCGCCCGGCGGGCACCAATGTGAATTTCGCGCCGTTCCGTCAGTAAGATTTCGGGGGGCCCCTCCCCCCTCACCCTAGCCCTCTCCCAGAGGGAGAGGGGACCGACCGAGGTGATTGGACAAGGTACGTCGACCTGAGATATCGAGCCGAACTCGGGTTTTGAACAGCCCCCGATCGGCTCCCTCTCCCTCGGGAGAGGGCTGGGGTGAGGGGCAGGTTCACCGCATAATCCAGACCCTGCTCTGCACCAACAAAAAGCCCCGCATCTGCGGGGCTTTTCGTTTTACGCGGCGCTCTTCGCCTTGATCTTCTTCAGCTCTTCGTCGCGCAGTTCGCGACGCAGGATCTTGCCGACGTTGGTGGTCGGCAGCGCATCGCGGAACTCCACCGAACGCGGCACCTTGTAGCCGGTGACGTTGGCGCGCATGTGCTCCATCACCGTTTCCTTGGTCAGGGTGACGCCCGGTTTGGCGACGATGAAGATCTTGATCGCCTCGCCGGATTTCTCATCCGGAATGCCGATGGCCGCGCACTGCAACACGCCCGGCAGGGCCGCCAGCACGTCTTCCAGTTCGTTCGGGTACACGTTGAAACCGGAGACCAGAATCATGTCTTTCTTGCGATCGACAATACGCATGTAGCCGTCCGGCTGGATCAGCGCGATGTCACCGGTCTTCAGCCAGCCTTCGCTGTCGAGCATCTCGTCGGTGGCTTCCTGACGCTGCCAGTAACCCTTCATCACTTGCGGGCCCTTGACGCACAGCTCGCCGATTTCGCCCAGCGGCTGCTCGACACCGGCATCGTCGATGACTTTGCACAGGGTCGACGGCACCGGAATGCCGATGGTACCGATCTGGATGTTCTGGATCGGGTTGACCGTGGCCACCGGGCTGGTTTCGGTCATGCCGTAACCTTCGCAGATAGGGCAACCGGTGACCGCTTTCCAGCGCTCGGCCGCGGCCAGTTGCAGGGCCATGCCGCCGGACAGGGTGACTTTCAGCGCCGAGAAATCCAGCTTGCGGAAACCTTCGTTGTTGCACAGGGCCACGAACAGCGTGTTGAGGCCGACGAAGCCGCTGAACTTCCACTTCGACAGTTCCTTGACCATCGCCGGCAGGTCGCGCGGGTTGCTGATCAGGATGTTGTGGTTGCCGATCAGCATCATCGCCATGCAATGAAAGGTGAACGCATAGATGTGGTACAGCGGCAGCGGGGTGATCAGGATCTCGCAACCTTCATTGAGGTTGGAGCCCATCAGCGCCTTGCACTGCAGCATGTTGGCAACGAGGTTGCGATGGGTGAGCATCGCGCCCTTGGCCACGCCGGTTGTGCCGCCGGTGTATTGCAGCACCGCGACATCGCCGCTGTCCGGGTTGGCTTCGGCAACCGGCTGGCCCTGGCCCTTGCTCAGCACGTCGTTGAACTTGACGGCTTTTGGCAGGTGATAGGCCGGAACCATTTTCTTCACGTACTTGATGACGCTGTTGATCAGCAGGCGCTTGATCGGCGGCAGCAGGTCGGCGACTTCGGTGACGATGACGTGTTTGACGCCGGTTTTCGGCACCACGGCTTCGGCCAGGTGCGCCATGTTCGCCAGGCACACCAGCGCCTTGGCACCGGAGTCGTTGAATTGGTGTTCCATTTCCCGCGCGGTGTACAGCGGGTTGGTGTTGACCACGATCAGCCCGGCACGGATGGCACCGAAGACGGCGACCGGGTACTGCAACACGTTGGGCAGTTGCACGGCGATTCGATCACCGGGCTGCAAATCGGTATGCTGTTGCAGATAAGCGGCAAACGCACCGGACAATTCGTACAGTTCACCGTAGGTGATGGTTTTGCCCAGGTTGCTGAACGCCGGTTTGTCGGCGAAGCGTTGGCAGGATTGCTTCAACACTGCCTGAATATTCGGGTACTCGTCTGGATTGATGTCGGCAGCAATTCCAGCGGGGTACTTATCCTTCCAAAAGTCTTCGATCATGGAAGCCCACTCCTCAGCAACGCGAATTCAGCACCGCATTTGATGCGATTATTATTGGTGTTTGTTTATTGGTGAGTCTGGCTTTTTACAAGGCCGAGAAGTCACAAAGCGCGCCGAGAGTAGCAGCTTTGCCAAGGGTCGACTAGAGCCAAAAGCGGCCCCTACAGTCATTTTCATGACTCAAGAACTACTGGCAGTCATTTTAGAGCAAAAATCCTATAACACCTTGAAAGTCCCGGTTTTCGGGGACAACGTCGGGGATACAAAGCAAAAGATCGCAACCTCCAGCAGCTTTAGGAAGCCGCCAGAGGCTGCGATCTTTCGTACTCAACGGGTACTCATCACCGATCAGGCGATATCACGCAACTCCCGCCGCAGAATTTTCCCGACAGGCGTCATCGGCAACGACTCACGCAGCACGATGTGTTTCGGCACCTTGTACGCCGTGAAATTCTCTTTGCAGTAAGCCTTCAGCTCTTCCAGGCTCACGCCGGTTTCCCGCGCCACCACAAACAGCTTCACCGCCTCGCCGGAACGTTCGTCCGGCACGCCGATCACTGCGCAGTTAGCGACTTTAGGATGAGCCATCACCACGTCTTCGATTTCGTTCGGGTACACGTTGAAACCCGAGACGATGATCATGTCCTTCTTGCGGTCGACGATACGCACGAAACCGTCCGGGTCGATCACCGCGATGTCGCCGGACTTGAACCAGCCCTCGGCATCCAGCACTTCGGCGGTGGCCTCGGGTTTCTGCCAATAACCCTTCATGATCTGCGGGCCCTTGATGCACAGCTCGCCGCGCTCCCCCAGAGGCTGCTCGACGCCGTCGTCATTGATGACCTTCAAGCGGGTGCCCGGCACCGGCAGGCCGACCGTGCCGATCCGCGACAGCTCGCCGTACGGGTTGGTGCAGGCCACCGGCGAGGTTTCGGTCAGGCCGTAGCCTTCGGTGATGCGGCAACCGGTGATCTGCTCCCAACGCTCGGCGGTGGCCTTGACCAGCGCGGTGCCGCCGGAGTTGGTGAGCTTGAGGGTGGAGAAATCCAGGGTCTTGAAGTCCGGATGATCCATCAGCGCGACAAACAGCGTGTTGAGCCCCAGCAGCGCCGAGAACTTCCAGTTCTTCAGCTCCTTGATGAAGCCGCCGATGTCACGCGGGTTGGTGATCAGAACGTTGTGGTTGCCCGACACCATCATGCACATGCAATTCGCGGTGAACGCATAGATGTGGTACAGCGGCAGCGGCGCAATCATCACCTCCTGCCCTTCGCGCAACAACGGCTGACCATCGCTGCCGAACTGACCGAGACAGGCGCGAACCTGCTGCATGTTCGCCACCAGATTGCCGTGGGTGAGCATCGCGCCCTTGGCCAGGCCGGTGGTGCCGCCGGTGTATTGCAGGACGGCGATGTCGTCGAGACCGACCTTCAGCGGCTTGATGCCCAGCCCCCGGCCCATGCGCAGCGCGCTCTTGAAGGAAATCGCCTGAGGCAGCGAATACGCCGGGACCATTTTCTTCACTTTGCTGACCACGGTGTTGACCAGCCAGCCCTTGGCGGTGGGCATCAGGTCGCCCATCTTCGCTTCGATCAGATACTGGATGTCAGTGTCCGGCAGCACTTCCTGGACCTTCTGGCCGAACATGTTCAGGTACACCAGCGCCCGGGCACCGGAGTCCTTGAACTGGTGACGCATCTCCCGCGCGGTGTACAGCGGGTTGGTGTTGACCACGATCAGCCCGGCGCGCAGGGCGCCGAACACAGCAATCGGATAATGCAGGACGTTCGGCATCTGCACCGCGATGCGATCCCCGGGCGCCAGATCGGTGTGAGCTTGCAGGTAACCGGCAAACGCGGCGCTCTGGCGCTCCAGCTCGGCATAGGTCAGGGTCACGCCCATGTTGCTGAACGCCGGGCGATCAGCGAATTTCTTGCAGGAACGCTCGAACACCTCGATCACCGACTTGAATTCACCCGCGTCGATGTCCAGGGGTACGCCCGCCGGGCGTTTGTCATTCCAGAAATCAGGTTGCATTGTTCTTGTCCTCTTTACCTGAGCCGATCCGGGGCCGCTTCGCTGTCATTTCTTTCTGTCCCTGAAAAAGCCGAGAGCAAAAAGCGGGGCTTCACGGACACTAGCAGCTATGGTCAATCAGGCAAATATGGGCAAGGTCGTCATTGATCGTGTGAATCTTCCTGCCGTGGCGTGAGCTGATCGGACGCGCTATACAATGCAACCTCTGCAAGACGCTTCAGCAAAAACAGGCCGCAAAAGGAATCGCCATGATCCACGACACCTTCTGGCTGGACGCGAGTGACCGCAGCCGCCTTTTCGTCAACCTGTGGCTACCGAGCGCGCCGCTGAAGGCGGTGATTCTGCTGGCCCATGGCATGGCGGAACACAGCGCCCGTTACGCACGGCTGGCAGAGGCGTTCTGCGCTAAAGGCTACGGTGTATATGCGCTCGATCAGCGCGGCCATGGCAAAACTGCCGAACATGGGACGCTGGGGCATTTCGCCGACGACGATGGCTGGTGCAAGGTGGTTGGAGATCTCGCGAGCCTCAACCAGCGCATCGGCCAGCGTCATCCGGGGGTGCCGATCGTGCTGCTCGGGCACAGCATGGGCAGCTACATTGCCCAGGCCTATTTACTGCATCACAGCGCCAGTCTGCATGGCGCGATTCTCAGCGGCTCGAATTTCCAGCCGGTTGCGCTGTACCGCGCGGCCCGGCAGATCGCCCGGTTTGAAAAGCTGCGCCAGGGCGCCAAGGGTCGCAGCGCGCTGATCGAGTGGCTGTCGTTCGGCTCGTTCAACAATAAATTCAAACCGGCGCGCACCGCGTTTGACTGGCTGAGTCGCGACCCGGCCGAGGTCGACAAGTACGCCACCGACCCGCTGTGCGGCTTTCGCTGCACCAATCAACTGTGGATCGACCTGCTCGGCGGGTTGCAGCAAATCAGCAAAGCGTCCAATCTCGCCCAGATCGATCCGGGCCTGCCGCTGCTGGTGATCGGCGGCGAATGTGATCCGGTGAGCGAAGGCAAGCGTCTGACTGATCTGGCCAACGCCTTGCGCGCGGCCGGCAGCCAGAACCTGCAACTGAAGATCTACCCGCAGGCGCGGCACGAATTGTTCAACGAGAGCAACCGCGACGAAGTGACCGCCGATGTGCTGGCCTGGATCGACCAGGCCCTGAGCCATCGCCGGCCGCACCGCAGCGAATAATTTTTTTTTGGATTCATTTCATCCGTCACAGGAATTCAGACCCATGACCCAGGTTACCAACATCCCTTACGAAGCCCTCGAAGTGGGCCAGACCGCGAGCTACAGCAAGACTGTCGAGGAACGCGACATTCAGCTGTTCGCCGCGATGTCCGGCGACCACAACCCGGTGCACCTGGACGCCGAGTTCGCCGCCGCCAGCATGTTCAAGGAACGCATCGCCCACGGCATGTTCAGCGGCGCGCTGATCAGTGCCGCAGTCGCTTGCGAGCTGCCTGGGCCGGGCACCATTTATATCGGCCAGCAGATGAGCTTCCAGAAACCGGTGAAGATCGGCGACACCCTGACCGTGCGCCTGGAAATCCTCGAGAAATTGCCAAAATTCCGCGTGCGCATCGCCACTCGCGTATTCAACCAGCGCGATGAGCTGGTGGTGGATGGCGAGGCCGAGATCCTGGCGCCGCGCAAGCAACAGACCGTTACCCTGCCGACGTTGCCGGCCATCAGCATCGGCTGATCGTCCTCGGTTAAATCCGGACACAAAAAAACGCCAGACCAGCTGGCGTTTTTTGTTGGCCTCGAACGCTTACGAGCGTGCGCGAGCCTGGTTACGCAGCGCTTTCACCTGATCGTGATTGCGTTGCACACCGTGGTACTGGCGTTCGACCAGATCACGAATGCCGACCAGGTTGTGTTTGTTGATCTTCTCGATCGCTTCACGGTAAGCCTTCAGGGCGTGGTCTTCACCGCGCTCGGCTTCGTTGAGCACCGCCTCTTCGTCCTTGCCGGTGAACATCGCTTTGACGTCGACCCAGCGACGGTGCAGATCACCGCTGACACTGGTCGAAGTTTCCGGCTCGCCACCCATCGAACGCACGGCGGATTGCAGCTCGGCCGCAGCCGTTGCGCAATCGGCGGAGCGTTTCACGAACAGGGTTTTCAGCTCTGGATGCTTGATGTCTTCAGCGCAGGTCTTGAACCCTTCCTGACCGTCCTTGCTGGTTTCGATCAGGTCGTTGAGGACGGAGATGGCTTCTTTATTCATGTCAGTCATTTTTCAATTCCTTGCGTGGGTGAAAGATGCAAGGAGTGTTGCAGTGGTCGTGCCAGCTTCCCTTAAAGAATTTAATCTTTAATTTTCAATAACTTACAAATACAACGAGAATCTGTATGCCTGTTATTTGCATGATCTGTCATTTGGCCTGCATGCAGAATGCCTGTATTTTCCGAAGTGTTTTCAAAGCCAGACGATTCCAACGATGAACCCTGAAAAGCTCGAACTGCTGATCACCCGCGAAATGCCCTTCGGCAAGTACAAGGGCCGGATCATTGCCGACCTGCCGGGCCCCTACCTGAACTGGTTTGCCCGGGAAGGATTTCCCCATGGCGAACTGGGCGGGCTGTTGGCGTTGATGCAGGAAATCGATCACAACGGCCTGTCGGAACTGCTCGAACCGCTGCGCGCCAAACACGGCAAGCCTGCCCCGCGCCACTGAGGCGTCACCCTGATCCAAGTCGAGTCGACCATGCCCGATAACACCCGCCGCGCCCGAGACGAAGCCTTCTGGCAAACCTTCGCCGACCGTTACGACCGCCACCCCGGCCCCGTGAATCTGGAGAACGGTTACTTCGGGCGCATGTCGCGCACCGTGGTCGAGGAGTACCAACGCAACATCGAGCTGATCAACAACAGCAACTCGATCTACGTGCGCCAGCGTTTCGAACAGCACGACAGCCTCGACATCCGCGCGCAACTGGCGGAGCTGATCGGCGTCCGTGCGCAAAGCGTGGCGTTCACCCACAACGCCACTGCCGGCCTGCAATCGCTGATCCGCAACTACAACCGCCTGCAGCCGGGCGACCAGGTGCTGATCTGCGATCTGGAGTACGACACGGTCAAGGGCGCCATGCGCTGGCTGGCAAAGCATCGCGGGGTCGAGGTGATCGAGGTTGAGCACGCCCACCCCGCCACCTTCGACAGCCTGCTGGCGACTTACCGCGAAGCCTTCATCCGCTATCCCAAGCTCAAGCTGATGGCGCTGACCCACGTCACCCACCGCACGGGGCTGGTGATGCCGGTGCAGGCCATTGCCGCGCTGGCCAAGGAGCACGGCGTCGACATCATCCTCGATGGCGCCCATGCCCTTGGTCAGATCGAGTTCGACCTGGAGGAGCTTGGCATCGCCTTCGCCGGGTACAACCTGCACAAGTGGATCGGCTCGCCGCTGACCCTCGGCTTTCTCTACATTGCTCCGCAGCGCCTCGCCGACATTGATCCCGACATGGGCGAGATGCATTTTTCGACTGGCGATATCCGCTCACGCACGCCCTACAGCACGCCGAACATTCCGGCGTTGATGACCTTGCCGCTGGTATTCGAAGAACACCGCTCACTGGGTGGGGCGGCGGCCAAAGGCGCGCGGGTGAATTACCTGCGCAACCTGTGGGTCAGCGCCGTGCGTAACCTGCCGGGCATCGAAGTCATGACCCCGGACGATCCGCGTCTGTATTGCGGCATCACCTCGATGCGTTTTACCCGGCATGCCGACCAGCAGGCGATGGTCGAACGCTTGCTCAACGACTACAACCTGTTCACTGTCGTGCGCAACGGCGCTGCCTGCGGGCCTTGCATCCGTGTCACGCCGTCGCTGACCACGACGGCGGCGGAAATTCAGTCGCTGATTCAGGCGCTGAACGAACTGCGTTAAACCGTGTACTTGTCGAAGTCCTCGGGCTTGATCTGCGACGACACCGCAAAGGTGTCGATGCCGATCGTGAGGTGGCCGAAGTAACCGTCCTCGTGCGAATCGCGGCCGATCGGCCACACCGTCAGGGTCGATTCTTCGCCGCCCATGTTGGCGTAGTAAGCATCGTCGGTGTTGCACACCGGCAGCGAACTGCGCCCGCGATAGGCCTTGGCGTTGAGCACGCCACGGGACACCACCTCCGGAAAATACAGCTGCCCGACCCAGGCCACGTTGCGCTCCTCGAGGTATTCATTGCCGGCGACGATGCGCACCGCCACGTGAATATGCAGGGCACGCCCGGCATAAAAACCCGGGTAGATCGTGGTAAAGCGCACCCTGCCCTTGTGGTCGCTGAACTGGCCACCGCGCAGGTAGGTGTCATCGTCGGTTCGCGGGATCGAGCCGATCTCCCCGACGTCGACTTCCACATCCGGATTGATCCGGCTCCAGCCGGAATAGGCGCCGCGTGCGTTGCAGTGCCAGATATCCACCAGCGCACCGCTGACCGGCTCGGCGGTCATGGCATCGACGATGGTCAGGCGCAGCAGCAGCGGCAGGCCTTCTGCGCCTTCGCTGATGTTGCGGCGCAGCAGTTTGGGATTGCGAAAATACGGCCCGGCGACTTGCTCGGGGGCCAGTTGATAAACCGATGGGGCTGAAGGCTGGTTATCCATGACGCGTTCTCTCTTCCATAAGATGAACGCAGGTTAACGCCACGCGCAAAGCCAGGTGCGGTAACTATGTATCTCTAGATAACGTATCTCGAGATAACAAAGTTTTTTCAGGCAAAAAAAAACGGTGCACCGACCAAGCGCACCGTAAAGCCGTAGAACACACAACGAAGTGTAAGGTGAGAATCAGTCCAGCAGCGCCAACGCCTCGGCGGTGCATTCCTGAATGCGGGCCCAGTCGCCGTTCTTGATCCACTCAGGATCGAGCATCCAGCTACCGCCCACGCACATGACGTTTTTCAGCGCCATGTAACTCTTGATGTTGGCAGGGCCGACGCCGCCAGTCGGGCAGAATTTCACTTCGCCGAACGGGCCGCCAAGGGCCTTGATTGCCGCCACGCCGCCGCTGACTTCAGCCGGGAACAGCTTGAAGCGGCGATAACCCAGGCCATAGCCTTCCATGATGCCGGAGGCATTGCTGATGCCCGGCAGCAGCGGGATCGGGCTTTCGACGCTGGCTTCCAGCAGGTCACGAGTGATGCCAGGCGTGACGATGAATTGCGAACCGGCGGCTTCGGCTGCAGCCAGCATATTGCGGTCGAGCACGGTGCCCGCACCGGTCACCAGTTCCGGGCGCTGTTCGCGCAGGATCTGGATCGCCTTGAGGCCGAACTGCGAACGCAGGGTCACTTCCAGCGCGGTCAGACCACCGGCGGCCAGGGCGTCGGCCAGCGGCAGCACGTCCTGTTCGCGGGCGATGGTGATCACCGGCAGGATCCGCGCCTTGGCGCAGAGGCTGTCGATCAGGGCAACTTTGTCCGCCATGGAAACGGTCGGGGATGGGGTTGTCATAGCGGCTGTTCCTTGGCTCATGGGCACCAGTAAATCTCTAACGTAGGTTGCAGAAACGCGCGAACCGGCATGGCGGCGACGTCGTTGGATGCCAGTGCGGCATTCAGGGTGGTCAGTTTCGACTGACCGGAAATCGACAGAATCTTGTGCCGGGCCGAGGCCAGCAGTGCGCGGCTCATGGTCAGGCGCTGACGCGGCACGCTTGGCGCCAGCATCGGCCAGCAGCGACGGGTGCCGTCGGCTTGCAGGGCTTCGGCCAGGTTCGGGCTGTCCGGGAACAGCGACGCGGTGTGACCGTCATCGCCCATGCCCAACACCAGCACGTCGATGGGCGGCAACTCGGCGAGCAAACGATCGGCCTGCTCCGCAGCCTGCTCGACGTTGGCCGCCGCGCTGTAAAGGCTGAGAAACTGCGCCTTGGCCGCCGGGCCCTTGAGCAAATATTGCTTGAGCAGACCGGCGTTGCTGTCGGCGTGTTCGACCGGCACCCAGCGCTCGTCGGCCAGGGTCACGACGACCTTCGACCAGTCCAGTTCCTGCTTGGCCAGGTGCTGGAAAAACGCCACCGGGCTACGACCGCCGGACACCACCAGCACGGCGTTGCCGCGTGCCGCCAGCGCTTCGCTCAATTGCTTGGCGACATTCAGCGCCAGGCCTTCGGCGAGCAGCACCGGGCTCTTGAATTCGCGGGCATTCACGCCCTCGGGCAGTTTCACATCAGATATCGCCATACCACGACCTCCCGTCCCGCGTGATCAATGCAATGGAGCTCATCGGCCCCCACGACCCGGCCGCATACGGCTTGGGCGCGTCACCGGATTTTTTCCACCCGGCGATCAGCTGGTCACACCATTTCCACGCGGCTTCGATTTCATCTTTACGGACAAACAGGTTCTGATTGCCGTTCATCACTTCCAGCAACAACCGCTCGTAGGCATCGGGGATCCGAGCGCTGCGCCAGGTGTCGGAAAAATTCAGTTGCAGCGGGCCGCTGCGCAGTTGCATGCCCTTGTCCAGGCCTTGCTCTTTGGTCATCACGCGCAAGGAAATGCCTTCGTCCGGTTGCAGGCGGATGATCAGTTTGTTGCTGATCTGCAGGCGCTGCTCGGGGGCGAAGATGTAGTGCGACGGTTCCTTGAAGTGGATGACGATCTGCGACAGTTTCTGCGGCATGCGCTTGCCGGTGCGCAGGTAGAAAGGTACGCCGGCCCAGCGCCAGTTGCGGATGTCGGCACGCAGGGCGACGAAGGTTTCGGTGTCGCTCTGGGCGTTGGAGTTCGGTTCTTCGAGGTAGCCCGGCACGGACTTGCCTTCGCTGTGCCCGGCGATGTACTGGCCGCGCACCACTTGCGTGGTCAGGCCTTCCGGACTGATCGGCGCCAGAGCCTTGAGCACCTTGACCTTCTCGTCGCGGATGCTGTCGGCGGACAGGTCGGCCGGCGGGTCCATGGCGATCAGGCAGAGCAGTTGCAGCAGGTGGTTCTGGATCATGTCCCGCAGCTGGCCGGCCTTGTCGAAGTAACCCCAGCGGCCTTCGATACCGACCTTCTCGGCCACGGTGATTTCCACGTGGGAGATGTAGTTCTGGTTCCACTGGGTTTCGAACAGGCTGTTGGCGAAACGCAGGGCGATCAGGTTCTGAACGGTTTCTTTGCCCAGGTAATGGTCGATGCGGTAGGTGCGGTTCTCCGGGAAGAACTGCGCCACGGCGTCGTTGACCTTGCGCGAGGATTCCAGGTCGGAGCCGATCGGTTTTTCCAGCACCACGCGGGTGTTTTCCGCCAGACCGACTTTCGCCAGGTTCTCGCAGATCGCGCCATACACCGCCGCCGGAGTGGCGAAGTAGGCAATCATGCGTTGCGCGCTGCCGGCCAGTTCGGCCAGCGCCACATAATCTTCAGCCTTGAGGAAGTCGACGTGCAGGTAGGTCAGACGCGCCAGAAAGCGCTCGGCCACGGCCTCGTCCAGTTCCTTGCCCACGTAACGGCGTAGCTCGGCGGCGATGAACGCCAGGTGCTGCTGCTCGGTGCCCGCCTCACGGGCCAGTGCGATAATGCGCGTGTCCTCGTGCAGCAGGCCGGCGCCATCAAGGTGATAAAGGGCAGGAAACAGCTTGCGCAGAGCCAGATCGCCCAAGGCGCCGAACAAGGCGAAGGTGCACGGTTCAACCGTAATCGAAGGCATGATGTTTGTTCTTTTATCAAGTTAAGCTACAAATACCTTTTTTCAAGGCATCACTCAAGGGAAAATGTAGTAATAATCACAACATTTTCGCAAAATACAGATTCCGAGTGGTGGTCGGTCGGAGCCATCAGTAGGATAGGCCACCGTCACGGGCCACATCAAAGGCCCAATTTGCATAGCCGCGCGCTTATCGGCGCCGGTGAATCTAGGAATTCTTATGGACCGCGTGCGAAATTTACTGGAACAGATCCAGAGTCGCCTTGAAGAGCTGAACAAGGCCGAACGCAAAGTCGCCGAAGTGATCCTGCTCAACCCACAGCAGGCCACCCGCTTCAGCATCGCCGCCCTCGCCCAGGCGGCGTCGGTCAGTGAACCGACGGTCAACCGTTTCTGCCGTTCGTTCGGCGTCAGCGGCTACCCCGAACTCAAGCTGCAACTGGCCCAGAGCCTGGCCAGCGGCGCGGCGTATGTCAGCCGTGCAGTAGAAGCCGACGACAATCCCGAGGCTTACACGCAGAAGATTTTCGGCAGTGCGATCGCGTCGTTGGACAGCGCTTGCCAGGCGCTGGACCCGAACCTGATCAGCCGCGCCGTCGACCTGTTGATCCAGGCCCGGCAGATCCACTTCTTCGGCCTGGGTGCTTCGGCTCCGGTGGCGCTGGATGCGCAGCACAAGTTCTTCCGTTTCAACCTGGCGGTGACCGCCCACGCCGACGTGCTGATGCAACGCATGATTGCTTCGGTGGCGCACACCGGCGAGCTGTTCGTGATCATTTCCTACACCGGCCGCACCCGCGAACTGGTGGAAGTGGCGCGCATCGCCCGGGAGAACGGCGCTTCGGTGCTGGGCCTGACAGCAGAGAATTCGCCACTGGCCAAGGCCAGTACGCTGAGCCTGAATATTCCATTGCCGGAAGACACTGACATCTACATGCCGATGACTTCGCGGATCATTCAGTTGACGGTGCTGGATGTACTGGCGACGGGGATGACGCTGCGTCGCGGGGTGGATTTCCAGCCGCATCTGCGCAAGATCAAAGAGAGCTTGAATGCGAGCCGGTATCCGGTTGGGGATGAATTCAACTGAGGCGTTAAAAGCTTAAAAGCTAAAAAAGCAACCCTCACCCCAGCCCTCTCCCGGAGGGAGAGGGAGCCGACGGAGGTGTCTTGCGTTATACATCGACCTGAAAGATTGGGTCGATTATGGATCCCGGTCACCGCGACCTCTGGCTTGGCCAAGCCAAGATCACCGCCGCAGTCGCAGGTCGATGTACATAGCCAATCCAACTCGGTCAGTCCCCTCTCCCCCTGGGAGAGGGCTAGGGTGAGGGCAGCGGTGGGACTGACACACTCAAACCCCAGCCCAAGCCTGCAAACTCAAATGCGCCTTCTCCCCCGGCGCCAGATGCAGGCTGTCAGTCCCTCCCGCCGCCGCCTCAACACAAACAAATTCCGAAATCTCATCCCAGCTCACGCCCAGCAACGGCCGTGCCCCCGGATGCCACACTACGGTGTCCGCGCTGTCGCCGGTATCGATGCACAATTCGCGCTGCCAAGCGTGATCCTTGAGCTGCAATTCGCCGTCGTGCTGGAACACGCGCTGACAGCCACCATCGACCCGCAACTCGCCTTCCTGCTGGCAAACCTCACGGTTCAACTGATCGTAACCCTGCGCACCTTCGAGCCCAGACAGCGCTATCTCACTCACATCACCAATACGCCAGTAAGCGTGCAAAGCCTGGCTCAACTGGCACGGCATGTCGTCCTGATGCTCGGTGCTCAGGCGCAACTCCATGCGTTCGCCCAGGTGCGCGTGCAGGTCCACCTGCCAGTCGCACAGCTGCAATTGCCAATGCAGGCGCACGCCGTCATCGGCGGTGCTGCTGTCGAGCAGTTTCCAGTCCAGCAGTCGCGCCCAGCCATGGGACGGCCACGCGTTTTCGCTCGGATGACGGCCATACCACGGCCAGCACACTGGCACGCCGCCACGAATCGCGCCGACATGCGGCCACTTCGCCGCACACCACAACCACGGCTTCTGCCCGCGTGGCTGAAAGTGCAGCAACTGCGCACCCTGACGACTGAACACCGCCTGACACAGCGGATGATCGATCACCAGCACATCGCGCATCTGATAGCGCTCCCAGGCGAACACCGGTCGTTCGCGCAGGGATTTGAAGAAGCGTTGCAGCGGATGCTCATGCATGGGCCACGGTTCCAGATTCAACTTTCATGGGCTGCGACACCCCTTTCCAAAAAAAAGCGGACAGCCTGGGCTGTCCGCAAATATGCGCACATAGAGAGGAGCTTATCGCAGACGCGTCAGAACGTAGACTGAATTTTCAGACCAGCGACCAAAGCGTTATCCACTTCATCCACACCGCCCGGATGAGTGATGTATTGCAGGTTCGGGCGCACGGTCAGCCAGTTGGTCACGTGGAAGCCGTAGTTGATCTCGTAGTTGTATTCGGTTTCACGAATCGGCGCGAACACCGGATTGTCGTAGTCCGAAACACCGTTGGAGACGTTGAGCAGTTCAGCGTTTTTCTTCACGTCATCGTTGACGTGAATGCGTGCCGCACCGATACCGAAGTCATCCTTCGGACGCGCATCGAACAGACCTTTGTACACAAACATCACGGACTGGTAGTTGTCGATGAAGTTGGTGTCCTTGTCGTGGAACGTGGCGTTGGCAGCGATGCTCAGGCCACGGCTCTTGTCACCGTTGTGGCTGGTGAGTTGCTGTTGCGCAACGAACCAGTAACCGTGCTTGCTGCTGTGTGTGCGGTAGGCATCACCGGTGGTTGCCGCGTCGAAACCGTTGACGTCTTCGCGAACGTCGTCGGCATCGGCCGTGCTCTTGTAGTAACCGACACGGTATTCGCCCGGCAGGCTGTTCGGGTTAGGCGACCAGACCAGTTCCACTGGCAATACGGTGCCTTTGGTGCCGCTGCCGCTCAGCTTGAAGCCGTTGCCGTGTTCCAGTTGCGACGGGTTCTGGTTGTACGCACCGATCTGCGCGTAGAGCTCGTCGTTGATGTTGTACTTGACGCGAATGGCCGCCTGGCTGACCGGCCAGTTGTACCAGATGTTGGTCGCCCAGTTACCCACTTGCGAACCGCAGAACGCCAGGTTCTGGAACTCGCACGGGAAGGTGTTGAAGTCTTCGCCTTCACCGAAGTAACCGGCCTTGATGTCGAGCTTGTTGTCGAAGAACTGGTGTTTGATCCACAGCTGGGTCAGACGCACCATGTGGCCACGACCGTAGACTTCCTGCGAGGAGCTCAGAGTGCCGGCACGCGGATCGCCAACGCGGTCGTTGGAAATGTTGTAGCCATTACGGTTGGTGAACTGGACCTTGGCCTGGGTGTTGTCCCAGCCCCACAGTTTTTGCAGATCCAGCGCCACGCCCAGACCGAACTGGTCGGCGTAACGCGCAGTCTTGTCGTCGTTGAAACCGCCGTGAAGGTTGCCGCCCACTTCACCGACGTAGTCCATCTTGATGTCGATACCCTGCTCGATCAGCTTGGTACGTTCGCCACCCCAGTCCCCGGTCATCCACTCCGAATCGGAGCTGAACGCGTCAGCCGCGTGGACGCTACCGGCCAGCATCATTGCCGCAATCGCCGACAACTGACCGATACGCTGAGCGTTGTTGTTCTTCTTCATCCCTACATCCTCGTTTTATTGTTATTAACTGTTCTTCTTATCTAACGCGGTTTACATCTGATGCGGCGCGCGACAGGCCACGCACCGCGTGCTCCCTGCGGAAACGGGCGAGCCCGCTCCCGCATTTGTTGATCAGCGACCCTTGAACTGGGCCACGTTGGCGCTGTGCGATTCGGTTTTCGGCAGGCCTGCAACCCCCAGGCGCTCGCCGGACTTGGCGTCGAACAGCAGCACTTTCGACGGATCGAATTGCAGGGTCAGGGTCTCGCCCACCTGCGGCGCCACGTCCGGCGCCAGACGGCAGCAGACCTTGGTGTCGTTGAGGTTGACGAACACCAGGGTGTCCGGACCGGTCGGCTCGGTGACCTGCACTTCCGCCTTGATGCTCGGCAGGCCGTTGCCCTCGCCGTTGGCCAGCGCAATCTGCTCCGGGCGCAGGCCGAGGATCACTTCGCGGTCTTCGAGACCGGCGTCCTGCATCGCCATCGGCAATTCGCAACGGGCCTGGCCGCTGTCGAGCAGCGCCACCAGACGGCCGTCCTTGCGTTGCAGGCGCAGCGGGATGAAGTTCATCGGCGGCGAACCGATGAAGCTCGCCACGAACAGGTTGGCCGGGTCGTTGTAGATCTCTTTCGGCGTACCGAACTGCTGGATGATCCCGTCCTTCATCACCGCCACTTTGTCGCCCAGGGTCATCGCTTCGATCTGGTCGTGGGTCACGTAGACCGTGGTGGTTTTCAGGCGCTGGTGCATCAGTTTCATTTCGGTGCGCATCTCGACGCGCAGCTTGGCGTCGAGGTTGGACAGCGGTTCGTCGAACAGGTAGATCTTCGGTCGACGCGCCAGGGCACGGCCCATCGCCACGCGCTGTTGCTGACCGCCGGAGAGCTGGCCCGGCTTGCGATTGAGCAGGTGCTCGATCTGCAGCAGCTTGGCCACGCGGGCGACTTCTTCGTCGATCGCCAACTGGCTCATCTTGCGAATCTTCAGACCGAACTCGATGTTCTCGCGCACGCTCATGGTCGGGTACAGCGCGTAGGACTGGAACACCATGGCGATGTCGCGATCTTTCGGGCTCATGCCGCTGACGTCCTGGTCACCGATCATGATTGCGCCGCCGGTGATGGTTTCCAGGCCGGCGATGCAGTTCATCAGGGTCGACTTGCCGCAGCCCGAAGGCCCGACGAGGATCAGGAACTCACCGTCCTTGATCGACAGTTCGATGTTCTTCAGGGTGTCCGGCAGGCCGGCACCGTAGGTCTTGTTTACATTGCGAAGTTCGAGCGTAGCCATGATTACCCCTTGACTGCGCCGGCCGTCAGCCCGCGCACGAAATACTTGCCTGCGACCACATAGACCAGCAGGGTCGGCAGCCCGGCGATCATCGCCGCCGCCATATCCACGTTGTATTCCTTGGCCCCGGTGCTGGTGTTGACCAGGTTGTTCAGCGCCACCGTGATCGGTTGCGAATCACCGCTGGAGAACACCACGCCGAACAGGAAGTCGTTCCAGATCTGGGTGAACTGCCAGATCAGGCAGACCATGATGATCGGGGTGGACATCGGCAGGATGATCTGGCGGAAGATCGTGAAGAAACCCGCGCCATCGAGACGTGCCGCCTTGATCAGTGCATCCGGAATGCTCACGTAGTAGTTACGGAAGAACAGCGTGGTGAACGCCAGACCGTAGACCACATGGATGAACACAAGGCCCGTGGTAGTGCTCGCCAGCCCCATCTTGCCGAGGGTGAACGACGCCGGCAGCAGCACGGTCTGGAACGGCAGAAAGCAGCCGAACAACAGCAGACCGAAGAACAGTTGCGATCCGCGGAAGCGCCAGAACGACAGCACATAACCGTTCAACGCACCGATGGCGGTGGAGATGATCACGGCCGGAACGGTGATCTTGATCGAGTTCCAGAAGTAGCCGTCAACGGTGGCCCAGGCTTTCACCCAGCCGATGCCGCTGACCACGGTCGGCCAGCTCAGCAGGTTGCCGGTGGAGATGTCTTCCGGGGTCTTGAAGCTGGTCAGCAGCATGACCACCAGCGGTACCAGATACAGCAGGACCGCGAGGATCAGCACCGCGTAGATCGCGATGCGACTCAGGCTGATGGCCGGTTTGGAGGCGAGACTAGTCATGACGCTTGGTCCTCAGCTCGGAGTACAGGTAAGGCACGATGATCGCGAGGATCGCACCGAGCATCAGGATTGCACTGGCCGAGCCCATGCCCATCTGTCCACGACTGAAGGTGAACGAGTACATGAACATCGCCGGCAAATCGGAGGAATAACCCGGGCCGCCGGCCGTCATGGCCGCCACCAGGTCGAAGCTCTTGATCGCGATGTGCGCCAGGATCATCACCGCACTGAAGAACACCGGACGCAGGCTTGGCAGCACAACCTTCCAGTAGATGCGCGGCATGCTTGCGCCGTCGATCTGGGCGGCACGGATGATCGATTGATCGACGCCACGCAGACCGGCGAGGAACATCGCCATGATGAAACCCGAAGCCTGCCAGACCGCCGCGATCACCAGGCAATACACCACGCGATCCGGGTCGATCAGCCAGTCGAGACGGAAGCCTTCCCAGCCCCAGTCCCGCAGCAATTTGTCCAGGCCCATGCCCGGGTTGAGCAGCCATTTCCACGCGGTACCGGTGACGATCATCGAGAGCGCCATCGGGTACAGGTAAATGGTGCGAATGAAGCCTTCACGACGGATTTTCTGGTCGAGGAAAATCGCCAGGGTCACGCCGATTACCAGAGTGATGCCGATGAACATGCCGCCGAACACGGCCAGGTTCTTGCTCGCCACCCACCAGCGGTCGTTGTCGAACAGACGCTCGTATTGCGCCAGCCCTGCCCACTTGTAGTTCGGCAGGAAGGTCGACGTGGTGAACGACAGGACAAACGTCCAGAGGATATAGCCATAGAAGCCCACCAGAACGATGAACATGCTCGGCGCCAGCACCAGTTTCGGTAGCCAGCGCTGCAATGCGTCGAACGGCGAGGCCTTGCTGAACACAGCAACAGAACTCATGGGAAGATCCAGTAAAGAAGATGAAGGACCGCTGCAAGCGGCAGGCTTCAGGCCGATGCGCGACCTGAAGCTTGCAGCTGCTCTACGCTGACGTTACTTGGCAGCCTTGATGGCAGTGCCGAGTTTCTTGGCAGCGTCGGCCGGGTCGGCTTTCGGGTCGTTGATGTAGTTGGTCACGACATCAAAGAACGCGCCCTGCACTGCCAGCGTGGTCGCCATGTTGTGCGCCATGCTCGGTTGCAGGCCGCCGTTCTTGGCGTCTGCCAGGAAGTCCTTGGCAGCGGTCTGGGCGCAGGAGTCGAAACCGTACTTGCCCATGTCGGCGAGCATGTCGTTACGCACCGGGATCGAGCCCTTGTTGATGCTGAAGACTTTCTGGAAGTTTTCACCCAGCACGACTTTGGCGATGTCCTGCTGACCGGCCGCGGTGCCCGCGTCCTTCTGCTTGAACACGGCCAGCGAGTCGATGTTGTAGGTGAACGCCTTGTCGGTGCCCGGGAAGGCTACGCACTCGTAGTCCTTGCCGGCGACTTTCTTGGCGGCAGTCCATTCGGACTTGGCCCAGTCACCCATGATCTGCATGCCGGCCTTGCCGTTGATGACCTTGGCCGCTTCCAGGTTCCAGTCCTGGCCTTTGCCGTCCTGGTCCATGTAGGTCGCGACTTTCTTCAGCTCGGTCAGGGCCTTGACCATTTCCGGGCCGGTCAGGGCAGCGTTGTCGAGGTCGACCAGGGCTTTCTTGTAACCATCAACGCCCATCACCGACAGCACGACCGCTTCGAACACGGTGCTGTCCTGCCATGGCTGACCGCCGTGAGCCAGCGGGATGAAGCCCGCAGCTTTGAGCTTGTCGCCGGCGGCGTAGAATTCTTCGAGGGTGGTCGGGGCTTTTTCGATACCGGCTTTCTTGAAGACTTCCGGGTTGATCCACAGCCAGTTCACGCGGTGAATGTTCACCGGCACGGCCACGTAATCACCTTCGAACTTCACGGTGTCGGAGACTTTCTTGTCGAGCAGGCTGTCCCACTTCTCGGACTTGGAAACGTCTTTCAGGACGTCAGTGTCGAGCAGACCGGTCGACGCCCATTCCTGGATGTCCGGGCCCTTGATCTGGGCAACGCCTGGCGGGTTGCCGGCTACCGCGCGGCTTTTCAGCACGGTCATGGCAGTCGCACCGCCACCGCCGGCGACAGCGCCGTCTTTCCAGGTGAAACCGTCTTTCTCGACTTGTGCCTTGAGCACATCGACGGCAGCTTTTTCGCCACCGGACGTCCACCAATGCACGACTTCCACCGAACCTTTGGATTCGGCAGCGGAAACACTCAGGGGCAGCACAGCGAGCGGGAACAGGGAGGCGACAGAAATGACAGTAGCGAGGCGAGAAATCGCATTCATCTGAGATGTACCTTTCTTGTTGTTATGCATGCAAGTCTGGTGCTTGCGCTGCACACGAGTTTAAACAGAGCGTTTCCCCTCGCAGGTAACGAAGGGACGCGCGAATGTCACCACATGGTTACACAGGAACGCTTCGGGACAGGTGTGCCAGAGCACTGGCCATGCTCGGTGCCAGCGGCAAACGCGGAATTAGAACGGCCTGCCAGGCGTGGTACAGATCCGGTTTGCCCGCCCAGATATCGGCACTCGGGCGGTTCTGCGGATCGAGTTCGTGATGCCAGCTGCCGTCGCAACGGTCGATGAAATGTGTTTCGCAAAATTCCCAGAACAGGCGATACCAGGTTTCGTACTGCGCATCGCCGGTGCGTTTGAGCAAGGCACTGGCGGCAGCGCTGGCCTCGGCGTGTGTCCAGTGCAGGCGATGGCGCACCACCGCTTTGTTGTGCCAGTCGAGGGTGTAGACGATGCCCGGCCCACCATCGACATCCCAGCCATGGCGGCAGTTTTGTTCGAACAGCTTTTGCGCGTCGGTGGCCAGCCAGCCGGGGGTGAGCATACCGGCCTGAACCCGCGCCGCTTCGAGGTGCAGCAACAGCCGCGCCCACTCGAAACCGTGGCCCGGCGTGGTGCCGTAGGGACGAAAACCGTCGGCGGGATTGTCATGGTTGTATTCACGCTGCGGCTGCCAGTCGCGGTCGAAATGCTCGATCACCAGGTAATCGTTGGCGGCGGCATGACCGTGAATCACCCGTTCGACAATGCGTTGCGCACGCACCAGCCAGCGTGGATCTTCGGTGACATCGGCCAGCGCAAGGAAGGCTTCGGTGGCGTGCATGTTGCTGTTGGCGCCGCGATAGGCTTCTTCTTCGCGCCAGTCGCGGTTGAAGAATTCGCGCATGGCGCCCTCTTCTTCGCTCCAGAAATAGGTGTCGATGATGTCGATGGCGTCATCCAGCAACGCTTGGGCGCCGGGGCGTTGCGCAACCACCGCGGAACTCGCCGCGAGGGCGACGAAAGCATGCAGATAAGCGTTCTTGCCGGTGTTGCCGTCACGGTGTTCGGCGACAGCGAACCAGCCGCCGTGCAGCGCATCACGCAACGGGCCGCGCAGGGCCGCAATGCCGTGATCGACCAGCTCGGCGAACCCCGGCAGGCCTTGAATGTGGGCCATGGCGAAACTGTGGGTCATGCGTGCGGTGTTCATGGTTTCGGCTTGCGCGCCGGCCTGAAGCTGGCCGCGCTCATCGAGATTGCCAAAGCCTTCGGGCAGCCGCGAAGCCTTGGCAAATGCCAGCAGACGAAGGCCTTCATTGGCGAGCCATTGCTGGTGGGCAGGGGCGTTCAGCCAACTGCTGAAGCCCGGATTGAAGTGATCCATGGGTGGCCTTTTTTGTTGTTATGACTGCGGGGAGTCTAAACAACGGGCCGGGAGGGGCTTGTAACGAAGGGGGCGGGTTTTGTCACTGAGTCGTGACAAAGAGCCAGCCCTCACCCCAGCCCTCTCCCGGAGGGAGAGGGGGCCGACCGAGGTGTCTGGCGCCATACATCGACCTGAAAGACTTTATCGATTATGGATTCAACGCAAATCGTTCAGGTCGGCGAACCTCTGCAATATCCCTCGGTCGGCTCCCTCTCCCTCCGGGAGAGGGCTGGGGTGAGGGAAACGCTTTTGACTCAGTCCGCCGATCGCGGCAATTGCAGGGTCACGCGCAACCCACCCTCACGCAGATTCTGCAACGTCACCTCCCCGCCATGGCTATGGGCAATGTTGCGGGCAATCCCCAAACCGAGACCATACCCCTGCTGCTGCCCCGCCAACCGAAAGTGCGGCTCGAACACCTGCTCCAGCCGCTGCTCCGGCACGCCCGGCCCTTCGTCGTCGACGTGCAACACGAATGCGCTGTCATCGTCATCGATGTGCAAATGCGCGTTCTGCCCGTACTTCAACGCGTTGTCGATCAGGTTGCCGATGCAACGCTTGAGCGCCAATGGCTTGCCCGGATACGCCGCCAGCGCCCGTCCCTGCTGGGTCACGCGACCGTTGCCGTTGGGCGCCAGATACGGCTCCACCAGGCAGTCGAGCACATGATTCAGGTCCACCGGCTCGATGTTTTCGTGGATGTCGGTGTCCTTCACGCATTGCAGCGCGCCTTTGACCAGCAGCTCCAGCTCATCCAGATCGCGGCCGAACTTGGTTTGCAGCGTTTCGTCTTCCAGCAGTTCGACCCGCAGTCGTAGACGGGTGATCGGCGTGCGCAGGTCATGGGAAATCGCGCTGAACAATTGGCTGCGCTCGGTCAGGTAACGGCTGATCCGCTCGCGCATGGTGTTGAACGCGCGCCCCACTTCCACCACTTCACTGCCACCGCCCTCGGCCACCGGCTCGACGTCGGCGCCCAGCGACAAGTCCCGCGCGGCCCGCGCCAGACGCTTGAGTGGCCGGCTCTGCCAGTGCACCAGCAGGCCGATGAACAACAACAAAAATCCACTGGTGAAGACGATGAACCACACCTGCTGAGTCGGCAGGCCTTGTTCTTCCAGACTGGTATAGGGCTCGGGCAACAGCGAGGCGATGTACAGCCACTCACCGGGCGCCAACTGAATCTGGGTCACCAGCACCGGCGGATTCACCGGTTCCAGGGTCAACGCGTAATGCGCCCACGAACGTGGCAACTCATCGAGTTTCAACCCGGCGTTGAAGATCCGTAAGTCATCGGGGCTGACGAAGGTCACCAGGATGTCAGTGTCCTGACCCAGCGACTGACGCAGCACTTCATCCACCGCTTTCAGCACCGCGGCCTTGCGCGGCGTCACCGGCAGCACTTCCATGCCCAACGGTTTGTCATTGAGCGTCACCACAAAACGCGTGCCGCCCATGCTGCGCAATTGGTCGAGCACCAGCGGCCGATAGGCCACTGGCAACGAACGGAAGTAACTGACACTGGCGGTCATCGAATGGGCGAGGCTGCGAGCGCTGGTGACCAGGCCTTCGAGCTGGGTCGCGCGCAATTGGGAAACCCAGATCACGCTGGACAGGGTCTGGGCAAATAACACCGCGAGCAACGTCAGCAGCAGCATCCGCCCGAGCAGCGAACGCGGCATCGGCACTTTGCGCGCGGTGGTGCGCAGGAACTCAGTGACCATTGCCGGCAACCACATTGGCTGCCAGCTGGTAGCCGCTGCCACGCACGGTGCGGATCAGCCGTGGCGGCTTTTCGGTGTCGCGCAGACGCTGGCGCAAACGGCTGACGGCCATGTCGACGATGCGGTCGAGGGGCATCAGGTCGCGGCCTCGGGTGGCGTTACCGATGGTGTCGCGGTCGAGGATTTCCTGAGGGTGATCGAGGAACAGTTTCAGCAGGGCGAAGTCGGCGCCGGACAGAATCACTTCCTCGCCGTCAGTGTGAAACAGTCGATGGCTGACCATGTCCAGCCGCCACTCATCGAACGCCAGCACTTCACTGCCGCCGCGTTCCTGGCCGAATTGGGCGCGACGCAGCAGGGCCTTGATCCGGGCTTGCAGTTCGCGGGGGCTGAAAGGTTTGCCGAGGTAATCGTCGGCGCCGAGCTCCAGGCCGATGACCCGGTCGGCTTCGTCGGAACTGGCGGTGAGCATGATGATCGGCACCTGGGCCTGACGCGGATGCTGGCGCACCCAGCGGCACAGGCTGAAGCCGTCTTCATCGGGCAGCATCACATCGAGGATCACCAGATCGCTCGGCGCTTCGTTCAGCGCCTGACGAAAACCGGCGCCATCCGCCGTGGCCCGTACCTGAAAACCCGCGCGGGTCAGGTAGGTTTCCAGCAACTCGCGTATCTCCTGGTCGTCATCGACCAACAAAATCGACTTGTTGACTGAGCTCACTTCGAAGGCATCCTTGTTGTTGGAATTGGGCGGATTATGCCTGATGTGTCGAGGGTTCCCACGCTCGGCGTGGGAATGATCATTGACCGGATTGTTCGAGCGCCACTCCTGCGCCGACGAGGCCGGAATACGGCGCCGTCACCAGCCACACCGGAATCCCCTTGAAGTAATCGCTCATGCAGCCCTTGTCAGCGAAGCTGCGGGCGAAACCGCTTTCGAGGAAGAAATCGGCAAAGCGCGGAATCACGCCGCCAACGATATACACCCCACCGCGACCGCCAGTGGTCAGCACGTTGTTGCCGGCCACGCGACCGAGCCAGCAGCAGAACTGCTCCAGCACTTCCAGGGCAATCGGGTCGCCTGCAAGACCTGCCGCAGTGATTGCCTCAGGTGTGTCGAGTTTCGGTTCATGACCATCCACCGCGCAGATCGCCCGGTAGACTCGAGGCAAGCCGCCGCCGCTCAACGCGGTTTCCGCGCTGACATGGCCAATTTCGTTGTGGATGTGCTGCCAGAGCTGGGTTTCACGCGGGCTGCTCAGCGGCAGATCGACGTGGCCGCCCTCGCCCGGCAACGCGGCAAACCGCCCTTCACCGAGATCAAGCAAGGTGCCGACGCCCAGACCAGTGCCTGGGCCGATCACCACTGCCGGGCGCAATGGCTCAGGCTCGCCCTCGCAGACCACGCGAAATTCGCCGGGCTGCAAACGGGTCATGCCCAAAGCCATCGCCGAGAAATCGTTGACCAGCAACAACTGCTCGACCTGCAAGGTCTGGCAGAACGCCTTGCGGCTCAGCCGCCAGTGGTTGTTGGTGAACTTGAATTCATCGCCGCTCACCGGCCCCGCCACCGACAGGCACACCGAGCCGATGGCGCCCGGCGCCAGACCGAGCCCGCTCAGGTAGAGGCTGATCGCCTCTTCCGGGCTGGCATGGTCGGCCGTGGCCAGCACCTGAACCGATTCGAGCTGCTGATCTTTCCACAACGCGAACCGCGCGTTGGTGCCTCCGATGTCACCGACCAAAGCCAGTTTCAATTAAGCGTCTCCAGGGCAGAAGTGAAGGCGCTGGCGCCCTGCTCCGCCGAGCTGAAGGCCAAACGCATGAAGCCAAACAGCTCGCGACCGCTGCCGATGTTGTTGCCCAACAGGCCTTTGGCAGGTTCGCGCGCTGCGAATTCGGCGGCGTCCACCTTGAGTTCCAAGGTGCCTTTGACGCCATCGACGCGGATGATATCGCCCTCTTGCACGCGCGCCAAAGCGCCGCCTACATAAGCCTCCGGGCTGACGTGAATCGCCGCCGGGATTTTCCCCGACGCGCCGGACATGCGCCCGTCCGTCACCAGCGCCACCTTGAAGCCGCGATCCTGCAGCACGCCGAGGAACGGCGTCATCTTGTGCAGCTCAGGCATGCCGTTGGAACGCGGACCCTGGAAGCGCATCACCGCGACAAAATCCTTCTCCAGCAGACCGGCCTTGAACGCGTCCGCCAGATCCTGCTGATCCTGGAACACCATGGCCGGTGCTTCGACGATCTGGTTTTCCAGCGCCACGGCGGACACCTTCATCACGCCGCGACCGAGGTTGCCTTCCATTACGCGCAAGCCGCCCTCTGCCGAGAACGCACGGGCCAC
Source organism: Pseudomonas aphyarum (assembly GCF_028657055.1). Taxonomy (NCBI): domain Bacteria; kingdom Pseudomonadati; phylum Pseudomonadota; class Gammaproteobacteria; order Pseudomonadales; family Pseudomonadaceae; genus Pseudomonas; species Pseudomonas aphyarum. The sequence continues at coordinate 511,682 of NZ_JAMDGS010000002.1, forward strand.
CGGGCGCAGGATGTTTTCGTCGAGGCTGTCGGTCGGGCCTTCGCGCCACACCAGCTTGCCGTTATCGAGGAACGGCTCTTTGGTGTACTGGCTCAAGCCGTGGCCGAGCACGGTGTTGACGTCTTCGTGCAGCAGGCCGGCTTCCAGCAGTTCGCGGATCAGGAACGACATGCCGCCCGCGGCCTGGAAGTGGTTGATGTCGGCCTTGCCGTTCGGATAGACGTGGCTCAGGGTCGGCACGACTTCGGAGAGGTCGGCCATGTCCTGCCAGGTCAGTTGAATACCCGCCGCCATGGCGATGGCCGGCATGTGCAGGGTGTGGTTGGTCGAGCCGCCAGTGGCGTGCAGCGCGACGATCGAGTTGACCAGCGCCTTCTCGTCGACGATTTCGCCGATCGGCATGAAGTTGCCATTTTGTTTGGTCAGGCGGGTGACCTGGTGCGCGGCTTCGCGGGTCAGGGCGTCACGCAGCGGCGTGTTCGGGTTGACGAACGACGCGCCCGGCAAGTGCAGGCCCATGACTTCCATCAGCAACTGGTTGGTGTTGGCGGTGCCGTAGAACGTGCAGGTGCCCGGGCTGTGGTAGGACTTCATTTCCGATTCCAGCAGCTCTTCGCGGGTCGCCTTGCCTTCGGCGTACTTCTGCCGCACGTCGGCTTTTTCCTTGTTGGAAATCCCCGAAACCATCGGCCCGCCCGGTACGAAAATCGTCGGCAGGTGACCGAAACGCAGCGACCCCATCATCAGGCCCGGCACGATCTTGTCGCAGATGCCGAGCATCAGCGCGCCGTCGAACATGTTGTGGGACAGCGCCACCGCCGTCGACATCGCGATCACTTCGCGGCTCGGCAGGCTCAGCTCCATGCCCGGCTCGCCCTGGGTCACGCCATCGCACATCGCAGGCGTGCCGCCGGCGAACTGGCCGACCGAGCCGATTTCGCGCAGGGCGTTCTTGATCTGTTCCGGGAAGACTTCGTACGGCTGGTGCGCCGAGAGCATGTCGTTATATGACGAAACAATCGCGATGTTCGCCGAGTTCATCATCCGCAGGCTGTGCTTGTCTTCGCTGCCACACCCGGCCACGCCATGGGCGAAGTTGGCGCATTGCAGTTTGCCGCGCATCGGCCCGTCAGTTGCAGCGCCGCGAATCAGCGCAAGGTAAGCCTGGCGCGTGGCGCGGCTGCGGGCGATAAGCCGTTCGGTGACCTCAAGAACGCGGGGATGCATGTGTAGAACTCCAGGCTAACGGATGTGGCGACCTGATTGTCTATGCTGATCAAAGAGCCCGCACGCATGGGATGACGGGCGGTTTTCTTGATCATTCGGACCAGTTGATTCAGGTCACTCGTTGTAGATAAAACAAAATATTGCCACTAAAAAGGCTTGTTTTCTATTTTTATGCGAATAATCTTGTAATTCCAACAACAAAACGACGGCGGCGCTGTTCAATGACTCTTCGAATCGCAATCAATGGTTTTGGCCGCATCGGCCGTAATGTCCTGCGCGCACTGTATACCCAAGGCTATCGTCAGGATTTGCAGATCGTCGCCATCAACGATCTGGGCGACAGCGCGATCAATGCGCATCTGCTCAAGTACGACACCGTTCATGGCACATTCGACGCCGAAGTTGCTCATGACAACGAGAGCCTGACCGTCAACGGCGACCGCATTTCGGTCAGCGCCATCCGCAACCCGGCCGACCTGCCATGGGCCGCGGAAAAGATTGATGTGGTGTTCGAATGCACCGGTCTGTTCACCGACCGCGCCAAAGCCGCCGCGCATATTACCGCCGGCGCACGCAAAGTGATTATCTCGGCCCCGGCCAAAGGCGCCGATGCCACCGTCGTTTACGGTGTGAACCACGACATTCTGCGTCAGTCGCACCAGATCATTTCCAACGCGTCGTGCACCACCAACTGCCTCGCGCCAGTCGCGCAAGTGCTGCACCGCGAGCTGGGTATCGAAAGCGGTCTGATGACCACCATTCATGCCTATACCAACGACCAGAACCTGACCGACGTCTATCACACCGACCCGTACCGCGCCCGCTCCGCCACCCAGAACATGATCCCAAGTAAGACCGGCGCTGCCGAAGCCGTGGGTCTGGTGTTGCCGGAACTGGCGGGCAAGCTGACCGGCATGGCCGTGCGTGTGCCGGTGATCAATGTGTCGCTGGTTGACCTGACCGTGCAGTTGAAGCGCGAAGCCTCGGCCGATGAAGTCAACGCATTGATGAAAGCCGCGAGCCAGCATTCGAAGATCCTCGGCTACAACACCTTGCCGCTGGTATCGAGCGACTTCAACCACAACCCGCTGTCGTCGATCTTCGACGCCAACCACACCAAAGCCAGCGGCAAACTGCTGAAAGTGCTGGCCTGGTACGACAACGAGTGGGGCTTCTCCAACCGCATGCTCGATAACTGCCTGGCGCTGTGCAACGCGGAATAAAACCGCTGCCGCCATTTTGTGAGCGGGAAAAAGCTTTACCAACCTTTGACAAATCAACACTTGACCACTCGGGCGGATGATAAGCATTATCATTCGCTCGAAATGGATCAGGTCTTCCCGTGAGTCAATCACACTTCAATCACGTCTTCCTCGCCCAGCGCACTTCGCTGCTGCGGACCCTGGAACGGATGGTCAACAACCACAGCACCGCCGAAGACCTGTTGCAGGAAACCTACCTGCGCGTCACCCGGGCGCTGAGCGAACAGGCCATCGATCACCTTGAACCCTTTGTCTTCCAGACCGCGCGCAACCTGGCGCTGGATCATTTGCGTGCGCGCAAGATTCATTCGCGCACCATGGTCGACGACGTGCCGCAGGACGTGGTGCACAGCGTCGCCGCCCCCGCCAGCAGCGCCGAAGACGCCGCCCACGCCGAACAATTGCTGGAGCGCCTGAACGTGAGCCTCGGTGAACTCAGCCCCCGCCAACAGCAAATCTTCATCCTCAGCCGCCTGCACGGGCACAGCTATCAGGAAATCGCCGAAGAACTGAGCGTGTCCCTCAGCACGGTGCAGAAAGAACTCAAACTGATCATGACCATCTGCATCGGTGTCGCCGAGCGCTTGAACGGCGACTGATCTGCAAGCCTTGTCTGTATTCGACAGGATCGACTGCACTGATCATCGGGCTTTGTTACCCTTGCCCGACTTTTACGCTTCACTAAAAAAACAGCCGTGCACAGACACTGCCGAGGAAAAACCGTGACGGACACCCACCGCTCCCCTTCGCCTTCATCGGCGCAGGACGCCGCAAGCGCAATGGACCAGGCTCTGGACTGGCTCATCGTGCTCGGCAGTCCGGACGAGGAGCAGACCCGGCAATTCCATGCCTGGCTGGCGGCCGATCCGTTGAATGCCGAGGCGTTCGCCAAGGCCCAGGCGATCTGGGACGGCCCGCAGATTGCCCAGTGCGCACAGAACCTCGCGGCCAAACCGAAGAAAGTCACCGTCCTCACTCGCCTGCGCCCGCACTGGAAGCCGCTGGCCACCGCCGCCGTTCTGCTGCTCGGGCTGTTCAGTTTCAGCAACCTGCCGATGCGTCTGCAGGCCGATCACCTGACCGTGGTCGGCGAACGTCAGCGCCTGCAGCTTGAGGACGGCTCGAAAGTCCTGCTCAACACCAATTCCGCGTTCTCCAGCACGATCAACGATCAGCAGCGAGTCGCGCGGCTGTATCAGGGCGAAGCGTTTTTCGAAATCCCGGCCAGCCGCAGTCAGCCGCTGGAAATCGACGCCGGGCCGGTGAAAGCCAGCGTGCGCGACACCGCATTTGCCGTGCGTTATCTGGACGGCGTGGCACAGGTACGGGTGCAGCGTGGCGATGTCGATCTGCGGGCGACCCGTGACGATGCTCGTGTGCGGCTGTCCGCCGGAGAAAGCATCCGCATCGGCCCGAACGGTTTCGACCGCCCGGCCAAAGTTGACGCCGCTACCGATCTGGCGTGGGTGCAGGGTCGGCTGATCTTCGAGAACTGCCCGCTGAACCAGGTGCTGGCGGAACTGCGCCGCTACTACCCGGGCTTCATCATCAACACCAACGAACAGTTGGCCGACGTCGCCGTCACCGGCAATTACCGTCTCGACCAGCCGCTGGACGTGGTGCGTTCGCTCGCTCACATCACCTCGGCCAAGCTTCAGGAATTCCCGGCGCTGGTGATTCTGAACTAAATGAGAATTATTTTTACTCGATAGCCAAAGCTCGTTCGTCTCGTTATAGCCAATGCAATTGATTCGCATCTCGCGAGATCAATCAGCACCTATAAAGATTCGTGCGACACGGAGCGCTATCGATGTCCTCACGCCTTACCCGCCAGACTTCTTCCCCTTCCCGCGTGCTGTCGCTGCTGACCGCTGCCATCCTGATGGCCGGCACCGCGCCGCTGATGGCCGCCACCGAACAGCCGACGCGCAACATGGGCGATTACTCGTTCGCCATTGCCCAGCAGCCGCTGGTGTCGGCGCTCAATGCGTTCACCGCTGTCACGGGCTGGCAGGTCGGATTGCCGGCGGAACTGGGTCAAGACGTGTCGTCGCCGGGCGTGCGCGGTTCGCTGCCACCGGAAAAAGCCCTGGAGCGCCTGTTGGTGGGGACCAACCTGAGCTTCCGCAAACTGAGCAACAACAACGTCGTGCTGGAAAAACGCGCCAGCAGCGGCGCACTTAACCTCGATCAGGTGACCATCAGCGCCACCCGTCAGGAACAGTCGATCAACAGCGTGCCGGCCACCGTCACCGTGCAGACCCGTCAGGATCTGGACCGCAACAACGTCAACACCATCAAGGATCTGGTGCGCTACGAGCCGGGCGTGTCCGTCGGCGGCGCCGGCCAGCGCGGCGGAATCAGCGGCTACAACATCCGCGGCATCGACGGCGACCGCATCCTGACTCAGGTCGACGGCGTCGAAGTGCCGGACGGTTTCTTCAACGGCCCGTACGCCAAGACCCAGCGCAACTACGTCGACCCGGAAATCATCAAGCGCGTCGAAATCCTCCGTGGCCCGGCCTCGGTGCTGTACGGCAGCAACGCCATCGGCGGCGCGGTCAGCTACTACACTCTCGACCCGGACGACATCATCAAGCCCGGCAAAGACGTCGGCGCCCGCCTGAAAACCGGCTACAGCTCTGCCGACGAGAGCTGGCTGAAATCCGCCACCGTCGCCGGTCGCGCCGACCAGTTCGACGGTTTGCTGCACTACAGCCAGCGCGACGGTCATGAAACCGACTCCTACGGCAGCAACAACGGCACCGGCCTTGAGCGCACCGCCGCCAACCCGGAAGACGTGAAAGCCACCAACGTGCTGGCCAAGATCGGCTGGAACTACAACGAAGGTTCGCGCCTGGGCCTGACCTACGAAAAGTACAAGGATGATCGCGACACCGATCAGAAAAGCGCTTATGGCGGCCCGTACTTCAACGGCGCCCCGACGATCCCGAACAGCGTACTGCCCGGCGGCATGTACCAGTGGCGTACCGGCAACGACACCATCACCCGCGAGCGTTTCGGCCTGGAGCACAGCTTCGAGCTCGACAGCCTGCTGGCGGACAACGTGAAGTGGAGTCTCAACCACCAGACCGCCAAGACCGACCAGAGCACCGACGAGTTCTACTACCCGATGACCCGTAAAGTGCTGCGCACCCGCGACACGATCTACGAGGAAAAACAATGGGTGTTCGATGCGCAACTGGACAAGGCATTCGCCATCGGTGACACCGATCACGTGCTGACCTACGGCACCACCATCAAGCAGCAGAAAGTCACCGGCTCGCGCAGCGGCGACGGCAAGTGCCTGGCAATCGGTCGCGGCTGCACCGCCATCGGCGCCACCAGCGCGGCTGACGTGCTGAAAAAATCCAGCGACTTCCCGGACCCGACCATCAACACCTACAGCCTGTTCGCCCAGGATCAGATCAGCTGGAACAACTGGACCTTCCTGCCGGGCCTGCGCTACGACTACACCCAGCTCAAGCCGCACATCACTCAGGAATTCCTCAACACCGTGGCGGCCGACGGCAAGGGCACGGTCAGCGACGAGAACAAGACCTGGCATAAAGTCTCGCCGAAATTCGGCCTGACCTACGCCCTGACCGAAAACTACACCTGGTACGGTCAGTACGCCGAAGGCTTCCGCACCCCGACCGCGAAAGCGCTGTACGGCCGCTTCGAAAACAGCACCACCGGCTACAACGTGGCGCCGAACCCGGACCTGGAACCGGAAAAAAGCAAAAGCTATGAAACCGGCCTGCGCGGCAACTTCGAGCAAGGCTCGTTCGACGTGGCGGTGTTCTATAACAAGTACCGCGACTTCATCAACGAAGACGCCGTCACCCCGGGCTACAGCGAGCTGACGTTCCAGTCCAGCAACATCAAGCACGCCACCATCAAGGGTGCCGAAGTCAAAGGTCGCCTGAAACTGGATTCCTTCGGTGCGCCGCAAGGCCTGTACACCCAGGGTTCGATCTCCTACGCCTACGGACGCAACAACGACAACGGCGAGCCGTTGAACAGCGTCAATCCGCTGACCGGCGTATTCGGTCTGGGTTACGACCAGGACAACTACGGTGGCCTGCTGAGCTGGACCGTGGTCAAGAAGAAGGATCGCGTCGACGACAGCAACTTCAAGTCGCCGGACGGTGTCAGCAGTCAATTCAAGTCGCCGGGCTTCGGCATTCTCGATCTGGCCGGTTATTACAAGGTCACCGACGACGTTACCGTCAGCGGCGGCATCTACAACCTGACCGACAAGAAATACTGGCTGTGGGATGACGTGCGCGGTTACGACAGCGTCGGCGAAGCGTCGGTGACACAACCGGCCAACCTTGATCGCCTGACCCAGCCGGGTCGCAACTTCGCGATCAACCTGGTCTGGGATATCTGATCCGGATGACCTCACGGCGCGCATGCATTGCCGCGCCGTGAGGTTTTTTTACTGTCCGGCGCTTGCCCGTACGTCTCGTTATCAAGCGCCTCTTCTTTTCAAGGACATCTCATGAGCACCCCGGAAAAAGCCCTGCGTTCGCAACGCCTGAACCAGATCACCCACGAGCCGCACAGCAAGCTCGACGCACTGGTCAAGGCCCACGCGCCGTTCGAGACCCGCGCCAATTTCGCCCGTTTCGTGGTCGCGCAGTACCTGTTCCAGTCGGAACTGGTGTCGCTGTACAACGATGCCGAACTGACCGCCATCGTCCCTGACCTGTCGGCCCGCTGTCGCGCCGAAGCGGCCAGGGCCGACCTCGCCGACCTCGACACCGAAGTGCCTGCGCCAGTCGCCGGCGCGGTGAAAAACCCGAGCAAGGCCCGCGCCCTGGGCTGGATCTTCGTCTCTGAAGGCTCCAAGCTCGGCGCTGCGTTCCTGATCAAACGCGCCGTAGCGCTGGACCTGAGCGAAACCTTTGGCGCCCGTCACCTGGGCGAGCCTGAGGGTGGTCGCGCTGAAGGCTGGAAGAGCTTTGTGCGCACCCTCGACTCGCTGCAATTCAGTGCTGAAGAGGAAGCCGAAGTGGAGCAGGGCGCGATCGACGCGTTCAACCGCTTCACGGTGCTGCTGGAACAGGCTTACGCCAAAGAAGCCGAACCGGCCTGATCCCAGCCACACCGTAAACCCTGTGGGAGCTGGCTTGCCAGCGATGACGGCGTGTCAGACAGCATCCCTGTCGACTGACCGAACGCTATCGCTGGCAAGCCAGCTCCCACAAGGAGTTGCGTAAGTCTGTAAGATTCCCACCCTGTCACATAAGCCTCTCGCTGAGCCCATGCCCCAACCCGCCTCCTCCCGACTCGCCCGCCTGCTGTTCGGTCTGCTCGCCTATGTCAGCCTCGGCATCGGCCTGATCGCCATCGTCGTGCCCGGCCTGCCGACCACCGAGTTCATCCTGCTCGCCGCCTGGGCCGCGACCCGCAGTTCGCCGCGCCTGAGTGCCTGGCTGGAAAACCATCGGCTGTTCGGCCCGATCCTGAGCAACTGGCGCAACGGCAAGATCATAGCCCGCAAGGCCAAGGTCAGCGCCACCGTCAGCATGTTGCTGTGCGCCACGCTGATGCTGGTGATGCTCGACCACGGCTGGCCGATTTATCTGGCGATCGCGGGGATGACGATGGGCAACCTGTGGATCTGGTCACGACCGGAAGCGTTGCCGAAGATTTCCTGATTTTTCCCTTGTTTTCAGGGCTTTTACCCGCGCAAACGTTTAGCCATGACCGTTCGTCGGCATGCGCCTCATGCGCCCTCGCCCCGCGCCGATGAGCATTGAATGGCGCTGAATGGATTTGGCGAACCGGGCACTCCCACCGCCCCGTAGCCAACAGCTCATCCATTCGCGAGAACGTCCCATGTTCGACTCTCTGTCCATCCGCCTGAAAATCGTCCTGCTCTCCGGCCTGTGCCTGCTCGGCGTGGTCGCGCTGATCGTCGGCATCAACATCTACCAGACCAACCAGAACGACGAACTGGTCAGCACCTCCAGCAGCAAAATGCTCACCGCCAGTGTGCAAAACCTGTTGCAGGCCAAGGCTGCCGAACAGGCGGTGCAGGTGCAGAAAACCTTCGGCGAAAGCCTGTTGGTGATCACCGCGCTGGCCGATCAGATCAAGGACATGCGCGTCATGGCCGCCAAGCGTTCGCTGGACGCCGGCGCCCTGCGTGAAGAGTTGAACCAGAGCCTGAAGACCGCCTTCGAGCGCAACAGCAAGGTGCTCGGCATCTGGCTGGCGTTCGAACCGAACGGGCTGGACGGCAAGGACAGCGAGTTCGTCAACGACGCCGCGCGCCAGTCCAACGAAGCCGGGCGCTTCGCTACCTACTGGAGCCGCGCTGCCGGTTCGTCGCTGAACACGATCATGGTCGAAGAAGACATGACCAAGACCACCCTCAGCCTCAGCGGCACGCCCTATAACAGTTGGTACACCTGCCCTCGCGACAACAAGCGCACCTGCCTGCTTGACCCTTACGCCGACACCGTGGGCGGGAAGGAAATGCTCATGACCACCATTTCCGTGCCGTTGCTGGTGGACGGCAAGGCCATCGGCGTGGTCGGTATCGACATCGCACTCGATGCGCTGCAAGCGGCGGCCGTGGGTTCCCAACGCGAACTGTTCAGCGGTGCCGGGCACATGCTGATCGTCTCCGGCAGCGGCGTGCTGGGTGCCTACAGCACCGACGCGACCAAGGTCGGCAAAGGCATCGCCGAAACCCTCGGCGGCGAAGGCAAGGACATCCTGCAACTGCTGAGCGCCGGCACGCCGAAAATTCTGGAACAGGGCGACCTGATCCGCGCCGTGTACCCGGTCGATCCGATCGGCAACTCCCGGGCCTGGGGCGTGGTCATCGACCTGCCAAAACAAGTGCTGCTGGCCGACTCGGTCAAGCTGCAAGCCGTACTCGACGATGCGCAGGAAACCGGCACGATTACCGCACTCGCAGTGGCCGTGATCGCAGGCTTGATCGGCCTGGTGCTGATCTGGCTCACCGCCTCCGGCGTGACCCGTCCGATCAACAGCGTTGCCGAGATGCTGAAGAACATCGCCAGCGGTGAAGGCGATCTGACCCAGCGTCTGAACTACACCAAGAAAGATGAACTGGGCGAACTGGTGAACTGGTTCAACCGCTTCCTCGACAAGCTGCAACCGACCATCGCCCAGATCAAACAGAGCATCACCGAAGCCCGTGGCACCGCCGATCAGTCGTCGGAAATCGCCCGCCAGACCAGCGAAGGCATGCAGGTGCAGTTCCGCGAGATCGATCAGGTGGCGACCGCCTCCAACGAAATGAGCGCCACCGCTCACGACGTCGCCAACAGCGCTTCAAATGCGGCCAACGCGGCGAAAGGCGCCGACCAGTCGGCCAAGGACGGGATGTCGATCATCGAGCGCAGCACCCGCGACATCAATCAACTGGCGGACGAAGTCAGCAAAGCGGTGACCGAAGTCGAAGAGCTGGCGGTCAACAGCGAGCAGATCGGCTCGGTGCTGGAAGTGATCCGCAGCATCGCCGAACAGACCAACCTACTGGCGCTGAACGCCGCAATCGAAGCGGCCCGTGCCGGTGAAAGCGGTCGTGGTTTTGCGGTGGTGGCCGACGAAGTCCGTAACCTGGCCAAGCGCACTCAGGACTCGGTGGAAGAAATCCGCGTGGTCATCGAACGCATCCAGACCGGCACCCGTGGCGTGGTCGCGACCATGCATTCAAGCCAGACCCAGGCCCACAACAACGCCGGGCAGATCCGCCAGGCCGTGGACGCCCTCGGCAAGATCAGCGACGCGGTCACCGTGATCAGCGACATGAACCTGCAAATCGCCAGCGCCGCCGAACAGCAGAGCGCCGTGGCCGAAGAGGTCAACCGCAACGTCTCGGCGATCCGCACCGTCACCGAAACCCTGACCGAACAGGCCACCGAATCGGCGGCGATCAGCAGCCAGCTCAATGCCCTGGCCAGTCAGCAGATGAAATTGATGGATCAGTTCCGCGTCTGATTTGATCTATGATCAGGCCCTCTTCCGGAGGGCCTTCGATGACCGATCTGCTCACGTCCATTCAAGCCGCGCTCGGCTTGTCCCGCACGCCGATTCCGTTCACCGCCGAGGGCGCCCTGCCTTCGGCGTTTGCCGTCACCGACCTTGCCTGCGCGAGCATTGCCGCGGCCGGGCAAGCCGTCGCCGAACTCCTTCAGCAGCAAGCCGGCGACTTGCCCAGCGTAGAAGTCGACCGCCGACTGGCCTCGTTCTGGTTCGCCACCTCTTTGCGACCGATCGGCTGGGAAGTGCCGCCGCTGTGGGATCCGGTGGCCGGCGACCATGCGACAAAGGACGGCTGGATCCGCCTGCACACCAACGCCCCGCATCACCGCGCCGCCGCTGAAAGCGTGCTCGGCGCCTGTGCCGACCGCGCGGCGATGGCGGCGAAAGTCGCGCAATGGGCCAGTGCCGATCTGGAGCAAGCGGTGGTCGAGGCCAAGGGTTGTGCGGCTGAAATGCGCAGTTGGCAACAGTGGCAGAAACATCCGCAAGGGCTGGCGGTGAATGCCGAGCCCTTGGTGCATTTCAGTGATGGGAAAGACGAAAGTCATCAATCCTGGCAAGGCACAGCGGCGCAACCATTGGCCGGGCTCAAGGTGCTCGACCTGACCCGCGTACTGGCCGGCCCGACCGCCAGCCGTTTTCTTGCAGGGCTGGGCGCCAATGTCCTGCGCATCGACCCGCCGACCTGGAACGAACCCGGCGTGGTGCCGGAGGTGACCCTCGGCAAACGTTGTGCGCGACTGAATCTGCACGAGCCGGCAGATCGCGCAGTGTTCGAAAGTCTGCTCAAGGATGCCGACATTCTTCTGCACGGCTATCGCGCCGACGCCCTTGAACATCTCGGCTTCGGCGTCGAACGCCGCCGACAACTGGCGCCGGGGCTGATCGACGTTTGCCTCAACGCCTACGGCTGGAGCGGCCCGTGGCAGAACCGCCGGGGCTTCGACAGTCTGGTGCAGATGAGCAGCGGGATTGCCGAGGCCGGGCAGCGCTGGAAGCAGGCGGACAAACCGACACCACTGCCGGTGCAGGCGCTGGATCATGCGACGGGGTATCTGATGGCGGCGAGTGTGATTCGGTTGCTGGCTGAACGGTTACGCAGCGGTCGAGGTGGATCAGCATGGTTGTCGCTGGCGCGGACGGCGAAGTTGTTGGTTGAGCATGGGGCTGGGACGGACGAAGCGTTGCGTCCGGAAAATCCACAGGATCAAAGCTTGCTGGTGGAGCAGACACCGTGGGGGCCGGCGCATCGGCTTCAAGCGCCGCTGAAGATCAGCGGGACGCCTCTGCAGTGGGTTTTGCCGGCAACTGAGTTGGGGTCGCATCGTCCGCAGTGGTTTTGAGATTTGTGCATGGTTTGAGATCGCTGCCCTCACCCCAGCCCTCTCCCGGGGGGAGAGGGAGCCGACCGAGTTGTCTGGCGCCATGCATCGACCTGAGAGATCGAGTCGATTTTGGATTCGATGCAGAACGTTCAAGTCGGTGTAAATCTCCAATACCCCCCAATCGGCTCCCTCTCCCTCCGGGAGAGGGCTGGGGTGAGGGCATCGGTTTCAAGCCGTAAATAGAACAATCAATCAAAGCGACTCAAAGACGCCCACAACACCTGCGCCGCATACCCCCGAAACGGCCGCCAGGCCTCTGCCCTAACAGACAACTCTCGTACCGTCATCCGCTCCCCTTCCAGCACCTCCAGCGCCCGCAGCAACCCCACATCACCGGTCGGAAATCCGTCCATATCCCGCAACTGGCGCAGGGCGATGTACTGCGCCGTCCAGTCGCCAATCCCGTGCAGCGCCAACAACCGCGCCGTCCCGGAGGCAAACAGCAGCGGATCGTCCAGCGACGCCTGCGCCACCCCGGACAAGGTGCGTCCGCGACTTTTCGGCATGCCCAGCGTCGCCAGATCAGCGTTCGCCAAAACCTTTGCCTGAGGAAAGACGTGAGTCAGCCCCGGCACCGCAGAACGCAAAGGCTCGCCATACTGCGTCACCAGTTTTCCCGCCAGCCGAATCGCCGCGACCACAGTGATCTGCTGCCCCAACACCGCGCGAAACGCCAACTCCAAACCATCCCACGCCCCCGGCACCCGCAACCCCGGACGCTCGGCGATCAGCCGCGCCAGCAGCGGATCCGCCGCCAGATGCCGCTGCATCGTCGGCAGATCCGCATCCAGATCAAACATCCGTCGCAAGCGCGCAACAATCTCGGTAACCGCCGACGGATCCGGGAAATCCAGTTCCACCTCCAGCGCATCACCATCGCCGGGCCAGACCGAAACCGTACCGTGAAACCCGTTCAACCCGATGCTGCGCGAATACACGCCATCGACCACCGTCTCCATTCCCGTCACCGCCCGGGCCGCGAGAAATCCGAGCATCGCCGGCCAGTCACAGGATCCGCGATAGTCGAGCCGCAATCTCACAGGGACAACACGCCGCTGTACAACCCGTAGGCCGCGAGCCCGGCCCCGGCGATGACGCAGGTGAAAATCCCCTTCTCGAGCGTGGTGAACAACGGCTCGCCCTGCTCATGCTTGGCCTTGGCGAACAGGATCACCCCCGGCGCATACAGCAGCGCCGACAGCAGCAGGTATTTCACCCCGCCGGCGTACAACAGCCACACCGCGTAACACAGCGCGATGCCGCCGATCAGCAGATCCTTGGTGCGTTCGGCGGAGGCATGTTCATAGGTTTCACCTCGTCCGCTGAGTAACACCGCATAGGCTGCCGACCACAGATACGGCACCAGAATCATCGACGAGGCGAGGTAAATCAGGCTGGTGTAAGTGCCGGCGGAAAACAGCGTGATCAGCAGGAAAATCTGGATCATCACGTTGGTCAGCCACAACGCGTTGACCGGCACATGGTTGGCGTTTTCCTTTTTCAGGAACGCCGGCATCGTATTGTCCTTGGCGGTGGCGAACAGGATCTCCGCGCACAACAGCGCCCACGACAGCAACGCACCGAGCAACGAAATGGCCAGGCCCACACTGATCAGCAGCGCGCCCCATGGCCCGACGATGTGTTCCAGCACGGCGGCCAGCGACGGGTTCTGCAAGGTCGCCAGTTCCGGCTGACTCATGATCCCCAGCGACAGCACGTTGACCAGCACCAGCAGCGCCAGCACACCGATAAAACCGATCACCGTGGCGCGGCCCACATCCGAGCGCTTCTCCGCCCGCGCCGAGTAAACGCTGGCGCCTTCGATACCGATGAACACGAACACGGTGACCAGCATCATGTTGCGCACCTGATCCATCACGCCGCCGAAATTCGGGTTGCTGCGACCCCAGATATCGCGGGTAAAAATGTCGGCCTTGAACGCCACGGCGGCGATGACCACGAACATGATCAGCGGAATGATCTTGGCCACGGTGGTCAACTGATTGATCAGCGCCGCCTCCTTGATCCCGCGCATCACCAGAAAGTGCACGGCCCACAAAAGCACCGAGGCGCAGCCAATGGCGATTGGCGTATTGCCCTGACCGAACACCGGAAAGAAGTAGCCGAGGGTGCTGAACAGCAACACGAAATACCCGACGTTACCCAGCCAGGCACTGATCCAGTACCCCCACGCCGAAGAAAACCCCATGTAGTCGCCAAACCCGGCCTTGGCGTAGGCATAAACGCCGGAGTCCAGTTCCGGTTTGCGGTTGGCCAGGGTCTGGAACACGAAGGCCAAAGTGAGCATGCCGATCGCCGTGATGCCCCAGCCGATCAGGATGGCCCCGGCATCGGCCCGGGCCGCCATGTTCTGCGGCAGGGAAAAAATCCCCCCGCCAATCATCGAACCCACCACCAGGGCGATCAGTGCACCAAGGCGCAGCTTTTGCGTCGGTTGCGACATTCCAGCGTCTCCAAGTTCCAGAGCGGCGAATGCCGCGAAACCGTTATGCAACCGGCTTTTAACTAAATGGATAAAGCGTAATGACGTTTATTGAATAACGCCAACTTGCGCCTTTTATATATAGCCATTGGCGCTAACGCCCTAGCACGCTCAGACAGTTTTGTGCGCGAATCCTAATAAATCAATTCTGTACTGAAAACAGCGGTGAAAAATTTGCCAAAACCTGAAAAGGAACTAGCGTGATAATTCGAAAGTAATAGGATCCATTCTTAACCACTTCGGACAAAAGGCCTCTAGGACGGGCCTTCCAGACAATAGCTTTATGCCTCCAGACGTTTCATAAGTCATTCATTAACAATGGAATGTGACTATGCACTGATCTAAGTCAGCTGTTTGAAAAGCCAACAGAACTACGCTGTGAACTCTTCTCTCCTGCAATGGAGTCATGCAATGTCTGAAGCTCCCGGAAAACTACGACTAGGTGCACTGGTTGCATTGGTAGTCGGTTCAATGATCGGTGGCGGGATATTCTCTTTGCCACAAAACATGGCCGCCAGTGCCGACGTCGGCGCGGTACTGATTGGCTGGGCCATCACCGCTGTCGGCATGCTCACCCTCGCTTTCGTCTTTCAAACCCTCGCCAATCGCAAGCCTGACCTGGACGGCGGTGTCTACGCCTACGCCAAGGCCGGTTTCGGCGATTACATGGGTTTCTCCTCGGCCTGGGGTTACTGGATCAGTGCCTGGCTGGGCAACGTCGGTTACTTCGTTCTGCTGTTCAGTACCCTCGGCTATTTCTTCCCGATTTTCGGTGAAGGCAACACCGTTGCCGCCGTGATCGGCGCCTCTGTCCTGTTGTGGGGCGTGCACTTCCTGGTGCTGCGCGGGATCAAGGAAGCGGCATTCATCAACCTCGTGACCACCGTCGCCAAGGTCGTGCCGCTGCTGCTGTTCGTGCTGATCGCGGTCTTCGCCTTCAAACTGGACATCTTCACCGCCGACATCTGGGGCGTGAAAAACCCGGATCTGGGCAGCGTGATGAACCAGGTGCGCAACATGATGCTGGTCACCGTATGGGTGTTCATCGGCATCGAAGGCGCGAGCATCTTCTCGGCCCGGGCGGAAAAACGTTCGGACGTCGGCAAGGCGACCGTGATCGGTTTCATCACCGTGCTGCTGTTCCTGGTGCTGGTGAACGTGCTGTCGCTGGGCATCATGACCCAGCCGGAACTGGCCAAACTGCAAAACCCGTCGATGGCCGCAGTGCTGGAACACGTGGTCGGTCACTGGGGCGCGGTGCTGATCAGCGTCGGTCTGATCATCTCGCTGCTGGGGGCGTTGCTGTCGTGGGTGCTGCTGTGTGCGGAGATCATGTTCGCCGCCGCCAAGGACCACACCATGCCGGAGTTCCTGCGCAAGGAAAACGCCAACCACGTGCCGGTCAACGCCCTGTGGCTGACCAACGCGATGGTGCAGTTGTTCCTGATCATCACCCTGTTTTCGGCCAGCACTTACCTGTCGCTGATCTACCTCGCCACTTCGATGATTCTGGTGCCGTACCTGTGGTCGGCGGCCTACGCCCTGCTGCTGGCGGTGCGCGGCGAAAGCTACGAAGGCTTCGCGGCCGAACGGCGCAAGGACCTGATCATCGGCGCCATCGCCCTGATCTATGCGGTGTGGCTGCTCTATGCCGGTGGCGTGAAGTACCTGCTGCTCTCGGCCCTGCTCTATGCCCCCGGCGCGATCCTGTTCGCCAAGGCCAAACTCGAACTCAAACAACCGGTTTTCACCAACGTCGAGAAGCTGATTTTCGCCGCAGTGGTCGTGGGTGCCCTGGTGGCAGCCTACGGACTGTATGACGGCTTCCTGACTCTGTAATTGCCCAACGTTTTCACTCTGGAGGATCACTGAAATGACCACGGAAAAAGCTAAGTACGGCGTCCATTCCGAAGCCGGCAAACTGCGCAAAGTCATGGTTTGCTCCCCAGGTCTGGCCCATCAGCGGCTGACCCCGAACAACTGCGATGAACTGCTGTTCGACGACGTGCTGTGGGTCGCTCAGGCCAAGCGCGACCACTTCGACTTCGTGACCAAGATGCGTGAGCGCGGGATCGAAGTGCTGGAAATGCACAACCTGCTGACCGATATCGTCGCCATCCCCGAAGCGCTGGACTGGATCCTCGAGCGCAAGGTCACCGCCGATTCGGTGGGCCTGGGCCTGATCAACGAAGTCAAATCCTGGCTGAAAAGCCTGGAGCCGCGACACATCGCCGAATTCCTGATTGGCGGCGTCTCCGCCGATGACCTGCCGGACAGCTTCGGTGGCAAGACCATCCAGATGTTCCGCGACTTCCTCGGCCACTCCAGCTTCATTCTGCCGCCGCTGCCGAACACCCAGTTCACCCGCGACACCACCTGCTGGATCTACGGTGGCGTCACGCTGAACCCGATGTACTGGCCGGCGCGTCGTCAGGAAACCCTGCTGGCCACCGCCATCTACAAATTCCATCCGCAGTTCACCAACGCCGATTTCGAGATCTGGTACGGCGACCCGGACAAGGATCACGGCAGCTCGACCCTCGAAGGCGGCGACGTGATGCCGATCGGCAACGGAGTGGTGCTGATCGGTATGGGCGAGCGCTCGTCGCGTCAGGCCATCGGCCAACTGGCGCTGAACCTGTTCAAGAACAAGGCCGTGGAAAAAGTCATCGTCGCCGGCCTGCCGAAATCCCGCGCGGCAATGCACCTGGACACCGTGTTCAGCTTCTGCGACCGCGACCTCGTCACGATCTTCCCGGAAGTGGTCAACCAGATCGTCGCCTTCACCCTGCGCCCTGACGAAAGCAAACAGGGCGGCATCGACATCCGTCGCGAAGAAGGCACGTTCCTCGACGTCGTGGCCAAAGCCCTCAACCTGTCAAAACTGCGCGTCGTCGAAACCGGCGGCAACAGCTTCGCCGCCGAACGCGAGCAGTGGGATGACGGCAACAACGTGGTGGCCGTGGAGCCGGGCGTGGTCATCGGCTACGACCGCAACACCTACACCAACACCCTGCTGCGCAAGGCCGGGGTCGAGGTCATCACCATCAGCGCCGGCGAACTGGGCCGTGGCCGTGGCGGCGGCCACTGCATGACCTGCCCGATCGTGCGCGACCCAATCGACTACTAAACGACCATCTCCCCGGCCGCACTGACCCTGTCGCGGCCGGGCCGATTACCGAATCCAAGGAGAATCATCATGGCGTTCAACATTCACAACCGTAACCTGCTCAGCCTGGAACACCACACCCCGCGTGAGCTGCGTTACCTGCTCGACCTGTCCCGCGACCTCAAACGCGCCAAGTACACCGGCACCGAGCAGCAACACCTGAAGGGCAACAACATCGCCCTGATCTTCGAAAAAACCTCGACCCGCACCCGTTGCGCGTTCGAAGTCGCCGCTTATGACCAGGGCGCCAACGTCACCTACATCGACCCGAATTCCTCGCAGATCGGCCACAAGGAAAGCATGAAAGACACAGCCCGCGTGCTGGGTCGCATGTACGACGCCATCGAGTACCGTGGCTTCAAGCAGGAAATCGTCGAAGAGCTGGCCAAGTTCGCCGGCGTGCCGGTGTTCAACGGCCTGACCGATGAATATCACCCGACCCAGATGATCGCCGACGTGCTGACCATGCGTGAGCATGCCGACAAGCCGATCCACGAGATCAGCTACGCCTACCTCGGCGACGCGCGCAACAACATGGGCAACTCGCTGCTGCTGGTCGGCGCCAAACTCGGCATGGACGTGCGCATCTGCGCGCCGAAAGCCCTGTGGCCCCACGATGATCTGGTGGATCGCTGCAAAAAATACGCAGAGGAAAGCGGTGCCCGCATCACCCTGACCGAAGACCCGAAAGCCGCCGTCAAAGGCGTGGACTTCATCCACACCGACGTCTGGGTATCGATGGGCGAGCCGGTGGAGGCCTGGGCCGAGCGTATCCAGCAACTGCTGCCGTATCAGGTCAACGCCGAGCTGATGAAAGCCACCGGCAACCCGCGCACCAAGTTCATGCACTGCCTGCCGGCGTTCCACAACAGCGATACCAAGGTCGGCAAACAGATCGCCGAACAGTATCCGCACCTGAAAAACGGCATCGAAGTGACCGACGACGTGTTCGAGTCGCCTGCCTGCATCGCCTTCGAGCAAGCGGAAAACCGCATGCACACCATCAAGGCGATTCTGGTGTCGACTTTGGCTGATCTGTAACCCGGCGCAGCTCCCACTGACACGACACGGTCACTGTGGGAGCTGGCTTGCCAGCGATAGCGGTGTGTCAGCCAACGACAATGCTGACTGACCCGGCGCCATCGCGGGCAAGCCCGGCTCCCACAGTGACCGCGCTCGTTCAGTCAGACCTTATTGTTATTCAGAAGGACATGCACCATGCGTATCGTCGTAGCTCTGGGCGGTAACGCCCTGCTCCGCCGTGGTGAGCCGATGACCGCTGACAACCAGCGCGCCAACATCCGCATCGCCACCGAGCAAATCGCCAAGATCCATCCCGGCAATCAACTGGTCATCGCCCACGGCAATGGCCCGCAAGTCGGCCTGCTGTCGTTGCAGGCAGCGGCCTACACTTCCGTCACCCCTTACCCGCTGGACGTGCTCGGTGCCGAAACCGAAGGCATGATCGGCTATATCATCGAACAGGAACTGGGCAACCTGCTGGACTTCGAAGTCCCGTTCGCCACCCTGCTCACCCAGGTCGAAGTCGACGCCAACGACCCGGCCTTCAAGAACCCGACCAAACCGATCGGCCCGGTCTACGACAAGGCCGAAGCAGAAAAACTCGCCGCCGAAAAAGGCTGGGCCATCGCCCCGGACGGCGACAAGTTCCGTCGCGTGGTGGCCAGCCCCCGGCCGAAACGTATCTTCGAAATCCGCCCGATCAAGTGGCTGCTGGACAAGGGCAGCATCGTGATCTGCGCCGGCGGTGGCGGCATTCCGACCATGTACGATGAAAACCGCAACCTCAAAGGCATCGAAGCGGTCATCGACAAGGACCTGTGCTCGGCACTGCTGGCCGAACAGCTGGAGGCGGACCTGCTGGTAATCGCCACCGACGTCAACGCCGCGTACATCGACTTCAAGAAACCCACCGAGAAAGCCATCGCCCAGGCCCACCCGGACGAACTCGAACGCCTGGGCTTCGCCGCCGGTTCCATGGGGCCGAAGGTGCAGGCAGCCTGTGAATTTGCGCGCCATACTGGCAAGGTCGCGGTGATCGGTTCGCTCTCGGACATCGAAGCCATCGTCCAGGGCACCGCCGGTACGCGGGTCAGCACGGCAGCGCCGGGCATCACCTACCGATAAAAAGAAACTCCGGGGGCAGACCTCAGGTCTGCCCTTCTCCCATGCCTTGAAAGGAGAAAACCATGGCCCAGTTCGAACCCGGCCGCTTGCACATCGAGCGCCACGCGTTGACTGACGACGACGTCAATTACAACGTGTGCCTCGACTATGAAGTGTTCACCGATCCTCAGAAAGGCAAAGGGATACAGTTCACCCTGCACGGCAGCATGCAGGGCAAGGACATGAAAGAGACGTTTTTCCTGCCCAAGGAAGAGGCCTACAACTTCGCCCGCGACGTGACCCGGATTGCCGAGAAATACGGGATTCCCAAGGCGCACAGCCAGATCGGCTCGGTGCACAAGCATTACGACCTGATGTTTGAAGACATCCGCAAGCAGCTGAATATGCAATCCGGGGATCCGGTTAATCCCGAGCATTTCGAGTAACCCCCAAAAGCCCCCTCACCCCAGCCCTCTCCCAGAGGGAGAGGGAGCCGATCGTGCGATGCTTCAGAGTTACGCCGACCTGAAAGCTCTTCGCTGAATCCATAATCGACTCGATTCTTCAGGTCGATGTATCACGCAATACACCTCGGTCAGCTCCCTCTCCCTCCGGGAGAGGGCTGGGGTGAGGGGTGGATCTCCTGCAAGACACTAATCTCAAGATTTCACCCCAGTCCCCCATCAAGGCATACTTGCCCCCCTCCGCACTCCAGAACCCAGAACCGCCCCATGCGTATCCACGTCAGCTTCATCGACCGCGTCGGCATCACCCAGGAAGTCCTGGCCCTGCTCGGTGGGCGCAACCTCAATCTGGATGCGGTGGAAATGGTCCCGCCGAACGTCTACATCGACGCCCCGACCCTCAGCCCGCAAGTGCTCGAAGAACTGAAAGATGCGTTGTTCCGCGTGCGTGGCGTAGAAGCCGTGGTGGTGGTCGACATCCTCCCCGGTCAACGTCGGCACTTGCAGCTCGACGCGTTGCTCGCGGCAATGACCGACCCGGTGCTGGCGCTGGACAGCGCCGGCAAGGTGCTGCTGGCCAACCCGGCGCTGATTGCCTTGTACGGCCGCGAGCCGGCGGGTGAAAGCGTCTCGGAACTGTTCAACGATCCGGGCCTGCTCGAAACCCTGCTCGAACAAGGTTTCCGCCTGCCGCTGCGAGAAATCACCGTCAACGGCCAGACCCTGTTGTTGGACGCCACGCCGATCACCGACGCCGGCGCCCTGCTGACCCTGTATCAACCGAACCGCATCGGCGAACAGCTCTCGGCACTGCACCACGACCACGCCGAAGGTTTCGATGCGCTGCTCGGTGAATCGCCGCCGATCCGCACCCTCAAGGCTCGCGCGCAACGGGTGGCGGCCCTCGATGCGCCGCTGTTGATCCAGGGCGAAACCGGCACCGGCAAGGAACTGGTGGCCCGCGCCTGCCACGCCATCAGCGCCCGGCACAACGCGCCATTCCTCGCGCTGAACTGCGCGGCCCTGCCGGAGAACCTCGCCGAGAGCGAACTGTTCGGCTACGCCCCCGGCGCCTTCACCGGCGCGCAACGCGGCGGCAAACCGGGGCTGATGGAACTGGCCAACCAAGGCACGGTGTTCCTCGATGAGATCGGCGAGATGTCGCCGTACTTGCAGGCCAAACTCCTGCGTTTTCTCAACGACGGCAGCTTCCGTCGGGTCGGCGGTGATCGTGAGGTGAAGGTCAACGTGCGGATTCTCAGCGCCACCCACCGCGACCTGGAAAAAATGGTCAGCGAAGGCCTGTTCCGCGAAGACCTGTTCTATCGCCTCAACGTACTCAACGTCGAAGTGCCGCCACTGCGCGAACGCGGTCAGGACATTCTGCTGCTCGCCCGCTATTTCATGCAGCAGGCCTGTGCGCAGATCCAGCGCCCGGTCTGCCGCCTCGCCCCCGGCACCTATCCGGCGCTGCTCGGCAACCGCTGGCCGGGCAACGTGCGGCAATTGCAGAACGTGATCTTCCGCGCCGCCGCGATCTGCGAAAGCAGCCTGGTGGACATCGGCGACCTCGACATCGCCGGCACCTCGGTGGCGCGCCAGACCGACACCGACGTCGACAGCCTGGAAGAAGCGGTCGAAGCCTTCGAGAAATCGCTGCTGGAAAAGCTCTACGTCAGCTACCCCTCGACCCGCCAACTGGCCAGCCGCCTGCAGACCTCGCACACCGCGATTGCCCATCGGCTGCGCAAGTACGGGATTCCGGGCAAAGCCTGACTCCGCGCCAAAAGCGACCTCCATCTGTACTGAAAGCGCTACAGCGGAACGATATCGCTACACCCTCCTCCGATCACCGCTGTGCAAGGCTTTGATCCGGTTCAGCTTTTTTCTTCGCCCCGCGCTGTAGCGATTTCGCTACAGCCAATCTGATCGCGCTCGCTCGCAAATCAATCAAGCTATTGATTTATAAGGATATTTTTACGTTGGCCGCGTTCTTGCTAAGTAACCGCTCATAAAATCAGGGCATTGCCGCCCGAGTATTCCACCGCGTCCACCAGACGAGTCTGGCCCCTAGGAGATTCCATGAGCGAGTTGCGTTTTACTGAAGATCACGAATGGCTGCGCGCCGAAGCCGATGGTTCTGTCACCGTTGGCATCACCGCTTTCGCGCAGAACGCCCTGGGCGACGTGGTGTTCGTGCAACTGCCTGAATTGCAGGCGTACGAGAAAGGCGCCGAAGCCGCCACCGTGGAATCGGTAAAAGCCGCCAGCGGCGTGTACATGCCACTGGACGGTGAAGTCCTGGCCACCAACCCGGCCCTGGAAGACAGCCCTGAGCTGGTCAACGAAGATCCGCTGGGCGAAGGCTGGTTCTTCCGCTTCAAGCCAGCCGACGCTTCTGCCGTCGCCAAGCTGCTGGATCAGGACGCCTACGACCGCCTGATCAAAGCCCAAGCCGAAGCCTGAGGAACCTGACATGACCCAAGTAAATCTCGGCACCGCCAACGAATTCATCGCCCGTCACATCGGCCCGCGCGCCGGTGACGAGCAAGCCATGCTCAACAGCCTCGGCTTCGACTCGCTCGAAGCCCTGAGCGCCAGCGTCATCCCGGAAAGCATCAAGGGCACCAGCGTGCTCGGTCTGGACGATGGCCTGAGCGAAGCCGATGCCCTGGCAATGATCAAAGGCATCGCCGGCAAGAACCAGCTGTTCAAGACCTACATCGGCCAGGGCTACTACAACTGCCACACGCCGTCGCCGATCCTGCGCAACCTGCTGGAAAACCCGGCCTGGTACACCGCTTACACCCCGTACCAGCCAGAAATTTCCCAGGGCCGTCTCGAAGCGCTGCTGAACTTCCAGACCCTGATCAGCGACCTCACCGGCCTGCCGATCGCCAACGCTTCCCTGCTCGACGAGGCCACCGCCGCTGCCGAAGCCATGACCTTCTGCAAACGCCTGAGCAAGAACAAGGGTAGCCACCAGTTCTTCGCCTCGATCCACAGCCACCCACAAACCCTCGACGTGCTGCGCACCCGTGCCGAGCCGCTGGGCATCGACGTGGTCGTGGGCGATGAGCGCGAGCTGACCGACGTGACGCCGTTCTTCGGCGCGCTGCTGCAATACCCGGCCAGCAACGGTGATGTGTTCGACTACCGCGAACTGACCGAACGCTTCCACGCTGCCAACGCACTGGTCGCTGTCGCCGCTGACCTGCTGGCCCTGACCCTGCTGACCCCGCCAGGCGAGTTCGGTGCGGACGTGGCCATCGGCAGCGCCCAACGCTTCGGTGTACCGCTGGGCTTCGGTGGCCCGCACGCGGCTTACTTCTCCACCAAAGATGCGTTCAAGCGCGACATGCCGGGCCGTCTGGTCGGTGTTTCGGTTGACCGTTTCGGCAAACCGGCCCTGCGTCTGGCGATGCAGACTCGCGAGCAACATATCCGCCGCGAGAAAGCCACGTCGAACATCTGCACCGCACAAGTGCTGCTGGCCAACATCGCCAGCATGTACGCCGTGTACCACGGCCCGAAAGGCCTGACCCGGATCGCCAACCGCGTGCATCACCTGACCGCGATCCTGGCCAAGGGCCTGAGCGCACTGGGCGTGACCGTCGAGCAAGCCAGCTTCTTCGACACCCTGACCCTGGCCACCGGCGCGCAAACTGCTGCGCTGCATGACAAGGCCCGCGCCCAACAGATCAACCTGCGTGTGATCGACGCCCAGCGTCTGGGCCTGTCGATCGACGAAACCACTACCCAGGCCGACATCGAAACCCTGTGGGGCCTGTTTGCCGACGGCAAGACCCTGCCGGATTTCGCTGCTTTGGCCACTGCCACGCAAAGCACCATTCCAGCAGCGCTGGTTCGCCAGTCGCCGATCCTCAGCCATCCGGTGTTCAACCGTTATCACTCGGAAACCGAGCTGATGCGCTACCTGCGCAAACTGGCGGACAAGGACCTGGCACTGGATCGCACCATGATCCCGCTGGGCTCGTGCACCATGAAACTCAACGCCGCCAGCGAAATGATCCCGGTGACCTGGGCCGAATTCGGCGCCCTGCACCCGTTCGCTCCGGCCGAGCAAAGCGCCGGTTACCAGCAACTGACCGACGAACTGGAAGCGATGCTCTGCGCCGCCACCGGTTACGACTCGATCTCCCTGCAACCGAACGCCGGTTCCCAGGGTGAATACGCCGGTCTCCTGGCGATTCGCGCCTATCACCAGAGCCGTGGCGAAGACCGTCGCGACATCTGCCTGATCCCGTCGTCCGCCCACGGCACCAACCCGGCGACCGCCAACATGGCCGGCATGCGCGTGGTCGTGACCGCGTGCGACGCCCGTGGCAACGTGGACATCGAAGACCTTCGCGCCAAGGCCATCGAGCACCGCGAACACCTCGCCGCGCTGATGATCACTTACCCGTCGACCCACGGCGTGTTCGAAGAAGGCATCCGCGAAATCTGCGGCATCATTCATGACAACGGCGGCCAGGTGTACATCGACGGCGCCAACATGAACGCGATGGTCGGCCTCTGCGCACCGGGCAAGTTCGGCGGCGACGTGTCGCACCTGAACCTGCACAAGACCTTCTGCATTCCGCACGGCGGTGGTGGCCCGGGTGTCGGCCCGATCGGCGTGAAATCGCACCTGACGCCATTCCTGCCAGGCCATGGCCACATGGAACGCAAGGAAGGCGCGGTCTGCGCAGCACCGTTCGGCAGCGCGAGCATTCTGCCGATCACCTGGATGTACATTCGCATGATGGGTGGCGCAGGTCTGAAGCGCGCTTCGCAACTGGCGATCCTCAATGCCAACTACATTTCCCGTCGCCTGGAAGAGCACTACCCAGTGCTGTACACCGGCAGCAACGGTCTGGTGGCGCACGAGTGCATCCTGGATCTGCGTCCACTGAAAGACAGCAGCGGTATCAGCGTTGATGACGTGGCCAAGCGTCTGATCGACTTCGGCTTCCACGCCCCGACCATGTCGTTCCCGGTGGCCGGCACGCTGATGATCGAGCCGACCGAAAGTGAATCCAAAGAAGAACTGGACCGTTTCTGCGACGCCATGATCCGCATCCGCGAAGAAATCCGCGCGGTGGAAAACGGCACCCTGGACAAGGACGACAACCCGCTGAAGAACGCTCCGCACACCGCTGCAGAGCTGGTCGGCGAGTGGACTCACCCGTACAGCCGCGAACAAGCGGTGTACCCGGTGGCGTCGTTGATCGAAGGCAAGTACTGGCCGCCGGTCGGTCGCGTCGACAACGTGTTCGGCGACCGCAACCTGGTCTGCGCCTGCCCGTCGATCGAAAGCTACGCTTGACCTGTAAGGGGGCGGGTTCGCCCGCCCCTTTCATGCGTGCCTGATGTGCCTATAACAAGAAACCGGAGAACAACCATGTCGTTAAGCGTGTTCGACCTGTTCAAGATTGGCATCGGCCCCTCCAGCTCCCACACCGTCGGCCCGATGCGCGCAGCTGCGCGCTTCGTCGAAGGCCTGCGTCGGGAAAACCTGTTGTCCGCCACCACCAGCGTCAGGGTCGAGTTGTATGGATCCCTCGGCGCAACCGGCAAGGGCCACGGCAGCGACAAGGCCGTGCTGCTGGGCCTGGAAGGTGAACACCCGGACACCGTGGATACCGAAACCGTCGCCGCCCGTCTCTCGGAGATTCGTGGCAACGGGCGTTTGAACCTGCTCGGCGAACACAGCATTGCGTTCAACGAGAAAGAACACCTGGCAATGATCCGCAAGCCGTTGGCCTATCACCCCAACGGCATGATCTTCCGCGCCTTCGATGCGGCGCGATTGCAGATCCGCAGCCGCGAGTACTACTCGGTCGGCGGTGGTTTTGTGGTCGACGAAGACGCGGCCGGCGCCGACCGCATCGTCGAGGACGCCACCCCGCTGACATTCCCGTTCAAGAGTGCCAAGGACTTGCTTGGTCACTGCGCCACCTATGGTCTTTCGATCAGCCAGGTGATGCTGACCAATGAAAGCGCCTGGCGCCCGGAAGCGGAAACCCGCGCCGGTCTGCTGAAAATCTGGCAAGTGATGCAGGACTGCGTAGCCGCCGGCTGTCGCAACGAAGGCATTCTGCCGGGTGGCCTGAAGGTCAAACGGCGGGCGGCGGCGTTGCACCGGCAACTATGCAAGAACCCGGAATCGTCGCTGCGTGATCCGCTGTCGGTGCTGGACTGGGTCAACCTCTACGCCCTCGCCGTCAACGAAGAAAACGCCAACGGCGGGCGTGTGGTCACGGCACCGACCAACGGCGCGGCGGGCATCATTCCTGCTGTTTTGCATTACTACATGCGCTTCATTCCCGGCGCGAACGATGACGGCGTGGTGCGCTTCCTTCTCACCGCGGCGGCCATCGGCATTCTGTACAAGGAAAACGCCTCGATCTCCGGTGCCGAAGTCGGCTGTCAGGGCGAGGTCGGCGTTGCGTGCTCGATGGCGGCCGGTGCGTTGTGCGAAGTCCTCGGCGGCAGCGTGCAACAAGTGGAAAACGCCGCTGAAATCGGCATGGAACACAACCTCGGCCTGACCTGCGACCCGATTGGCGGGCTGGTGCAGGTGCCGTGCATCGAGCGCAACGCGATGGGCTCGGTCAAGGCGATCAACGCCGTGCGCATGGCCATGCGCGGAGACGGGCAGCACTTCGTCTCCCTCGACAAGGTCATCCGCACCATGCGCCAGACCGGCGCCGACATGAAAAGCAAATACAAGGAGACCGCCCGTGGCGGTCTGGCGGTCAACATTATCGAGTGCTGATCAGACGCCCTCTCCCTGTGGGAAAGGAATGAACAACCTCCTCTCCCCCGGGTGAGGGTCGTACTTAGCTCCCTCTCCCTCTCCCTCCGGGAGAGGGCTGGGGTGAGGGGCTTTTGATCTTGATCTTGCCCTCGATCCCAAAACACATTTTCAAGGAGCCACGCATGTCCACCGAACAACTGTCGAAAACCCCGCTGCACGCTCTGCACATCGAACTCGGCGCCCGCATGGTGCCGTTCGCCGGCTACGACATGCCGGTGCAATACCCGCTGGGCGTGATGAAAGAACACCAGCACACCCGTGAGCAGGCCGGGCTGTTCGATGTCTCGCACATGGGCCAGATCCGCCTGACCGGCGCCAATGCCGCCAAAGCCCTGGAAACCTTGGTGCCGGTGGACATCATCGACCTGCCGGTCGGCATGCAGCGCTACGCGATGTTCACCAACGAATCCGGCGGCATCCTCGATGACTTGATGGTCGCCAACCTGGGTAATGACGAACTGTTCCTGGTGGTCAACGCCGCGTGCAAGGACCAGGACCTGGCCCATCTGCAAAAACACATCGGCGATCAATGCAAGATCGAGCAACTGTTCGAAGGACGCGCCCTGCTCGCCCTGCAAGGCCCGGCCGCCGTGACCGTGCTGGCACGCCTGGCGCCGGAAGTGGCGAAGATGACCTTCATGCAATTCACCCGCGTGAAGTTGCTGGGCGTCGACTGCTTTGTCAGCCGTTCGGGCTACACCGGTGAAGACGGTTTCGAAATTTCGGTTCCGGCAGCCGACGCGGAAAAACTCGCCCGCGCCCTGCTGGCCGAACCGGAAGTCGCCGCCATCGGCCTCGGCGCCCGTGACTCGCTGCGCCTGGAAGCCGGCCTGTGCCTGTACGGCCACGATATGAACACCGAAACCACCCCGATCGAAGCCAGCCTGCTGTGGGCAATCTCCAAGCCTCGGCGTGCCGATGGTGCACGTGCCGGTGGTTTCCCGGGTGCAGAACAGGTCTTCGCTCAACAGCAGAACGGCGTTCAGCGCAAACGCGTCGGCCTGCTGCCGCAAGAGCGTACGCCGGTCCGTGAAGGTGCAGAAATCGTCAACGAAGCGGGCGAGATCATCGGCAGCGTGTGCAGTGGCGGTTTCGGCCCGACCCTGGGCGGCCCGCTGGCCATGGGTTACCTGGACAGCGCCTACGTCGCGCTCGACACGCCAGTTTGGGCGATTGTTCGTGGGAAAAAGGTGCCATTGCTTGTAAGCAAAATGCCATTTGTTCCACAACGCTACTATCGCGGTTGATTGACTGTTTCTATAAGTAACGCGATTGCGTTATGCGTGCACTAATGTGTAACGCAATCGCCATAAAACAGTGCACTCCGTTTACATTCGATTCGAATATGAACTTGGCTTATAACGTTCGAAAACAATTGAACAAGCCAATCGAATAAGCCGGACTAGTGGACCGACTAAGTGCCAGCAAGCGCAGGAAAACCGGGGCCTTCACAGGGCTTGTTTTTCCTCCCGTAGTTGGCGTAGAGTTTGTCCACTGTGTTTGCATGGGTCAGCTTGGAATCGTGACCTGGGCAGTAGCCTACAAGTTAGCTACATCCCGTTCGACGTCTTCTTACTCTCCTGCAACCAGCCCCAGTACTCTTTCATGAGAAAGAGACTGTCATCAATTTATGCGTCAAAGGAAATAAGAAATGTCCACACGTCAGAGCGGTACCGTCAAGTGGTTTAACGACGAGAAAGGTTTTGGTTTTATCACTCCAGAAAGCGGTCCGGATCTGTTCGTGCATTTCCGCGCCATTCAGGGCAACGGCTTCAAGAGCCTGAAAGAAGGCCAGAAAGTGACCTTCGTTGCAGTGCAAGGCCAGAAAGGCATGCAAGCTGACGAAGTCATCGCAGAAGCCTGATTTCTGTTACGAAAAAGCCCCTGATATTGATATCAGGGGCTTTTTTGTGGGCGCAAATCCGTAAAATGGCGCTTCACTTTCCGTCCAGAGGCTGCCATGTCGAAACACCTGCTCACTCCCCAGGGCGATTTCCCCGCCGTCGGCCTGGGCCGTCGTCTGGCAGCGATGTTCTATGACTTTCTGCTGTGCACTGCCCTGCTGATCGTGACCGGTGGCGTCTACAAGATGATTCAGGCCGCGATCATCGGTGAGGAGCGTCTGCGGGTTCTGACCGATGCCGGGCAACTGGATGGCGATCCGCTGTACTCCACGGTGCTGCTGCTAGTGTTGTTTGGCTTCTTTGCCAAGTTCTGGACCCACGCCGGGCAGACCCTGGGCATGCAGGTCTGGGGCATTCGCGTGCAGAACGCCGATGGCACTGCGATCAGCCTGTGGCAGGCGTTACTGCGGTTCATGGTGTCGATTGCGTCGTGGCTGTGCCTGGGCATTGGTTTCTTCTGGTCGCTGTTCGACAAACAGAAACGCGCCTGGCATGACATCTACTCCGACACGCAGCTCGTGCGAATCCCGAAGAAAACCAAATAATCCTCCAGATGCAAAAACGCCCCGATCCAATCGGGGCGTTTTTGTTTGCGTCTCAAGGTCAGGCGTTGCCGGCCAGTTTCATCCGCGCAGCTTGAGTGAAGTCGAGCATGCGTTTGAGCGGACGAATCGCCTGCGGGATCAGCGCCGGGTCAACAAAGATCTCGTTCGAGCCTTCCTTCAGGCACTTGAGCGTGCGCTCAAGGGTGTTCATGGCCATCCACGGGCAATGCGCGCAACTGCGGCACGCCGCGCCGTTACCGGCGGTTGGCGCCTCGATGAAGACCTTGTCCGGGCACAGCTGCTGCATCTTGTAGAAGATGCCGCGATCGGTGGCGACGATCAGGGTCTTGTTCGGCAGCGATTGCGCGGCAGCAATCAGCTGACTGGTGGAGCCGACGGCGTCCGCCAGCTCGATCACCGAGGTCGGCGACTCCGGATGCACCAGAATGGCAGCGTCCGGGTACAGCGCTTTCATGTCTTCCAGTTGCTTGGACTTGAACTCTTCGTGGACGATGCAGGCACCGTCCCAGAGCAGCATGTCGGCGCCGGTCTGACGCTGGATGTAGGTGCCCAGGTGCTTGTCCGGGCCCCAGATAATGGTTTCGCCGTTGTCCATCAGGCTTTCGACGATTTCCAGTGCGCAACTGGAGGTCACTACCCAGTCGGCCCGGGCTTTGACCGCGGCCGAGGTGTTGGCATACACCACCACGGTGCGTTCCGGATGCTGATCGCAGAACGCCGAGAACTCGTCCACCGGGCAACCCAGATCCAGCGAGCAGGTCGCTTCCAGGGTCGGCATCAGCACTCGCTTTTCAGGGTTGAGAATCTTCGCGGTCTCGCCCATGAATTTCACGCCGGCAACCACTACGGTCTTGGCCGGATGGGCGTTGCCAAAGCGGGCCATTTCCAGGGAATCGGACACGCAACCGCCGGTTTCTTCGGCGAGGGCCTGGATGATCGGATCGCAATAAAAGTGGGCAACCAGCACCGCGTCCTGAGCCTTGAGCTCGGCGGCGATGGCGGAACGGTAATAAGCCTCTTCCTCGGCCGTCAGCGGTTTGGGCTGCTTGGCGTCGAGGTGGGCTTGTACCAGAAGGCGTTCGGAAATCTGCGTCATGTTCGCAAGACCTGCAGGCGCATTCGCGCGAAAGTCGAGTATACACCCGGCTCCGGACCGCTTGAGGGTACCGCCGGGAGAGTGAGTATTATCAGGCACGGACAGCATTGAAGCTGCGCAAGGCTACAGAATATCCCGTTGATACAAAAGATGATTCTGACCTGCGTCACGGCAGGAAGAAACGAAGGGAGGGATGCCCGAATCGCAGGCAAAAAAAAACCCGGAAATCCTCACTTTCGTGGGCCTTCCGGATTTTCTAAACCGCCAAATATGGTGGGTCGTGTGGGATTCGAACCTACGACCAATTGGTTAAAAGCCAACTGCTCTACCAACTGAGCTAACGACCCGCTGTGTGGTGGCGCGTATAATACTGATTTTTAAGGACTATTCAACACCTAATTTGAAAATAATCAAAAATAAGGTGTCGGGTCGCTGATTCCGGCCGCCGCGAAGCCTTCTGCACGCAGTCGGCAGCTGTCGCATTTGCCGCAAGCGCGGCCGTCATCGTCGGCCTGATAGCAGGAAACAGTCAGCCCGTAATCAACGCCAAGCTTCACGCCCGCCTGGACGATCTGCGCCTTGCTCAGGTTCTGCAGCGGTGCCTGGATGCGGAAACCATTGCCTTCCACACCGGCCTTGGTTGCCAGATTGGCCATGCGCTCGAACGACTCGATGAACTCGGGACGGCAATCCGGGTAACCGGAGTAATCCACCGCGTTGACGCCGATAAAGATGTCACGGGCGCCGAGCACTTCAGCCCAGCCGAGAGCCAGCGACAGGAAAACCGTGTTGCGCGCCGGCACGTAAGTCACCGGAATGCCTTCGCCCAACTCTTCCGGGATATCGATGCTGGTGTCGGTCAAGGCCGAGCCGCCCATGCCGTTCAGGTTCAGGCCGATCACCTTGTGCTCGACCACGCCCAGGTCGCGGGCAACGCGAGCAGCGGCATGCAGTTCGGCGTGGGAACGCTGACCGTAATCGAAACTCATGGTGTAGCAGGCGTAGCCTTCCGCGCGGGCCATGGCCACGACAGTGGCGGAATCCAGACCACCCGACAGCAGGATTACCGCACGTTTCTGGCTAGTGTTCAGTTGTTCAGTCATCTCAGCGCCCCGGCTCATCATTCCATAGATATTTATGCAGCTGCAGTTGCAGGCGCACTGGCAGGTTATCCGCCACCACCCAGTCCGCCAGATCCCGAGCGTTCAGGTCGTGGTGACTTGGGGAAAACAGCACTTCACCCGCACGTCGCTCGAGACCGTACTGGATCAGCTTCGATACCGCCCAGTCATAGTCCTCCCGCGAGCAGATGACAAACTTCACCTGGTCGTTGGGCGTCAGCAGTTCGATGTTCTCGTAACGGTTGCGATGGGCTTCTTTGGAGTCTGGCGTCTTCAGGTCGACCACCCGACTGACCCGCGGATCGACCGCCGAGATGTCGAGGGCGCCGCTGGTTTCCAGCGAGACTTCATAGCCGGCATCGCACAACTGTTTGAGCAAAGGGATGGCATTGGGCTGTGCCAGCGGCTCACCGCCAGTAACGCAGACGTAGCGCGGGCGAAAGCCGGCCACTTGCTCGAGGATGTCGTCGAGGGTACGGATCGTGCCACCGCTGAACGCGTAGGCGCTGTCGCAGTATTGGCAACGCAATGGGCAACCGGTCAGGCGCACAAAAACAGTGGGCAGCCCGGCAGTCCGCGTTTCCCCCTGCAACGAGTAGAAAACTTCGGTGATTCTCAATGTGTCTTGCATAGTCGCCACGGGCGTAACAGCTAAACAGGCTGTCCGCCTCCGTCAGGCACTTCAGGCAACCCCGCCAACGCGTAGATCACCAGAAGCGTGTTTCATAAAAGGGCGTGAATTCTAACGAAAAAACCCGCGACAAGCGCGGGTTTCTTCCAAACGGGTCAAACACTGTTACATGCGTTGCAGATCGCGCTGGGCCAACTGCGCGGCGGACGTGCCCGGATATTGGGCCACCACCTGCTGCAGAATGCCTTTGACCTTGTCGGTATGACCGAGGCGGCGCTCTACGTCAGCCAGCTTGTACAGCGAATCCGGCACTTTGGCGTGCTTGGGATACAGCTGCGAAACCTTGGCGAAAGCCTGACCTGCACCTTGCAGATCGCCTTTGGCCAGGTTCACTTCACCCAGCCAGTACTGGGCGTTACCCGCGTATTGGCTGTTCGGGTATTTACGCAGGAAAGCGGCAAACGCCTGGCTGGCCTTGTCGAAATCCTTGGCCTTGATCAGGTCGAAAGCTGCATCGTAATACAGCTTTTCCTTGGCCGGATCAGCCGGTTCGCCACCCGCGGCAGGTGCCTGGGCGGCCGCAGCCGCCCCGGCTCCAGCGGCGGCACCGGCAGCAGCACTTGCATCGCCACCGGCAGAAGAATTCTCGGGAGTCGCGGCAGGTGCAACGCCGGATCCTATGCGCCGATCAAGATCCTGGTATCGCTCCAGGGATTCCTGTTTCATGCGCGAAACTTGGTTCTGCAGTTCTTCGATCACGCCTTGCTGGCGCGACAGTTGATCCTGCATTTGTTGCAGTTGGTTGAACAGCATGCCTTGTGCCGAGGCAGGGGCCGAAGCCGCTCCCCCGGCATAGGCGCCGTTCGTACCGTAACCTGCAGGCGGATAACTGCTCCCGCTATTGTTATAACCGGAGTTGTCATCGACCACAGGAACCGCAGCCCACGCCGCAAGCGGCGCGAGGCTGAGAGCCAGAACAGTTACAGCACGACGGCACGTTCGCATATCGAATTACTTACGCAGTTCGACGCGACGGTTTTGAGCCCAGGACTGCTCGTCGTTGCCGGTAGCAACTGGACGCTCTTCGCCGTAGGAAACCAGTTCCAGCTGAGCTGGGGAAACACCTTGCAGTACCAGGTAGCGCTGAACGGCTTTCGCACGACGCTCGCCCAGTGCCATGTTGTACTCACGAGTACCACGTTCGTCGGTGTTGCCTTCCAGAACAACGCGAGCGCCGTTTGCTTTCAGGTCTTTGGCGTGAACGTCCAGAGCGCGCATGGCTTCTGGCTTCAGGTCCGAGCTGTCGTATTCGAAGTAGAAGGTGGTGATTGCGCGCAGAGCAGCTTCTTCGCTCAGGGAACCGTCAACTGCACCAGTGTTTGCGCCGTAACCAGCGTTTGGATCAACAGCGCCTTCACCGGCGTTGTCGCCGCCTTTGGACGAGCAACCTACAGCTACAGCCATGGCCAGAGCCAGCGCAGCAAATTTACCAAACTTCAGCATTTCCATCGTGAAACTCCTAATGAACCCCAGTGTGTTAAGTAAAACGTAAAGCGCCGCGTCAGTTCAGGTAAGGGGACCAGGACGGTTCTCTGACTTCGCCTTGAGCGGTAGGAAGCGGGAGCCTCACGCGTCCATTAATGGACACGAGCATCAAGACTCCCCGGCCCTGCTGGCGGGTGGCGTAGATTACCATGGTGCCGTTGGGCGCAACAGTAGGCGACTCGTCCAGAGTGCTATCAGTGAGGATTTTTACACTTCCGCGCTGCAAATCCTGGGCCGCCACTTTGAAATTGGTGAAACCGTCCTGACGATGGATCATCACCAGGGTCTTTTCATCCGCCGAAAGCTTCGGGTTGGCGTTGTAGTTGCCCACGAACGTCACACGTTCGGCACCACCGCCACCAGCGCTGGTCTTGTAGATCTGCGGCTTGCCGCCACGGTCGGAGGTGAAGTAGATGGTCGAACCATCCTTGCCCCAGTACGGTTCGGTGTTGATGCCAGGACCTGCGGTCACACGGGTGATCTGACGCGAACCGAGGTTCATCACGTAGATGTCCGGGTTACCGTCTTTCGACAGCACGAACGCCAGGCGATTGCCGTCCGGCGACCAGGCTGGCGCGCCGTTCAGGCCTTCGAAGTTGGTGATCTGCTCGCGGCGACCGGTGTCGATGTTCTGCATGAAGATGCGCGGACGCTTCTGTTCGAACGACACGTAGGCGATACGCTTGCCGTCCGGTGCAAAACGCGGCGACAGGATCGGCTCGCGCGATTGCAGCAGGGTCACGGCGCGGGCGCCGTCATAGTCCGAGCGCTGCAGGGTGTAACGGGTGTTCTTCTCGGAGAAACGCTCGGCTGTGACGTACAGCAGGCGAGTCGAGAATGCACCTTTAATACCGGTCAGCTTTTCGAACGACTGATCGGAGATGAAGTGCGCCATGTCGCGCAGCTGTTCGGTAGTACCGGACACACTGCCGTCAGCCACTTTCTGCTCGGTGGCGACGTTGAACAGAGCCCACTGCACCTGCAGACGGCCACCGGCCGGCGCGATGCTGCCGACCATCATGTATTGCGCGCCCACCGCCTTCCAGTCACGGAAGATGATTTCGCTCGGCTGACTTGGCTGGCTGATCATGTTTTGCTTTGGAATCGGCGAGTAATAGCCCGAGTTGCGCAAATCGTTACCAATGATTTCAGCCATGTCATCCGGCAGGACGGCACCGCCCTGGAAACCGAACGGTACGACGGCGATCGGAGTTGCCCGATCGCTGCCGCTGGTGACCAGAATGTTCTTTTCATCCGCCATCGCGATCCCTGCCATGCAGCAGATCACGACCAGCATTCCTCGAAGAAGGTTTCTCACAAGGCTAGATCCTCAGGTGTGAATGTCATCTTGAATGAACGATACGGAGCGAAATCGCTCGGCTTCATTCCCTGCATTTCCGTCAAACGTCCAATATTCTTGACCGCTGCCACTGCCGACGCATCGAACGGACCGTCGCCACTGGACTTGGCCACGCTGACCGAAGTCACCGTACCGTCCGGCAACATGCCGATCTGCAGTACAACCGTCATGCCTTTGCGTGCCGAAGGTGGACGTGCCCAGCCTTCCGCTGCCCGCGCACGAATCAGGTCATCGAAACTGCCCGCGACTTCATCGCCCTGCTCATCGGCCAAGGCCTGCTGGCGCTGCGGCGTGTCGGAAAGCAAATCTGCCAGGGCCTGAGCCTTTTTGTCTTCGGCGGATTTACGTGCCGCGTCCTGCGCTTTCTTCTTCGCAGCATCGGCAGCAGCTTTCTTCTTCGCGTCTTCGGCGACTTTCTTCTTCGCCTCTTCAGCTTCAGCTTTCTTCTTGGCGTCTTCGGCGGCTTTCTTCTTCGCGTCTTCGACGATCTTCTTCTTGGCTTCATCAGCGGCCGCTTTCTTGGCCTCTTCTTCAGCAGCCTTCTTGGCTTCTTCTTCGGCTTTCTTCTTGGCTATATCAGCCAATTGTTTCTCTTCTGCCTTCTTGGCTTCGGCGGTTTTCTTCGCGTCTTCGGCTTTCTTGGCTTCATCAGCCTTCTTCGCCTCGTCCGCTTTCTTCGCCTCATCGGCCTTCTTGGCTTCCTCGGCCTTTTGAGCCGCTTCTTCTTTCTTTTGTTCCGCAGCCTTCACCGCTTCCTGCTCGACCTTTTTCTGCTCCATCTGCTCGACTTCGGTCTGGCGCGCGGCGGATTTCTTCGCCTCACCCGCAATCTTCTGATTGGTCTGGGTGGTTGCCTGACTTTTCGATTTCAGCTGGTACAGGGTCGCCTGGACAATCGGCTTGGCCGGCGGCAGCTCCGGAGTCAGGGCGAAACTGACGAACAGCATGCCGAACACCAGCACGTGCAAGCCAATCGCCCAGACACTAGGCCAGAAGTAGCTTTCCGAGGCGGACGGCTCTCGCTGTTGCTGCATCAGGGCGCCTCGGTGATCAAGCCAACGTTACCGACCCCGGCTTTCTGCAGCCCGCCCATGGCGCCCATGACGGAGCCATAATCGACGGACTTGTCGCCACGGATGAAGACCTGGGTACGCTTGCCGCCTTCAGTGCCGGCGCGAATGATCTTGGTCACCGCGTCGGTCATCTGTGGCAGGGTCATGGCCCGGTCCTGCTGCTTCTCGGTGTCGACTTCGCTGCCAAGGTTCCAGTAGTAGGTCTTGTCCGACTTGATCGAAATGGTCAGCACCTGGGTGTTGTTGTCCTGCGGCAAGGCTTCGCTGGAAACCTTGGGCAGATCCACTTTCACGCCCTGATTGAGCATCGGCGCAGTCACCATGAAGATGACCAGCAGCACCAGCATCACGTCGATGTAAGGCACTACGTTCATCTCGGCGACCGGCTTGCGCTTGTGTCGGGCTCGAGTGATTAAAGCCATCGGGAAATACCTGCTTATTCTTCGCTGGTGTGCACTTTGCGGTGCAGGATCGCCTGGAATTCATCGGCGAAGGTGTAGTAGCGGCTCAGCAAGGTTTCGCTGCGGGCAGAGAAACGGTTGTAAGCGATAACGGCCGGGATCGCGGCGAACAGACCGATCGCAGTGGCGATCAGGGCTTCGGCGATGCCGGGTGCCACGGTAGCCAGGGTGGCTTGCTGGGCGCTGGCCAGACCACGGAAGGAGTTCATGATCCCCCAGACGGTACCGAACAGACCGATGTACGGGCTGACGGAACCGACGGTGGCGAGGAACGGCAGGCTCTGCTCGAGCTTTTCTTCTTCGCGGGAGATGGCGACGCGCATGGCACGGGCCACACCTTCCATTACCGCTTCAGGATCGACGCCTGGCTGCTGACGCAGACGGGAGAACTCCTTGAAGCCGGCACGGAAGATCTGCTCGACGCCCGAATCCGGATCCGGGTTGCTGCCGGCCTGACGGTAGAGTTTGGACAGGTCGATACCCGACCAGAAGCGCTCCTCGAAGCTCTCCAGGGCGCGTCGACCGGCGCGCAGCAGGTTGCTGCGCTGAAAGATCATGATCCATGAGGTCACCGATGCGGCCACCAGGGTCAACATTACCAACTGCACCACGATGCTGGCATTGCTGACCAGGCTCCACATGGAGGAATGGTCGACGACGTTAGCTTCCACGCTTTATCTCCTGCTTTGAGTGTGTACCCGTGCCGACCGCGTCGGCAAAGGCCGCACGCAGGTCTTCGGGAAGGGCCCGGGGTTTCAAACTGTTAGTGCGCACACAGGCCACCAGAAACTGCCCTTCGCAGAGCAGCACATTATCCGTTGCCCGCCTGACCTGCTGTCGAAAGCGCAGGCTGGCACGGTTCAATTCGATTACATCAGCGCTTACCAGAAGCTCGTCGTCCAGTCGCGCCGGCGCGTGGTAACGCGCTTCGCTGGAATGCACGACGAACAACAGGTCCTCCCCTGCCAGCGCCGACTGGGCAAAGCCCAGCTCCCGGAGCCGCTCGGTTCGAGCCCGTTCCATAAACTTGAGGTAATTAACGTAATACACGATGCCGCCCGCATCGGTGTCCTCGTAATAAACGCGACATCGATGTGCGAACGGCTCAAGCCCGTTTTGCGCGCGCATACTCTAGTGCTTACTCCTCGGGTTGCCAATCCGGCCAGGCAACTGTTTTTCATTGTTCGAAGGCTTTACCGCAAAAGTACCGTCCTGAGACAGTACAAACGCTGAATAAATCGACAATAAATGTGTATTAATCGTCCACGGCATCGAGAAACTCGTCTACCACGGGCATCTCGCCCATTCGTGTCGGAATGTTTAAACCAAAATGCAGGTACGCGTGACGGGTAACCACCCTGCCCCGTGGTGTCCGCATGATGTAACCCTGCTGAATCAGGTACGGCTCAAGCACGTCTTCAATAGTGTGGCGCTCTTCGCTGATCGCCGCCGCCAGACTGTCGATACCCACCGGGCCGCCATCGAACTTCTCGATCATGGTCAACAGCAGACGCCGGTCCTGATGATCGAAACCGTGCTCGTCGACATCCAGCAGATTCAGCGCCAGATCCGCGACAGCCTTGGTGATGTGGCCCTTGGCCCGGACTTCGGCAAAATCCCGCACCCGACGCAACAGTCGGTTGGCGATCCGCGGTGTGCCACGGGCGCGGCGCGCAATCTCGAACGCCCCTTCCGGATCCAGCGGCAGGCCGAGGATGTTCGCCGAACGGCTGACAATCGTCGCCAGGTCAGCGGTGCTGTAGAACTCGAGACGCTGGACGATACCGAAACGGTCACGCAACGGGTTGGTCAGCATGCCCGCCCGCGTCGTCGCTCCAACCAGGGTGAACGGCGGCAGATCGAGCTTGATCGAACGCGCCGCCGGCCCTTCACCGATCATGATGTCGAGCTGGAAATCTTCCATCGCCGGGTACAGCACTTCTTCGACGATCGGCGACAGGCGATGGATTTCATCGATGAACAGCACGTCGTGCGGCTCAAGGTTGGTCAACAGCGCCGCCAGATCCCCCGGACGTTCCAGCACCGGGCCGGATGTACTCTTGATCGACACGCCCATTTCCTGGGCGATGATGTTGGCCAGTGTGGTTTTACCCAGCCCCGGCGGACCGAAGATCAGGGTGTGGTCGAGGGATTCGCTACGGCCACGGGCGGCCTGGATAAACAGTTCCATCTGCTCGCGAACGGTCGGCTGGCCGATGTATTCGGCCAGGCTGACGGGACGTATCGCCCGATCCTGGACTTCTTCGCGCTCACGCGGACTGTGCGTGGCGGCGATCAGACGATCAGCTTCAATCACTTAAATCATTCCCTTCAGGGCGCGTCGAATCATGTCTTCGCTGCTCAGGCCTTTCTCTTTGATCGCGGAAATCGCCTTGCTCGCTTCCTGTGGCTTGTAGCCCAGGGAAATCAGCGCGCTGACCGCATCGTTCTCGGCGGTATTGACCGGTGCCGGGCCGTCCGGCTGGTTCGGCACCAGCGCAAACATGGCCGGCGAGGTTTCCCAGGCCTTGAAGCGATCCTTGAGCTCGACCAGCAGACGCTCGGCGGTTTTCTTGCCCACCCCCGGCACCTTGGTCAGCGCCGAGGTGTCCTGGGATTGCACGCAGCGGATCAGTTCGTCGACTTCCAGACTCGACATCAAGGCCAGGGCCAGTTTCGGTCCTACACCATTGAGACGGATCAACTCGCGAAAAAAGTCTCGCTCACGCTTTCCGGCAAAACCATAGAGTAACTGCGCGTCTTCGCGCACAACCAAATGGGTGTGCAAGGTCAGCGGTTCACCGACCGACGGCAGACGATAAAGGGTGGTCATGGGCACTTCCAGCTCATACCCGAGGCCGTTTACATCCAGAATCAGGTGCGGCGGCTGTTTTTCAGCCAGAGTGCCGCGCAAGCGTCCAATCACGTTTCAGATCCTTGAGCGTTGGCCAGCCGTGGGCTGGCGACCGACAGAACATGGATTGACGGCCGACGACCCAGGCGCGAAATCCACATTCCGTGAAATTGACTGCTGATGCTATCAGAGACGCAGGCGCCCGCCACGACTGCGTGCCGTTCCCAAGCCGTGCGGCAACAGACTGGAGCGGGTGTGGGCGTGACAAATGGCAATCGCCAGGGCATCCGATGCGTCGATTTGCGGTTTGCTCG
This sequence comes from Pseudomonas aphyarum, assembly GCF_028657055.1. Lineage (NCBI taxonomy): Bacteria > Pseudomonadati > Pseudomonadota > Gammaproteobacteria > Pseudomonadales > Pseudomonadaceae > Pseudomonas > Pseudomonas aphyarum. Next base: position 551,601 of record NZ_JAMDGS010000002.1, read on the forward strand.
TCAGCTTGAGCATGTGCATGACCATCATCTGCACCTGTTCCTTATTGGCAGCGCCGGTGCCGACCACAGCCTGCTTGACCTGGGTGGCCGTGTACTCGGCGATCTCCAGGCTTTCTTCGGCGCCGGCAACGATAGCGGCCCCACGGGCCTGCCCGAGCTTGAGCGCCGAATCGGCGTTTTTCGCCATGAACACTTTCTCGATGCCCATGGTGACCGGGCCGTAGGTCTGGATGATTTCCCGCACGCCGCGATAGACGATCTGCAACCGCTCATGCAGCTCGCCGGCACCGGTGCGGATACAACCCGAGGCGACATAGATGCAACCGCCGCGTCCGGTATCGCGAACAATGCCGTAGCCGGTAATGCGCGAACCGGGGTCGATACCAAGAATTAAAGTCATAAGCCTGCTGGTTCGAAAAAACACAAAAACAAATGTGGGAGATTCCGTGCTTGAGGGGAAGCCTCAAACCCGGAATCTCCCACATTGAATCGTAGTCGCTCTTAACCGAGCTGAGCGGCCACGTCTTCCGGAATGTCCGCGTTGGAGTAGACGTTCTGCACGTCGTCCAGGTCTTCCAGCATGTCGATCAGCTTGAGCACCTTCTCCGCACCCTCCAGATCCAGTTCGGCGCTGGTGGTCGGCTGCATGACGATTTCCGCGTCATCACCCTTGAAGCCGGCGGCTTCCAGGGCATTGCGCACCGCGTAGAAACTGGTGAACGAGGTGAACACGTCGATCGAGCCGTCTTCGTGGCTGACCACGTCGTCGGCATCGGCTTCCAGCGCCGCTTCCGTCAGTGCGTCTTCGTCGACGCCCGGGGCAAAGCTGATCTGCCCCTTGCGTTCGAACAGATAGGCTACCGAACCATCGGTACCGAGATTGCCGCCACACTTGCTGAACGCATGACGCACCGCCGCTGCGGTACGGTTGCGGTTGTCGGTCATGCACTCGACCATCACCGCCACGCCGCCCGGGCCGTAACCTTCGTAGGTCAGCTCTTCAACGTTGTCGGCTTCGGTCGCGCCGGCGCCACGGGCCACGGCACGGTCGATGATATCGCGGCTCATGTTAGCGCCCAGCGCCTTGTCCAGTGCCAGACGCAGACGCGGGTTGGAGCCCGGATCACCGCCGCCCTGACGGGCCGCCACGGTCAGTTCGCGGATCCACTTGGTGAAGATCTTGCCTCTCTTGGCATCCTGGCGTTCTTTGCGGTGCTTGATGTTCGCCCACTTGGAATGACCTGCCATAACTCGCTCCGAATTCTCTTGAACAATGCCCGCCATGCAGATGCATCGGCCGGCAAAAAAATCTTGTTTTCAATCACTGCAGAAAGAAAAAAGGCGCATCCGAAGATGCGCCTTCAGGCCCGTCTTACTCGGCCTTTGGCGTTTCGCGCAAACGAATGTGCAATTCGCGCAATGCCTTCGCATCCACGACACCCGGCGCCTGCGTCATCACGTCGGCAGCACTCTGGGTTTTCGGGAAGGCGATCACTTCACGGATCGACTGGGCGCCGGTCATCAGCATCACCAGACGATCCAGACCGAAGGCCAGACCACCGTGCGGCGGCGCGCCGTATTTCAGGGCGTCGAGCAGGAAGCCGAACTTCTCTTCCTGTTCCGCTTCGTTGATGCCCAGCAGACGGAACACCGCCTGTTGCATCTCTTTGCGGTGGATACGGATCGAACCGCCACCCAGCTCGGTGCCGTTCAGCACCATGTCGTAGGCACGGGACAGAGCGCCAGCCGGGTTGGCTTCCAGCTCTTCCGGCGAGCACTTCGGCGCGGTGAACGGGTGGTGCAGAGCCGAGAAGCTGCCGTCGTCGTTCTCTTCGAACATCGGGAAGTCGACGACCCACATCGGTGCCCACTCGCAGGTCAGCAGCTTCAGGTCGTGACCGAGCTTGATACGCAGCGCGCCCAGGGCTTCGCTGACGATCTTGGCCTTGTCGGCGCCGAAGAACACGATATCGCCGTCGACTGCGCCGACGCGATCGAGGATCACGTTCAGGTTGGCTTCCGGGATGTTTTTCACGATCGGCGATTGCAGACCGTCAACACCGGCAGCGCGCTCGTTGACCTTGATGTACGCCAGGCCCTTGGCACCGTAGATGCCGACGAACTTGGTGTAGTCGTCGATCTGCTTGCGCGGCATGCTTGCCCCGCCTGGAACGCGCAGTGCGGCGATACGGCATTTCGGATCGTTGGCAGGGCCGCTGAAGACCTTGAAATCAACTTCTTTGAGCTGATCGGCCACGTCGACCAGTTCCAGCGGGTTACGCAGGTCCGGCTTGTCGGAACCGTAACGGCGCATGGCTTCTTCGAAAGTCATGTGCGGGAATTCACCGAATTCCAGATCCAGCACTTCCTTGAACAGGTTGCGGATCATGCCTTCGGTCAGGCCCATGATGTCTTTTTCGTCGAGGAAGCTGGTCTCGATGTCGATCTGAGTGAACTCAGGCTGACGGTCGGCACGCAGGTCTTCGTCGCGGAAGCACTTGGCGATCTGGTAGTAGCGGTCGAAGCCGGCAACCATCAGCAGTTGTTTGAACAGCTGTGGCGATTGCGGCAGCGCGAAGAACGAACCGGCGTGGGTACGGCTAGGCACGAGGTAGTCGCGCGCGCCTTCCGGAGTGGCACGGGTCAGGATCGGGGTTTCGACGTCGAGGAAGCCGTTCTCGTCCAGGTAGCGACGGATGCTGGTGGTCATGCGCGAACGCAGACGCAGCTTCTCGGCCATTTCCGGACGACGCAGGTCCAGGAAGCGATAGCGCAGACGGGTTTCTTCGCCGACGTCGGAGAACTCGTTCAGCGGGAACGGCGGGGTTTCCGACTCGTTCAGCACTTCCAGTTCGTAGCCCAGCACTTCGATCATGCCCGACGCCATGTTGGCGTTGGTGGCACCGGCCGGACGCAGGCGCACCTTGCCGGTGATCTTCACAACGTATTCGCTGCGCACGCGATCGGCGGCGGCAAAGCTCTCGGCGCGATCCGGATCGAACACTACCTGGGCCAGACCGTCACGATCACGGATATCGAGGAAAATCACCCCGCCGTGGTCGCGACGACGGTGAACCCATCCGCAAAGGGTAATTTCCTGGCCTTCCAGGCTTTCGTTCAGTTGGCCGCAATAATGGCTGCGCATCATGGTAGTGGTTCGCTTCTCGTAATTCGAAATTCGGTGGAGATCCCGCTGCACTCAAGCACTGTGCAACTAGTGGAAACTCGCGCGTGTCGTTCGACCTGGGTTTGAACCCTAGTCAGATTTGTCGCCACCGGCCAGATTCTTCTTCGCGCCGGTCTTGAAATCGGTTTCGTACCAGCCGCTGCCGCTGAGGCGAAAGCCCGGCATCGACAGCTGCTTCTTGAGTTCCGGCGCCTGGCAGGCAGGGCAATCGACCAGTGGTGCGTCGCTGATCTTTTGAATGGCTTCCAACTGATGACCACAGGAAGCACATTGGTAATCGTACATCGGCATGGGGTTGTCTCGGCAATCAGATTGCCAGCACGCGCAGGGCTGTGCGGCGAAAGAGCGGGATTATATCCATTAAATGCGGCCTGTGCAGCCGGAAGACTGCACAGGCCGTCTTGTCAGTGACAACCCGCGTCGTGCATCCCCGGAGAATCCCGCAGGCCATGCACCACACACACCACCCGCACCAGACCGCTGAAGTTTTTCACCCCGCCATGGCGCAGGTGCACTTCACGATCGACACGGGACAACAACGTGCCGACCGAACAGCAATTGTCCTCGGCCATCCGGCCCAGGATGTTCCAGTAAACCTGCTCCAGCCGCATGCAGGTCGCGAACCCGTTCAAGCGTACCGATCGGGACAGCGGCCGGATCAACTCCATGTCGAATCCGCCGAGAAACGGCTCCCCGAACTTTTCCTGCTGCAAACCGACAGCAATGTCGCCTCGCCTGTCTCCACCTTCCATATCGCTGACACTCCTTTGCCATTTCTGCGCCTGTGTTCAAGGCGAGTTCCTGTGACCTCATTAAAAGCGCAGGTGCAAAGGCAGATCCAGATGACTTTTTGACCATCCATGTAGGATAAGCCAACGCGATACGGAGGATCATGGAGCGGCGAGGCGGCTTCCTTGTTTCCTACCGTCGCGAATGATTTTTCCGGGCAAAAAAGAGAAAAGCGCACGAGCGAAGGATCCGTGCGCTTTCCGTCATCAGGCCTCGAGCAGTGCGCGGAGCATCCACGCGGTTTTCTCGTGAACCTGCATGCGCTGGGTCAGCAGGTCGGCGGTCGGCTCATCGCTGACTTTATCCAGCAGAGGGAATATCCCCCGCGCCGTGCGGGTGACCGCTTCCTGCCCCTCGACCAATTGCTTGATCATGTCCTCGGCACTCGGCACGCCCTCCTCTTCCTTAATAGAAGACAGGCGCGCATAGGTCGCGTACGCGCCCGGCGCCGGAAAGCCCAGCGCCCGGATTCGTTCGGCGATCGAATCCACCGCCAGGGCCAGTTCGTTGTATTGCTCCTCGAACATCAGATGCAGGGTCCGGAACATCGGCCCGGTGACGTTCCAGTGGAAGTTGTGAGTCTTCAGATAGAGCACGTAGGTGTCCGACAGCAGGCGCGAGAGCCCTTCGACGATGGATTTGCGGTCTTCTTCACTGATACCGATATCGATTGCCATGCTTACCCCCTAACGGCGATTGAATTCATCCAGCAGGTGTCGGTTCACTGTAGCAAGGCCTCCCTCGCATCGCAGCCCCCGTATCGACCCGATAGAGGCGACAAATCGCCCCACGCGCTGCCGCTGGCCGGCGTGATTTGAGTAGCCGCAGGCTTTGCTGTTAAATAGGCAGTGTGTCGCTACGCCCCGTTTTCCGGGCCTGCGCATAGGCTGATGCCGTGCACGTGTCCAACGCCTCTTATTGTTCCGAAGCGAACCGTGCGCCTTCAGCTCTTCCTTGTGAGCCGTCATAACGTGAGTCAATAAAAATGTTGAAAATCGTCCACCTGCTAATGGGCGCAGCAGCCTTGCTGCTGTCCTTCATACCCAGCCTGAAGTCCGAAGCGGTACCTTACCTGCAACAACCCGATGCACTTTACCTGGCCTTTTTCGGCCTGCTGAACCTGATCCTTGCGCCAGTCATCCCTTACTGGAACAAAGGTCCGCGCCAGCATCTGCAAAATCTGGTCAGCGCCTTGCTGGTCCTGACCGTTGTCCTGCAAACCCTGACCCTGATCGCGCCGATGCCTGTCATCGCCGGCCAGCCAGCCGTGCTGTTCAGCCTGGTGATCGCACTGGTCGCCGTGGTTCTGCACCTGGCCGTCAGCTTCTACAAATCCTCACCGGCCGCCGCCGCGCAAAGCTACGACATGAGCAACCGCGATACCGGCACCGTCAAGTGGTTCAACACCTCCAAGGGCTTCGGCTTTATCTCCCGGGATTCCGGCGATGATATTTTCGTGCACTTTCGCGCCATCCGTGGCGAAGGCCACCGCGTCCTGGTCGAAGGCCAGCGCGTGGAGTTCTCGGTGATGAACCGTGACAAGGGCCTGCAGGCCGAAGACGTGATCGCCGCCCTGCCACGTCGCTGATCCACGTCTCCCGCAATAAAAAAACCGCGAACAGCCAGGCTGTTCGCGGTTTTTTAATGGGTGCGTTTTTCACGGGAGCCTGCCCGTGCACATTTCAATAGTGTGGCGGTGGCGCATCTTCTTCAAAAGATCCGAACTGACCCACCATCTCTTCCTGGCGTTTGAGTACGGCTGCCATCTGCAATTGCAGACGCTCGACCACTCGCTGCTGCTCCACCAGCACATCGTTCAATGCCTGGATGGTGTCGTCCTGAAATGCCAGGCGACTTTCCAGCTCGGTAACACGTTGTTCGAGGCTCATCACTCAGCCCTCCAGAAAGGTGAAATCTTCGTCCAGCACCAGACGCAGGCGTTTGCGGATCGCGGCCACTTGCTCGGCAGTGTAAGGCCTGGCGGGGTGCTTGCCCCAGACCGGCGCCGGCCAGGCGGCGTCATCCCGTTTACGCACGATCACATGCATATGCATCTGGCTGACCACGTTACCCAGGGTCGCGACATTCATCTTGTCGGCGTCGAAGGAATCCTTGAGCACCTCGGCCAGGGCCGTGGTTTCTTGCCACAAGGTCTGCTGGTCGGCGACATCCAACTGAAACAACTCGCTGATATCGTCGCGACGAGGCACCAGGATGAACCACGGGTAGTTGGCGTCGTTGGACAACAGCAATCGGCAAAGCGGGAAATCGCCGATGGTCAGCGTGTCCTGTTGAAGTCGTGGGTCTAAAGCAAACACTGCGCGCACTCCCGGCGAAATGACCTGTTTTCAGCTTAGCGCCCCGCTGTGAAAGCAGCGCGCCAGGCGACTGGACGGCAGCATACCTGCGATTGACGTGTCCTTCACGGCGAATGCGCCACGGCAAGGAATCTTCCGCGCCCTGCAAAGTGACATTTGTGGCACGAGCGCACCAGAACAGAACCCGCACTGCATTCGAACGCGGGAAATGACCGGTTCAGGAAGCAACGTTTACGTACCATCGACGGCTCAACTGTATGAATTCAGTACAGCCAATAAAATTTTTTGCACCAAAACCGCACAGCACGTCTACGCTCAGTGCGTCGGGCATCCGCCGAATACTCACCGACGGGGTGAACCGGTAACGTTTTTGGTTGTCGCGCTGCGACTTTCAGGGAGCAACACCATGCGAAGGATGGCGTCAAGCCTGTTTGAAAGGCCCTCGAAGCCCCCGGTTTTATGAGGTTTTTACAGCGTCAGACGAGCACCTTGAAAAAAACCGGAACAATTCAGCGGTTTGTGCACGCTTGTTGCATTCATACCCATATGGACTATAAGCGCACCACAAGAAGTGGATGCCTTGAGCCCCATAAAAACAGTGGCAGGGTTGCCCGATGGAGATTCAAGCGTTTTGCCAAGGGACTCTTTTTTACCGATGCTCAAGCCCTGTAAAACAGCGCTGAAGTTGTCAGTCCCATTGCATTTGGACTGTAAATTTGCGACATCTACCAAGCCGTTTGCGACACGCTCGTAAAGAAGCTGAAAGGTTGGATTCGCAAGTATCGCCAACATGGTCGGCGTGATATAAGTTTGCGCCGACACAAAAAGAAAGAGCCGCCCAGATAATAAAACAGGTGGGACGGCAGTACTCTTCTAAAACCAAAGGAGCAAATCACGATGCGCGTGATGAAGTGGAGCATGATCGCACTGGCAGTTGCAGCAGCAGCCAGTACTCAAGTGGCTACGGCCGCACCGTTTGTAAGTGACCAGGCTGAAGCGAAAGGCTTTGTTGAAGACGCGAAGTTTGATGTGTTGCTGCGCAACTATTACTTCAACCGCGACAAGAAGAACACCACCTCCAATGACCAGAAAGACTGGACCCAGGGTTTCCTGAGCAACTTCAGCTCCGGCTACACCCAAGGCACCGTGGGTGTTGGTGTTGATGCATTCGGTTACCTGGGTATCAAACTGGATGGCGGCGACGGCACCACCGGTTCGGGCAACACCAGCCTCGACTCCCAAGGCCATGCCCACGACTCCCTCGGTAAAGCAGGCGCAGCGATCAAGGCCCGCATCTCCAAAACCGAGCTGAAATTCGGTGAATTCCAGCCAAGCACAGCTCCGGTCTTCGCCGTTGGCGGCTCCCGTCTGATCCCTCAGACTGCTACCGGTTTCCAACTGCAGAGCAGCGAAATCCAGAACCTGGATCTGGAAGCAGGCCACTTCTACTCGGCCTCCAGCCAGGACGAGATGAACAGCAACGGTGAACTGCACTCGCAATACGCCAGTACCACTGATGATCCTGTCACTGGCAGAACCATGGACTTCGCCGGTGGTAAATACGGCGTCACCGACAACCTGAGCGTCTCGCTCTACGGTTCGAAGTTCAAGGACATCTGGAACCAGTACTACGCCAACGTGAACCTCACCACTCCATTCGGTGGTGACACTTCGCTGAACACCGACTTCAACATCTACCGCACCAACGACACCGGTAGTGCCAAAGCCGGCGACATCAGCAACACCACGTTCTCCCTGGCAACCGCGTTGTCGTTCCTGAAAGCGCACACCGTGACTCTGGCCTTCCAGAAAGTCGACGGCGACACCCCGTTCGACTACGTCGGTGTAGGTGACAACAACCGTGGTGGCGACTCGATCTTCCTCGCCAACTCCATCCAGTACTCCGACTTCAACGGTCCTAGCGAAAAATCTGCACAGATTCGTTATGACCTGAAAATGGCCGAGTACGGCGTTCCGGGCCTGAGCTTCATGACCCGTTACGTGAAAGGCTGGGACATCGACGGTAGCAAAATGGATGCTGACAGCCCTTACCGTGCGTACGGTTACGGTGAAGATGGCAAACATCACGAAACCAACCTGGAAGCCAAATACGTAGTTCAGACCGGCCCTGCCAAAGATCTGTCCTTCCGTATTCGTCAGGCATGGCACCGTGGTAACACCGACCAGGCTGAAGGTGATATCAACGAGTTCCGTCTGATCGTCGACTACCCACTGTCGATCTTGTAATCGCCAACATTTAGTTCGCGGTAACAACAAAAAGGCCCATCTTCGGATGGGCCTTTTTTATTGCCTGTCACTTGTAATAAATGCCTGACCGATAAGTCAGGCAATTAATTAGCAACCTATCATTACACTGCCGATTCCTGAACCACACGAATCACTCGTTGCGGAAACGGGATATCAATTCCGGCAGTTTTTAAACGATCTCGGGACTGTTCGTTAAACATGAACATCACATCCCAGTAATCGGCAGTTTTAACCCATACACGCAGAGACACAGTGATCGAACTGTCACCCAGTGTCGAAATAACGGCCTGAGGCGCCGGATCCTGCAACACGCGATCATCCTTGGCCAGATCCAGCAGCACCTGACGGGCCTTTTGCAGATCGGCTTCGTAATCCACACCCACGTCGAACACCACTTTGCGGGTCGGCTGACGGTTGGTGTTGGTGATGATGCCGTTCGACAGGTTGCCGTTCGGCACGATGATGGTCTTGTTGTCACCGGTGCGCAGCACGGTGTGGAAGATCTGGATGCTGTCGACAGTACCCGCCACACCCTGGGCTTCGATCCAGTCACCGATGCGGAACGGACGGAACAGCAGAATCAGCACGCCGCCGGCGAAGTTCGCCAGACTGCCCTGCAACGCCAGACCGATGGCCAGGCCGGCCGCACCGATTGCCGCGACGAACGAGGTGGTCTCGACGCCGATCATCGACGCCACGCTGACGATCAGCAGCACCTTGAGAATGATGTTGGCCAGGCTGCTGATGAAACCTTGCAGCGCCAGGTCGGCATTGCGCAGGGCCAGCAGGCCGCCGAGCTTTTGCGTGACCTTGTTGATCAGCCACCAGCCGATGGCCAGGGTAATCACCGCCAGCAACACGCGGCTGCCGTATTCCATGATCATCGGAATCCACGCCTGGGACGCCTTGACCAGGTTGTCCACCTCAGCATTCAAATCCATCTTTTATCTCCTGATTGCCGGCTTCCCGGGCTGTAAAAAACCAGCGGCAGAAAGACCGGGCCGTAAAGGGCTCAATCGTTTCTGCCGTTGCTTGGGCCTCGGACGCTTTAAACGCCGAGAGGTTCCCGACCGAAAAGCTTAGTCGCGGAAGTTGTTGAACTGCAGTGGCATGCCGAATTCCTTGGCACGCAGGGCCGCGATGGCTTCCTGCAGGTCGTCACGCTTCTTGCCGGTCACACGCACCTGCTCGCCCTGAATGGCGGCCTGTACCTTGAGCTTGGCTTCCTTGATGTGGCCGACGATCTTCTTCGCCAGTTCCTTGTCGATGCCTTCCTTGAGGACGGCGTCCTGTTTCATCAGCTTGCCCGAAGCGAAGGAGTCTTTGACTTCAAGGCACTGCACGTCGATCTTGCGCTTGACCAGGGCCAGCTTGAGGATCTCGATCATCGCTTCCAGCTGGAAATCGGCTTCAGCGGTCAGGTGGACGGTCAGGTCCTTTTCCTTGAATTCAAAGCTGCCCTTGCCTTTCAGGTCATAACGACGATCGAGTTCCTTCACGGCGTTCTCGACCGCGTTGGTGAGTTCGTGTTTGTCCAGTTCGGATACCACGTCGAACGACGGCATGTAATCTCTCCAATAAAAAGGCGCGCTCGTACGGAACGCGGCGCGCTTGGCTTGCGGTTAAAATCGGGCTCATTATAACGGGTCTTTTCCCACCGACACGGCGAGCCTTGCATGCCTGTACCTTACCGAGTGAAAAACTGATGTCCACCCCTTGGCATGTCCTCGGCGCCGGAAGTCTGGGCACGCTCTGGGCCACGCGTCTGGCCCGGGCCGGATTGCCGGTCCGGCTGATCCTGCGCGACCTCGACCGCCTGCACGACTATGCAACGGCGGGTGGCCTGACTCTCGTCGAACAAGGCGTGGCCAGCCGTTACGCGATCCCCGGTGAAACCCCGGACAGTCCCGGCCCCATCCGTCGCCTGCTGGTGGCCTGCAAAGCCTACGACGCCGAAGCGGCCGTGGCCGGGCTTGCCCATCGTCTGGCACCGGACGCCGAACTGATTCTTTTGCAGAACGGCCTCGGCAGCCAGGAAGCGGTCGCCGCGCGAGTCCCGCAGGCCCGCTGCATCAGCGCCTCCAGCACCGAGGGCGCCTTTCGCGACGGCGACTGGCGCGTGGTGTTCGCCGGCCACGGCTACACCTGGCTCGGCGACGCCGGCCATCCCGTGGCGCCATTCTGGCTGGACGATCTTGAGGCAGCGAAAATCCCCCACGAATGGAGCGCCGACATCCTCACACGCCTGTGGCGCAAACTGGCGCTCAACTGTGCGATCAATCCGCTGACGGTGCTGCACGACTGCCGCAACGGCGGCTTGCAGCAACATCACTGCGAAGTCGCCACGCTGTGCGGCGAACTGACCGAGCTGCTCGAACGTTGCGGGCAACCGGCCGCGGCGGACAACCTGCAGCAGGAAGTGGAACGGGTGATCCAGGCCACGGCGGCGAATTTCTCGTCCATGTATCAGGACGTGGCCAGCCAGCGCCGCACCGAGATCAGCTATTTGCTTGGGCATGCCTGCAAGGTTGCAGAGCGTCATCAGTTGAACCTGCCGCATCTGAAGCAATTGCAACAGCGGCTGACCGCTCATCTGCACAGTCTCGGATTGCCCGTCGACTGAGCAGCGGCTACGCTGGCCACTTGTTCCTTTGCTGCGATAAACCTGATGCCATTGCGCCAGCGTCTTGAAAACCTGCCGGTCGGCCAGAAACTGCTGGCCGCCCTGCTGGTGCTGTTGACCACCGTGTTGCTGGTCGCCAACCTGACCTTTATCAGCGCCGCCTATTACATTTCCCAGGAAAGCATGGCGCCCCAGGCGTTGCAGACCATCGGCCGGCTGGTGTCGAACCCGAGTCTGGTGGCCGAAGCCTTGCAGTCGCCGCAAAGCGCCGAACGCCTGCTTAACGAACTCAACAGCTATTCACCACTACGCGCCGCAGCTCTGTACGACGGCAAAGGCGAACGACTGGCGCAGCTGCAACACGGCGACAAACTCAAACTGCCGGAACGCTACCGGCACATCGAAGCCTGGCAACTGACCGAGTTTCGCAGCAATCAACTCATCACCCTGCCCCGCCCCGGTACTGCGCCGGGCCACCTGCTTTTGGTGGCCAGCAGCGAACTGCCAGTCGCGTTTTACACCGGCACGCTCACGGCCAGTCTGGGGATTCTGATTTTCAGTGTGCTGCTGTGGCTGGTCATCGCCCGGCAGATCAAGCGCCTGATCACCCGCCCGATTCATCAGCTGGAAGAACTGTCCCGCCAGGTGACCCGCGAGGAGAACTACGCCCTGCGCGCCTCCCGGGGTAATCATGACGAAATCGGCAGCCTTGCCGAAGCATTCAACACCATGCTTTCGCGCATCGAGGCCCGGGAGCAGCAACTCAAGCGTGCCCGCGACGATTCCCAGGCGGCCTACGATCAGGCCCAGGGTCTGGCCGAAGAAACCCGCCACACCAACCGCAAGCTGGAGCTGGAAGTCCAGGTGCGCAGCAAGATCGAGAAGAAACTCACCGGCTTCCAGAACTACCTCAACAGCATCATCGACTCCATGCCCTCGGCGCTGATCGCCCTCGACGAGCAGCTCTACGTCACCCAATGGAACCAGGAGGCCAGCGCGCTTTCCGGTACACGGCTGGACGAAGCGCTGAACCAGCCGATCTTCCTCGCCTTCGAGCCGCTCAAGCCGTTCCTGCCGCAACTCAAGCAGACCGTCGAGCAACATACGGTGGCGAAAATCGAGCGGGTGACGTGGTTCAAGGACGACGAGCCCAAGCACTACGCCCTCACTTTCTACCCGTTGATGGGCGGCGCCGGGCGCGGCGTGGTGATCCGGATCGACGACATCACCCAGCGCCTGTCGCTGGAAGAAATGATGGTGCAGTCGGAGAAAATGCTGTCGGTCGGTGGCCTTGCCGCCGGCATGGCTCACGAGATCAACAACCCGCTGGGGGCGATCCTGCACAACGTGCAGAACATTCGCCGACGCCTGTCGCCAGACCTGCCGAAGAACCTCGAACAGGCCGAACAACTGGGCATCGAACTCGATACCGTGAACCGCTACCTGCAAGGCCGGGAAGTCCCGCAACTGCTCGACGGCATCCAGCAGGCCGGTGCCCGGGCGGCAAAAATCGTCACCCACATGCTCAGCTTCAGCCGCCGCAGCAACCGCCAGATGGCGCCGTGCGACCTGCCGGCGCTGATCGATCAAGCGGTGGAAATCGCCGGTAACGACTTTGACCTGGCCATCGGTTTCGACTTCAAGGGTCAGGCGATCATTCGCCAGTTCGACCCGGCGCTGGGCCCGGTGCCCGGCACTGCCAACGAACTCGAACAGGTACTGCTCAACCTGCTGAAAAACGCCGCGCAGGCGATTCACCAGCGCGAAGATGACAGCGAGCCGGGGCGAATCACGTTGCGAACCCGGCTCAATCCGCCCTGGGCCGAGATTCAGGTCGAGGACAACGGCATCGGCATGAGCGAAAACGTGCGCAAGCGCACCTTCGAGCCGTTCTTCACCACCAAGGAAATCGGCCAGGGCACTGGCCTCGGGCTGTCGGTGTCGTACTTCATCATCACCAACAACCACAAAGGGCAGATGGAAGTGCAGTCGGCGCCGGGGCAAGGCACCTGCTTCACCCTGCGCCTGCCACTGGCGCAACCGGCGCCCATCGCCGCCGAAACCAATCAACTACCGAGGTAAACCATGGGCTTTCGCTTGTCGAAGATCTACACCCGCACCGGCGACAAAGGCGAAACCGGACTCGGCGACGGCCGCCGGGTGCCCAAGGATCACCCGCGCATCGAAGCCATTGGCGAGGTCGATACGCTGAACAGTCAGGTCGGCGTGCTGCTGGCCGGATTGATCGCCGAGCGCGAAACCTGCCCCGGGCTGAATGAGCTGATCGACGTGTTGGCGCCCTGCCAGCACCGATTGTTCGATCTTGGTGGCGAGCTGGCGATGCCGGAATATCAGGCACTGAACGCAGCAGAAATCGAACGGCTGGAAGCCGCCATCGATGTGTGGAACGAAGAATTGGGGCCGCTGGAGAATTTCATTCTGCCGGGCGGTTCGATGCTGATTGCCCAGGCCCATGTCTGCCGCAGTCTGGCCCGCAGTGCCGAGCGGCGTTGCCAGCATTTGAATGCGATCGAGCCGTTGGCCGGGGTTGGCCTGGCGTATATCAATCGCTTGTCGGATCTGTTGTTTGTCGCGGCCAGACTGATCGCCCGGCGTCAGGGTATTGCCGAGATTCTGTGGCAACCGGCGGCGAAACCCGAGAACTGATCACTCCCACGCCAGGCGCGGGAGTGCTCGGGTGCCTATTCAGGCCTCAGGCCAGAACGCCCGAATCCCCGCCACACCCTGAGCCCCGGCATCCCACGCTTTTTTGCGCTCCGCCGGGCCGACGCCGCCCAACAGAAACACCGGTTTGCTGAAGCCTTCGATCAGCGTCGAAGCCTGCTCCCAGCCCAGCGGCTGTGCATCCGGGTGAGTCAGGGTCGGCTGCACTGGCGACAGGGTGACGAAATCCACCCCCATCTGTTCGGCCAGCGCCAGTTCTTCAGCGTTGTGGCAGGACGCCGCCAACCAGCGCTCCGCCGGCAGCGGACGCCCTGCCGCCGCGTACTTGCGCAACTGCGCCGAGGTGATGTGCCAGCCAGCGGACGGGAAATCGCCCAGCCATTCGAACGGGCCCTTGATCATCAACTGCGCTTTGCCGGCGCACAGACCAACTGCATCCACCGCCAGATCGCGGTATTTCGGGTCATAGCCATTCGGCGCACGCAGCTGGATCAGCTTGATGCCACCGGCAATCGCCTTCTGGATACCGCGCAGCAAGGCCGGGGTTTCCAGATCTTCCGGGGTGATCAGGTATTCAGCGGGCAGACGCGCCGCCGCGACGATCGGCTGGTTGGCTGCCGGGAACTCGTAATCCGTCAGCTCCTTGGCCGAAACCCAGGCCAAAGGCTGGCCCTCGGCACCGTGGGGTTCGCCGGTGAAGCTCAAGACTTCCCAGACATCCAGCAACACCTGCTTGTCCGGGTAATCGTGGCGCACCTTGATCAGCGGCCGAGCGGCGCCGACGACAATGCCCAACTCTTCGTGCAGCTCCCGAGCCAGCGCAGTTTGCACCGACTCGTCGGCTTCGACCTTGCCACCGGGAAACTCCCAGAGGCCGCCCTGATGCTGGGTATCGGCACGCCGGGCGATCAGAATCTTGCCGCTGTCGTCACGAATGACGGCGGCGGCGACATGTACACGTTTCACGACTGCAATTCCTCCAGTCCTGCCTTTTGCCAGGCCTTGAAGGCCGGCCATTGGTAGACGGTTTCAACATAGGCTTCATCGTCGGCCGGCAACTTCACCTGATAGGTACGCAGGCGCACGGCAATCGGTGCGAAGAACGCATCGGCGAGGGACACCCGACCAAACAAATAAGGCCCAGGCTCGGTCGCGGCGGCACGGCATTCGGCCCACAACGCGAGCATGCGCTCGACATCGACCTTCACTTCCGGCGGCACCGGGTTGAGCGGCGCGTCGTGGCTCAGGTTGAACGGCATGTGGTTGCGCATGGCGAAGAAGCCGCTGTGCATCTGCGCGCAGGCGGATCGGGCCTGGGCACGGGCGGCGATATCGGTCGGCCAGAGCTGCTCGGAAGGAAACTGTTCGGCCAGGTATTCGGCAATCGCCAGAGAATCGGCGACGGTGCCACGGGCGGTTTTCAGCAGCGGCACCTTGGCGGTTGGCGAGTGCGCCAGCAGCCGCTCGCGGGTGTCGGGCTTGCCGAGTTTGACCAGTTCTTCGGTGTAGGGTGCGCCGGTCAGTTCAAGCGCCAGTGCCGCGCGCAGGGACCAGGAAGAAAGCAGTTTGTCGCCGATGATCAGGTGAAGGCTCATGTTCGGGTCCTTTCATGGGACAGAAGAAAAGGAGGTCCGCAGACCTCCCTCTTCGGCAGGGATCAGGTGCGGTATTCGGCGTTGATCTTCACGTACTCGTGAGACAGGTCGGTGGTCCAGATGGTTTCGCTGCAATCGCCGCGACCCAGTTCGATACGGATGGTGATTTCTTCCTGCTGCATCACCGCCGAGCCCTGGGCTTCGGTGTAGGTCGCGGCGCGGGCGCCACGGCTGGCGATGCACACTTCGCCAAGGAACACGTCGATCTTGCTCACGTCCAGATCCGGCACGCCGGCACGGCCGACGGCGGCGAGGATGCGACCCCAGTTCGGGTCGGACGCGAACAGTGCAGTCTTGATCAGCGGCGAGTGGGCCACGGTGTAGCCGACGTCCAGGCATTCCTGGTGATTGCCGCCGCCGTTGACTTCAACGGTCACGAACTTGGTCGCGCCTTCGCCGTCACGCACGATGGCCTGGGCCACGTCCATGCACACTTCAAACACGGCCTGCTTCAGCTTGGCGAACAGCTCGCCTTCGGCACGGGTGATTTCCGGCAGCGCAGCCTTGCCGGTGGCGATCAGCATGCAGCAGTCGTTGGTCGAGGTGTCGCCGTCGATGGTGATGCGGTTGAACGACTTGTTGGCGCCGTCCAGCATCAGGTTGTGCAGCACGTCGCGGGAGACTTTGGCGTCGGTGGCGATGTAACCGAGCATGGTCGCCATGTTCGGACGGATCATGCCCGCGCCTTTGCTGATGCCGGTGACGGTGATGGTCACGCCGTCATGCTGGAACTGGCGGCTGGCGCCTTTTGGCAGCGTGTCGGTGGTCATGATGCCGGTGGCGGCGGCTTCCCAGTTGTTTTCCGACAGATCGTCCAGCGCGGCCTGCAGCGCGTTTTCGATCTTCTCGACCGGCAGCGGCTCGCCGATCACGCCGGTGGAGTACGGCAGGATCTGGCTGGCATCGACGCCAGTCAGTTCAGCCAGTTTGGCGGTGGTGCGCTCGGCAGCAGCCAGGCCCGGTTCGCCGGTGCCGGCGTTGGCATTGCCGGTGTTGGTCAACAGGTAACGCACCGGGTTCTGCACGCGCTTCTTGGCCAGGATCACCGGCGCTGCACAGAAAGCGTTCAACGTGAACACGCCCGCCACGGTGGAACCTTCGGCACAACGCATCACGACGACATCCTTGCGCCCCGGGCGCTTGATGCCGGCCGAAGCGATACCGAGTTCAAAACCGGCAACCGGGTGCAACGTTGGCAAAGGACCAAGACCAACAGCCATGAATGCGCTCCTTACTCAATTATGTCAGCACCGCCAAGCGTAGTGGCGGTGGTGTAAATGGCAAAACGCCGCGACGGCTGGTGCCGGTCGCGGCGCGGGTATTTCAGCGATTGAAACGGGGTTTACTGGATCTGCCCGTGGCAATGCTTGAATTTCTTGCCCGAACCGCAGTAGCACAGTTCGTTGCGGCCCAGCTTCTGCTCGTTGCGGACCGGGGCGGTGGCGAGGGCCACATCGACCTCTTCACCGACCAGTTCCGGTTGCGCTTCCAGGCTAGGAGCCTCGGCGTGCTCGAACTGCATGCGGGCGGCCAGTGCTTCGGCTTCCTGACGCAGGCGTTGCTCTTCTTCGGCTGGATCTTCGCGGCGAACCTGAACGTGCGACAACACACGGATCGAGTCTCGCTTGATCGAATCCAGCAGCTCGGAGAACAGCGTGAAGGACTCGCGCTTGTATTCCTGCTTCGGGTTCTTCTGCGCATAACCACGCAGGTGGATGCCGTGACGCAGGTGATCCATGGTCGACAGGTGGTCTTTCCACAGGTCGTCCAGAACGCGCAGCACGATCTGCTTCTCGAACGAACGCAGGGCTTCGGCGCCAGCCTGGTCTTCTTTTTCGTTGTACGCGGCGATCAGCTCGTTCATCAGCTTCTCGCGCAGGGTTTCTTCGTACAGGTGATCGTCTTCGTCGAGCCATTGCTGGATCGGCAGTTTCACGCCGAAGTCGCTGGCGATCGACGCTTCCAGACCGGCCACGTCCCACTGCTCTGGCAGCGATTGCGGCGGAATGTGTGCGCTGACGGTGGCGTTCAGGACGTCCTGACGGAAATCAGCGATGGTTTCACCGATGTTGTCCGCCGCCAGCAACGTGTTACGCATGTGATAGATCACTTTACGCTGTTCGTTGTTGACGTCGTCGAACTCGAGCAGTTGCTTGCGAATGTCGAAGTTGCGGCCTTCAACCTTGCGCTGTGCCTTCTCGATGGCGTTGGTCACCATACGGTGCTCGATCGCTTCACCGGACTGCATGCCCAGGGCTTTCATGAAGTTCTTCACCCGGTCAGACGCGAAGATGCGCATCAGGCTGTCTTCCAGCGACAGGTAGAAGCGGCTGGAACCGGCGTCACCCTGACGGCCGGCACGGCCACGCAGCTGGTTGTCGATACGACGGGATTCGTGACGCTCGGAGGCGATCACCTGCAGACCGCCGGACTCCAGCACTTGCTGGTGACGCTTCTGCCAGTCGGCCTTGATCTGGGCGATCTGCTCGGGGGTCGGGTTTTCCAGCGACGCGACTTCAACTTCCCAGTTGCCGCCCAACAGGATGTCGGTACCACGACCGGCCATGTTGGTGGCGATAGTCAGTGCGCCCGGACGACCGGCCTGCGCGATGATTTCAGCTTCTTTTTCGTGGAACTTGGCGTTCAGAACCTTGTGTTCGATGCCTTCCTTCACGAGCAATGCGGACATGTGCTCGGAGGTTTCGATGGTCGCAGTACCCACCAGCACCGGACGGCCGGCGGCCATGCTTTCCTTGATGTCGTTGACGATCGCCGCGTATTTCTCTTCGGCGGTCAGGAACACCAGGTCGTTGTAGTCCTTACGGGCCAACGGCTTGTTGGTCGGGATCACGATGACCGGCAGGCCATAGATCTGATGGAATTCGAACGCTTCGGTGTCGGCCGTACCGGTCATGCCGGACAGTTTTTCGTACAGACGGAAGTAGTTCTGGAACGTGGTCGATGCCAGGGTCTGGCTCTCGGCCTGGATGTTCAGGTTTTCCTTGGCTTCGATGGCCTGGTGCAGGCCTTCGGACAGACGACGACCCGGCATGGTACGACCGGTGTGTTCGTCGACCAGCACGACCTGACCGTCCTGCACGATGTATTCGACGTTGCGATGGAACAGTTTGTGCGCACGCAGACCGGCATAGACGTGAGTCAGCAGGCTCAGGTTGTGCGCCGAGTACAGGCTCTCGCCCTCGGCCAGCAGACCGATGCTGGTCAGCTGGTCTTCGATGAACTGGTGACCGGATTCGTTGAGTTCGACCTGACGGGTCTTCTCGTCGACGGTGTAATGGCCTTCCTGGGTGACTTCGCCTTCGACTTCTTCGACGTGCAGCTTGAGTTTCGGGATCAGCTTGTTGATCTCGATGTACAGCTTGGAGCTGTCCTCGGCCTGACCGGAAATGATCAGAGGAGTACGCGCTTCGTCGATGAGGATGGAGTCGACTTCGTCGATCACGGCAAAGTTGAGTTCGCGCTGGAATTTCTCTTCCATGCTGAACGCCATGTTGTCGCGCAGGTAGTCGAACCCGAATTCGTTGTTGGTGCCGTAGGTGATGTCGGCGGCGTAGGCCAGACGTTTCTCTTCCGGCGGCTGGAACGGCGTCACGATGCCGACGCTCAGGCCGAGGAATTCATACAGCGGGCGCATCCAGTTGGCGTCACGGCGGGCCAGGTAGTCGTTCACGGTCACAACGTGCACGCCCTTGCCGGACAGCGCGTTGAGGTAAACACCCAGGGTACCCACCAGCGTCTTGCCTTCACCGGTACGCATTTCGGCGATCCGGCCTTCATGCAGGGTCATGCCGCCGATCAGCTGGACGTCGAAGTGGCGCATGCCCATGACACGCTTGCCGGCTTCGCGGGCGACCGCAAAGGCTTCCGGCAACAGCTTGTCGAGGGTCTCCCCCTTGGCAATGCGGTCCTTGAACTCTGCGGTCTTGGCGCGCAGTTGATCGTCCGAAAGGGCGACCATCTTCTCTTCGAAGGCATTGACGAGCTGCACCGTCTTGAGCATGCGTTTGACTTCACGCTCGTTCTTGCTTCCAAAAAGTTTCTTTAACAAAGGCGCAAACATATCGGCAGGATCTTCCACACTAAAGGGATGGAGGGCGGCCCCGTGAGTCGCCCGTGCAGCCCTCATGGCCGCATGCGAACGAGCATTCTACCCGGAAACGGTGGTGAGGAAAGTGGGGATATTCCACGATGCTGGCACTGCGCTTTGACGGGGCTCACTTAAAATAGGGGCGTTTTGCTCAACTTCAAGCCGTACAGCAAAGAAGTTAGTCGTTGATTTAATGGGCAAAGCAGGGACAAAAGCAATGGGCGAGTGAAATGGGTGCCATCTGCTACCATGGCGCCTCTGTCACTTCAGGTCCTAGATCATGGCATTTCGCCCTCTCACAGCCAGAGCGCCCGCCGTTCTGCTACGCGAAGCCAGGCCGTTGAAAGCCATCCTCGGTCATGCCCAGCGCCTGGCCCATCTGCAACGTCTGCTCGAAAGCCAGCTGCAACCCGCCGCCCGTGAACACTGCCATGTGGCCAAGTGGCGCGAAGGCGAACTGCTACTGATCGTCACCGACGGCCATTGGGCGACGCGCCTGCGCTATCAGCAGAAACGTCTGCAACGGCAACTGCAGATGTTCGATGAGTTCGCCAATCTGACGCGAATCAAGTTCGCCGTGCGGCCACCGACCATCCAGCGCGAAGCGAGCGGGCCGACGATCGACCTGTCGACGGATGCGGCGGCGACCATCCAGGCCACCGCCGACGGGATCAGCGATCCGAATCTGCGGGCGGCACTGGAACGACTGGCCGCCCACGCCAAACCCAAAACCTGAACCTCGTTGTTCAGCGGCGCTTGCTGCCGCCGAGCAACGAGCCCATCAGACCGCGCACCAACTGTTTACCCAGCGAATTCGCCGCCTGGCGCATCGCCGACTTGAGCGCCTGCCCCGCCGCCGTGCCGAGGAACTCTCCGGCCTTGTCCGCCAGACTCGGCTCTTCAGCGGCCGGTTTGCCCGGCGCCGCTTCAGCCTCCGGTGCCAGCCCCTTGCGACCCATCAGGATTTCATAGGCCGACTCGCGATCGATCGGCTTGTCATAACGGCCCTTGAACGGCGAGCCGGCAATCAGCATCGTGCGCTCGGTCTCGGTCAACGGCCCGATCCGTGATTGCGGTGGCGCCACCAATACTCGTTGCACCATTTCCGGCGTGCCCTTTTCCTGCAAAGTGCCGACCAGCGCCTCGCCAATCCCGAGTTCAGTGAGCACCGACAAGGTGTCGAACGCCGGATTCGGCCGGAAGCCATCGGCCACTGCCCGCAGGGATTTCTGTTCCTTGGCGGTGAACGCGCGCAGGCCGTGCTGGATCCGCAGCCCCAGCTGCGCCAGCACATCGTCCGGCAGATCGCCCGGCGACTGGGTGACGAAATACACGCCCACGCCTTTGGAACGGATCAGCCGCACCACTTGCTCCAAGCGCTCTTGCAAAGCCTTGGGCGTATCGCCGAACAACAAATGCGCCTCATCGAAAAACAGCGCCAGCAGCGGTTTGTCGGCATCGCCGCGTTCCGGCAGTTGCTCGAACAGTTCGGCCAGCAGCCACAGCAGGAAGGTCGCGTAGACCTTCGGCGCCTCATGCACCAGACGGCTGGCATCGAGCAAATGGATGCGCCCGCGACCGTCTGCCGTCGGTTGCAGAATGTCTTCCAGTTGCAGCGCCGGTTCGCCGAACAACGCTTCGGCGCCCTGCTGCTCCAGCGTCGCCAGACGCCGCAACAGTGCCTGACTGGAACCGGTGGTGAACAGCGCGGCGTCTTCGCCCAATAGCTGCGGATTGTCCTTGAGGTGATTGAGCAGCGCTTTCAGGTCTTTGAGATCCAGCAGCAACAGGCCTTCGCGATCCGCCACCTTGAACGCTGCGTACAACGCCGACTGCTGGCTATCGGTCAGTTCCAGCAAGGCGCCGATCAGCAGCGGGCCCATTTCACTCAACGTAGTGCGCAACGGATGACCGGACTGACCGTGAATGTCCCACAAGGTCACGGGATACGCCTGAGGCGTGTGCTTGAGCCACGGCATGCCGGCGATGCGCTCGGCAATCTTGCCCTGAGGGTTGCCGGCAGCACCGAGGCCGCACAGGTCGCCCTTGACGTCAGCGGCAAACACCGCGACCCCGGCGTCGCTGAACGCCTCGGCCAGACGCTGCAAGGTGACGGTCTTGCCGGTACCGGTCGCGCCGGCCACCAGTCCGTGACGGTTGGCCAGGCGCATGGCCTGGGCGATCGGTTGCCCGCCGAGGTCGGCGCCGATTACGAGTTGCGAAGATTCAGGCATTTGGTCACCCAATGGTTAATCTTTGATCGAGCATGGCCGATAGCTAAAGGTGACAGATGCGACTGACATCCGCATCGGAGATTTCCCTAAGGAGAAGCGGAAATACCTGCTTGTACCCATCAAGCCCACCTGGCGAGTATCTATAGAAGCACGCCCTGAATAATAAGACCTTAGCGGAACCCCAAGCCATGAACAAAAATCTGCGTTTCAGCCACAAAATCCTGCTTGCCGCCGCCCTCATCGTCATTGCCGCCTTCGCCTCGTTCACGCTGTACAACGACTGGTTGCAGCGCAATGCGATCCGCGAGGACCTGGACAATTACCTCAACGAGATGGGCGAAGTCACCGCCGACAACATCCAGACCTGGCTCAGCGGGCGCATCCTGCTGATCGAGAACGCGGCCCAGAACATCGCCATCAATCCCGAGCCTGCCGCCGTCGCCAGCCTGCTGGAACAGAAAGCCCTGACGTCGACCTTCATGGCGTCCTACCTCGGCGATGCCACCGGGCACTTCACCATCCGCCCGGACGCGAAGATGCCGGACGGTTTCGATCCGCGCGTTCGCCCTTGGTATAAAGGTGCCGAAAGCAGCAGCACCTCGACCCTGACCGAACCGTACATCGATGCGGCCACCGGCCAGACCATCATTTCCATCGCCACCGCCGCGAAAAAGGCCGGTCAGAGCGTGGGCGTGGTGGGCGGCGACCTGAGCCTGCAAACCCTGATCAACACCCTCAGCGCCCGGGACTTCTCCGGCATGGGCTACGCGTTCCTGGTCAGCGCCGACGGCAAGATCCTGGTGCACCCGGACAAGGCCCTGGTGATGAAATCACTGAAAGAAGCCTATCCGCAGGACACCCCGCGCATCAGCAGCGACTTCAGTGAAGTCACCGTCGACGGCAAGACCCGCATCGTCACCTTCACCCCGATCAAGGGCCTGCCGTCGGTGAACTGGTACATCGGTCTGTCGGTGGACAAGGACAAAGCTTTTTCGATGCTCAGCGAATTCCGCGCTTCGGCCGTGATCGCGACCGTGATTGCGGTGGCGATCATCATCGCCCTGCTCGGCATGCTGATCCGCATCCTGATCCAGCCGCTGCACGTGATGACCCGCGCCATGGAAGACATCGCCGACGGCGAAGGCGACCTGACCAAGCGCCTGACCATCCAGAACCAGGACGAATTCGGCGTGCTCGGCACCGCGTTCAACCGTTTCGTCGAACGTATTCACGGCTCGATCCGCGAAGTGTCGTCGGCCACCGGCCAGGTCAACGAAGTCGCCCTGCGCGTGGTAGCAGCCTCGAACTCGTCGATGTACAACTCCGACCAGCAAGCCTCGCGCACCAACAGCGTGGCGGCGGCGATCAACCAGCTCGGCGCCGCCGCCCAGGAAATCGCCCGCAACGCCGCCCAGGCCTCGACTCAGGCCAGCGACGCGCGCGGCCTGGCCGAAGACGGTCAGCAAGTGGTGGATCGCAGCATCAAGGCGATGAATCAGCTGTCGAGCATGCTCAGCGCGTCGAGCAGCAATATCGAATCGCTGAACAGCAAGACCGTGAACATCGGCCAGATCCTGGAAGTGATCACCAGCATTTCCCAGCAGACCAACCTGCTGGCGCTCAACGCGGCCATCGAGGCAGCACGTGCCGGTGAAGCCGGTCGTGGTTTTGCAGTGGTGGCGGACGAAGTGCGCAACCTCGCCCACCGCACCCAGGAATCGGCACAACAGGTGCAGACCATGATTGAGGAGCTGCAAGTCGGCGCCCGCGAATCCGTCAGCACCATGAGCGACAGCCAGCGCCACAGCCAGGACAGCGTGGACATCGCCAACCTCGCCGGCGAGCGCCTGAACAGCGTGACCCAGCGCATTGGTGAAATCGACGGGATGAACCAGTCGGTGGCGACCGCGACCGAGGAACAGACGGCTGTGGTCGAGTCGATCAACGTGGATATCACCGAGATCAATACGCTGAATCAGGAAGGTGTCGAGAACTTGCAGGCGACGTTGCGGGCTTGTTCGGATCTGGAGCAGCAGGCTTCGCGATTGAAGCAGTTGGTGGGTAGTTTCCGGATCTAAGATCAAGAGCTGAAGATCAAGAGCTTACCCCCTCATCGGAACGCCGCCCGCCCATCCCTCTCCCCCAGGGGGGCGAGGGGAAAGGGAGCAGATCTCCAGGGTTCTCAGGTCCTGAGCTCGACGCAAAACTGTCAGGTCGATGTATCACGACCAAACCCCTCGGTCAGTCCCCTCCCCCCCCCCTGGAAGAGGGTTAGGGAAAGGGAGGAGATCGGGGTTAATTCAAAACCTGAGTTCGGCTCGATATCTCAAGTCGATGTATAGCGAAAGAACCACTCGGTCAGTCCCCTCTCCCTCAGGGAAAGGGTTAGGGAAAGGGAGCTAATCGGGGTTAATTCAAAACCTGAGTTCGGCTCGATATCTCAGGTCGATGTATCACGACCAAACACCTCGGTCAGTCCCCTCTCCCTCTGGGAGAGGGTTAGGGTGAGGGCCTGGCGCCCTCAACCCCACCACAAATCCCCCTGCCGCCCCCCACCGCGAAACCCCGACCGAACATCTATTCTTGATAAAGGTCAACCAAGGGAGATCAACGCGGAGGGACGTTCACCGTGCATATCGCCGACATCACCATGTTCTACGCCCCGGCCAGCGGCGGCGTGCGCACCTATCTGGATGCCAAGCACCGTCGGCTGGGGGGCAAACCCGGCATCCGCCACAGCCTACTGATTCCCGGCGCGGATTTCGGCGAACGTGATGGCGTCTACACGGTTCCCGCCCCCGCCCTGCCCTTCGGCAAAGGCTATCGTTTCCCCCTGCGGCTGGCCCCTTGGCGAAACGTCCTGCAGGATCTGCAGCCTGATCTGATCGAAGTTGGTGATCCGTACCTCACCGCATGGGCTGCGCTCGATGCGCGTCGACAACTCGATGTGCCAGTGATCGGCTTCTATCACTCGGATCTGCCGCTATTGGTGGGCAACCGCATGGGCCACTGGGTCACGCCGAATGTCGATGCGTATGTGCGCAAGTTGTACGGCAATTTCGACCGGGTGCTGGCGCCCAGCCAGGTGATGGCCGACAAGCTCAGCGGGCTGGGCGTGCGCAATGTCTTCGTGCAACCGCTGGGCGTTGATCTGCACACCTTCCACCCGGATGCCCGCGACGCCGGATTGCGCAGCGAATTGGGGATCGCCGAGGACACGCGCCTGCTGATCTTCGCCGGTCGCGGCTCCAAAGAGAAAAACCTGCCGGTGCTGCTCGACTGCATGAAACGCCTGGGCCCGCGCTATCACCTGTTGCTGGTCGGTTCGTCGATGCCGGCGTCCCTCCCGGACAACGTTAGCGTAATCGACCGGTTCTGCCCGGCCGCGCAGGTCGCGCGGCTGATGGCCAGTGCCGACGCGCTGATCCACGCCGGCGATCAGGAAACCTTCGGCCTGGTGATTCTGGAGGCCATGGCCTGCGGCATTCCGGTGGTGGCGGTGGCGGCCGGGGCGTTCGAGGAAATCGTCAGCGAATCCTGCGGCCTGCTCTGCGCGCCGAACAATTCGCAGGCCATGGCCAATGCCGTACGCGAACTGTTCAGTCGCGGAACTGGCGTACTCGG
This sequence comes from Pseudomonas aphyarum, assembly GCF_028657055.1. Lineage (NCBI taxonomy): Bacteria > Pseudomonadati > Pseudomonadota > Gammaproteobacteria > Pseudomonadales > Pseudomonadaceae > Pseudomonas > Pseudomonas aphyarum. Next base: position 577,092 of record NZ_JAMDGS010000002.1, read on the forward strand.
CAAGCAGGCACGCCAGCATGTCGAACGGCATTACGCCTGGGACACGGTGGTCGACAGCCTGCTGGGTCATTATCACGCCGTACTCGGCGATTCGGTTCCTCGGGTGGTCAATGGCTGAATTTCACGAGCGCCCGGCGCTGATGCTGGTGCTGCATGACGTGGCGCCCTCCACGTGGGCCGATTATCGAGCGTTCGTCGAAGCCGTTGACCGGTTGGGCAACGTCCCGATGACGTGGCTGGTAGTCCCGGACTTTCATCGACACGATGCTCTTGAAGCCCATCCGGATTTTTGCCGAATGCTCGACCAGCGCGTCGCACGTGGCGATGAACTGGCCCTGCACGGCCACTTTCATGAAGACACCGAACCCGGCCCGCGCACCGCGCACGACTGGTTCATGCGCCGGATCTACACCCACGAAGGCGAGTTCTATCAGTTGTCCCGTGAAGCCACCCTCGCCCGCCTGCGCCCGGGCATCGATCTGTTTCGGCGCCACGACTGGCCGCTGCACGGTTTCGTCGCCCCGGCCTGGTTGATGAGCGCCGGCACGCGCCAGGCATTGCGCGAATTGCCACTGCGCTACACCAGCGATCCGCAGCGTCTTTATCACTTGCCGGAATTCACCGCGGTCGAGGCTCCGGGATTGGTCTGGAGCGCACGCAGTGCCTGGCGTCGCGGCATGTCGAAGTTCATCAGCGAACAGCGTGAGCAGCGCTGGCGTCAGGCGCCGGTGATTCGTCTAGGCTTGCACCCGGTGGACATGCGCCACCGCTTTTCCCGGGATTACTGGTGGCGCACCCTTGAACGACTGTTGGCGGACGGACGCGTGCCCATGACCAAAATCGACTGGCTGACGCGCCAGCGCACTCAAGCCGAGCGTGCCGCTTGAGCCGCGGCATTCTGTTGCTGATCGGCCTGCTGGTGGCCGTGGCGGTGCCCGTCCTGCTCGGGGGCGGCGAGACCTGGGGGCGCCTGCAAGCCTTTCCGCTGCGCTGGCTGTTGATCATGTTCGCCATGGTTCTGCTGTGCTGGGGCATCAACACCTTGCGCCTGCGGCTGTTGCTCGGCGATCAGCGTGACCGGGTCACGCCCGTCAAAAGCCTTGGGGTGGTGATGGCTGCCGAATTTGCCTGGTGCGCCACGCCCGGCGGCAGCGGTGGGCCGTTGACGATCATGGCGCTGCTGGCGCGCAGCGGCGTGCGCCCGGCCCGGGGCAGTGCCGTGTTTGCGATGGATCAGTTGAGCGATCTGCTGTTCTTTCTCTGCGCCCTGAGCGGGATCCTGATCTACGCGCTGTTCCAGCATCTCAGCGACCGTATGGAATGGCTGCTGATCGTCAGTGCCCTGTCGTTGACCGGTGGTCTGTTCAGTTGCGTGCTGGTCGCGCGTTATCACCGTCGATTGATTCGCCTGAGCGGGCGCCTGCTGGCCGGGATGAACGTCGAACCGCGTACCCGACGGCGCTGGGCGCGGCAGTTGCTGCACTTTCTGGCCGCTTTCACCGATGCGCTGAAATTGCCGTGGCAGACGTTGATCAAGGTGTTCGTCCTGACCTGCGTGCATTGGTCGCTGCGATACAGCGTGCTGTATCTGGCGTTGCGTGGGCTGGGGGCGGATGTGCAGTGGGCCTGGACGTTTCTGATCCAGATGCTTTCGCTGGGTGCGGGGCAATTCAGCCTGTTGCCGGGCGGTGCCGGTGCAGCGGAATTGACTTCGGCGGCGCTGCTGGCACCAATGGTCGGCAAATCGACCGCGGCGGCGGCGATCCTGATCTGGCGGGTGGTGACGTTTTACTTCTATCTGGTGGTCGGTGGTCCGGTGTTTCTATTGATGCTGGGCCGGCCGTTGCTGAAAAAACTGCTGAGCGTCAGACAGGCTTCTTGAGGTCATCCTCTTCGTCCTTGAGCTGTTCCCACAGTTCGGCAGCGCCGGGAAACTCCGTGCCGTCCTCCGGGCTCAGGTCATCCGGGTCATAGCGGCTCAGGCAACCCTCGCCGAGGGTGGCGGGTGCCTTGGAAGTGGCTTTGTCCAGTGGATCGCTCATCGGTAACTCCCCCAAGGTCCATGGATCGCTCCCACGCTCTGCGTGGGAGCGCACCTGAATCAGAACACCACGGTCTTGTTGCCGTGCACCAGCACGCGGTCTTCCAGGTGATAACGCAGGCCACGGGCCAGCACCATCTTCTCGACGTCACGGCCGAAACGCACCATGTCTTCGATGCTGTCGCTGTGGCTGACACGCACCACGTCCTGTTCGATGATCGGGCCGGCATCCAGCTCTTCGGTCACGTAGTGGCAGGTCGCACCGATCAGCTTCACGCCGCGCATCGAAGCCTGGTGGTAAGGCTTGGCACCGACGAACGACGGCAGGAAGCTGTGGTGAATGTTGATGACCTTGTGCGCATATTCGCGGCACATGTCCGGCGGCAGGATCTGCATGTAGCGCGCCAGCACCACCACTTCGGCGTCGTGCTGCTTGACCAGGCGCGACACTTCATCGAAGGCCGGTTGTTTGTCCTGCGGATTGACCGGCACGTGGTAATAAGGAATACCGTGCCACTCGACCATGCTGCGCAGGTCGTCGTGGTTGGAAATCACGCAGGAGATCTCGCAATCCAGTTCGTCGCTGTGCCAGCGGTGCAGCAGGTCAGCCAGGCAGTGGGATTCGCGGCTGGCCATCAGCACCACGCGTTTTTTCTGCTCGGTGTCGGTGATGCGCCAGTCCATCGAGAACTCTTCGGCGATCGGTGCAAACTTCTCGCGCAACACCTCGATACCGAAAGGCAGGGAATCGGCACGGATTTCGTGACGCATGAAGAACCAGCCGACCTGGTTATCCGAGTGGTGGCTCGCTTCGGTGATCCAGCCATTGTGGGCCGCCAGAAAGTTACTGACTTTGGCAACGATGCCAACGCGGTCCGGGCAAGAAATCACCAGCCGAAAAGTGCGCATGAGGGGGAAACTCCAGAACTTCGCAAAGGCGGCCATTCTAGCGACTGCGCGGGAAAACTGCAGTATTGATGACCCTCTGAGCCTCACGGCAGCCCGTCGCAGCTTTTTTGACGCCCGTAAACGCCAGAATGATGGCGCAGTAGTAGCCATGCATGAACAGGCTTGTGTGAATATCTGTGAAGACTCCATCACAATATTTAACTGAACATTCAATTCAGGGCTTTTCAACGTAACTAATTCAAATAAAAACCCCGGTTAAATGTTTACTTGATGAAACAGCCTGACTATTATTGCCGCACTGTCCCCTGCCATCGCGCACTCCCACATAAGGTAGTAATCATGTCCTTGATCAACGAATATCGTGCCACCGAAGAAGCTATCAAAGAGCTGCAAGCCCGTTTGAAGAACCTGTCGCAAGACGACAAACTGCAAGCCGAGCTGGAATTCGAAGGCAAACTGCGCACACTGATGGGCGAATATTCCAAATCCCTGCGCGACATCATCGCGCTGCTGGATCCAGAGTCCAAAACCAAAGCACCACGTGGTGGCGCAGCCAAAACTACCGGCACCAAGCGTGCTCGCAAAGTTAAACAATACAAAAACCCGCACAACGGCGAAGTCATCGAAACCAAAGGTGGCAACCACAAAACTCTGAAAGAGTGGAAAGCCAAGTGGGGCGGTGACGTGGTTGAAGGCTGGGCTACCCTGCTGGGCTAAGCCGCAACCCTTGTCGCAGAGCGCTTCTGTGACACAAAAAAACGCCAGCGAATGCTGGCGTTTTTTTATGCCCGGCATTCAAGCGCCGGACATGTTCGATTTCAAAGATCCAAACGTTTGCGCAATGCCTGGACATAGTTCTGCCATTCAACCAACACCTCGGTCTGCATCGGCGCAGCACTAAGCAGCCATTGCTCCATGGCCTCGGCAAAAGATTGCAAGGTATTAGGCGCACCCCACTCCGGCTCGGACAAGCGTTGCCGGCAAAAGGTTTTCCAGCGTTCTTGCTCTTCGAAATTCAACGTATCGGGAAAGTTACGTGCTCGATATCGAAACAACAATTCAGGCAAACGTTCATCATCGAACGGCCATTGCTCTCGCGCCAATTGAGCAGGATCGGTCGTCCTCACTTGCTCACATAAACGACGATCGCGATCACCGATAAATCCGTCGTACAACTGTTGTTCGGGATCTTCACTCGAAGTGAAATCTTCGCTGGCATAAATCGCCGAGACTTTATCTTTCCAAACTTGTTGTGCGTCACTTAGTCGCAATGCACGCGCCTGATACAACGCCATGTCCAGACCCAGACGCTGCTGATCTTCAGCTCTCAGCACCGCCAACGGCGCCACCACCGGGCACTTGTTGATGTGAATAAGCTTGAGCGGCACCGGCAACTCGCCTTCGGCCAGGTCGTCACGCCGGGTATACAGGCGCTGGCGCAATGTTTCGGCATCCAGGTCGAGCAGACCCTGAGGATCCAGGTGCAGATCACACACGATCAAAGCGTTCTTGTTGCGCGGATGCCAGGCCAGCGGCAGCACCACGCCGACATAACTGCGCGCAGCGGAGAAACGACCGGAGATGTGCACCATCGGTTGCAACAATCGAATCTGGTCCATGACCTTCTGTTTGCTGCGCAACTGGAACAGCCAGTCATACAGCTTCGGCTGCTTCTCGCGGATCAACCGGGCCAGGGCGATGGTGGCGCGAACGTCCGACAAGGCTTCGTGAGCATTGCCGTGGTCGATGTTGTTGGCGGCGGTCAGGCGTTCGAGCTTGAGCGTCACCTTGCCTTCGTCATCGGTCGGCCAGACCAGCCCATCGGGGCGCAACGCGTAGGCGGCGCGCACTACATCGATCAGGTCCCAGCGACTGTTGCCGCCCTGCCATTCACGGGCATAGGGATCGAAAAAGTTGCGGTACAGACTGTAGCGGGTCATCTCGTCGTCGAAGCGCAGGGTGTTGTACCCAGCGCCGCAGGTGCCGGGAGCCGCGAGCTGAGCATGGACCCGGGTCATGAAGTCGGCTTCGCTCAAACCCTGTTCGGCGAGGCGGCTCGGGGTGATGCCGGTGATCGCGCACGCCGCCGGGTGCGGCAGGATGTCTTCGCTGGGCTGGCAGTAGAGATTGACCGGCGCGTCGATTTCGTTGAGTTCGTGGTCGGTGCGGATCCCGGCCACCTGCAACGGGCGGTCGCATCGGGGATTGATGCCGGTGGTTTCGTAGTCGTACCAGAAAATGGAAGTCACGGGCGGTTCCTGAACTGAAGATCGGCAAAGTCTAGGCGTTCGACTGCGGTCGCGGCCAGCGCCGCATCATTCAGTCACCTTTGGTTGAAGGATGTGTATGACATAGTTATGTCGTTTCCCCCCGAGAGACTGCTAGCATCGGACGCACTTGCATCCCGATCCGGCAACATCAGGTAGCCCATGCTCGAGACCACAGCACCGCCAAGGAAAGCACCGCTGGCCCCGCCACTGGACACGCGGCACCAGGTCGAAACGCCGGAAGGCGTCGACTTGCCGCTGCGTCCCGCTGGCCTGATGGTGCGTGCCGTGGCGTTCACCATCGATCTGGGGTTTCGCGGGCTGATCCTGGGCCTGCTGCTCATGGTGCTGGCGTTGCTCGGTAAACTCGGTATCGGCCTCGGCTCACTGCTGCTGTTCGTGGTGAGCTGGTGGTACATGGTGTTGTTCGAAGTACTGCGTCAGGGCCGCTCGCCGGGTAAACAATGGATGGGTCTGCGGGTGGTGCACGACGACGGCACACCGGTCGGCTGGTCGGCGTCGCTGCTGCGCAACCTGCTGCGTTTTGTCGACCTGATGCCGTTCGGCTATTTCCTCGGTGCGATCAGTTGCCTGCAACACCCGACCTTCAAACGCCTCGGCGACATCGCTGCCGGCACGCTGGTGATCTATAGCGAACGCCCGCTCAAGCGCCCGCAATTGCCCGATGCCGAACCGCGCCGCTCACCGATCCCGCTGACCCTGACTGAACAACGCGCCCTGCTCGCTTTCGCCGAACGCCAGGGCGAACTGTCGACGGCGCGGGTCAACGAACTCGCTGCATTGCTCGCTCAGCCACTGCACATCAGCGCGCCGAAAGCCGTCGATGAACTCAACGGCATCGCTCGCAGCCTGTTGGGTCCGACATGAAGCAAAGTCTTTTCGAATCCCGCCACAAGGCCGAATGGGAGCGTTTTGCCCTCGCCGTCGAACGACTTGAACGGGGCAAGGACACCTCGCAGGTAGCGGAATTTCCCAAGGCCTATCGCCGACTCTGCCAGCATTTGGCGCTGGCGCAGGAACGTGGCTATAGCAGTTTTCTGGTCGACTCCTTGCAACAGCAAGTGCTGCGCGGGCATCAACAGCTTTACCGGCATCGCAGCCAGCTCGGCGCGAACGTGCTGGGTTTCATCCTCGCCGGCTTTCCACGGTTGGTGCGCGCCGAATGGCGCTTCGTGCTGGCCGCCGCCCTGTTGTTCTTCGGCAGTCTGGCCGGTTTCGGTTTACTGGTTTTCCTGTTTCCGGAGCTGGTCTACAACCTGATCCCCGCCGATCAGGTGCGCGAGATGCAAAGCATGTACGACCCTGCCGCCGGCCATCTCGGGCGTTCGGCCGAGCGCGCGGCGAGCGAAGACTGGGTGATGTTCGGCTACTACATCATGCACAACATCGGCATCGCCTTTCAGACCTTCGCCAGCGGTTTGCTGCTGGGGGTGGGCAGTGCATTTTTCCTGTTCTACAACGGGCTGATCATCGGCGCGGTGGCCGGACATCTCAGTGAGATCGGCTTCGGCCAGACCTTCTGGTCGTTCGTGATCGGGCACGGTGCGTTCGAACTCAGCGCCATCGCCCTGGCCGGTGCGGCAGGACTGAAACTGGGTTGGGCGTTGATCGCACCGGGACGCCTGACACGAATCGAGGCCCTGCAGATTGCGGCGCGCCAGAGCATCCTGCTGATCTGTGGCGTGATGCTGTTTCTGTTGATCGCCGCGTTTATCGAAGCCTATTGGTCGTCGCGCACCGGGGTTACGCCGCAGACCAAATACCTGGTCGGCGCCGGGCTCTGGCTCTGCGTGGCGATCTATCTGCTGTTCGCCGGAAGGACCCGCCATGCGCCTGAGTGATGCGACCGTGGCGATCCGTCCGCGCACCACCTGGGAAGCCATGGACCTGGGCGTGCTCATGAGCCAGCAACATCGACGCCTGCTGATAACCAGTTGGGCCATCGTCACCCTGCCGCTGTTCGCGGTGCTCAGCCTGTTGCTGTGGGATTCACCGTCACTCGCCGTGTTCATCTTCTGGTGGCTGAAACCGGCGTACGAACGCTTGCCGCTGTACATCCTCTCCAAGGCGCTGTTCGGCGAAACACCCACCTTGAAACAGGCCTTGCGCCAATGGCCGCGCCTGCTCAAGCCGCAATTGCTCGCCAGCCTGACCTGGCGCCGCTTCAGCCTGAGTCGCAGCTTCCTGCTGCCCGTGCTGCAACTCGAAGGCCTCGACGGCGCGGCCCGCCAGCAGCGTTTACAAGTGCTGCTGCAACGCAATGCCGGCGCCGCGCAGTGGTTGACGATCATCGGCGTGCATCTGGAAACGGCGCTTTGGATTGGCCTGATGGTGTTGTTCTATCTGCTGCTGCCGCAACAGGTCGAAACCGATTGGGACTGGCAAAGCCTGATCTTCGCGGCCGACTACGAATGGCGCTGGCTGGAGCATCTGACCAATGCGTTCTATGCGCTGATCCTGGTGATCTGGGAACCGGTGTATGTCGCCTGCGGGTTCAGCCTGTATCTGAACCGCCGCACCGTCCTCGAAGCCTGGGACATCGAACTGGTGTTCCGCCGCTTGCGCCAGCGTTTGAACAGCGGCGTGATCGGCTTGCTGCTGGTAGCGTGTCTGCTGTTGCCGGGCGTGCCCTCAGCCTGGGCCGCCGAGCCTGCCACTGCTCCGGATGCACCGCGTCTGTTGAATCAGCCGCTGACCAGCGAGGCGTCCCGCAACAGCATCAAGGCCTTGCTCGAACAACCGCCGTTCAAGAACAAGGAAACCGTCACCCGTTATCGCTTCGGTGAGGATCCCGCGGCTGCCGAAAAACCCAGGGAAGGCGAAGCACCGCAATGGTTGAAAACCCTGCTCGACTGGCTGGACGGCCGACACCTCGACGGTCTGGCCAAGGCGATCGAAGTCGTGCTGTGGGGCGCAGTGATCGCCGGGCTCGGCTGGCTGATCTGGCGTTATCGGGATTTTCTGCAAGCGTTCGTCGGCCGCCGTCCGCGCTTGCCCGAACAGATCAAAAAGCCCTTGCCACAACAAGCCTTCGGTCTGGACCTGCAAAAGGAAAGCCTGCCCGATGACATCGCCAGTCACGCGGAACAGCTCTGGCAAACCGAGCCGCGCGCAGCGTTGGGTCTGCTGTACCGGGCTCTGCTCAGTTATCTGTTGCACGACTTCAACCTGACCCTGAAACCTGCCGACACCGAAAACGAAGTGCTGGCCCGGATCGAACAGTTGCAGCGTCCGGATCTGCTCACTTATAGCCGTCACCTCACCGGCCACTGGCAGAACATGGCCTACGGGCACCGCGTACCGGCGGCCCATCTGCAACAGGAATTGTGTGACGGCTGGCGCAGCCTGTTCGGCCACGGAGTCGCCCGTTGAACCGGCGCGTGCTCTGGCTTTTGGGTGGCGCGCTGATCGTCGCCCTGCTCGGTGCGCTGGGCATTTATCTGTACCTCAAGGCCACGCCTTACCAGGCCGAGGTCGATCACGGCCCGTCCCCCGCTGCACAAGCCAATCCCTATCTGGCGGCGGAGATGTTTCTGCGTGAGCGCGGGATCGACGTAACCCATGCTGAAAGCCTCGCCGTTTTGCCCGACATCGATCCGCGCCAGCACACGCTGCTGATGTTCAACGACCGCTCGAAAATGACACCGCGTCAGGTCGATCAGGTTCTGAACTGGGCCCGGGCCGGCGGAAGGCTGGTGTTCGTCGCCGAATCGATCTGGGATGAAAAGACCGGCCAGAGCAACGACCTGCTGCTTGATCGCGTGCAACTGCATCAATCCTTCACCAAGGATCTCAAGGGCACGCCGCCGGATGCCGCCGAAGATCCCTGGCCCAATCTGACCAAGCTCTATCTTGAAGACGAAGGCGCCCCGGCCTATGCCGGGTTCGACACCGCGTTCCACCTCGACGACCCGAAAAACCTCGCCCAGGCCTGGGCCAACAGCGCGAAAGCCACGCACATGATGCAACTGGCTTTCGGCCTCGGCACGATCACCGTGGTCACCGATGCCGATCTGTGGAAAACCCCGGCCATTGCGCAACACGACAATGCCTGGCTGCTTTGGTATCTCAGCGCCGACACGGCCGTGACCTTGTTGTACAACACCGAACACGACGGTCTGCTGACCCTGCTCTGGCGCTATTTCCCGCAAGCCATCGTCGCCTTGCTGGCGTTGATCGGTCTGTGGCTGTGGCATGTCGGCGTGCGTCACGGCCCGGTGCAGGCGCCCGCCCCAAGTGGTCGTCGGCAGTTGATGGAGCACCTGCGCGCCAGTGCCGATTTCATCCTGCGTCACAACGGTCAACAGACCTTGCTGCAAGCCTTGCAGCAGGACGTCCTGCGCCGCGCCCGTCACCGTCATCCCGGTTTCGACCAACTGAACGTCGCCGAACAATGGCTGGTGCTGTCGCGCCTGACCCGCCAACCGACCCGTGCCATCAGCCAGGCCCTGAGCCCGGCACCGAAGCGGCGTATGTCCAGCGCCGAATTCTGCCGTCAGGTCGCCCACCTGCAAGCCTTGAGGAACATGCTATGACCGAACACATCGAACCCGGCTCGCCCAGCCACACGGCCCAGCAACGCCAGCGCGCCAGCCAGTTGGCGCAAGCGGTGCGCGGTGAATTGCAGAAGGCGCTGATCGGCCAGAACGCTGTGATCGACGACGTGCTGACCGCGCTGATCGCCGGCGGTCACGTGCTGCTCGAAGGCGTTCCCGGCCTCGGCAAAACCTTGTTGGTACGCGCCTTGGCAAAATGCTTCGGCGGCGAGTTCGCGCGCATTCAGTTCACCCCGGACCTGATGCCCAGCGACGTTACCGGCCACGCGGTCTACGACCTGCAGACCGAACAATTCAAACTGCGCAAAGGCCCGCTGTTCACCCACCTGCTGCTGGCCGACGAGATCAACCGCGCCCCGGCCAAGACCCAAGCCGCCCTGCTTGAAGCGATGCAGGAACGTCAGGTCACCCTCGAAGGCCGGGCCCTGCCGATTGCCCAGCCGTTCATGGTGCTCGCCACGCAAAACCCGATCGAACAGGAAGGCACTTACCCGCTGCCGGAAGCCGAACTCGACCGCTTCATGCTCAAGGTGCGCATGGATTACCCCGACGCCGATCAGGAGCTGGACATGGTGCGACAGGTCAGTCGCTCGACCCGCGCCGACATGCTCGATGTGCAACCACTGCGCACCGTGTTGCAGGCCAAGGACGTGCAAGCCCTGCAACGCATCGCCAGCGATCTGCCGCTGGACGATCAGGTGCTCGATTACGCCGTGCGCCTGGCCCGCAGCACCCGCACCTGGCCGGGGCTGACCCTCGGCGCCGGGCCACGTGCCTCCATTGCACTGGTGCGTTGCGCACGCGCCCGGGCCCTGTTGCGCGGCGGTGAATTCGTGATTCCCGACGACATCAAGGGCTGCGCACTGGCGGTGTTGCGCCATCGCGTACGCCTTGCGCCGGAGCTGGACATCGAAGGGCTGCAAGTCGATCAAGTCCTTCAGCAACTGCTCGACCAAGTACCGGCGCCGCGCCTGTGAAACCCTCGCGCCTGCTGTTGATCTGGCTGGCGATCCTGCTGGCCATCGGCATTGTGCTGGGCGCGTTGCAGGCGCTGGACGTCGAGGTGCCATCGAGCCTGCTGTCGATCAACTGGGGATTGTTGCTGGCGCTGTTTGCGCTGAGCCTTCTGGACGCGCTGCGCCTCAAGCGCCTGCCCTCGCCCCGCGTGCAACGACAGATGCCCGGCAGCCTGGCCCTCGGTCGCTGGAGCGAAATCCGGCTGGAGGTCGAACACGACCTCGAGCAACCACTGACCATTCAACTCTTCGACCACGTACCCGACGGCCTCAGCCACGAAAACCTGCCGCTCTCCACCGAGCTGCAACCCGGCCAGCGCAGCCTGATCGGCTACCGCCTGCGCCCGCTAAAGCGCGGCCACTTCACCTTCGAAATCTGCGAACTCAACCTGCCGAGCCCCTTGGGCCTGTGGTCCGGCAAACGCCTGCTGAACATCACCGACCACACCCGCGTCTACCCCGACTTCGCCCGCCTCTACGGCGGCCAGTTGCTGGCGGTCGACAACTGGCTCAGCCAGCTCGGCGTGCGCCAGCGCCAACGCCGTGGCCAAGGGATGGAATTCCATCAACTGCGCGAATTTCGCGAAGGCGACAGCCTGCGCCAGATCGACTGGAAAGCCACCGCCCGCCACCGCACACCGATTGCCCGGGAATACGAAGACGAACGGGATCAACAGATTGTTTTCATGCTCGACTGCGGGCGACAGATGCGCAGTCAGGACGGCGAGCTGTCGCATTTCGATCATGCGTTGAATGCGTGTCTGCTATTGAGTTATGTGGCGTTGCGCCAGGGGAATGCGGTGGGTTTGTCCACCTTCGCCAGTGATCAGCCGCGGTTTATTGCACCGGTCAAAGGGGCGGGGCAACTCAAGGTATTGCTCAACGGAGTTTATGATCTGGATAGCACGCGGCGTTCGGCGGATTATCCAGCGGCGGTGAATCAGTTGTTGGCCAGGCAGAAGCGTCGGGCGCTGGTGGTGCTGGTGACGAATGTGCGGGATGAAGACGATGAAGAACTGCTGAGTGCCATGACACAACTGGGCAAGCAACACCGTGTACTGATTGCAAGCCTGTACGAAGAAAGACTCGAAGACGTGCGGCTGACTCCGGTTCAATCGCTGACGGATGCGCTGGCCTATTGTGCAACGGTGGATTACTTGAACGGCACGGCAAGACTCCATGAGCAGTTGAGGACTCACGGAGTACCGATCATCAATGCACGGCCCTCGGAACTGGGCGCAGAGTTGGTGACGCGATATCTGGCCTGGAAAAAAAGCGAGGCCTTGTGACTGCCGGATCAGCGGTCCACAACAGGCACAGTCACCCCCTTGCTGACCGAACTACCGCCGGGGTTTTTCAGGGTGACCCAAAGAGAAACCTGATCAGAGGTTGAAATCGGCGACCAGGAATGCGTGAACTTGCCCTGATTGTCAGTGCTTGTTTCCTGGGTTGCCTGCCCATTTCTGGAAACGAAGATTTTCCTGTTCGCCATGGGTTGTCGGGACCTGGTTGCCACGATCAGCGCGGTCATAGTGGTGAATGTGTTAACGAGCACCGGACTGATCGAAGCCGTCACAGACTCGATATCCGCATGGTCAGGAGAGTCAAGCGGATCAAGAACCTCGTAATTCAAGGTCTTCGATCCGGCGGAGTCATTCCGGACATAGGCAGCCAACTGATGCAAACCAACAAACGCAGGCGTCACTTTCACCTCTGCAAGCCCATTTACATTGGTCATGGACGTGCGCGACTGCATAGTCGGAAAACGCCAAACCACCGGGACACCTGGTGCGACTCCCCCGTGTCGCTCATAGAGCACCCGAGCTTGTGCTGTCAGGGTTTCACCCAGCCAGACCTCGGTTTTGTCACTGGTCAGTTCTTCAACGACCAGTTCATCCTGTTGGGCTGACAGTATCAACGACTTCACATTGCTGCCGGCCAGACCGCTTCGAACCGATGCGATCAATCGGGTTTCACCTGGCACCATCCAGAACTCGATCGATGCCTTGCCTTGTGCATCAGTGAACGTTGAATCCAGTTTTTGACTGCCCTGCCGCCAGCCCACCTCGATCCCTGACAGAACCATCCCGCTGAGGGCCGAAACCACTAATACATGCGCCAACACTTTTTGCCCGGGCTGACCGCTCGGCACATCAACGACCAACTCCTCGATCCGGCACGGTTCATTCATTGAGTAGCGGAAGTTGACTGAAGCCGAATCAGCACCGCCCGCAACAGTCGCGGTGACGATACCTGGTCCCGCAATTCGAGGAACAAAGCTGATCCGCGCGACACCCCGATAGCTGGTGTAAGTCTCTCTCGATTCCTGCTCCCCCAGCTCCCACCGGATCGGCAAACCTCTCATGGCCTTTCCGGTCAACGCATGGGTTACGGTGACTTCAGCGTTCACTGTTGCTCCCCAATCAACGACCTCAAGAACACTACTTGTCGAGGTAATCCGGGCGACAAGGACTTGACTTCCCAAAGACAGGTGCTGAACAGCAGATCGTTCCAGCAAGCGAGAGGCAGCCAACTGCAAAGACACACTGGCATCCTTCACATCTCCATCCGTGAACTCAAAATCCAGCCCCTGCTCATCCAACGCGTGGAACTCACCCAACACCCGATTGAATTCGAGCCCGACCTCACTCCGGCCGGGATTAACCAGACCCAGCGCCAACGTTTGATCAAGCAAGGGGCTGCCATCTCTCGCAAAAAGACGGAAACCGAAGGCCTCACCGCGCCTCGGAAAAAATGCCTTCTCTGCCCACGCATACCGCTGTGAATCGCTCACGGAAACATCCAGATCCAGCCAGGGATCCGTTGCCAGGGCTGTGAGCTGCGCCCCGGTTTCCGCCGTTGACCCATCGTAAGGATTCGAAGCAACAGCAGTAATCGGGCTTACACCGGCCTGACTCGGCAGAACATCGAGCCGTGCCCAGCCATCGGCGTCTGTCCGCAAGGAAACCGGCCCGGCACTCCCGGTCTGCACCGCGATTTCCGCCCCCTCGACCGGCTGATCATTGAACGCCGAGCCCAAGCGAAACTCGACCCGGGCACGCTCTCCCTTGCTCATGACGGGATCAATGGCAGGACCGCGCGTGGCCAGAATCTTGAGTTTGTTATGACCCAACTTCAATTGAGTCTGCATCGTCAGTGACTCTCCATCGATCACGATGGTAGCGGTCTGAGTCATCTCGACATCGGCTGTGCTGTCGGTGAAGTCCAGTTGCCTGCGCGCACCACCGGCCGTCATGACGACATCTTCAGTCAGTGGTGGGTTGACCACCATTCCCGGTGCCAAGGGTGTGATCGCCATTTTCACAGGCAGCCCATGCAGTGCGCTGATCCCATATGGCATATGGATCGACTGGTGAGACGTCCTCAGGCAGGGATACAACGTATCTTTACCCGGTTCAGCTGAGACATGATCAAGCATCGCCCGGGCCTCACTGGCGAGATCGGCGGCCAGCAGCCGCAAGGGAAACTCGCGCATTTCCGGCAAATGGGAACTGCTGAATGCCAATGTCGAGAGCCCGCTGAGATCGGTGCCCGAGGTGATGTCCCACTCGAGGCCGGAACTCGTCATCACCCGAGGGACACCGACTTGCGGGTTCAGCTGAAACCTCGGCAAAAGGGGCGTATTCGCATTCCAGTGCAGTGCAATCGACTTGCCGATAAAGCTGCTGCCCGCAACGGGATCAATCCGCAATTTGTGCGCTCTGCCACGTCGGCAGATTACGCCCTGCACAACCCGGTCGATCGGATTTCCGTCCAGAGAGAAGTTGACCTGCCCTTTCCATGCGCTGGTGGACAATGCCTTGACGGCGAATGAATGCTCCTGCACAGGCGCGTCTTCGTGGCGCCGTACCCGCGCGACGATATCGTAATCACCGGCATTGGCCGGCGAGTGATCCACACTTGCCCAGCCATCCACGCCCGTGAGGGATCTGACCGTTCCGGTCGGTGTATCAAACTCGACGCCTACGTTACTGACAGGTTGTCTGTCGCCCCTTTGCACTTTCACCATGCAGGTGACAATTTCGCTTTCGTCCACCACCGGCAACTTGTTCGGTCCCCAGGTCTCTCCGATCTCGACTCTGTTGTACGCCAGTGACAGGGCATTGCCTGGTGATGAATGCTGCAATTCGGAACAACCGAGGGCCCAGTCAAACAGGCCGTCGCGCTTGTCCTCGAAGTTCGTTGTCCAGAGGACTGTACCGCCATCTACAGGCGCTGGAGCCCCGAAATCCGGTTGAGCGGTAGCCCCCACGTCCGCTGGCAAATCGCCCTCGGCCCAGATCAGGAAAAATTCAGCACCACTCAGAGGGTGACCCTCCGGAATGTCCAGATTGACGAGAAAGCGCTCACCGCGCTCCGGATAGCGGGTTTTCGCCCCCCAGAAAGCCGGTGCCCCACCATCGAACCGAGCCTGTAAGGTTTTGAAAGGATCAATAGCAAACGCCTGAACCTCGAATGTACGCGTCGCTTCGCCATTTTCGGACAAAAGG
Source organism: Pseudomonas aphyarum (assembly GCF_028657055.1). Taxonomy (NCBI): domain Bacteria; kingdom Pseudomonadati; phylum Pseudomonadota; class Gammaproteobacteria; order Pseudomonadales; family Pseudomonadaceae; genus Pseudomonas; species Pseudomonas aphyarum. Next base: position 592,413 of record NZ_JAMDGS010000002.1, read on the forward strand.
CTGGCAACCGAGGCGGTAACCCTGCTCACCCCCTCCTCGGTTGGCGTGTACAGATAGGTCGCTTGACCTTGAGCATCGGTGAGTGCCCGGTGCAGAACCTTCCCGGCCTTACCCTCTACCCGCCAGACCACCTCGCTGGCTACCGGTGCGTGGGTATAAAAGGATCGGACCTGAACCTGCAGCTCCACCGATTGGCTGTACTCGATGACCGGGCACGTCTCGGCCTGTTTGAGTACGAGCAGCTCCAAGAGGTGATGCCCCCAGGAAACCAACAGCGAATACGGTGGCGCCGAGTATTTGCTGTAAATCTTCGCCTTCAGTTCATAAGGCTCTTTGCCTGACGGCTCTGGACAATCCAGCAGCCAGTCCAGACCGATGAGCTGAGACTTTCCCAACTCGGGCTCGGCGCTAATGGCCTCCAGCGGGTTATCTTCAAGCCACAGGTTGGCCTCAAGGTTTTTCCAGACACTCTCAGGATCAACCGCAAAAGAAACCCTGTGACGTTGATCCCCGGTAGCGCCCAGGCAGATCGGCAGGACGTTGCCCGCGTCGAAACGTTTGCCATCATTGAGTACGGCAAACAGCTCCAGCGCCGGAAGATTCAGCTTTATCTCTATCCTGGTCAAACGAATTTCCACAGAGCTGGGTTCACCCGCAGCCCTTACCGGGCTGATCAGATTGAGTACAAGCTCATCTCCTGCTTGCAGACCCAACCCGTCAGGCAAAACTTCTTCCAGCTCGATCAGATTAACCGCCGAGGGTGCGGCATCTTGTAATCGAGTCTTCGCCGGCAAATCGATTACAAACTTTTCCGGGCTGTCCTTTTTGTTGACCACCACTTGCCCGGCTGATGACGGGTAGGTGTTTTCATAGAGAAACCGCAAGTGATAACGGACATCAACCTGCTGTCCGATCGGCACAACCATCCTTTGCCGAACCGCCGCGCGGTGGGTCAGTGTCATGATCGATACGAGGGTGTCTTCCCATCGATCTTCCCGGATACCTACACCACCCGGATTGACCACATCATCCCAGTGGTCGTAGCCCTCAGTCATGTCGCCGTTCATCACGAAGTTGTGATCCGATTCGATGCCCCTCTGGCTCATGATTGCGTCCCCTTGGCCTCGACCTTGCGCTCAGCCTCGTTCACCAGCTCCTGTACTTTTCTGGAGAAAGCCAGATCCCCGACCTTGGCGGTGTAAAACACCTTGATCACGATATCGGTCAGCGATAACAGCATCGGCTCTCGCTTCAAATGCCAGGGAAACACGATCTGCCAGCGCGAGACGGCACCGGTGTTTTCGAACGGTAGCGTCATGCCTTCGTCAGCTCTGAGGGAAACCGTACCGGTATCATCCAGCCCCGTGGACAGGGAAACCTGCTGCCCGCTGCTCAGGTTGATCAGCACATCGACAGGCGCAACGCCCTCACCGGAGTGCAGATACTCCAGAGACTCGCTCGACGGTTTTGTGGCGATATAACTGCCAACCTGTACCAGGTTCGCCACCACATTTTCGAAGGGCCCGGTGAGCACCGGCAGACTGACCTCAACGCGAGAAATCTGGCGGCAGTAATGATCGTGGTAGTCGCGATCGAACAGCAGCTGAATCAGCTCGAAATCCAGTGTGCCCGTTGTCACCAAGTGGTCCAGCGCAGCAGCCCAGTTGTCAAACCCCTTCGGCCGGGTCGTCGGATCATCGAACAGCCGTTGCAGCGAAACGGTCTTGACGATCTCCTGGCGTCGCTCCCGGCGTTGCAAATATTCCGACCGCATTCGCAACAGACCGGCCTGTAATGTCACGCCAGCCGTCAAGCCGCGCCGCTGGTCGCGCCAGACATCGGTGTCCAGTTGATAGGCATCGAACTCGCAGGTTTCCGCTCGCAAGGCTGTCTGAGCGCTCAGGCACAGCGCAATGGCGGCGTCGTATGCCCGAAAGTGCAAGGTCTGCAGTTGCCCCATCAGCCACTGGTAAAGTTCCAGATTGGTCGCACGGGTCTGCAGGAACTCGAACAGTTTGAGCGCCTGACTATTCGCGGCAAGGGTGTGCTCCAGATTGATCCTTGCTGCATTGATGGCCCGTTCCTGGGCCGCAATCTGGGCACTGATCGCATTCTTTTCAGCAGTGGCCTGATTACGCAGCAGCCGCCATTCCTCTCGGCGGCGGCGATAGCTTTCGGAGGTGGCCGTCTTGTCGGCATTGGCGCGCTGCACGTCTGCAGCAATCTGGAAGCCAAACCCTACGGCACTCACCAGATGACCCGGCTGATGACCGCCATTGGCCATTCCGAAAACGTTGGGAAACGCATGGATGACCGCCGCCCCCATCTGGAAACCGGTGGCCAGAGAAATGAAGCGCGAGGCCTGCTCGACGTGCTCCATGACTGTTAACTCATCGGGTGAAATGTGTTTGTCGTACAGATCGGCGTAGTGCAGCTCACGCTCTTCGGCCATGGTTCTGCTGTGCTGCAGCGCCGTGAGGCTCTCGACCTCACGTGCGATGGATTCTTCCTGTGCACGGCGAGTGAATTCGCCCAGCACAGTCAAATGGTGTCGCTCCAACGTCTCCTGCTGGACACGATCCTGCTGTTCAAGCAGCCGCTGTACTTCGTTCCCCAGCTCCTGCAAGTGCTGCACCATCTGCAACGCCGCATTGAACAGTACGTCCCAGCGATAGACCGCCACTCGCAACTGCCCGCCCATCGGTCGCACCGGTCCCGCGCTACCGGCTGCCAGGCGGTTCAACAACTCACTTGGATCCATAGCAGTAAAAAGAGGGATGGATGCAAGCTTGCCGTCGATTGTCCGACCATGACGGATGTTGTCGATACGCTGATCAGGCAGGTCAAAAAACGTCAGCAAACGCGGACTGACCGGTATCTTGAAAGAGGACGTGCCGTAGACACCCATATGCTGCTTACGCGCAGCCCTGACCGGCAAACCCTTTTCCGGCAGCTGCAGTGTCTTTTCAAAATCCGCGAGGGCCGATCGGTTCTGCATCTCTTCCACGAGCTCACCAAGCTCCTTTGCAACCCAGCGATTGACGCTACGGGTATCCGGCCTGGCCCCCATCAGCGATCGGGCCCGGACATACTGCAGCTTGGCGGCCGTCAGGCTGTCTCGTGTCATCTGGCGAAAGAGCCAGTCGCCCCAGGCGATGTGGATGTTCACGTACTCGAGGAAAATCACGATCTGGTAATGCCAGGGCGATGAATAGGCGATGGCATCGGGATCTCCCGGAGCGAAGACTTCATAGGCGATGTCGGGCTTTTCCACGTCCAGAGGCCGGCAATGCCAGTATTGCGGTCTTGCCGGGGTATCACCCTGCGCCGGTTTCGCGGGCGCCTGCGGCTCGAATATGAAATGCAACCAGCGCTGGGCCGCTTCAAAACGGCTCTCGTCACGTAGCCGGACGGCAATCAGGTGCGGCAAGTGAAAAAACAGCTCCCAGAAAAACAAACCGTTGGCGCCATCAAACGGACCGTTCGGCTCGACCTCGCCCTCGGGCAAGGGTGGTTCCTTCGGAAACTGCGTCGCCCAGTCCAGCAACGATCCAATCGATACACTGGAGCGCAACACCAGATCGTGGCCGATCAACGTATTGAGCCGGACGTATTTCAGGGTGAGAACAGACGGCGGTTGATTGAAGGCCAGAAACTGGGCGCCCTGCGCATCGGTGTCATGGATATACGGCAGAGGTCCATGCTCACCGAGCGTGGCGGGAACCGTCAGGACGAGGGTTCGCGCACCGTTGTTTGCGGCACCTGTCAGCGTCACGGTAATTGTGCTGCTGTTGAACGCCGACCGCTTGATTTCCAGCCATTTGGTTGCCCATCCACCGGAAGGCGGGTACTTGTCAGTCAATGGCTCCGGGTCGGTACCGGTGGAGAACTTGACGGCCAGCGTGAAATCTATCCCTGTGCCATCGCCACGCGAGACATGAGCACAATGCCCCTGAACCCAGAGTGAGTGCTCGCCAGGGCTGTTACGCACGATGTAAGCCTTGATCCCCAGGTACTCGGCCAGCGTGCCGGGCTTGGTGATCTGGCTGTCAACGGCCGGAAACAACTGAGGCCGCATTTTTTGCTGAAGCGTACGGCGCTCGACAAACAAGTGATTGGCCAGGTAATCCATGACCGCCGTTTCATCCTTCACTTTGCGAAACAGCGAGTCACGGGTTTCATAGATCGCGACAGACAGCGCTGACGACGTATCGACTTTGGGCTGGGCATTGGTCACATGCACCGCCAGCCTGCCCTTTGGATACGAGGTATCGATCTCGTCGCGCAAAACCACCGCGACCAACCGGCACCCCTTCGATACGTCCTTGTCCGTCTTCAGCAGATGCAAGCGAATGGGTGGTGACCAGCTGTCGTCCAGCGCGATGAACGCCACCATGACTTCCAGCTCATGGAGGCTTTGCAGTTGACCCTCGTTATCGAAAACCCCCGGACGCCATTGGGCCCAGACCATGCACGGCCGCCCTTCCCAATAGACCATCCGACAGTCCAGCACGGTGTCATCGGTGGGAATGTCGGCAGGTTTCCATTCTCGCCACGCTGTCGGGTTGACCGATGACGAGTCGACCGCGAGTTCAATGTGCGCTTCACGCCAGAACCAGCCAAAAGGTGCAACGCGTTGCCTGCCCACCAGGTAATAACGCGTGTTCAGCGGATTGGCTCCACCCAGATAACCGGTCAGGACATTCATATTGCAGGTTTCTTCAAAGCTGCGCAGGTAGCGCTGCGCGCCCTTGAGCACAGAATCGTCAGTGATCGAGGTCTGATTCACATAGCTTTCAAGAGTCCTGAACAACCCGGTTTTACGGATGCGCACATAAGGCGTGATGTAATCCTCAGGTGTGCACAACAGCAGCTTGCTTGCCGACCACAGCCCGTAACTGCTGGTCAGCTCCCACTCCTCCAGAAGATCAGGATCGAACTCCCGCCCGTCGTACCCTGGTTCAAACTTCTGGAGCACCGCAAGAATGTAAGCCTGCAAACAGCTCACAGCCTCCGCCACCCACGAGGTTTCAATCTCGTCACTGTCCAGCGGGTCGGAGCGCAGCCATTCCCAAAGGTCATCCGCCGATTGGGTATTCATCGGAAAAGGAAGCTCGGCCTTTTCATGTTTGGCGTGAAGGCAGAAATCAATCAACGCATTGCGGCGCAGGGCTGACAACTCACCTGAAGTTTTGTTGAGCATCACCGTCTCCTGTCACTGTTTGCGTTGCTTGCGGGGCGCTGGCACTCGCCGGTGCGCGGGAAGGGCTTCGACAAACGTCACATCGCGGAACGTAACGGTCGTCGAATTTTCAGCCGTCGCTTTAACCTTCACGGTAATCGGCTCGCCTCTGGTGAACGTCAACTCGGTGCGTCCTTGCTGGTCAGTAACAGTCTTGATCACACCCTTCGTCGGCGGATTGAGTATCCAGGCCACCAATGCGTCTGCGATGGGGTTGTCGTAGGCGTCCTGAACGATGGCGCGGTAGGTCACCGGCGTTCCGATCAGCACCGTGCTGTCGGGCACGGGGAAAGGGTTTGGGGATTTCAAATGGAGTGAGGCCATATCCGGCCCGATCTCGATTCGCGGAGCGGCTGTCTCTTCACCCAGGTCGAGCCTGAACGTCGGCGTGACGCTGCCCATCCGGCTGCCCGGGAAAAACTTCACCGTCGCCGTGCCGTCGCCGCCGGTGGTGATCATTGAAGGTTCAAACCGGCCCAGCGTGGTGGCGCAATGAACATTGACGTTCAATCGCGCCTGACCTTCGCGGTTCTCTACCGTTACAGTAAATTCGGCAAATTCGTCCGGTTTGTTGGCGATCAACCTGACGGGATCGGGTACCGTCGTCCAGCGCACGACCAGGTCCAGCCCCCCGGCGATGACATCGTCTGCATAAGTCGGTTCGGTCGTGGTCGTCAGACTGGCTCTGACAAGGTCTGCGACGTGCTCATAGTCGGCATATTCGCTGTCCGGTGGCAGCGTCCCCAACTCGAGGAGTGTCCTGGCACTCTGACCGGTCTTCTTGGCCAACAAGCGAATGCGTGTCAGCACATCGAGTTGTTGCAGGGTCACGACCAAGCCTTTCGACGGATTCACATGGGTGGAGCAGATGCGCACTTCATCCACGCTCCAGTTGAACAGCTCGGCGAGCCACTTCGCGGCACGCTCCTGAACCAGCTCAAGACCGTGATTGGCCAGATTGGCCGGCAGCGCGTTAATGCGGCGCAGATAGTCAACCAGCCTCGTTTCCGGCTGATCGCTCATGCCCAGGGCACGTTTGTAGACTGTCAGGTAATACAACGTTGAAAGGTCGAATGCGTCGACCGAATTCAGACCGAACCATTGGCGATACCCGGTCGCGATGAAGTGATTCAGGAATTCCCTGCCGAGTTCCAACCTCGCGACCACGGCGCTGCGCCTCGAGAACTCCGCCATCACCTGCAGAACAGGATCGCTCGGCGGGTCTTCCCGCCGCAGCACAGTACCGCTGTCCGTGAAAGCTTCCGGCAATGCGAGCACTTGAGCCAATACGAAATGCACATTTGCGCCGGACCAGCCAAGTACCTGCAGAACCAGATCCGGATTCAGACCGCTATACGCAGCCAACCCCTCCTGCACCATGCTGTTCTGACTGGCGCGGCAACGCAGCACGACCGCCAGAATCAGCTCTACCAGACCTGTATCGAGGCTTCCCGTCTCCGACACCACGGCCCGCTCCGTCATTTCCCGGGCATGGGCTTCGTAGGTCTGATCCGCTGACTCAGCAAAATCACGAATCAGTCCCTGTTCGTCAACCAACGCCGCCAAGGCCCGCAACCACTGGCGATTGTTCGACAAGGGCTCGATACCGGCCATTTTCAGTACATCTTCCGTCACCTGAGCCACCGGGGCCTGCCGACGCCATTGATCGAACAGCGAGAGTTGTCTTTCATCGGGCCGGTTCGGTGGCCAGACTGTTGCTTGTTGCACCACCCAGTGCATCGGTAACTGCACGGTCTGAGCCCATTGCACGCAATCCATCAAGGCATGCATCACACTCAGTACGTCCGGGTTATCAGCTGATTGTTGGTTGTTGATCTGCGGCACGCCGGCCAGTGTGTTCACCCAGACCTGACCTCCCTTCAGGTTCAACAACAGGACCGCCTCGATCGGAGTAATCCCCAGTAACCGGGGCAGCCTGACCATGCGATAAAAACTGGACACGATCGGCAAGCTGCATTTGAGCTCAGTCAGGCCATGAGCGGCGGCAATCAGGGTGGCGAGGTAAAAATAGGTTTCCAGATCAATGCCCAGGCCCGCGCACAATTGCTTGACCGTAAGCAGATCGGCAGCAGTTACGGGAACCACCGGGAAGGATCGGTCATCAAGTACCAAAGGACGAGAACTGGCGGCACCACTGTTGAAAATTCGATCGTATTGGGCACGCTCCGTACCGCGCCCGAAAACGCAAAGCGGCCCGATGAAAGCGGCGAAGTCTTCTGCGGTGCATCCAAAGAGCTCCCGCAGTTCCTGGAACAGGCCCAGAGCTCGCAAAGTATTGGCTGTGATCCAGTAACGAGAGGGGGGCGGCGAGGGCACTTCAGCGAGCATTGCCGCAACGATCAGTCGATCGGTTTCGTGACTGGCCAACCGCAACCAGTCAGTCAGTCGCACTATACGATTGGCACGGTCAACCCGGTCCGGTTCCATATCCTCGAAACGGTTGAGCAGTTCCAGGCCGCTATTGACGATAGTGATGGGCGGGGCTTTTGCCTCATGAATGAAAACAGACCCATGGTCCTTGCCTGTTACAGAACCGGCGACGAAATCTGGCGCATTTTCGGACAGGAATGGAGTAGAGCCTTCAATCGAAAGCAATGCCTCAAGCGCCAGCGTACTCAGTTTCGTTCTTTCATTGAAAACGGAGACGAGCCTCAGATTACCAACCGAAATGTCCTTCAGACCGAGGTATTTTTGGTAAAACTCATCCGCCCCATCCGGAAAATGCGGCGCCTGCGTCAAGATTCTCCGCTGTGATGAACTCAACCGTGCAGCTTGAACGAGGGCGTCATCCGACTTGTCGCTCCAGGGCGCCGAACGAAGAAAGTACGGATACTGCAAATCACACAGGCGCACCACGCTGCCCACCGATTCGCCTTGCCCCTTCAGTACATGATCGAGCGTGACCCATGGCCAGTGAAAGGGCAGTTCACGAGGAAACGCCTTTTGGTTCAACGCCTCGTCGAGGTTTTGAATGGACCCCAGCGTGGAGGTGATGAAGTGCTCCATGATGCGGCTGATCACTTCCACCGACGACACTGCACCATGGACGGACTTGACATCGATCAACAGTTTTTCGAGATCCGTACGCCGGTCAACCAGCGGAAAATCCTTGCCATCGGTCGTCCCCAGCCGATGCAATGCCCAATGCAACAGGTCTGTCAGATACGCCGCAGGCGAATGAATGGCTTCGATCGCATCCGGCGGGCACAAATTGTCGAAGTTCGGCTTGAACAACAAGGCGTAAGTCGGACCGTTATTGAGCCCCGTACGCGCAACGACCCTGGCATCCCTGGCAGTCAATTGGTGCTCGATGAACTGCCGCAATACCACGGTCGACAGCACATTGAGGCGCTGCTGGAACTCTACGGCCTGCTGCCGGTCCAGGCCAAAGTCATGCATCAAACCGTCAACGCCTTTCTGCGCCAGTACGGTGACCGATCCCCCCGCCTTGAAAAAACGTGTCAGTGCCGTCGTGGACGAACGCTTGGGCTTTCCGACCGCCTGGGTGAACATCTTCTGAGCGATCTGGGCGGGAGAGCGGGTCATGTTGATGCTCCTGGTTCCGACACGGTTTCCAGTAAAGGAATGGCGATTTCGAGTTGTCCGTGCAATGAATTAGGCGTCACTGAGCCAACGAGGTCTACTGTCAGAACTGACAGTAGACGCGACCATTGGTCGGATTACGCCAGGCCTGGCGGTTCGTCAGGCGGCACGACTTCGAACCGTTTGCTGTCCGCTGGCATGGAACGTTTTCCACCCACGACCTGCACGGCACGGGCCCATTGCGGGCCAGCAGGCAGATTTCGCTCGGATGCACCGGCCCAACGTCCGCCGTTGGTCACAAGAGCCTCGGCATGTTTCTCGTCGGAGTCGTACCAGGCGACCACATCAACCTGCGAACCCTCGAAAGCACCGCCTGCGAATCCGGGCGTTGCTTCCTCCCACTTGCCCTCCAGCGGTTCGTCAAATGTGGGTGGGGCCATAAGCCGCTGCACGGACCTGGGCTCAGACCAACCCGAGCGGAACTCACCGTTGCGCTGTTCGGTGATGAGTGAAAGGTCGGTGCCGGTCTCAGGAAGCTCGACCGGACAGAGCCACGTCCCGTCGTTCTGGACCTTGGTCCGCCCCAGCTCCGTAAAATCAGGCAAGGCAACCACGACGTCATCTGCCGGGAATCCGAACCCGCAAATCGGCGCAGTCTTTCCGACAGCCTCACCAATACCTGGCGTTTCAATGAGTGCCTTGCCGGGAACGATCGTGATCAGCACATCCTGGCTATGCGGCGACTCCTGATCCTTGAAGTACTGCCTGGCGTTCAGTACGCATGGCCCCAATGGCCGTGTGAAATTCTGTTCGAAATATCCATCGCCAAATAGCGGATAAACACGAAAAGGATCGCCGTCGAGGTACACATCCACCTCAGTCCGGTCGAATCCTTTTCCCGCTCTGGCATAGCCTTTTACCGTGAATGTCCGGGGAACCGATGCTCCTGTTTCTGGAAGGTCGATCGTTGGCGCAAGCAGCACCACTTTGAAAGCGACCGTATTGCTGGGCGGCGATTCCAGATCACCCAGCACCTGGATGGCGAAGACGGCATGGGGACCGTAATCGAGTTCCGTGAGCGCTACCGACCATTCATCCCCTGTCGCGATCGTCTCTCCCAATAGCTGGTGGGTCACAAAATCGAAAACCCTGATCGTGAAACCGTCGAACCCGCCGGTGCCGTGCAATACCGGCAAATGATCCGTTTCCCCACCGGGTGGCGGGGTAATCACCGGTACGCTCACCGCTATATCGAAGGACATGGACACCGGGTTGGAGGTTTGCCCGCCGAACGTCTGCGTGACAGTGACCGTGTGCCTGCCGGGGCGAAATGGCGTAGAGCGCTGGAAATCCCATTGCCCGTTCTTGTCCGCATCCTCAAGCGGATGGGAGGCAGGATTGTCACTGAACGTGATCGTCAGCTCTGCTCCCGGCCAGCATTGGCCAACAACCTCTGCAAACACACCGTTCGGGGTCACTTTTTCGATAACGGCAGGGGGGGCAGAGATGATGACGGAAACAGGCGGTTGAACCCGTCCTGATTGCAGCGTTGTGAACCACTGAATGGCCGTAACCTGATACGTACCGGGAGCCCAGCGTTCGGTTGCCGTGCTGGACCAGGTCGTATCTGCGCGAACGTCGACGATTGGCACGATCGCGGAACTGGCGCCTTCCAGTCGGACCTCGACTCTGGAGGCCGGTTGATCGGACCAGTTCCTGCCCGTACCGTAGAATGTGGGAATGCCGTCCGGGTTGACGCGCGAACTCAATGTCGGAGGAGGTACAGGCACCTCGACCGTGGTGTCCTCCGATATCCAGTCCGAATAGATCGGTTGCCCTGCACCGTCGGGCACACTTTGTCGACCGTTAACCAGCGAGGTCCCCGGCAACCAGTCAGGAAAGAAAACCGTCCAGGGAGACGTTGCCACGGTAAAGGAGTGGAAAGGCATCCCGTTGTTCACGACGTGGAGATAGAACGTCGCGCCGATATGCCCGGTACCTCCGAGGGTCACCTTGCCTTGGGCATCGACCTGTACCGTCAGTTTGCCGGGTTGTGAGGGCTTTAGTTTGAACGGGCGAGAATCGCTTCGGTCGGAAGGCACTCTCAACGTCTGCTGAGCAGCAAGGCGGACTTCCCCGGGCGGGATACTGGCCGGGATATCGACCAGTACACTCCAGGCATTCCCTGTTACCGATTGAAGAGTGCCGACCACCGTATCATTCAGATCGAGAAGGATCCTCATGATGGCCCCGACCTCGCCCTCGATGCCGCTCACCGTGAATGAACGATTCTGCACTGATTGGGCGGCGGGTTGGGTAATGACAGGCAACTTGGGCAAAACGGAAACAGGCACCTTGTCGGACCATGTCGTTTGCCCGGCATACTCCTGGCTTGCATGAAAAGTGAACGGCCCGATGGGGAGCGGTGTGGTCAGCCGTATGCTCCACTGACCGCCTTGGGCCGTTCCAGATCCATAGAGAATCACCCCACTATCAGCCTCGTAGACCTTGATTGTCGCTCCCGAATGGCCCTTACCGTTGATCATCGGTTGGCGTTCTCGCAACGAGTCACCGGACTTTGGAGAATCAATGGTGACAGCAGTCACCACCAGATTCACAGTGACCCGGTTGGACTCGCCTGAAACAGAATTCCGGATAGTCTGTTTGGCGTAGAAGGTCAGTGTCGTAAGACCAGGGGGAAAGGTGGCAGAGGCAGTCCAGCTTCCATCGGTTGCAATAACCGCAGTAGCGAGTTGAGCACCGCCATTGGCATTATGCAGGGTGATAGTTCCAGCGTTAGGTATGCCTCCCGTGCCGGTAACCGTGAACGGATTCGTTGTCACATCGCCTGAGGGGCTTGTAATGACAGGCGTGGCGGGCTTGAAGGTGAGGACGATGTCCACTTCCATTTCTACGTCTTCTACACCCGATCTGTCATAAATGTATTTGAAGTAAACAGTGGCGCTCCCGTTCGGTGAATTAACCGACCCGGTAGCTTCCAGCGGATTCCACTGGCCGTTTTGATTACCTATATCATTCCAGGTGCGATCCCACGTGTTCTGACTGCTGGCTCTGACATATAAGTTGCCTTTTTTCTCTCCATTATCCTTGGCGTTATAACGTGATGTCCTGCACTTGAATTGACTCCCGTCCGCAGTAAATTCACTGAAAAACTCCAAACTGCACCAATAGCCAGTGCCTCCATAATTTCTGTACGCTCGGATCTCCTGCCGCTCCTCCAAGACTTCATCTGACTGGATGAATGATGGCGACGTCGAATTGCTCGTGTCTGGAACATCATTTTCAATGGCGCCTTCTTCATGATCTTCCATAACCTGCTCCTCGACGGGATGTGTAGGACACGAGCTGACCTTTCTCATTAATGCCAATTCGGTCATGACCGACACCTGTAGGATCTGACAGTCCCGACAAACGGTAACTCTTCCCACAGCCCGGTCCGGCAGCGTCCTGCAAGTCGTAACAACGGGCTACGACGGCTTGTGCCATTGCCTACAAATCACTCAGAATCCGCCGGCTTGTGCGCTTTTGTGTTGGCCCGTAACTTGATCCCCGTCGCTGCAATCAGCGGCCGGGTTTAGTCGCTCGGGAGGTATCGCGAAGGTGCATAAGCGTCATCAAGTCGGGTATTCCCTATCCCCGCACTCGATGGTGGCTGTGTGCAGGGCGCCCCTGGGCGCACCGGTTTTCGCGATTCCTTTCCGGTCGACTAACCTGCCCACAGCCGCCACCCTTTGCTTAGTCGCAAATGGGTGGTGGCTCCAAAACAGGAATCGCGAAATGAAAAAACCGACGCCAAATCCACCACTGGACACCGATCCAACGGACCCGACCGATCAACCCGATCCGGTCTCCCCCTACGCCTCCGTCGATTCAAAGAAACTCCACGACGCCGCTCACCGGGCCCTGGATTTCTACCTCAATCCCCCAAAGGACAAACCGCGCAACTCTGTGGATCGCGGCATGCAGATGTTCAAGGTCGACCCGGACATCAACCCGGAAGCCATCGCCATCCAGACCTACGAGACCTTTTCTTCGGTCAGCATCCTGCTGCTCGACCTGGCTGACAGCCTGGACGACAAGCCGCGGCATCTGGCGATGGCGATCTATCAGTTGAGCGAGATGGGATTGTTGCTGGCAGAGAGGACGCTGGATAACGAGCGGGCGATTGCGATAAACGAGTAAGAAAAAAGGGCCACAACCTTCGTCAGGTTGTGGCCCTTCTTGTTTTCAGGCCGAAGCCGACAACAGCTGAAAGCTGAAGTACTGCTTCAATGCCTCGACCAGTTGCCCATACTCCGGCGGCGTCCGGTACAGGCTGAAGCCGGCATCGTAGTGCCGGGGGGTCGCGTCTTCGTGGCACCACAGGCAGCACGCCGTCAGGTCGATGACCTGCTGACAGCCCTCGCCCAAGGGGATTTTCAGGCGCAGGTTGAATTCGGCCCCGATCATCATCGGCAACTGGCTGATGAGCATCAGCCCGTCTTCGGACACGTTGCCCAGAAAGCCGATGGGTTTGTCGGTGACGCTGTTGAACACTCGCAGAAAATATGGCAGCTGATGCCGTTCGATTCGACGGTCGGTAAACATACGCAATTCGCCATGCAAGGCCCTGTCACAGAGCCGCACTCTCGCTTCGGAACGGGCCTGTGCGTCAGGCTCGCTCTCCCCGCTCCCGGTGTGGCGCTCGCCACGTACTGCTCATGCCAGTCGCAGGTGTTGCGCCGGTCTGGAGCCCAGGCTCTAAACCGGTGTCATTGGACTATAGCTCACCTTGTACAGCCGGCCAGCTTTTGTATGACAACCACCATCAAAAGCGAGTCGGGCGTACCACAGCGGCGCTGCGGGTCGGATAGTGACCCAGGCTCTGCAGGGTTTCCAGACGCGCACGGGCGCGGTAGGCGTATTCGCTGTTGGGGTACGAGGCGATGATGAACTGATAGGTCTGCGCCGCATCGACGAACATTTTCTGCCGTTCCAGGCACTGGCCGCGCATCATCGACACTTCCGGCCACACGTAAGGGCGGGCACGGCTGGCGCGTTCGACCTTGGACAGTTCGAGCATCACCTGCTCGCAATTGCCCCGGTCATAGGCGCTGTAGGCGTTATTCAAATGATGGTTCATCGACCAACGGGTGCAGCCCGTGACAGCGAGGACGCTGAGGGCAAGGGCGGCAATGGGCACGAATCGCATGGGGGGTTCTCCTGTCTTGTGCTCTGTATCGACCCTCGGTCGAAAATCTTCAGGCGCGTTTGTCCCAAAGTTGCCGTGTTCAATAAAGAAAGTATTAAGTAGTGCAAACGAACAATGACTACACCCCAAGAGCATAGTAGCCTTCGCTGGCGCTTGAACCTGAGGAGTCTTTGCATGTCCGTCCGTCGTACCAAAATCGTCGCTACCCTTGGCCCGGCCAGTAACTCGCCGGAAGTTCTCGAACAGCTGATTCTGGCTGGCCTGGACGTCGCCCGTCTGAACTTCTCCCACGGCACCCCCGACGAGCACAAGGCTCGCGCGAAGCTGGTGCGTGACCTCGCTGCCAAGCACGGCCGCTTCGTCGCTCTGCTCGGTGACCTGCAAGGCCCGAAAATCCGTATCGCCAAATTCGCCAACAAGAAGATCGAGCTGAAGATCGGTGACAAGTTCACCTTCTCCACCAGCCATCCGCTGACCGAAGGCAACCAGCAAGTGGTCGGCATCGACTACCCGGACCTGGTCAAGGACTGCGGCGTGGGCGACGAGCTGCTGCTCGACGACGGCCGCGTGGTCATGCGCGTTGAAACCGCCACCGCGACCGAGCTGAACTGCGTCGTGACCATCGGCGGCCCGCTGTCCGACCACAAAGGCATCAACCGTCGCGGCGGCGGCCTGACCGCTCCGGCCCTGACTGAAAAAGACAAGGCCGACATCAAGCTCGCCGCTGAAATGGAAGTCGACTACCTCGCCGTGTCCTTCCCACGTGACGCCGCCGACATGAACTACGCCCGTCAACTGCGCGACGAAGCCGGCGGCACCGCCTGGCTGGTGGCGAAGATCGAACGCGCCGAAGCCGTGGCCGACGACGAAACCCTCGACGGTCTGATCAAGGCGTCCGACGCGGTGATGGTTGCCCGTGGCGACCTGGGTGTGGAAATCGGCGACGCTGAACTGGTGGGCATCCAGAAGAAAATCATTCTGCACGCACGCCGCCACAACAAGGCGGTGATCGTGGCGACCCAGATGATGGAGTCGATGATCCAGAATCCGATGCCAACCCGCGCTGAAGTGTCCGACGTGGCCAACGCCGTGCTCGACTACACCGACGCCGTGATGCTGTCTGCCGAATCCGCTGCCGGCGCTTATCCGCTGGAAGCCGTGCAGGCGATGGCGCGCATCTGCGTCGGCGCTGAAAAGCACCCGACCAGCAAGACTTCCAGCCACCGCATCGGCAAGGAATTCGAGCGCTGCGACGAAAGCATCGCGCTGGCGACCATGTACACCGCCAACCACTTCCCGGGCGTCAAGGCGATCATCGCGCTGACCGAAAGCGGCTATACCCCGCTGATCATGTCGCGTATCCGTTCGTCGGTGCCGATCTACTGCTTCACCCCGCACCGCGAAGCCCAGGCCCGCGCGGCAATGTTCCGTGGCGTGTACACCGTACCGTTCGACCCGGCTTCGCTGGCACCGAACGAAGTCAGCCAGAAAGCCATCGACGAGCTGGTCAAGCGCGGCGTGGTCGAGAAAGGCGACTGGGTCATCCTGACCAAGGGCGACAGCTACCACACCACCGGCGGCACCAACGGCATGAAGATCCTGCACGTAGGTGATCCGCAGGTCTGAGTGACCGGTTGCTGAAAATGAAAAGCCCCGCCATGTGAATGGCGGGGCTTTTTGGTTTCTGGGTTGGATTTTGTGTTGGGCTTTAGATCGTACCCCCTCACCCCAGCCCTCTCCCCCAGGGGGGCGAGGGGGAAAGGGAGCCGATCGGGGGCCTTTCAAAATAGACGTTCGGCTCTATGCACATTCTGATTTCGGTGCTTGCAGATCCTGAGTTCAACGCTTAAAGATCCTGAGTTCAACGCGGTTTTCCAGGTCGATGTAAAACGCCCGAACAACGCGGTCGGCTCCCTCTCCCTCCGGGAGAGGGCTGGGGTGAGGGGGGCTTTTAGTGCTTGCGAATAAACCCGGTCAACGCCGCCAACGCCTCCGGCGACCTCAGCCGCTGAGTGAATAGCGCGCCCTCCTCCTCGATCACCTTGCGAATCAACTCGCGATCCGGCGCCCGCATCAACTGCTTGCTGATCCGCACCGCCTCGGCCGGCAGCTCGTCAAACCGCAACGCCATCTCCCGCGCCTTGGCCAGAGCCGCTTCGCCACTGCCCAGCGCCTCGGTCGCGATCCCCCATTGCGCCGCCTGCTCACCGGTAAAACCTTCACCGAGCAACAACAGTTCCGACGCTTTGGCCTGCCCCAACAAACGCGGCAGGATCAGGCTGGAACCGAATTCCGGGCACAAACCGAGATTGACGAACGGCATGCGCAACCGCGCATCCCGCGCCACGTACACCAGATCACAATGCAGCAACAGCGTCGTGCCAATCCCCACCGCCGCCCCGGCCACGGCGGCGATCACCGGTTTGCGGCATTCGAGCAGTTCAAGCATGAAGTGAAACACCGGGCTGTCGAGGTCGCTCGGCGGTTGCTGGATGAAGTCGGCGATGTCGTTGCCGGCGGTGAAGCACTCGGCGCTGCCGGTGATCAGCACAGCGTTGATTTCAGGGTCGCTGTCGGCCTGTTTCAGCGCCTCGGCCAACTGGCTGTACATGGCGCGGGTCAGGGCGTTTTTCTTGTCCGGGCGGTTGAGGCGCAGGGTCAGCAAACCGCGTTCGCGGTGCAGCAGGATGGCTTCGGGCATGGCAGGTCTCGCGTCTGAGAATTCAGCGCTCAACCACGGCTCAGGAAGGCATCGGCCAGCAGTTGATTGCGCGGCAGTCCGGCCAGGAACAGACGCTTGGCAAACGCGTCGACGCTGGCCGTCGAGCCGCAGACTAAGGCCAGGGTTTGTCGGGAAACAAGGCGCAGTTGCGCCAAAGCGCCCGGCAACTCGGCCGCCGTCCACCCTTCGACGCTGAGGTTTTCCCGCTGCGCGGCCAGTGCTTCAAGGGGTTTGGCCAGGTAATGCCCGTCGGCATCATGGGCCAGATGAATGACGCGAATGGCGCCCCGATGATCGTGACGCAAGGCTTCGCGCAACACACCGAACAACGGGCCGAGCCCGGTGCCGGCGGCCAGCAGCCACAACGGCCGGTCGTGCCAGTCCGGGTCGTAATGCAGCGCACCGCCGCGCAGTTCGCCGAGGCGGATCGGGTCGCCGATCTGCAAGCGGCGCGCAGCATCGCTGAATTCGCCGGGCTGGCGGCAATCGAGGTGGAATTCAAGAAAGCGGTCTTCTTCCGGCAGACTCGCCAGCGAATACGGCCGCGCAATGTGGCCGGCCCACAGCACCAGATGCTGGCCGGCGCTGTAGCGCAACGGCCGCTGGGGTGTCAGGCGCAGACGCAACACGCTGTCGCCGAGCCAGTCCAGCGCTTCGACCGTGGCCGGGCGACCATCGGTGACGGGATCGAAGGCGTGCACCTGCAAGTCTTCGATGACCTGACACTGGCAGGCCAGCCGCCAACCCTGATCACGCTGCTCGGCGCTCAAGGCATCGGGGCGACTGTCGGCGGGCAAACCCTGCACGCATTGCACCAGACACGCATGGCAACTACCGGCGCGGCAACTGTAAGGCACCGCCACACCGTTCTGATTGAGGGCATCGAGCAGGTTGCTGCCCGCCGCCACCGACCACTGTCGCTCACCGACCCGCAGTTCAGGCATCGACGTTCTCCCACGCGGCTGCACAACGGTTGCGCCCGTCGCGCTTGGCCCGGTACAGCGCCTGATCGGCACGCTGCAAGGCGTCGTCCAGATCATCGCCCAGCTCCAGCAGAGTCATGCCGGCGGACAGGCTCAGGTTTTTCACATTCAGGCCCACCAGTTCAACGTCGGTAAAGGCGATGCGCAGGCGTTCGCAACAGGCGGTCAGGCGCTCGGCGTTGCAATCGGGCAGCAGCACCACGAATTCTTCACCACCATAACGCGCCAGCACGTCGCCGTCGCGCAGACAGGCCCCGGCCACCCCGGCGAAGGCTTGCAGCACCTGATCGCCGGCGGCGTGGCCGTGAATATCGTTGATGCGTTTGAAGTGGTCGAGGTCGATCAGCGCCAGACCGTGCACCACGTCGGCCTCCATCGCATTCAGCTCGCGGGTGGCCAGGCGCAGGAAATGCCGGCGGTTGAACAGCCCGGTCAGTTCGTCGGTGGCCACCAGGTCTTCGAGCTGGCGCATCATCCCGCGCAGGGTGTCCTGATGCGCCTGCAAGGCGAACCGGCGCTGGCGCATGCGTTGGCGCGAGGTCTGGACGAAGCGGGCGTAAATCACCAGCCACACCAGCACGATCAGCAGGATACACACCTGCAACGCGGCCAGCGCCGGGTCGGGTAACTCGAAGTGATAGCCGTCCCACAAGGTGATGGCACAGAAACTGAAGAACACCAGCATCGCGCAGCGCACGAACGCCCGACGCGACAGGTGGAACAGACCGAACAGCAGGATCAGCACATAAAAGACCAGGAACTCGCCCCGGGCTTCGTCCAGATGGGCGATCAGCCACGTCTGCCAGCCGAGGCCCAGCAACACCTGGACTTCGGTCAGGCTCGGGTCGGAAAAGCGCAGGTTGCAGCCGGAAAAGAACACGGCGAACAGGGTCGCCTGGCTGATCACCACCAGCGCGCTGCCGACGGCGACACCGGCCAGCGAGTCATCGTAGTGTCCGGTGAAATACGCCAGCCACAGCAGCAGCAAGGCCAATCCATAGGTGGCTGCAGCGAGGGCGAAGCGTTTGAGCAAAAGACGTTGAATGGCGTTATGGGTCAATCGTTGACTCACCGTGCGATAAGAGGCTGACCGAGTGTCCTACTCTACAGACCGGCTGCCACTTTAGTGGCCCAGTCGATAAATGACCATTGATTTTCGGGCCGGGTATTTGGCGTCAAAGGCATGACCTTCGTGTACCGCCAAGAGCGCCCTCACCCTAACCCTCTCCCGGAGGGAGAGGGGACTGACCGTGATATTTTGTCGAATGTCGGCATCCTGAAATATCGCGTCAGACATCTATTTCAAGCTCTACACAAATCAGCTCCCTCTCCCTCCGGGAGAGGGTTGGGGTGAGGGCAGCGATATGAAAGTGAAAACCGATGCCAAATCTTCCCCCAACCATGCGACCAACGAATGACTACCGGCGCGTGTCACCACCGGGGAGGCGCGGTATACTGCCGCGCCTTTTTAGCGTCGCGCCAGCAGCCCCGGCGTGCCTTGAAAGGTGTCTGCGACCGACCGATGCATCCAAGCCGCAGGCACCTTATTGAATGTTCCCGTCTTTTAGAGGAGCGCGACTCATGACCGTGATCAAGCAAGACGACCTGATTCAGAGCGTTGCCGACGCCCTGCAGTTCATTTCCTACTACCACCCCGTGGACTTCATCCAGGCGATGCACGAAGCCTACCTGCGCGAAGAATCGCCAGCGGCCCGTGACTCGATGGCGCAGATCCTGATCAACTCGCGCATGTGCGCCACCGGCCACCGGCCGATCTGCCAGGACACCGGCATCGTGACCGTGTTCGTGCGTGTGGGCATGGACGTGCGTTGGGATGGCGCGACCATGAGCCTGGACGACATGATCAACGAAGGCGTGCGCCGCGCCTATAACCTGCCGGAAAACGTCCTGCGTGCTTCCATCCTGGCCGACCCGGCCGGTGCGCGTAAGAACACCAAGGACAACACCCCGGCGGTCATCCACTACTCCATCGTTCCGGGCAACACCGTGGAAGTGGACGTGGCGGCCAAGGGCGGTGGTTCCGAGAACAAGTCGAAAATGGCCATGCTCAACCCGTCCGACTCGATCGTCGACTGGGTGCTGAAGACCGTTCCGACCATGGGCGCCGGCTGGTGCCCACCGGGCATGCTGGGCATCGGCATCGGCGGTACTGCCGAGAAAGCCGCTGTGATGGCCAAGGAAGTGTTGATGGAATCCATCGACATTCACGAGCTGAAAGCCCGTGGCCCACAGAACCGCATCGAAGAAATGCGTCTGGAGCTGTTCGAGAAGGTCAACCAGCTGGGCATCGGCGCCCAGGGCCTCGGTGGCCTGACCACCGTGCTCGACGTGAAGATCATGGACTACCCGACCCACGCCGCCTCCTTGCCGGTGTGCATGATCCCGAACTGCGCCGCCACCCGTCACGCGCACTTCGTGCTCGACGGTTCCGGCCCGGCTTCGCTGGAAGCGCCACCGCTGGACGCCTACCCGGAAATCGTCTGGGAAGCCGGCCCGTCGGCCCGTCGCGTCAACCTCGACACCCTGACCCCGGAAGACGTGCAGAGCTGGAAGCCGGGCGAAACCGTCCTGCTCAACGGCAAGATGCTCACCGGTCGCGACGCTGCGCACAAGCGCATGGTCGAGATGCTGAACAAGGGCGAAACCCTGCCGGTTGATCTGAAAGGTCGCTTCATCTACTACGTCGGCCCGGTTGATCCGGTGGGTGACGAAGTGGTTGGCCCGGCGGGCCCGACCACCGCCACGCGGATGGACAAGTTCACCCGTCAGATCCTCGAGCAGACCGGCCTGTTGGGCATGATCGGCAAGTCCGAGCGCGGCCCGACCGCCATCGACGCGATCAAGGACAACAAGGCTGTGTACCTGATGGCCGTCGGCGGTGCCGCTTACCTGGTGGCGCAGGCGATCAAGAAGTCCAAGGTTCTGGCGTTCGCCGAGCTGGGCATGGAAGCGATCTACGAGTTCGAGGTCAAGGACATGCCGGTCACCGTCGCGGTGGACAGCAAAGGTGAGTCGGTGCACATCACCGGTCCTGCGATCTGGCAACAGAAGATCAGCGAAAGCCTGGCGGTAGAAGTGCAGTAAGCGCTTCATCCGTTAGCGAAAAGGCCGGGCGGTCAGCAATGACCGCCCGGCCTTTTTTTCGCCTGCCATAAAGCGATGAGCAAAACACCTGTCAGATCTGACAGGTGTCGGAACAAAGGCGCTCTGTTAGCGTGCAATCTCGGCATTCACCGGTTGCGTCACCATGGCTCTCGATGCAGATGCACTCGTTACCCCGCCCTCCATTGCCCAGACTGCGTCCATTGCCACGGGCGGACGCACCTGGGGGGAAATGGGTGCAACCGGCCAACGCGCCTACTCATTGCCGGTTCCGTTTCTGAATGCACGCACGCTCAATCCCGAGTTGCATCTGGTCTACGACGCCAATTCGGGCAACGGCAAATGCGGCCTAGGCTGGGATTTCAATCCGGGTGCCATCTCGTGCAAGACCAGCAAGGGTGTACCGAAATACACCCCCGCAGACGTCATGCAGGCTGACGGCATCGACCTGCGGCCAAAACTGACAACCCGCGGCAAGATCAAGGCCACCCGGCGCACACGGGGCAAAGGCCGGCGAGCCAGGACGTTTTCGGTGGTGCGTTACATACCTCGTCTGGAAAGTTCGTTCGACCGATATGAACTCTGGACACCGACTGACGGTACCAACCCCTTCTGGATCGTCTCCCGCGCCGACGGCTCGCAATACTGCTACGGCAGGACCCCGGACTCGTGCATTTTCGACCCGACAGCCCCGACGCACATTGCCGCGTGGTTGCTGGTTGAAATCAGGAATCCCGTGGGCGAAAACATCTTTTACGAATACAAGGCTGACGACAAAGTCGCCGACCCACGCTTTGACTATCAGACACAGCGCTATCTGCGCCAGGTCTGTTACTGCAACAGAAGCGCCAGTACCGATCTGTATTGTCTGGATCATGCGCAACC
This sequence comes from Pseudomonas aphyarum, assembly GCF_028657055.1. Taxonomy (NCBI): domain Bacteria; kingdom Pseudomonadati; phylum Pseudomonadota; class Gammaproteobacteria; order Pseudomonadales; family Pseudomonadaceae; genus Pseudomonas; species Pseudomonas aphyarum. The sequence goes on from NZ_JAMDGS010000002.1 coordinate 614,144, forward strand.
CGAAACACTCGACTGGCTGTTCCGCCTGATCGTCGACTACGGCGAACGCATTGCCGGATATGACGATGTTCCGCCGTACGCGGCCGCCAACGAAAATGCCTGGAGCGTCCGTGCCGACCCCTTTCGCATGCATCGCTTCGGTTTCGAGGTCGGCACCCGACGCCTTTGCAGACAATTTCTGCTGTACAACCACATCGAATCCACGCCGGTCCTGGTCAATCGTCTGTTGCTGGAACACCAGACCACACCGCTGCAATACAACCACCTGAACGCCGCGCACTACATGAGCTACGACGCGCAGGGCCGGGTCAAGCACACCCCTCCGCTCGAGTACTTCTATCAGGCGTTCGTACTCGACACCCACCCAAAATCCTTCCTTGCGCTTGATCACATGCCCGGCCTGAACGACGGCCAGCCCTACCACTGCGTGGACCTCTATGGTGAAGGCCTGCCCGGTTTTCTCTGCCAGTACGACAACGCCTGGTATTACCGTGAGCCTCTGCGCCGCACACCCGGCACGGATGAAATCGTCTACGGATCCTGGACCTTGCTGCCACTGGCGCCGAACGCCGACAGCAGCAAACCGGTGGTGCAGATCCTCACCGACCTGACCGGCGACGGGCGCCTGGACTGGATCGTCGCGCAGCCCGGTGGCAGCGGGTATTACACGTTCAATCCCGATGGCACCTGGTCATTGTTCAAACCGTTCAGCCAGTTTCCCGTGGAGTTCTTCCATCAGTTGGCGCGACTGGGCGATCTGAGCGGCGATGGTCTGGATTCCATGGCCCTGATCGGCCCGAACAGCGTGCGGGTGTACGCCAACCTGCGGGAAAAGGGTTTCGCGCCCGGCCAGGATGTGCCCCATGCCCCGGACCGGTTGCCGCTGTTCAGCGACGCCCGCAGCGAACTGGTGTCGTTCAATGGCATGGGCGCCAGCGGCATGGAGTTGTGCCGGATCCGCCACGATGAAATCCGTTGCTGGGTCAGCCTCGGCCATGGCCGGTTTGCAGACGGGTTCAAGCTGAGCAACTTGCCGTTCGGCTATGGCGAGTTCGATGCCGACCGGGTGCGCATCGCCGACCTGGACGGCTCCGGCGCCCCGGCCTTCATTTATCTGTCCTCTGATTGCTTCGAAATCTGGTTCAACCAGGGTGGCAACAGCCTCGCCGCTGCGCCAGTACGCGTTGCATGGCCGCGAGGCGTGCGCTACGACAACCTTTGCCAGGTGACCTTCGCCGACCTGCAAGGCATTGGCTGCGCCAGTTTGCTGCTGACCGTGCCGCACATGACACCGCAGCATTATGTTTACCACTTCGTCAGCGAACGGCCGTATCTGCTCACCGGCTGCAACAACAACATGGGCTACAGCGCCACGCTGGGTCATCGCAGCAGTGCGCAGTTCTGGCTGGATGAAAAGCGTCAGACACTGGTCGCATGCCAGAAACCGGTGTGCCATCTGCCGTTTGCGCAGATGGTTCTCGCCTGGTTGCGCCAGGACGATGAGATCACCGGCAATCAGTTGCAGCAGTCATTCGAGTATTTCGAGGGTTTCTACGACGGAATCGAACGCGAGTTTCGCGGCTTCGGCCGGGTCTGCCAGATTGACAGTGAACTGGAACCGGGCAAGGCCGAAGACGGCCATACCGCGCCGATGCGCACGACCCACTGGTTTCATACCGGCCAAGAGATCGATCGGGTCCTGAAGGGAACCTGCGAACTCGACGATGAGATCACGCCACTGGGGCCCACCCTCGTTTCTGCGTTCGATGGCAAACGCCGTAAAGAACGGATTCGCCAGCGAAGCAAAACCGCCGACAATCCCGAAATCGCCTACGCCCTGGCCGGCCGCCCGCTTCGCACCGAGGTCTGTCAGGCGGACGACCCCGCCCCCGCTCGCCTGTTCTCCCTGAGCGAATTTCGCTATCGGGTGCGGGTGGTCGACGAAACACCGTCCAGCCTGCTGGTGCTCGAACTGGAAACCCGCACCCATCAATACGAACGCTTCATGGATGACCCGAACTGCCAACACGGGATCAACCTGGCATGGGACGAGTTCGGCCATTTGACGCACAGTTTCAATGTGGCCTGTGCAAGGCGCCGCACCGAGTCTGACGAACCGCCCTTCGAACCGGAGGAGCAACGACAAGCTTGGATCGACAGCCACGATGAGCAACAGCAGTACTTTTATCTGACGCAAACCCGTGCCGAACCTGTTCATCTGACCACTGACGGCCATTGGCTGCTGGGCTTGCCCTGGCGCCAGCGCGGCAATGCGCTGAAGCTGCCCGTGGGCGCACTGCCGGGCGGATTGCGTGCAGCGGATATAAGTTTCGAAAACTTCGAGCAATACCAGGACAGCACCGAGTGGACGGCCGCGCGGGAATTGACCTCGCTATCGCAACAAACGTATCTGGAGGCCGCCGGCAAGATCCTGTACCCGCCGCGACAAGGCCCCATCGAGCAGGCCGTGTTCGACAAAAAGGCCCTGGCGGCCTACGACGATGTGCCGATTGTCATTCGGGACGAGCTGACCAGAATCGGCTACGCCCCGATGACGCTGTTCCTCCCGGAAGACCCCGCACAGGATCTGCTGCAAAACCTGTGGTCGGCACAGAGCGGCTTTTTCACCTACGCCGATGCCAGTGGTTTTTATCACGTCACCGATATACAGCAGACGGCCAGCCATGGCGTGACGCATCTCGACTGGGACGCGAACCATCTGCTGGCCGTCGCCTTCACGGCGCCGGACGGCTGCATCACTTCGGTGGCGTACGACATGCACACACTGTTGCCGCAGCGTGTCACGGACCCCAACGAGAACATTCAGGAAGTACGTTACGAAGCCGGTGGCCAACCTCTTGCCCACAGTTTTCATGGCACCGAAGAGGGAGTGCCCGCCGGTTTCGCCCCCCTGTCCGCTTATCCGCCACAGTCTGACCTGAGTGTCGAATACGCCCTCGCCAATCCGAAAGCCGTACTGGCATCCGCCGCCAGTGTGGTGCGTACCGAGCTGTTCAGCTGGATGCCGATGCTTGCGCCAGAAACAGCACGACTCAAAAGAAAGCAATGGATCGCCAGCGGCCTGATCCTGCCCGACGGCCACGTGCGCGCCTCGGCGCTGCGCTGGCTGAATCAACGAGAACAACGTACGACCAGTGAACAGACCCTGCTCAAGCTCATTCATACCGCTCTCAGGCAACCCGTGCACAGCCTCGTCATGGTTGCGGATCGTTACCCCGACGATCCCCTGCAACAGACTCAGAGGACCCTCCGTTACGTCGACGGTTTCGGTCGCGAGCTGCAAAGCAAACAACTTGTACCGCCGGGCGATGCCTTCGTGGCCACCCCCGAGGACAACCTCGCGACCGGCGCCGATGGCAAACCGGTCGAGCTGCCGGCGACCCAACGATGGCGAGTCCAGAGTCGTGTCGAATACAACCACAAGGGCGAGACCATCCGGGTCTATCGCCCGTACTTCCTCAATACCCACCGCTGCATCAACGACAGCGCGATGCGTGAGCACGGTTACCACGACCAGATCTTCTACGACGCCCCGGGGCGGCCGATCCGGACCGTCAATGCCCTCGGCCATCTGGCGTTCGACATCCTGCACCCTTGGTTCAAGCTCAGCTATGACTTCAACGACACCGATGACACGCCCGCTCCCCCACCTGCAAGACTGCTCAAACCGCCCGCCAGACCGGCAAAAAAGGTCAAGCCATGAATGCCAGCGTACATGGGTGCACGCCGTCGGTAGCCGTCAGCGGCCCGCGCGGTGAAGCCATTCGACAGATCGAGTATCTGCGCTCGGTCGTCGGTGAGCAGGCGCAAGCGCTCATCCACCGCCAGCGCTATGACGTTGCCGGTCACCCGGTTGCGCAGCGGGATCCGCGTCTGGCCACACCCAATACAACCACCGTGCATCGGCTCGACGGCATGGTGGTCAGGACGCGCAACGTCGACGGTGGCCAGAACACTGTCCTGCCAGGGCTCGGCGGCGAGCTTTTGCAGAGCTGGGACACAAACGGCAATCACCGGGAAATGACCTACGATCCGCAACTGCGCCCGCAGGAGGTCACGGAAAATGGTGTTACCGGCTTCGAAACCTTCAGCTACGACAACGCTTCGGCCGACCCGACATTCAACCGACGCGGGCAGATGAAGGTGCTGAGTGATCCATCGGGCACGCTCCAGAGCAACAGTTTCGGCATGAAGGGGCAGACACTGGAAGAAACTCGCAGCTTCAAGGACGGCAAGATCTGCACCAGCCGCCAGCGTTTCAGCGCCGTCGGTGCGCTGCTCGAAACCACTGACGCCGGCGGGCATGTACAACAATCGGCCTACGACGTCGCCGGACAGCTTGTCCAGGTGCAGTTGCAGCTCAGCGGGCAAACCTTTCAGGACATTTTGAACGGGGCGGATTACAACGCCGCCACCCAGATCACCGAACAACGGCTCGGCAACGGTGTGGTCAGCCGCTGGCACTACCGAGAGGCCGACGGACGCCTGCTTCGACAGTACGCGCAGAAGGCTTCCGAGCCGGCGATTCAGGATTTCGAATATGACTATGACCGGGTGGGCAACATCACCCGCATTATCGATCATACCTACACACCGACGTTTTTCCGGAACCAGCGGGTCGACGGTGAACGCACGTTTGCCTATGACTCGATATACCGGCTGATCCGCGCCACCGGCCACAGCGACGCCCCGCCCGCGGACAATTCCGGGCGACCGCAACCCACTGATCCCAACGACCGGCGCAACTATGTAGAGACTTTCGAATACGACGACGGCAACAACCTGAAAAAGCTGACCCACATTCGCGACGGCAACACCTACACCCGCGAGATGTTCATCGATCCGGCCAGCAATCGCGGTGTGCGCTGGGGAGAGGGAGACCCGGCGCCTGACTTCAATACCCTATTCGATCGCGCCGGCAATCTTCTGGCCCTGCAACCCGGCCAGCCAATGGACTGGAACAGCCGCAATCAGCTGCAATCACTGATCCTCGCTGAGCATGAAAGCGGTCCGCCCGATCAGGAGCTGTATCACTACAGCCAAGGCGCGAGGGTCTACAAGCGCCACGAAACCCACACCAGCAAAGTCAGCCACGTGGATGAAGTGCATTACGTGAGAAGTCTGGAAATCCGCACCAAAAGCAGCGGTGAAGAGTTGCACCGGATCACTGTCGTCACCGGTGTCGGTGAGGTGACGTGTCTGCATTGGAGAGCCGGTAAACCGCCGGCTATCGATGACAATCAACTGCGTTACTCGCTGACGGACCATTTGGGTTCGAACGTAAAAAAACTGGATCAGCAAACGCGTCTGATCAGCGACGAAAGCTATTACGCCTTCGGCGGCACAGCGTCGATGGCCGCGCGCTCGCAGATCGAAGCGGACTACAAGTTCACCCGCTACTCGGGCAAGGAAATGGATGTCACCGGGCTTTATTACTACGGCAACCGATATTACGCACCGTGGCTGTGTCGCTGGGTGAGTGCCGATCCGGCCGGCGATGCGGACGGGCTGAACCGGTATGCGTTTGTCGGGAACAATCCGCTGAGCTACGTGGACCCGTCGGGAGGCACCAGAGCAGAAGCCGCCATCATGCTGTACGCAGGTTTTGTTTCCCAGGTGGCCGGGAATGCCGAGTACACACTCGACAGGCTGCACAACATCATCCAGCAAAAAGGCCTCAAGCGAAGTCTGTTCGCCAATCTGACGGTCGAGGGTTTGAAAGGCGGGATCGGCTATGAAGCCGGACTGATTGGCGGAGGACAAATCGACATGGCCATGCCTGGCTTCCCTGCCACTACGCCTTACACCACGCCAGGGGGACTGATCGGAGGCAACATCGGCGGAGATGTGTCGGGTGCGATGGCTGATGTGCCGTTGAAGAGCATGCCGTTCCATCTCGGCCCGCTGATTCCACAAACATCACAACTGTCCGTCGCAGCAATAGACAGCAACCTCGGCATTACGGATGCCGTCAAGGAAATCGGCAGCTGGAGTGACTTCAAAAATGAAGTCATGCATCCGGCACTTGATTCAGTCTTCAACCCCGATTTTTTGATGAACCGGGTGATGGCGTCATGGATATCAATCATCCCCGCTACGCTTAGTATGTTTGCCCGGGCAATAGAAGGTGAAGACATCAAGAATCGCCTTGATCCGGTCAAGATCCAGAAAATCGAAGACATGCTCAACGGCTGGCAGGCCGCTCTCGAGGAGCGTTCGGCATGGGTCGAAAACGCTTTCGATGCATTTGGCAAGGATGTGCTCTACCCGGCGGATCTGCTTCCCAACGTCAACATGACGACCACGAAAGAAACGTTGGCCCCCATCAGCAGAGCAGGCTTGCGGCAGCAAACTCGAGCCGTCATGGCGGATATTGCGCATGCCCAAAGAGGATTGGCCGCTTACAGGGAGATGGGCACCACGGACAATCAATTCTTGAGACGCCAGGCCCATCCTCGCAAATGACCGTTCTGCAACGAGTTGCTGATTCAGCCGCGGCGGTGACAGCCACCAATAACGCCGGCAGTGACGTTGAAGGCGACGCTTCGTCAATACGCCGTACCGGGCGGGCGCATGCTATCTTGCCAGCCCGTCCTGCCACCCACTCGCCCCAGCATGCTGCCGACTTCCCGTACCCTGCGTCTGTCGTTGTACACCCTGCTGATCATCGCCGGCGCCGCCCTGGCTGCAACGCTTGCGATTCGCCACGCCGAGCGCCAGGCGCTGGAAGAAGACGCCGCGCGGGCCAATCAACAGCTGGCGCTGTACGCCAACTCGCTGCATACCCTGATCGACCGCTACCGCGCCCTGCCCGCCGTGCTGGCGCTGGACCCGCAATTGCGTGCGGCGCTGGCAGGTCCGGTGGATGACGAACAGCAGGCTGCGCTGAATCTGAAGCTGGAAAAGATCAACGGCGCGGCGCAGTCCTCGACGCTGGAACTGCTCGACCACACCGGCCTTGCGGTGGCGGCCAGCAACTGGCGTCTGCCCAGCAGCTACGTCGGCCACAACTACGGCTTTCGCCCCTATTTCAGTCAGACCCGCACCCAAGGCACCGGGCGTTTCTACGCGGTCGGCGTGACCAGCGGGATTCCCGGTTACTTCCTGTCCAGCGCGGTGCTCGGCGACAACGGCGAGTTTCTCGGGGCGATGGTGGTCAAGCTCGAATTCCCCGAACTCGAACGCGAATGGAGCCAGGGTAGCGACACCCTGCTGGTCAGCGATGCGCGCGGGATCATCTTCATTGCCAACCAGCCCGGCTGGCGCTATCGCCTGCTGCACCCGCTGAGCCCGGCCGATTACCGCGAGATCAAGGCCACCCGCCAATACGACAAACAGTCGCTGGTGCCGCTGACGCACTTGGCGCTGCGCAGTTTTGACGACAACAGTGATTTGCGCCGCGTCGAAGGCCCGCAAGGCACGGCGGATTACCTGTGGGAATCGCTGCCGCTGACCGCCGAAGGCTGGACCCTGCATCTGCTGCGGCATCCGCAGGTGTCCTTCGAGGATCAGCGTAATGCCGGGCTCGCCGCCGCCGGAGTATGGCTGGCGCTGGTGTTCCTGTTGCTGTTCCTCAACCAGCGCTGGCGCCTGGCGAAAATGCGCCAGCGCAGCCGCGAAGAGCTTGAGCAACTGGTCGAGGAACGCACCCGCGATTTGCGTACCGCCCAGGATGGTCTGGTGCAGTCGGCAAAACTGGCGGCACTGGGGCAGATGTCCGCCGCGCTGGCCCACGAAATCAATCAGCCGCTGACCGCCCAGCGCATGCAACTGGCGACCCTGCGCCTGCTGCTCGATCATGGCCGGGTCGATGACGCCTACAAGGCGCTCAAACCGGTGGATGAAATGCTCACGCGCATGGCCGCCCTCACCGGCCACCTGAAGACCTTCGCCCGCAAGAGCCCCAGCGGTTTGCGTGAACGGCTGGATCTGGCGACGGTGGTCGATCAGGCCCTGCAATTGCTCGATGCGCGTCTACGCGATGAGCAGGTCAGTCTGGTGCTGCACCTGACCCGCCCGGCGTGGGTGCGCGGCGATGCGATCCGCCTCGAACAAGTGCTGATCAACCTGCTGCGCAATGCCCTCGATGCGATGCAGGGCAAACCGTGCAAACGTCTGGAAATCCGTCTGGAAGCCGACGAGCAACTGTGGCGCCTGAGCGTCATCGACAACGGTGGCGGCATCGCCGAAGAACATCTGGGTCAGGTGTTCGATCCGTTCTTCACCACCAAACCTGTGGGTGACGGACTGGGTCTGGGGCTGGCGGTATCGTTCGCCATCGTTCATGAATCCGGCGGGCGCCTGTGCGCCGAAAATGGTGACAACGGCGCGGTGTTCAGCCTGACTTTGCCGATCGATCTGGAGGCGCACATCTGATGCTCAACTCGGTGATGGTGGTCGATGACGAAAGCAGCATTCGCAATGCCGTCGAGCAATGGCTGAGCCTGTCCGGGTTCGAGGTGCAGCTGTTCAGCCGCGCCGAGGAATGCCTGGCGGCGCTGCCCGCGCATTTTGCCGGGGTGATTGTCAGCGACGTGCGCATGCCCGGCCTCAGCGGTCTTGAACTGCTGGCCGAAGTGCAGCGCCGGGATGCCGATCTGCCGGTGATTCTGCTGACCGGCCACGGCGATGTGCCGATGGCGGTCGAAGCCATGCGCGACGGCGCCTACGACTTTCTGGAAAAACCCTTCAGCCCCGAGACCCTGCTCAGCAGCCTGCGCCGGGCGCTGGACAAGCGTCGGCTGGTGCTGGAAAACCGCGCCCTGCACGAACAGGCCGACAACCGCGCCAGACTGGATGCGACGCTGCTCGGAGTGTCGCGCGGCTTGCAGACGTTGCGCCGACAGGTGCTGGACCTCGCAACATTGCCGGTCAACGTGCTGATCCGAGGCGAGACCGGCAGCGGCAAGGAACTGGTCGCCCGCTGCCTGCACGACTTCGGCCCGCGCGCCGACAAGCCGTTCGTGGCGCTGAACTGCGCGGCGATCCCCGAGCAGTTGTTCGAAGCCGAGTTGTTCGGGCATGAGAGCGGCGCGTTCACCGGGGCTTCGGGCAAGCGCATCGGCAAGCTGGAATACGCCGATGGCGGCACGCTGTTTCTCGATGAAATCGAAAGCATGCCGCTGGCCCAGCAGGTGAAACTGCTGCGGGTGTTGCAAGAGCAGAAGCTGGAGCGGCTGGGGTCGAACCAGAGCATTCGGGTGGACTTGCGGATCGTCGCGGCGACCAAACCCGACTTGCTGGATGAAGCCCGGGCCGGGCGTTTTCGCGAAGACCTGGCGTATCGCCTGAACGTCGCCGAATTACGATTGCCGCCGTTGCGTGATCGTCGCGAAGACATTCCGTTGTTGTTCGAATCCTTCGCCCAGAGCGCCGCCCAGCGTTTGGGCCGGACTTTCCCGCCGCTCAGTGGTGCGCAGTTGAGCCATCTGCTGAGCCATGACTGGCCGGGTAATGTGCGGGAGTTGGCGAACGTGGCCGAGCGTCAGGTGTTGGGGCTGGATGAACCGGTGCAGGGGATTGATCCGGGGCAGTCGCTGGCGGCGCAGCAGGAAGCGTTTGAGGCGCAGTGTTTGCGGGCTGCTTTGACACGGCACAAGGGGGATGTGAAAGCCGTGCTTGAGGAACTGCAACTGCCAAGGCGCACGTTTAATGAAAAGATGCAGCGGCATGGGTTGAGTCGGGAGATGTTTTTGGCTGAGTGAGTTCGGCTGGAGATTTTTGGTGTGGCTGAAATCCATCCCCCTCACCCCAGCCCTCTCCCCCAGGGGGGCGAGGGGGAAAGGGAGCCGATCTCCTTGTTTTTCTAAATCTGCGTTCGACTCAATATCTCAGGTCGATGTACCCCGAAAGTACAACTCGGTCAGTCCCCTCTCCCTCCGGGCGGTCCGACGTTTCGGGAGGGCTAGGGTGAGGGGGAAAGGGAGCCGATTTGCGCTGGTTTTCAAACCTGAGTTCGACTCGATATCTCAGGTCGGTGCACCTCGAACAATCTACTCCGTCAGTCCCCTCTCCCTCCGGGAGAGGGCTAGGGTGAGGGGGCTTTTGATTCAAACCCCATAAGCGGAAATCCGCTCATTCATTCCGGATCATCGGCAAAATCCCGCTCAACCCATCTTCCCAGCCCCTCTAAACCGGCCCTCCCCCCGTTGGCACAGCTCCTGCTATAGCCCTCGCAGGCTGCGTTTCAACGCGCTCCACAAAAACAATTAAACGAAGGATCCTTCAATGGATAACTCCAACGCCCTGCCTCTTGGGTCGGCTGCCGTGCCGGCCAAAGAACGAACCACCGCCAGTCGCATCAAGTCGATCTTCAGCGGTTCCGTCGGCAACATGGTCGAGTGGTACGACTGGTACGTCTATGCCGCCTTCTCGCTGTACTTCGCCAAAGCCTTCTTCCCCAAAGGCGACACCACCGCCCAACTGCTCAACACCGCCGCGATCTTCGCCGTGGGCTTCCTGATGCGCCCGATCGGTGGCTGGCTGATGGGCCTGTACGCCGACAAGGTCGGACGCAAAAAAGCCCTGATGGCCTCGGTTTACCTGATGTGCTTCGGCTCGCTGATCATCGCCCTGAGCCCGGGTTATGAAACCATCGGTGTCGGCGCGCCGATCCTGCTGGTGTTCGCCCGTCTGCTGCAAGGCCTGTCGGTCGGTGGCGAATACGGCACCTCGGCGACTTACCTGTCGGAGATGGCGACCAAGGAGCGTCGCGGCTTCTTCTCCAGCTTCCAGTACGTGACCCTTATTTCCGGCCAGCTCATCGCGCTGGGCGTGCTGATCGTGCTGCAACAGTTCCTGACCACCGAAGAGCTGTACGCGTGGGGCTGGCGTATTCCGTTCGCCATCGGCGCGCTGTGCGCGGTGGTAGCGTTGTACCTGCGTCGCGGCATGGAAGAAACCGAGTCGTTCACCAAGAAGGAAAAGTCCAAGGAAAGCGCCATGCGCACCTTGATGCGCCATCCGAAGGAACTGCTGACCGTGGTCGGCCTGACCATGGGCGGTACGCTGGCGTTCTACACCTACACCACCTACATGCAGAAATACCTGGTGAACACCGTCGGCATGAGCATCTCCGACTCCACCACCATTTCCGCCGCCACGCTGTTCCTGTTCATGTGCCTGCAACCGATCATCGGCGGCCTGTCCGATAAAATCGGTCGTCGTCCGATCCTGATCGCCTTCGGCGTGCTCGGGACGATTTTCACCGTGCCGATCCTGATGACCCTGCACACCATCCAGACCTGGTGGGGCGCGTTCTTCCTGATCATGGCGGCGCTGATCATCGTCAGCGGCTACACCTCGATCAACGCCGTGGTGAAGGCCGAGCTGTTCCCGACCGAAATCCGCGCCCTGGGCGTCGGCCTTCCGTACGCACTGACCGTGTCGATCTTCGGCGGCACCGCCGAATACATCGCGCTGTGGTTCAAGAGCATCGGCATGGAAACCGGTTACTACTGGTATGTGACCGCGTGCATCGCGGTGTCCCTGCTGGTGTACATCACCATGAAAGACACGCAGAAACACTCGCGCATCGTCACTGACTGATCGCAAAAAAACGCGCGAAGGTACAAGACCTTCGCGCGTTTCTTTCCTGTCCGATTTCCCGATCAGGACAACTCGGCAACCACCTTTTTGCTGCCATAACGCTTCTGCGCATACGACGCCCCGACGATCATCACCAGCAGAATCCCCGCCAGTACCGCCGACGAACCGATGGTGCCAAAGTCCAGTCCGCCCTTCTCATGGGACTTGGTCATCAAGTCGCCCAAGGTCGCGCCAAACGGCCGGGTCAGCACGAACGCCACCCAGAACAGCGCCACCGACGAAATCTTCGTGAAGTACTTGAGCAGCACGACCACGCCAATCGCCGAGCCGATCAACAGCGCGCCACCGGCAAAGCCCAGGCCGGAGTCGTCCGCCAGGTAATCGCCGAGCGCGGTGCCCAGGGTGTTGGAGAACAGGATCGCCATCCAGTAGAACATCTCGCCGCGAAAGCTCTGCACCTTGGTCACGTTGAGCGAATCACCGCTCAGGCGCCATGCCGCGAAGATCCCCAGCAGGATCGCGATCAGGATCATGGAACCGGTGGCGTAACCGAGTTCCAGCGTGCGGTCCATGAAGTCGGACATGGTGGTGCCGGCGGTGCTGGTCGACAGGATCACGATCCAGTACAGCAACGGCTTGTAAGTCTTGGACATCAGCTGCGCGATCAGCGTCAGGACAAACACGCTGATCAGGATCAGCGAGCTGATGGCGTAGCCGACGTTAAGGGTCATCGACAACAAATCCCCCGCGGTTTCCCCCAGGGTCGTCGCGCAGATTTTCATGACCCAGAAGGCCAGGGTGATTTGAGGCAGTTTGTTCATCGCGGGCAACGCTCCAGTGTGTGACGGCCGGTTTTTGGCTTTATGGCCGTGGGCAGACTGGCGTTGCGCGGGTGAAAAACCGGTCGGGAATCCATGAAAAATCTGTCACACACGCAAAAAACGGCGATTAATCACCGGTTAATGCCCCTGCCGCATCCTGCACCTACCTGATCGATTAACTGCGCGACGCTCGCTCCGACGACGAAAGCGAATTGAATGCGTCGCCCTTAATATCAATTTAATCGATTGTTTTTAGCATTATTTTGCGCTTTTTAATCAATGTAGTTGGCGTAGCATGAACCCCATGCGAAACACATCGCCAACGAATTTCGAATCTGGAGAACGACCATGAAAACCAAACTGATCCTCGCCCTGACCCTGTCCGTACTGGCCGCCAACACCTTTGCCGCCGACGGTTCGGACAAAACCAAATCCGCCGACTTCATTTCCGGCGCCAGCGCTGCCATCGAAACCAGCCACACCGGCACCTACGCTGCCGATGGTTTCGACAAGACCAACGTCGGCAAAGCCGTTGCTGCTGATGGGTTCGATAAAACCGGCACTGCCAACGCCATCACTGCAGACGGTTTCGATAAAACCGGCACCGCCAACGCCATCGCTGCAGACGGTTTCGATAAAACCGGTACCGCCGCTGCCATCAGCTGATTACCAGAATGCAGACACCAAAGCCCGGCCATTGCCGGGCTTGTTCATTTCCAAAGGTCGGTATTTGATCTTCGCGGATCGGACTTGCACTATTGGTCGCTTACAGAAGCCTTCAGGATCACCCCGCCATGCCCGATGACATCCATTTCTACGAACCCGCCAACGGCCACGGTCTGCCCCACGATCCGTTCAACGCCATCGTCGGCCCGCGTCCCATCGGCTGGATTTCTTCGCAGGATGCCGAGGGCCGGTTGAACCTGGCGCCCTACAGCTTTTTCAACGCGTTCAACTACATTCCGCCGATCATCGGGTTCTCCAGCGTCGGTCGCAAAGACAGCCTGAACAACATCGAGCAGACCGGCGAGTTCGTCTGGAACCTCGCCACCCGCCCGTTGGCCGAGCAGATGAACCAGAGCTGCGCGATGGTCGGGCCGCAGGTCAACGAGTTCGAACTGGCGGGGCTGACGCCGGTGGCGTCGAAGGTGATTGCCGTGCCGCGCGTGGCCGAAAGCCCGGTGTCCTTCGAATGCAAGGTCACCCAGATCATTCAGTTGCAGCGCGCCGACGGCGAGACCGTGCCGAGCTGGCTGGTGCTCGGCGAAGTGGTCGCCGTGCATATCGCCAAGTGGCTGTTGAAGGACGGGATCTACGACACCGCCGCCGCCGAACCGATTCTGCGGGGCGGCGGGCCGGCGGACTATTTCCAGCTGGGGCCGGAGGCGTTGTTCAAGATGTGGCGCCCGGGGGCGACGAAGTAAGCGCTTACCAGATCAGCTCGGCGTCGTCGGTGACGCCCTTGAGCTTGTCCAGTTCATTGATCGCGGCTTCATCGGCGGCGATGGCGCCGGGGAAAACCTGATCGTTCAGCAGTTTGTGAAAGCGCGGTGCGCCGCCGTCGACCAGGGCCTTGACGGCGATTGCCGCGTGATAACCCTTGTTGCCGCCCAACTCGACGGGGACTACAGCGGAAACCGCTTCGAAGTGTTCGAACTCTTTACGTGCCATATCGCAGGTCCTGGCTCAGTCGGATAAGCCCGACATTAAACATTCAACCGGCGAGTTTGTGTATCGGCGCAGTGCATTGCCCTACGGCCTGTGCGGCCGAGACTTCCTTGAAGGTGTGGAAATCCAGGCTGTTGACCACCAGCTCCTGCACCAGCTCGGCAAAGATTTCCATCGACGGGCTGCTGAAATAGGCGGTCATCGATTGCTGGTTGTTCCAGAAACCGGAGACCAGCCACAACTCCGGATCACACTGCGAATGCTGCAAGGCGAAGCTCAGGCAACCGGGGGCGGCACGGGACGGTTCGATCAGGGCGCTCAGGCGCATGCCGAGTTCCGCCGAACGCCCGGCGCGCGCTCGAACGAAGGCCATATGACTGACGGGAATCTGCTTGGACATGTTCAACCCTCCCAGGGAGTCGCGTGGCAGCCGGGGACGGGCTGCGACAGGATCCAAGGTTAAGGGCCGGGCACCGCTCGCCGTTAGTCTATTCCTGCCGTCGCGTTGCACAATCCTGCGAGACTGTCGTGCAGACCTGTAACAAGTCGTGAATTGCTGTCACCGTCCTGTCACACCGGTTTCGAGCAAGTTTTACAGGGCTCGCCCTGTCATGTCTGGGCAGGTACGCAACACCGTGCAGGATCAGGCAAGCATTTCGCAGGATGTGTCTACCGCTTGCGCTTGCACAAACATATGCTCTGCTCCCATTCCATCCCTTGCCGAGGAGGCTGTGCATGACGTCGTTCGATCGTTTTCAGGCGCCGCCCGATGCCGACATGGAAAAGCAGCGCGCGGAACTGGCGGCCATCATTCGCCGCAACACGTCCGAAGATGGCAGTTATGCCACTGCCGTCGGTTCTCTGTTCATGTCGCGCCACACCCAGTCCCATGACTTCGCCCCGGTGCTCGCGCAACCGGCGCTGTGCATCATGGCCCAGGGTCGCAAAGAGGTACGGCTGGCGGACGAATTCTTCAATTACGACCCGTTGAATTATCTGGTGGTGTCGGTCTCGATGCCGTTGAGCGGTCGGGTGGTGAATGTCTCGCCCGAAGAGCCGATCTTCGCCGTGCGCCTGGACATCGATCCGGCGGAAATCACTGCGCTGATCGCCGATGCCGGCCCGATGGGTGTACCGACCCGTCCGACCGGGCGTGGTTTGTATGTGGAGAAGATCGACAGCGCCATGCTCGATGCGGTGCTGCGTCTGGCGCGCCTGCTCGATGCACCGAAAGACATCGCCATGCTCGCGCCGCTGATCCGCCGGGAAATTCTCTATCGCCTGCTGCGCAGTCCGCAGGGCCATCGGCTGTACGAAATCGCCATCGCCAACAGCCAGAGCCACCGCATCAGCCAGGCGATCAAATGGCTCAACGGCAACTTCGAACAGCCGCTGCGCATTGATGATCTGGCGAAAGAAGTGAACCTCAGCGTCTCGACCCTGCATCACCGCTTCAAGGCGATGACGGCGATGAGTCCGTTGCAGTATCAGAAGCAACTGCGCCTGCAGGAGGCGCGGCGCTTGATGTTGGCTGAGGGGTTGGAGGCTTCGGCGGCGGGGTATCGGGTGGGGTATGAAAGTCCTTCGCAGTTCAGTCGTGAGTACAGCCGGTTGTTTGGCGCGCCGCCGTTGCGGGATCTGGCGCGATTGCGGCTTTCGGTGTGAACTCAGAAGCTCCCCCTCACCCTAGCCCTCTCCCGGAGGGAGAGGGAACTGACCCGGGGATATTCAAGAAGTACACCGACCTGAATGAATGGTTTTGAATCCAGAATCAAGTTGAACGACTGGTTTTGAATCCAGAATGGGGATCGACTGGTTTGAATCCATAATCGACTCGGTCGCTCAGGTCGACGGATAACGCCAGACACCTCGGTCGGCTCCCTCTCCCTCCGGGAGAGGGCTGGGGTGAGGGGGATTCGGGGGCAAGTCCGTATCAAGCGCCGAGCACCCGACACGCCTCACTCGGCAACGTCACCGACACCGGATGCCCGATCCCCAACCCAAAGCCCTGACACGGCGTACTCAACGCCGTAAACGTAACCCCCGAACACTCCACCGTAGTCTCGATAGTCGCACCGATATCCCGCACAAACGTCACCTTGCCCAGCAAGCGATTGCCCGCAGCGGCTTGGGGCGCCGACAGTTGCAGGTCTTCAGGACGGATCAACATCTTCACTTTCTGCCCGACCACGATGCTGCTGCAGATCGGCACTTGCAGCGCATCGCCGCCCGGCAGCACGACCTTGCCATCGCCCAGCGCGGTGGCCGGGAAGATGTTGCCGGAGCCGATAAAGTCCGCGACGAATTCGTTGGCCGGATGCCGGTAGATTTCAATCGGCGTACCCACCTGCTGCACCCGATGTTCACCCAGCACCACCACGATATCGGCCATGGTCATGGCCTCGCGCTGATCGTGGGTCACCATGATCGTGGTGATATTCAGGCGTTGTTGTAGCTGGCGGATTTCCACCTGCATCGACTCGCGCAACTTCGCGTCCAGCGCTGATAGCGGTTCGTCGAGCAGAAGGATTTTCGGATGCGAGGCAATCGCCCGGGCAATCGCCACTCGCTGACGCTGGCCGCCGGAGAGTTTGGCCACCGGGCGATCAATCATCGGTTGCAGCTGGATCAACTCAAGCAACTCCACCACCCGCGCCTGTTGATCGGCCTTGCTCACACCGCGCAGCTTCAGCGGATAGGCGATGTTCTCGCCCACGGTCATGTGCGGGAACAGCGCCAGCGACTGAAACACCATGCCGAAGTTGCGCAGGTGCGCCGGGGTGTGGCCGATGTCCTCGCCGTCCAGGCGGATCTCGCCGCCGGTGAGGGTTTCCAGCCCGGCGATCATTCGCAGCAACGTGGTCTTGCCGCAGCCCGACGGGCCGAGGAAGCACACCAGTTTGCCCTCCGGCAAATGCAGGTTGACGTCTTTTACCGCGCAGGCCGAGCCGTAGTGTTTCTCGACGTTTTCCAGAATCAGACCAGACATAAATCACCTCAAGAAATCAGAACGAAACGCCGCCTTCACCTACCAGCTTCTCCAGCGCCCAGATCAGGACGAAGTCGATCAGCACGATCAGCACGGCAAACGAGAACACGGTAGGGTCGAGCGATGACACGGTGCGGCTGTACATCCAGATCGGCACGGTCATGACGTCGATGGTGTAGAGGAAATAGGTCACGGTGAATTCGTTGAACGAGACGATGAACGCCAGCAGCATCCCCGCCAGAATCCCCGACTTCATCAACGGCACCACCACATCGACGATGGCGCGCAACGGCGAGGCGCCGAGCATCTGCGCGGCTTCTTCGACTTCACTGCCGATGGAAAGCATGGCCGCCGTGCAGTTCTTCACCACGAACGGCAGCGCCAGAATCACGTGGGCAATCACCAGCCGCGAAGTAGTCATGTGGAACGGCAGGCTGTCGAACACCAGCAGCAAGGCCAGACCCAGCACCACCATCGGGAACACCAGCGGCAGCGACATCAATTGCAGCGCCACGCCCTTGCCACGGAACTCACAACGGGTCAGCGCGTAGGCCGCCGGCACCGCGATCAGCGTGGCGAAAATCATCGTCAGGCACGCCACCAGCAAACTGGTGCCCATGGCCTGGCCGAGGCTCAGCACATCGCTGGCGTCCGGCGAGACGAAGGTGTGCCACGCCGCCTTGTACCATTGCAGGCTGTAGCTGCTCGGCGGGAAGTCGAGGTTCGACGCGCCGCTGAACGACATCACGATCATGGTCAGGATCGGCAACACCGCCAGGAACAAAATGATCCCGGAGAGGATGCCGGCGAACTTGCCGGTATCGCCCGGCAACAGCGACTGACGCTTCTTGATCAGGGCACTCATTGCGAAGCCTCCAGCAGACGACGACGGCGGCCGGTGATGTATTCGGACAAGGTCATGATGGCGAGCGTGGTGACGATCAGCACCACACCGGCGGCGGATGCGGCGGGCCAGTTCATCAGCGGGGCGATCTGGTCATGCACCATCACCGCGAGCATCGGCACGCGCCGACCGCCGAGCAACAACGGCACCACAAAGCTGCTGGCGTTGTAGGCGAACACCAGGGTCGCGCCGGTGATGATCCCCGGCAGACTCATCGGCAACACCACCTGACGGAACACCTGAAAACGACTGGCGCCGAGGGTGGCGGCAGCTTCTTCGTAGCTGCGGGCGACACCGCGCATGGCGCTGGCAATCGGTAGCACCGCGAGCGGAAACGCGGTTTGCACCAGGCCCATCAACACGCCGTTCTGGTTGTACAGCAGCATGATCGGCCGCTTGATCAGACCAAGGCCCATCAGGGTCTGGTTGAGCATGCCGCCGGGGCCGAGGATCACCAGCCAGCCGTAGCTTTGCAGCAGCAGGTTGACCAGCAGCGGCAACAGCACCGCCGCCAAAAAAATCCGCCGCACGAATGGTGAGGTCAGGCGCGACATGGTGTACGCCACCGGGATCGCCAGCACCACAGCGATCACCGCGCTGATCAGTGCCAGACGCAAGGTCAGCAGCAACGACTTGAGGTAGTAGGGTTCGAGCAACTGCGCGTAACTGGCCAGGCTGAAACCGGACCACTCCGCGCCTTTGGTGCCGACACTCATGCGCAGCACCAACAGGCTGGCGGCAATCAGCACGCCGAGAAACAGCATCGACGGCGTGAGAAAAAACCACGCCCGCGCCGTCGGCGAAACACCGCGCGCCGGGCGCACGTCACCCGCGCCGACCGGCTGGGTCAGGGATTGATGTTCCATAGCAATGATCTCGTCAATGGAGAACGAATCTCCCGGGCACCCCGATCATGCGGTGCCCCGGAAGGTCGGCGTCAGGAAGAAAAGATTTCCGTGTAGCGACGAATCCACTGGTCATGCACGGTCGCCAGGAAGGCGTTGTCGTGCATGATCGCCTTCTCTGCGATCTGCTCCGGCGTTAGGATGAACGGGCTCTTGCGCGCTTCGGCGGAGATGATCGCCTTGGCGTTGACCGGGCCGTTGAAGATGTCTTCGGCCATCTTGCCCTGCACCAGCGGGTCGAGGGAGTGGTCGATGAAGGCGTACGCCAGGTCGGTGTCGCCCGGACGGTTCTTCGGCATCACCGAGAGCATCAGGTCGGTGTAGAAACCTTCCTTCATGCCGAACGTGGCGCCGAGGCCATAGTTGGGATCGCGGATCTGCTTGGGGAAAAACGCCGGGGCGTAAAGGCCGCCCATGTCCAGTGAACCGGTGCGGAACAGCTCGGCGATCTGGTTGGGGTTTTCACCCAGGGTCACCACGCGGTCTTTCAGCTCCGCGAGCTTCTTGAAGCCCGGTTCGATGTTGTGCTCGTCACCACCGGCCAGTTTGGCGGCGATGATGATCAGGTCCATCGCCTCGGTCCAGTTCGGCGGCGGCAGGAAAATGCTCGGTGCCAGATCGGCGTCCCACAGCGCGGCGTAACTGTCCGGCGCTTCCTTCTGGGTGCGGGTGCTGTAGACCAGACTGTTGCACCACAGCAGGTAACCGATGCCGTGACCGTTGGCCCCGGTGCGGTATTTTTCCGGGACGTCGACCAGATTGGGAATGCGGTTGAGATCGGGTTTTTCCAGCAGCCCGGCAGCGGCCAGACCTTCAGCGCCGACGCCAGCCAGGGTGATGATGTCGTACTGCGGACGGTCACCGCCGGCCTTGAGTTTGGCGACCATTTCTGAGGTGCTGCCGGTGCGGTCGGCAATCACTTTGGCGCCGGTCTTGGCTTCGAAGGTTGCCGCGATATTGCGCAGTGCGGCGAGGCCCGTGTCATCGGACCAGGTCAACAGGCGCAGGGTCTTGCCGGCAAAGCGGGTGTCGCTGGCACTGGCCCGGATGAAGGGCATGCTCATGGCCGCCGCAGCCACCGAGGCCACGCCGACGGTTTTGATGAATTGACGCCTGTTCAGATCGTGCTCGCCCATTTAGGACTCCCATTATTCTTGTAAGTATGAGACTGATCGCAACCCTTGCATCTGCCTGACCGGAATTGCTCAAGCGCCCGGTTTCAAAGGGCTTGAGCATGGTCTGCGGGTTCATCCTGAGGTCGTGCAAAACACCTGACTATCGATAAAAACTCATTGGAGCCATGACGCCAGCGCATGCCTCGTTGCGAGGCATGCGCTGACCTTTTTCGGGCATTCAGAGCGCGCGGATCACGTGCTTGATTTCCTGAAATGCCGCCAGGCCCCACGGCCCTAACTCGCGACCGATGCTGCTCTGTTTGTAGCCGCCCCACGCGGTCTGCGGGAAGATCACCTGCGGCGCGTTGAGCCACACCAGCCCCGCCTGCAAGGCATTGGCGACCCGATCCGCAGTCTCGGCATTGCGCGTGACGACACTGGCGACCAGACCGAACTGGCTGTCGTTGGCCAGGGCAATCGCCTCGGCCTCCGAAGCAAAACTTCGCACGCAGATCACCGGGCCAAAAATCTCTTCACACCACAGCGCACTGTCGAGGGGCACTTCGGTGAAGATCGTCGGCTGCAAGAAATATCCGCGCGGCAGATCGGCGGGACGATTGCCGCCACAGATCAGCTTGGCACCGGCGCTCAGACCGCGGTCGATGTGACCGAGCACTCGCTGGTACTGCGCCTGATTGACCAGCGCGCCCATCTCGACTTCAGGATCGAACGGATCGGCCACACGGATTTTTTCCGCGCGGGCCTTCAGACGAATCAGGAATTCATCGGCGATTTCATCGGCGACCAGCACCCGGCTGGTGGCCGAGCACATCTGCCCGGCGTTGAAGAAACCACCTCCGCAGGCCAGCTCCACCGCCAGATCAAGGTCGGCATTTTCCAGAATCAGCAGCGAGGATTTGCCGCCCAGTTCCAGGCTAACGCCCTTCACGGTTTCGGCGGCGCGCTGCATCACTTGCACACCGACGGCGTTGCTGCCGGTGAAGGAAACCTTGGCGATGCGCGGGTCCGCCGACAGCGGCGCACCGACCGCCAGACCGGTGCCGCACACCAGGTTGAACACGCCTTTGGGCAGACCGGATTCGGCAATGATGGTCGCCAGTTCCAGCTCCGGCAGCGGCGTGACTTCAGACGGCTTGAGCACCACGCAGCAACCGGCGGCCAGGGCCGGGGCGAGTTTCCACGCGGTGGTGACCATCGGGAAATTCCACGGCACGATCAGCCCGACCACACCGCACGGCTCGCGGCGCAGACGTGCGCTGAAATCGTCGCTCGGCAGCGGAACATCGCTGTCGAGTTTGGCGTCGAGGCCTTCGGCGAGTTCGGCGTAGTACTCGAACGTGGCGATCACGTCGTCGACATCGATGCCCGCTTCGAACTGCGGTTTGCCGTTGTTGCTCGACTGCAACTTCATCAGATGTTCGCGGCCGTTGCGCACGCCACTGGCGATGTTGCGCAGGATCGCGGCGCGCTCGGCACCCGTGGTTTTCGACCAGCCCTTGAAGGCTTCGGTCGCCGCCGCTACCGCTTGGTTGACGGCGCTTTCGTCACCGCCGTTGACCGTGGTCAGCAGCGCTTCGGTGGCCGGGTTGATCACGCGCAGGTGTTCGCGGCCGGCGGACCATTGGCCGTTGATGTACAGGCCGTCGAGTGTGGTCGGGAAATTCATCATTGGGCCACCGCCTTCATCCATTGGGTCTGGTCGATTTCGATCAGGGTCGGGCCCTGACGATCGGTGGCGGCGCGCAGTGCACCGCGCAGGTGTTCGGCCGAGCTGATCGCTTCTGCTGCGCAACCCAGAGCTTTGGCCACACCGATGAAGTCCGGGGTGTAGATGTCCACGCCCACCGGCTCGATGGCGCGGTTGACCATGTACTTCTTGATCTCTTCGTAACCCTGGTTATTCCACAGCAGGATGATCACCGGGGTGCGCGCTTCGACGGCGCTGGCCAGTTCCGGCAGGGTGAATTGCAGACCGCCGTCACCGATCAGGCACACCACCGGCGGACGTGCACCGTGTTCGAGGTTGCCGCCGAGCCACGCGCCAATCGCCGCCGGCAAGGCGTAACCGAGGGTGCCGTAACCGGTGGACGAGTTGAACCAGCGGCGCGGACGCTCCGGGTTGAACGTGAGGTTGCCGGTGTATACCGGTTGCGTGGAGTCACCGACGAACACCGCGTTCGGCAGTTCGTGCAGCACGGTTTCGAGGAAACGGGTCTGGGCCAGCGTCGGGGCATCCCAGGTCGCGGCCAGGTCTTCCCGCAGACGCGCGGCACGTACCTGACCCCAATCGTTGCGGCGCTCGGCCAGTGGCTTGTGCGATAGCGCACTGAGCAGCGCTTGTGCGGCGTTGCGCGAGTCGGCCACCAGCGCCACGTGAGGCGGGTAGTTGCGCACGGTCTGGTCAGGGTCGATATCCACGCGTAGCAGCTTGCCGGGGATTTCGAAACCACCGGCGAAGGTGACGTCGTAGTCGGTTTCCGCCAGTTCGGTGCCGATCGCCAGCACCACGTCGGCATCGGCTACCAGAGCGCGAGTCGCTACAAGGCTCTGGGTCGAACCGATCAGCAGAGGATGGCTGGACGGCAGCATGCCTTTGGCGTTGATGGTCAGGGCCACTGGCGCGTCGAGCAGTTCGGCCAGTTCGGTGAGTTCGGCAGCCGCGTCGATGGCGCCGCCACCGGCGAGGATCAGCGGACGCTGGGCGCCGGCCAGCAGTTCAGTCATGCGGCTCACGGCGGCCGGCGCAGCACCGGCGCGGTCGATGTTGACCGGCACGCTGGCGAGCAGTTCGTCGGCTTCTTCGACCAGCACGTCCAGCGGAATTTCGATGTGTACTGGACGCGGACGCCCGGCCTGGAACAGCGCAAACGCACGGGCCAGCACGCCCGGCAATTCGGACGCCGACATCAGCGTGTGGGAGAACGCCGCCACGCCACCGACCAGTGCGCTCTGGTTCGGCAGTTCATGCAGCTTGCCGCGACCGCCGCCCAGTTGACTGCGCGACTGCACGCTGGAGATCACCAGCATCGGGATCGAATCGGCGTACGCCTGGCCCATGGCGGTGGTGATGTTGGTCATGCCTGGACCTGTGATGATGAAGCACACACCCGGTTTGCCGCTGGTGCGGGCGTAGCCGTCGGCCATGAAGCCGGCGCCCTGTTCATGGCGCGGGGTGACGTGGTTGATGCTCGAACGGGCCAGCCCGCGATACAGCTCCACGGTATGCACCCCGGGAATGCCGAACACCTGCTCGACCCCATAATCTTCGAGTAACTTGACCAGTACTTCGCCACACGTCGCCATGTCTTTGCCCTTCTTGTTCGTTGAGGCACCGGGCTTTAAAGGAACCGGTGATTGGCCTCATTGAAACGGGCGACCCGTAGCCGCAACAATCGATAAAAGCTCATACTAGCCATGTCCTCACGTCATACCTTGGATCCACATGAAACGACTGCCTCCCCTGCCCGCCCTGCATACGTTTCTGATTACCGCGCAGTGCTGCAACTTCACCCGGGCCGCCGAGCAGTTGCACATCACTCAAGGTGCGGTGAGCCGGCAGATCGCCGGACTGGAGGAACATCTGGGCTATGAGTTGTTCATTCGCCTGGCCCGTGGCCTGGAACTGACGGCCGAAGGTCGCGAATGGCTGCCACGGGTGCAGCAGGTGTTCAGCCTGATCGGCGACTCGGTGGAGCAGATCGGCGCCAAACGCGAGACCCTGCAACTCAAGGCACCGAGCTGCGTGATGCGCTGGCTGTTGCCGCGCCTGCTGCAATGGCAGCGCGAGCGCCCGGACGTGCCGGTGAAACTCACGGCGTCGTTGCAGCACGGGGTGGACTTTCATCGTGAGCAGTTCGACGCGGCGGTGATCTACGGCACCGCGCCCCATGACTCACCCGCGACCCTACATCTGTTCGATGAGCAACTGACGCCGGTCTGCTCGCCGACCCTGCTCAACGGCGGGCCGGCCCTGCACACACCGGCAGATCTGCAACAGCATCTGCTGCTGCACCCGACTCACACGGATGACGACTGGACACTCTGGCTCGAAGCCGCCGAACTGCACTTGAGCAATATCGCCAGCGGTCAGCATTTCGAGACGCTGGATCAGGCGATGTCGATGGCGTCCCACGGGACGGGGGTGGCGATCGGCGACTGGTCACTGATCGGCGACGACTTGAACGCCGGGCGACTGGTGATGCCGTTCGATCTGAAGGTGAAGACGGGATTGGGCTATTACATCGTGGCGCCGGCATCGGAGCCGTCGGCGAAATTGCAGGAGTTGATGGGGTGGTTGGTTGAGCAAGCTCATACGCGGTGAAGCCCTGCCCTCACCCCAGCCCTCTCCCGAGGGAGAGGGAGCCTACCGTGGGATGCTTGAGAACTACGCCGACCTGAACGTGCTGTACCGAATCCATAATCGACCAGAACTTTCAGGTCAATGAATCACGTCAGACACCTCGGTCGGCTCCCTCTCCCTCCGGGAGAGGGCTGGGGTGAGGGCCGGCTTTCGGATCAGACACAAACCCCGAAAACCACCCAAACCCTCAATAACCGACAGTAAACCGCTGACGCGAATGCTTCGGCGTTTCCACTTCGTCGATCAGCGCAATCGCATAGTCGGCAAACGTAATCGAGCTCTGACCTTCAGCACTCACCAGCAAGTCATCCTTGCCGACCCGGAACTTGCCGGTACGCTCGCCTTCGACAAACAGCGCCGACGGCGACAGGAACGTCCAGTCCAGCTCCTTCTCCTGACGCAGCGCATCAAGGAACGCCGCACCAGCACTGGCCTCAGCCTTGTACTCGGCCGGGAAACCGGCGCTGTCGATCACACGAGTGCCGTCCGGCAGCAACAGCGAACCGGCACCGCCGACCACCAGCAGACGTTTCACCCCGGCCTGTTTCACCGGACCGATCAGCGCGCTCGCCGGCACCGTAGCGAAATGTGCGGCACTAATCACCACATCGTGACCGGTGACAGCGTCCTGCAACGCGGCGGCGTCCAGCACGTCGACATTCTTGCTGACCACACCGGCGCGGGCGCCGATCTTCGAGGTATCCCGAGCGATGGCGGTGACGCTGTGGCCGCGACGCAGGGCTTCTTCCAGCAGTTGGCTGCCGGCACGGCCGGTGGCACCAATGATTGCGATCTTGCTCATGACATTCTCCAGTTGGCTTGAGAGTGCTGCGTTTTCAGAATCGGGTTACCACTGCATTTCGCCCTTGGCGACCTTGGCGCTCAGTTCCAGGGAGCTTTCTTCGCCCAGCTTCGGGTAGCGTTTTTTCATCGCGGCGATCAGCGCGGCAGAGTCCTTGGCCTTGGCGGTTTCTTCGTCGAACGCCTTGATGTAGTCGGCAGTAAATTTCACGGCCGCCAGCGAACGGGCGCTGTCACCCAGGTAGTGACCGGGCACCACGGTTTTCGGTTTCAGGGTTTCGATCGAGTGCAGGGTTTCCAGCCAGTCGGCGTGGGATTGTGCGGTCTGGGTGTCGGCCATCCACACGTGGATGTTCTCGGCGACAACCACACCGCCGACCACGGCTTTCAGCGAAGGAATCCACACGAAGCTGCGATCCGGCTGCTTGCCTTCCAGGCCGACCACCTGCAACTTCTGCCCTTCAAGCATCAGGCTGTCGCCCTTGAGCACGCCCGGCACGATGGTTTTGGCCGGCACGTCGGCGCCCATTTTCGGGCCCCAGAACGCAAGCTTGCCGTCGACGGTTTTTTTGATGTGATCAACGGTCGGTTGCGAAGCCAGCACCTTGGCATCCGGGAAGGCTTTGGTCAGGGTGTCGAGACCGAAGTAGTAATCCGGATCACCGTGGCTGATGTAGATGGTGGTCAGTTGCTTGCCGCTGGCGCGGATCTTTTCCACCACTTGCTCGGCCTGGGATTTGCCGAACTGGGCGTCCACCAGAATTGCGTCCTTCTCGCCGCTGACCAGTACCGAAGTCACCGGGAAGATCGCGTTGGTGCCCGGGTTGTAGACGTCGAGAGTCAGGTTGGCAGCCGCTGCGTGGGCAGCAAAGCCGAGGGTGGCGGTGGCCAGTAAAACGCGCTTGAGGGTGGTGAAGCCGATCATGGGTTGCTCCGCTGTTCGAATGCCGTGCTTGGCGATGGGGACAGAGCTTAGTTGCCAGACTCGTTACAAAAAATGCGATGCTTGAACATAGTTTGTTTCTGAAAGCGGGCAAATCATGGATCGTCTCCAAGCAATGCGGGTGTTTGTCACGGTGGTGGATCTGGGCAGCCAGTCGGCGGCGGCCGATCACCTGGACCTGTCGCGGCCGGTGGTGTCGCGCTATCTGGCGGAACTGGAAGACTGGGTCGGCGCGCGCCTGATGCACCGCACCACGCGCAAATTGAGCCTGACCGCCGCCGGCAACGAAATCCTGCCGCGCTGCCGGCAAATGCTGGAGCTGTCCGGCGACATGCAGGCCGCCGTCAGCGAACCCGCCGATGCGCCACGGGGTTTGTTGCGGATCAGCGTCAGCACCTCGTTCGGCCAGGCGCAACTGGCCGATGCCATGGCGGCGTTCGTCAAAGCGTATCCGGGGGTGAACATCGATCTGCAAATGCTCGATCGCACCGTGAACCTGGTGGACGAGCGCATCGACCTGGCGATCCGCACCAGCAATGACCTCGATCCCAACCTGATCGCCCGTCGCCTGACAGTCTGCCGTTCGGTGGTCTGCGCCGCACCCGCCTATCTGCGGGAACACCCGCAGCCGCAGCGCGTAGAAGATCTGAGCCGGCACAACTGCCTGACCCATTCCTATTTCGGCAAAAGCCTGTGGCATTTCGAGGAGGATGGCGAACCGGTCTCGGTGCCGGTGCAGGGCAACATCAGCGCCAACGAAGCCAGCACCCTGCTGCGGGCGACCCTGTCCGGCGCCGGCGTGGCGATGCTGCCGACCTATCAGGCCGGGGTGCATGTGCACAGCGGCGAACTGGTTCGCCTGCTGCCCCACGCCGAACCTCGGCAGATGAACATCTACGCCGTGTATGCCTCGCGCAAGCACATGCCGGCGGCATTGCGCTGCATGCTGGACTTTCTGGTGCAGCGTTTCCCCGAAAACCCGCAATGGGATATCGGGCTGTAATCCCGTTCGCAGAGCCGCTGGCAACTCCACGGCGCTGACCTATGCTGAAAGTAGTACCCAAGGGTATTCGTTCAGAGGTCAACGCCATGAACACCAGAACAAGAAGATACCTCGCGATTTTCATCACCTGCGCGGCCACGCTGGCGCTGTATGGCACCGCTGCGTGGCGCGTGGAGCAGTTGCGGCAACTGCCCCGTGAGTACGCGAGCTGCAACTTCGAGCGCTGCATCCCTCACAACGCCACCCTCAACGCCCTGCGCTGATACAAGGTTCAGGCGTCGTCGTTCTGCTCGGCCTTCAAGCGGTCGCGGAATGCCTTTGGCGAGATCCCCACCCGGCGCCGGAACAGACGCGTGAAGTTGGTCGGATCGGAAAAACCCAACACCTCGGACATCTCGTAAATGGTCATGCTCGTATAAGTCAGCAGACGCTTGGCTTCGAGCAACTGACGCTCGTGCATGATCTGCAACGCCGGTTGCCCCGCCAGTTCACGGCAGGTGCCGTTGAGGTGCGAGACGGAAATCCCCAGACGATGGGCCAGGTCTTCGACCTTGACGTGCTGGCGGTAGGTTTCTTCCACCAGCTGAATGAACCCGTTGAGGTATTCGCGCTGGCGCTGCGGGCGTTGCGTGGCGTTGTGACGGTGGATCGCCTGACGGCTGACCCAGACCATGATCACGCTGACCAGCGAATGCATGAGCATTTCCCGCGCCGGTTGATGGCCGTTGTACTCGGCCTGCAACGCGGCAAACAGACTGTTGAGGTACTCCGCGTCCTTGCCCGCCGGATAGCTTTCGGCCTGGGCAAGAGCCTGCACCGCGCTGCCCAATTGCGCCTGCAAATGGTTGATCAACGGTGTGGCGAGGGTGACGACAAATCCTTCGACGTCCTCGGAAAAACGGAATCCATGCACCGATAACGGTGGCAGGATCTGGATCGCGGCTTCGTTCAGTTGCGTGCGTTGGCCTTCGATTTCAAGCTCTGCCTGACCTTTGAATACGAAGAGCAACTGGCACAAATCGGCGTGGCGGTGGGGTTTGATTTCCCATTGGTGTTCGCGGCTGCGTTTGGAAATGGTTTCACAGTGCAGCAAGTCAGGGGTCGGCCAGTCCAGGCTTTCACCGTAGAGCTTGAACACCGGAATCGAAGGCAGGTCAGGCTTGTTCATCACTTCAATCCAGGCCTCGAGGTTTGCGGGCGATAATCGCACCGATTGGCAGAATGTACAGGTATCGGCTCAGTTTTCACCTTCAATTGACAGACCCGCAAGGGAAAAATGCAAGCACTCGAATCCTGAAAATCATTCACCGGCCGTTGTCGCGTGAAGCTTGCGAGTCATAAAAACAATGAAAACGCTGAAAACCCAAGTCGCCATCATCGGCGCCGGTCCGTCCGGATTGTTGCTCGGCCAACTGCTGCACAACGCCGGCATCGACACCCTGATTCTGGAGCGTCAGACACCTGACTATGTGCTCGGCCGAATCCGCGCCGGTGTGCTTGAACAAGGCATGGTAGAGCTGTTGCGCGAGGCTGGCGTGGGTCAGCGGATGGACGCCGAAGGTCTGGTGCACGGTGGTTTCGAACTGGCCCTCGACGGGCGCCGGATCCACATCGACCTGCAAGCCCTGACCGGTGGAAAAACCGTGATGGTCTATGGCCAGACCGAGGTCACCCGCGACCTGATGGCCGCTCGTCGGGAGACCGGCGGACAGACAATCTATGAAGCCAGCCATGTCGTTCCCTGTGGCATGAAAAGCGACGAAGCCTATGTCACCTTCGAAAAGGACGGCGAAACCTGGCGCGTCGATTGCGACTACATCGCCGGTTGCGACGGTTTCCACGGCGTGGCCCGGCAGTCGATTCCCGAGGACTGCCTGAAAGTCTTCGAACGGGTTTATCCGTTTGGCTGGCTGGGCATTCTCGCCGACACACCACCGATTCACGATGAACTGGTCTACGCCCGCCACGAGCGCGGCTTCGCCCTGTGCAGCATGCGCTCGGCGACCCGCACCCGTTATTACCTGCAAGTGCCGGCCGAAGAACACGTCGACGACTGGTCGGATCAGCGTTTCTGGGATGAGCTGCGCAATCGTCTGCCGGAGGATCTGGCGCAGAAACTGGTGACCGGTCCGTCGATTGAAAAGAGCATCGCGCCGCTGCGCAGTTTTGTGGTCGAGCCGATGCAATACGGGCGGATGTTTCTGGTCGGGGATGCGGCGCACATCGTTCCGCCGACCGGTGCCAAGGGCTTGAATCTGGCGGCCAGCGATGTCAGCACGCTGTTCAGGATTTTGCTGAAGGTTTACCGCGAAGGTCGCACAGACTTGCTGGAGAAATACTCGGAGATCTGTCTGCGCCGGGTGTGGAAAGCCGAGCGATTTTCCTGGTGGATGACTTCGATGCTGCACCGCTTCGACGAGCATGATGATTTCAGTCAGCGAATCTGCGCTTCGGAACTGGACTACTTTGTCAGCTCAGAGGCCGGTCAAAAAACCATTGCAGAAAATTACGTCGGGCTTCCTTATGAGGCTATCGAATAGCCTGCTACCGACTTACACTGGCGAGCACTCACCCGCTCGCCGTGGCACTGCGGGTCAATCACTGCCCGCAGGTTCGCCCGTGACCAATCTCAACCATCCCGAAACGCCCAAACCGGCCATTCGCAGCGTGCTGGTCGCGCTGATGATGGCGATCTTTCTCGGTGCGCTGGACCAGACCATCGTCGCCGTTTCCATGCCGGCCATCTCCGCACAATTCAAGGACGTCAGCCTGCTGGCCTGGGTGATTTCCGGCTACATGGTGGCGATGACCGTGGCGGTGCCGATCTACGGCAAGCTCGGTGACCTGTACGGGCGGCGCAAACTGATGCTGTTCGGCATGGGCCTGTTCACCCTCGCCTCGCTGTTCTGCGGCATGGCCCAGAGCATGGAGCAACTGGTGCTGGCGCGGATTTTCCAGGGCATCGGCGCTGGCGGGATGATTTCAGTGAGTCAGGCGATCATCGGCGACATCGTTCCGCCTCGCGAGCGCGGGCGTTATCAGGGCTATTTCTCCAGCATGTACGCGGTGGCCAGTGTGGCCGGCCCGGTGCTCGGCGGTTACATGACCGAGTACCTGTCATGGCGCTGGGTGTTCCTGATCAACCTGCCACTGGGCCTCGGCGCGTACTGGGTGGCGCGACGCAACCTGATCGGCCTGCCGATTCCCCAGCGCAAACCAATCATCGATTACCTCGGCACGCTGCTGATGATCATCGGCCTGACCGCGCTGTTGCTGGCGATCACTCAGGTCGGCCAGGGCCATGCGTGGCGCAGCAGCGAAGTACTGGGCCTGTTCGCTTGCGCGGTAGCAGTGTTGGCGGTGTTTGTCTGGCACGAGCGGCGCGCCCGGGAGCCGTTGCTGCCGATGCACCTGTTCACCAACCGCAGCGCCCTGCTGTGCTGGTGCACGATTTTCTTTTGCAGCTTCCAGGCGATTTCGTTGATTGTGCTGATGCCGCTGCGCTTTCAGAGCGTGACCGGCGCCGGGGCCGATAGCGCTGCCCTGCACTTGCTACCGCTGGCGATGGGTTTGCCGATCGGCGCGTATTTCGCCGGACGTCGCACCTCGATCACCGGTCGCTATAAACCGCAGATTCTGACCGGCGCGCTGCTGATGCCGATCTCGATCCTCGGCATGGCCTTCAGCCCGCCCGATGCGACGCTGCTCAGCAGCCTGTTCATGTTGCTCAGCGGGATCGCCGGTGGCATGCAGTTCCCGACCTCGCTGGTCGGCACGCAGAATTCGGTCGAGCAAAAGGACATTGGCGTCGCCACCAGCACCACCAACCTGTTCCGCTCACTGGGCGGCGCGGTGGGGGTAGCGTTGATGTCGGCGCTGTTGCTGGCGTTGTTGCAGGATTCCAGTTTCGCTCACCTGGCCGGCAGCTCGCTGATGAGCGAAGGGCATTCCGGCAACGTGCTGCTCGACGGTCTGAACGCGGCGCCCGGCGACGCGCAGAACGCCTTGCGTGCCGAATTGCTGGTGACGTTCCGGCATTTGCTGATGGTCAGCGCGGCGGTGTCGCTGCTCGGGCTGGCGGCGGCGATTGCCATGCCCAACCGGTTGCTGCGGGGCCGTGAACACGGCGCCCGCTGATTGATGCCAATGGATCCCACGCGCGGCGTGGGAGCTTTCAGCAATCAAGCACTGTAATAACCGACCGCCACCAGCATGTTCCCGACCTTCTTCAGGTAGGCATGCTTGTCCTCGACCTTGCCGGTCACCGGGTTTTTCCAGCGGTACTCGTACTCGCCCTCATCCTGTTTGCCGATCAGCGCCAGAATCGGCTCGCCCACCGGTTTGCCTTCCGGGTCATCGACCTTGGCAAAATCGGTGTTGATCAGACGCAAATTCGTGCCGTGGGCGACGTAGCGCTTGTTGTCGAGATTGACCACGAACACATACAGGTCGTCCTGCAGGTAACCGCCCTTGAGCGAGTTGATCGCGGACAGCGTGCCCTTCTCGTCCTTGGTCAAATCGGTGGCCGCTTTGTCGAGCAACGCTTTCGCCTGTTCCGCCGACGCGCGCGGCAAGTAGTAACCCACCGCCAGAATCCGCTGACCGATGCGTTGATAGTAAACGTGCTTGCGCTCAACCTTGCCGTCGGACCAGTTCTGCCAGCGGTATTCGGCCTGCTGGATGCCGTTGCCTTCCGGCACTTTCAAGGCGTCCTTGAAGGACTTCTGCAAGTCCGGCCCGAGGACTTCGCTGACGTCGCGACCGATCAATGCCGACGACGGCCCGCCGCTGGCAAGCATCACGCCCTTGGTGTCGACCACGAACACGTAACGGTCCTTGTCGACGAATTCGCCCTGACGGCTGAACGCCGCGAACGCCTTGTCGCCGTTGTCGTGGTAATAGGCCAGCGCCTTTTCCAGCAAGGCGATGGCGGCCTTGCTGTCATCTTTTTCCGTGGTGGCCGCGTTGGCCTGACCGAAACTCAACAGCAGCACCGCGCCGAGCCAGGCCAGCTTGTGCACAAACCCCATGACGCATCCCTCGTTCTTGTTGGTGTTTCAAGAGCGTAGACGGCCTGAAGGCATGTATGGATATTCAGAAAGCTTCTGAATGTTGCTGTGGCGAGGGCGTTCATTCCCTCGCCACACAAGAGGCTTACGGACGGGCGTTGAGTTGCTGTTGCAGGTTCTGGATCTGCGCTTGCAGGGTGTTGATGTTGCGGGTCATCTGCCCACGGAACGCATCGAATTCGGCGGTGTTGGTGCCGCCCTGCGCAGCGGCCGGACGGTTGTCCTGCTCGCTCTTGAGGATGACGATTTCCTGCTCCAGACGATCGATCGCAGGGTTCGACCCACCTTGTTTTTTCAGGGCCGTGATGTCGGCACCGAGGCTCTTGAACTGCGCATCGAACCCCTTCACCTGTGCATCGAAGCTCTTGAGCTGGGCGTCGAGCTTGCTGGTGTCGGCCGGCGTGCTTTTCAGCGTGGCCAGCTCGGCGCTCAGGGCTTTGACCTGGGCCTGCAACTGGGTGTTGGCGTTCTGTTGTTCGGTGGTCTGGGCGGTCATCTGCGCCAAGCGCTTGTCCAGATCCGTCGCTTGCCCGGCCACGCCTTGCTGCTGTTTGCTCTGATCCTGAAGGGCGCTTTGCAACTGTTTGATCTGCAGCTTCAGGGCTTCGCTGTCGGTGGTGACGTTGGTCTGGCTGGCCACGACCTTGCCGGAAATGTCCTGCAGGCGCCCCGCCGCTTCCTCACTGATGCGCGCGAAACTTTCCTGGGTCGCCACCAGTTGCTGCTCCATCAGCGAAATCTGCTGGAAGCTCCACCAGGCCAGACCGATGAAGGCGAAGAACAATGCGCCGACCAATGCCCACAACGGCCCGGTGCTGGCGGCCTTGACCTTGACCACCGGCGGCGTGCGCGAATGCACGGTGGTGCGGGCGGTGGCCGGGAAATCGTCGTCATCGAGGGTATCGGCGCGCAGGCTCGGTACATCGTCGAAATCGTCGTGGGCATCGTTACGCATGGACATTGAGGCAACCTTTGTGAAACGCGGTGATGGCAGATTGGGGCGAAGTATAAACCCCGCGGCCGCTGGGGTTGACCCTCAAGCCGTGGCGCGGTTCAGTGCCGGCCGGCAGATTCGTATCAACGAATGTCCTGGGCCTTCCACCAGCCACAGAACTCATCGAGGGCCGTCCACAGACTGACTTTCGGATCGTAGTCCAGATAATGCCGGGCGCGACTGATGTCGAGGGTGAAATTTTTGTTCATCACCTGCATGCCCAGGCGCGACAGGGTCGGCTCGGGACGCCCGGGCCAGAGCTTGCACACCCCTTCGTTGAGCGCCGCCACGCTGTAGGCCAGTCCGTAGGAACGGTACTTGGTGACCTGTGGGACTTCCATCTTGCGCATCACGTAATTGACCACATCCCACAGCGGCACCGGAGCGCCGTTGCTGATGTTGTAGGCCTTGCCCAGCGCGGAAGTATCGGCCAGCAAACTGCTGAGCAACGCTTCGTTGAGGTTGTGCACGCTGGTGAAATCGACCTTGTTCAGACCGTTGCCGATGATCGCCAGACGGCCCTTGCGCTGCATGTTCAGCAAGCGCGGGAAGATGCTCATGTCGCCGGCGCCGGTGACGAAACGCGGGCGCAGAGCGAGGGTTTCGAGTCCGAATTCCTGGGCGCCGAAGACCTTTTGCTCGGCCAGGTATTTGGTCGCGGCGTAGTGA
This sequence comes from Pseudomonas aphyarum, assembly GCF_028657055.1. Taxonomy (NCBI): domain Bacteria; kingdom Pseudomonadati; phylum Pseudomonadota; class Gammaproteobacteria; order Pseudomonadales; family Pseudomonadaceae; genus Pseudomonas; species Pseudomonas aphyarum. The sequence goes on from NZ_JAMDGS010000002.1 coordinate 647,974, forward strand.
TGCTTGAAGCGCTTGGGCACTTGTTCTTCGGTCAGGCCGAGATGGTCGCGACCGTCAAAGTAGATCGAGGGCGACGACAGATGCACCAGCCGCCGAACCCGTTGTTTCAGGCAAGCCTCGACCACGTTTTCGGTGACCTGCACATTGCCCTGATGGAAGTCCTGATAGCGTCCCCACAAGCCGACCGCACCGGCGCAATGCACCACGGCTTCGACATCGCTGCACAGCGCACGCACCAGATCCGGGTCGCTCAAATCGCCTTGAACGAACTCGGCACCGCGACGCACCAGATGCTCGACACCCTCGGCCCGGCGACCGTTGACCCGCACGTCCAGGCCCTGCTCCAGGGCGAAACGCGCAAAGCGTCCGCCAATGAAGCCGCTTGCGCCGGTGACCAGAATTTTCATGTAGAGCTCCGCTGTCTTTCGTTTTGCCTGATTCGTGAGTCTTGACGCTGGCCGTCAGTCCAACGGCACCAGCCATTGCGCCGACGAGCGCACCAATTGCTCGGTCAACAGCCCGAGCAACTGACCGCCATTGCGCCAATGATGCCAGTACAAGGGCACGTCGATCGGTTTATCTGGCAACAGTTCACGCAGTACGCCGCGCTCCAGTTGCTCGCGCACCTGCAATTCCGGCACCAGTCCCCAGCCGAGCCCGGCTTCGGTCAGGCGGATGAAACCTTCGGACGACGGGCACAGGTGATGTTCGAAACCGCCATCGACGCCGAGGGACGCGAGGTATCGATGCTGGAGAAAATCGTCCGGGCCGAAGACCAATGCGGGGGTGCGTGGCAATTGTTCGGCCCGCACACCGTCGGGAAAATGCCGCTCGATGAACGCCGGGCTGGCCAGCGCCCGATAGCGCATCGCCCCGAGCAGCACGCTGCGCGCGCCTGCCACCGGTCGCTCGCTGGCGCACAGGCAACCGGCTACTTCACCAGCGCGCATGCGCTTGAGGCCGACGGTCTGGTCTTCGACGATCAGATCAAGCAATAGATGTTGTTCGGCGCAGAAGTCGCCCACCGCCTCGGCCCACCAGGTGGCGAGGCTGTCGGCATTCAGGGCGATACGCAGGCGCTCCGGCAGGCCTTCTTCGTCCAGCGCCGGCACCAGCGTCTGCAAATCCCGTTCAAGCAGGCGCACCTGCTGCACATGGTTGAGCAGACGCCGACCAATTTCGGTGGGCGACGGCGGCGTGCCGCGCACCAAAACCGGCTGGCCAACCCGCGCCTCCAGCAGTTTGATCCGCTGGGATATCGCCGATTGCGAAAGGCCCAGCACCTGCGCCGCCCGTTCGAATCCGGCCTGCTCGACCACGGCGGCCAGAGCGGAAAGTAATTTGTAGTCGAACATCAGTTTTCCTAATGAGCGATCAGCACTATTGGTTTTTCTTATACAGCGTCAACCGGGAGAATAGCCAGCAAGCACTCTTTATCAAGGACCACCCCCATGGCTGGCGAAACCTCATTGACCACCCTGCTGCGCAGCATGAGCCCGCAGCTCAATGCCGGCGAATACGTGTTCTGCACCTTGCGCGACGGTCAGTTGCCGAGCGGTCTGGAAGTTGTAGGCAGTTTCCGAGAACAGGAAGGCCTGACGGTGATTCTCGAACGTTCCCACGCCGAGCGCGCCGGTTTCAGCTTCGACTACGTCGCAGCCTGGATCACCTTGAACGTGCACTCGGCGCTGGAAGCGGTCGGCCTGACCGCCGCATTCGCCACCGCACTGGGCAAGGCCGGCATCAGTTGCAACGTGATCGCCGGTTATTACCACGACCATCTGTTCGTCGGTCAGGCCGACGCCGAACGTGCCATGAAAGTGCTGCGCGATCTCGCAGCCAACGCGGAGTAACCGTCATGTGGCAAAGCTATACCAACGGTTTGCTGGTGGCGTTCGGGCTGATCATGGCGATTGGTACGCAGAATGCTTTTGTCCTGGCGCAGAGCCTGCGGCGTGAACATCACCTGCCGGTCGCCGCGCTGTGCGTCGCCTGTGATGCGTTGCTGGTGGCGGCAGGTGTGTTCGGTCTGGCCACGGTGCTGGCGCAGAACCCGACCTTGCTGGCGGTTGCCCGCTGGGGCGGCGCGGTGTTCCTGATCTGGTACGGCAGCCAGGCGTTGCGCCGGGCCTGCTCGAAACAGAGCCTGCAACAGGGTGAAAACCAGACCGTGCGTTCGTTGCGGGCGGTGATGCTCAGCGCACTGGCGGTGACCCTGCTCAACCCGCACGTCTATCTCGACACCGTTTTGCTGATCGGCTCCCTCGGTGCGCAACAGTCGGTGCCCGGCGCTTATGTCGTGGGCGCGGCGAGTGCTTCGCTGCTGTGGTTCTTCACCCTGGCGTTCGGCGCGGCATGGCTCGCACCATGGCTGGCGCGGCCGAGTACGTGGCGGATTCTTGATCTGCTGGTGGCGGTGATGATGTTCACCGTGGCAGGGCAATTGATATTGGCGTCCTGAATTATTCCAAAAGGCTCTGGAACCTCTATCCCACACAGTTGTTGCGTGGTTAAGCCGCACCCCCGGTGCTATGATCCGAACCCTGCGCCGCAAAGAGTAAAAACTCGCCGGTGCATTTCTGGCCGCCCGTGATCGGCCTTGCGCTCACCGCAACAGACCTGATTAGGAGAATCATCATGGCTTTCGAATTGCCGCCGCTGCCTTACGCACACGATGCCCTGCAGCCGCACATTTCCAAGGAAACCCTGGAATTCCACCACGACAAGCACCACAACACCTACGTCGTGAACCTGAACAACCTGGTGCCAGGCACCGAGTTCGAAGGCAAGACCCTGGAAGAAATCGTCAAGACTTCCTCGGGCGGCATCTTCAACAACGCCGCTCAGGTCTGGAACCACACCTTCTACTGGAACTGCCTGGCGCCAAACGCCGGCGGTCAACCAACCGGCGCACTGGCTGAAGCCATCAACGCGGCTTTCGGTTCGTTCGACAAGTTCAAGGAAGAGTTCAGCAAAACCTCGATCGGCACCTTCGGTTCCGGCTGGGGCTGGCTGGTGAAAAAGGCTGACGGTTCCCTGGCTCTGGCCAGCACCATCGGCGCCGGCAACCCGCTGACCAGCGGCGACACCCCGCTGCTGACCTGCGACGTGTGGGAACACGCTTACTACATCGACTACCGTAACCTGCGTCCTAAGTACGTCGAGGCGTTCTGGAACCTGGTCAACTGGAAGTTCGTGGCCGAGCAGTTCGAAGGCAAGACCTTCACCGCTTAAGCTGCACGCCAGACAAAAAACCCGGTTATTGCCGGGTTTTTTTCTGCCCGCAGAAATCATCACGGGTGCGTCCCATCACAAACAGGGCCTTTTCCCACACGCAAAGCAGCCCTTCTCGCCTTGCTCCCAAGCCACGGCGAACTACCATCAAAAGAGGAAAAATTGTCCGACGCCCCTCAAGTTGGAGGCCAAAACTACCGACACAGTACAAATAGGGCAAATACTCCAGACAGCAGCATTTCGGCCAAGGCCACGGACAAATTTTCCGCGGCTCGATTGTCCCTTTGACTGCCAACACGGGATTGCCAATACTCATGGCAACTTGACGCTACCCGCACGGAACAAGGAATAACCCTTTGAAGCTGGAACTCAAGAACAGCTTGTCGGTGAAGTTGCTCCGGGTCGTGCTCCTGTCGGCATTGATCGTCGGCGTGGTCTTGAGCTGCGCGCAGATCGTTTTCGATGCCTATAAAACACGCCAGGCCGTCGCCGGCGATGCCGAACGCATCCTCGACATGTTCCGCGATCCCTCCACCCAGGCTGTCTACAGCCTGGACCGGGAGATGGGCATGCAGGTGATCGAAGGCCTGTTCCAGGACGACGCCGTGCGCCAGGCCTCCATCGGCCATCCCAACGAAGCGATGCTCGCGCAGAAATCCCGTGAGCTGCAGCATTCCAACAGTCGCTGGCTGACCGACCTGATCCTCGGCCAGGAGCGCACGTTTACCACCCAACTGGTGGGACGTGGGCCGTATAGCGAGTATTACGGCGACCTGAGCATTACCCTCGACACGGCCACCTACGGTCAGGGTTTCATCGTCAGCTCGGTGATCATCTTCATTTCCGGCGTGTTGCGCGCCCTGGCCATGGGCCTGGTGCTGTACCTGGTCTATCACTGGCTGCTGACCAAACCGCTGTCGCGGATCATCGAACACCTCACCGAGATCAATCCGGACCGCCCCAGCGAACACAAGATTCCGCAGCTCAAGGGCCACGAGAAAAACGAACTGGGGATCTGGATCAACACCGCCAACCAGTTGCTCGAATCCATCGAACGCAATACCCACCTGCGCCACGAGGCAGAAAACAGCCTGCTGCGCATGGCCCAATACGATTTCCTCACCGGCCTGCCGAATCGCCAGCAATTGCAGCAGCAACTGGACAAGATTCTGGTGGATGCCGGCAAGCTGCAGCGCCGGGTTGCGGTGTTGTGTGTCGGACTGGATGACTTCAAAGGCATCAACGAACAATTCAGCTACCAGACTGGCGACCAATTGCTGCTGGCCCTGGCTGATCGTCTACGCGCCCACAGCGGTCGCCTCGGCGCCCTCGCCCGACTCGGCGGTGACCAGTTCGCGCTGGTGCAGGCCGATATCGAACAGCCTTACGAAGCGGCGGAACTGGCGCAGAGCATTCTCGATGACCTCGAAGCGCCGTTCGCCCTCGATCATCAGGAAATCCGTCTGCGCGCCACCATCGGCATCACCCTGTTCCCGGAGGATGGCGACAGCACCGAGAAACTGTTGCAGAAGGCCGAGCAGACCATGACCCTGGCCAAGACCCGCTCGCGCAACCGCTATCAGTTCTATATCGCCAGCGTCGACAGCGAGATGCGCCGCCGTCGCGAACTGGAAAAAGACCTGCGCGACGCGCTGTTGCGCGACCAGTTCTACCTCGTCTATCAGCCGCAGATCAGCTACCGCGATCATCGCGTAGTCGGGGTCGAGGCATTGATCCGCTGGCAGCATCCGGAACACGGTCTGGTGCCGCCGGACCTGTTCATCCCGCTGGCCGAGCAGAACGGCACCATCATCGCCATCGGCGAATGGGTGCTGGATCAGGCCTGCAAGCAACTGCGCGACTGGCACGATCAGGGCTTCGTCGACCTGCGCATGGCGGTCAACCTGTCCACCGTGCAACTGCACCACGCCGAACTGCCGAGAGTGGTCAATAACCTGTTGCAGATGTACCGCCTGCCGCCGCGCAGTCTGGAGCTGGAAGTCACCGAAACCGGCCTGATGGAAGACATCAGCACCGCCGCTCAGCACCTGTTGAGCCTGCGCCGCTCTGGTGCGTTGATCGCCATCGACGACTTCGGCACCGGCTATTCGTCGCTGAGCTATCTCAAGAGTCTGCCGCTGGACAAGATCAAGATCGACAAGAGCTTCGTCCAGGACCTGCTGGATGACGACGATGACGCGACCATCGTTCGCGCCATCATTCAACTGGGCAAGAGCCTCGGCATGCAGGTGATCGCCGAGGGCGTGGAAACCGCCGAACAGGAAACCTACATCATCTCCGAAGGCTGCCACGAAGGTCAGGGCTACCACTACAGCAAACCGCTGCCGGCGCGGGAGTTGAGCGTTTATCTCAAGCAGGCCCAGCGTAGCAACGCGGCCATCCTCTGAAACCTGTCTGCGAAGCCCGGCAAAACCCTTGATCCGCCGGGCGTGGTCTACGCTGTTGATCCAGCGCAGACCCCGCGCAAATAGGAAATATTTCCAGCTACAACCCTTTACACATAATGCGAAAGATTTGCATTATGTCGCAGCTTTTGCGCACCCCCGCGCCTGTCCACTCAATTACCGAAGCAGGATGTTCGCCATGATTCGTATGCCTCTGGCTACCGCCAGTCTGCTGGCCATCGCTATTTCCCTCGCCGGTTGCGGCGAAGGTAAAGACAAAGAAAAGGCCGCCGCTCCTGCGCCGACTCCGGCTGCGAGCACCGCTGCACCGGCTGCGCCTGCTGCTGCCGGTAAAGTCGACGAGGCCGCCGGCAAAGCCGTTGTCTCGCACTACGCCGACATGGTCTTCGCCGTTTACAGCGATGCCGAATCCACCGCGAAAACCCTGCAAACCGCCATCGACGCGTTCCTCGCCAAGCCGAACGCCGACACCCTGAAAGCCGCCAAGGCTGCCTGGGTTGCCGCTCGCGTTCCTTACCTGCAGAGCGAAGTGTTCCGCTTCGGCAACACCATCATCGACGACTGGGAAGGTCAGGTGAACGCCTGGCCTCTGGACGAAGGCCTGATCGACTACGTCGACAAATCCTACGAACACGCACTGGGCAACCCGGGCGCCACCGCCAACATCATCGCCAACACCGAAGTACAGGTCGGCGAAGACAAGGTCGACGTCAAGGACATCACTCCGGAAAAACTCGCCAGCCTGAACGAGCTCGGCGGTTCCGAAGCCAACGTTGCTACCGGCTACCACGCCATCGAATTCCTGCTCTGGGGCCAGGACCTGAACGGCACCGGCCCTGGTGCCGGCAACCGTCCTGCGTCGGACTACCTGGAAGGCAAAGGCGCCACCGGCGGTCACAACGATCGTCGTCGTGCCTACCTGAAAGCCGTGACCCAGCTGCTGGTCAGCGACCTGGAAGAAATGGTCGGTAACTGGAAGCCGAACGTTGCCGACAACTACCGCGCCACCCTGGAAGCCGAACCGGCTGAAAGCGGCCTGCGCAAAATGCTGTTCGGCATGGGCAGCCTGTCCCTGGGCGAGCTGGCTGGCGAGCGCATGAAAGTGTCCCTGGAAGCGAACTCCCCGGAAGACGAACAGGATTGCTTCAGCGACAACACCCACAACTCGCACTTCTACGATGCCAAGGGCATTCGTAACGTTTACCTGGGCGAGTACACCCGTGTCGACGGCACCAAAATGACCGGCGCCAGCCTGTCGTCGCTGGTGGCCAAGGTTGACCCGGCTGCCGACACCGCACTGAAAGCCGATCTGGCCGCCACCGAAGCCAAGATCCAGGTCATGGTCGATCACGCCAACAAGGGTGAGCACTACGACCAGTTGATCGCGGCCGGCAACACCGCCGGCAACCAGATCGTCCGCGACGCCATCGCTTCGCTGGTCAAGCAGACCGGTTCGATCGAAGCCGCTGCCGGCAAACTGGGCATCAGCGACCTGAACCCGGACAACGCCGATCACGAGTTCTGATCACAGGGTCCGAGTTAAAAAAGGCGACCTTCGGGTCGCCTTTTTCATAGCTGCTATTTGTGGTGATGCTGATGGCCCCATCGCTGGCAAGCCAGCTCCCACAAGTACCGCGGTGTTTGCAATCTCTGTGTTCACCACCAAACCCTGTGGGAGCTGGCTTGCCAGCGATGGCAGCACCTCGATCTAAAGCCAAACCCTGCCCCACATCAAGCAAACGATAATTCCTCTTATTCAATCCCCCCTGCCCTGTTAGACTTTGCGCCTTTGATTTTGCCCTTCTTGCAGGAAGTCTGATGCCCTCGCTGCCTCTTCGCTTGTCCGCACTGTTTCTGGCCCTGGGCCTGAGTGCCTGCGATGACGCCCCGCGTTTCACCAAGGCCGAGCCGGGTGAGGCTCGTTCCGGCGGCGCGGCGACCGTGCGCAAGAGCGATCAGAACGCGTTTTCCCTGCCGTCCGCCAACCTGCCGCCCTCGCGGCGGGTGGACTTCAGCGTCGGCAACAGCTTCTTCCGCAGCCCGTGGGTGATCGCGCCGTCGACCACCACCGCTCGCGATGGTCTCGGCCCACTGTTCAACACCAACGCCTGCCAGAACTGCCACATCAAGGACGGTCGCGGCCATCCGCCGACGCCAGATGCGGCCAACGCGGTTTCAATGCTGGTGCGTCTGTCGATTCCCGATGCGCCGGCCTATGCCAAGGTCATCGAACAGGTGGGCGTGGTGCCCGAGCCGGTCTACGGCGGCCAGTTCCAGGACATGGCCGTCCCCGGCGTCGCGCCGGAAGGCAAGGTGCGGGTCGATTACACGCCAGTGCCGGTGCGCTTCAAGGACGGCACCGAGGTCGAGCTGCGTAAACCGGTCTTGCAGATCACCCAGCTCGGCTACGGCCCGATGCACCCGGACACGCGTTTTTCTGCGCGAGTGGCTCCGCCGATGATCGGCCTGGGCCTGCTCGAAGCGATCCCCGAGGAAGCGATCCTCGCCAACGCCGCCGCGCAGGCCAAAGAGAACAACGGCATCAACGGCCGGCCAAACCGGGTCTGGGACGATGAGCAGCACAAGACCGTCATGGGGCGATTTGGCTGGAAAGCCGGCCAGCCGAACCTCAATCAACAAAATGTTCACGCGTTTTCTGGTGATATGGGCCTCACCACCAGCCTGAGACCGTTTGATGACTGCACCGACGCGCAAACCGCCTGCAAACAGGCGCCGAACGGCAACGGCCCGGACGGCGAACCTGAAGTCAGCGACAACATCCTGCGCCTGGTGCTGTTCTACAGCCGCAACCTCGCCGTTCCCGCCCGTCGTGGCGTCAACGATGCGCAAGTGCTGGCCGGCAAGAATCTGTTTTTCCAGGCGGGATGCCAGTCCTGCCACACGCCGAAATACACCACCGCCGCCAACGCGGCCGAACCTGAACTGGCAAATCAAGTGATTCGCCCGTACAGCGATCTGCTGCTGCACGACATGGGCGAAGGGCTGGCGGACAACCGCACCGAATTCCAGGCTTCCGGCCGCGACTGGCGCACCCCGCCGCTGTGGGGCATCGGCCTGACGCAGGCGGTCAGCGGCCACACCCAGTTTCTGCATGACGGCCGCGCCCGCAACCTGCTCGAAGCCGTGCTCTGGCACGGCGGCGAAGCGAAGGCGGCGCAGCAACAGGTTTTGTCTTTCAACGCCGAGCAGCGTGCCGCGCTGCTGGCGTTCTTGAACTCACTTTAAACACTTAAAAGAATCGGGAGCCCGACATGTTCCGTCCCAAGCTGTTGTTCACCAGCCTTGCCGCACTGGCCCTCGGCGCGTGCTCGCCGCAGGATCCGCAAGCCGTCACCTCGGCGGCCATCGCCAAATCGGTGATCCTGCCGACCTACACCCGCTGGGTCGAAGCCGACAAGCAACTGGCCGTCAGCGCCCTCGCCTACTGCCAGGGCAAAGAGTCGCTGGACACCGCCCGTGCCGACTTCCTGCACGCGCAGAAAGCCTGGGCCGAGTTGCAACCGCTGTTGATCGGCCCGCTGGCCGAGGGCAACCGTTCGTGGCAGGTGCAGTTCTGGCCAGACAAGAAAAACCTGGTCGGCCGTCAGGTCGAGCAACTGGTCACCGCGCAGCCGCAGATCGATGCCGCCGCACTGGCCAAGTCCAGCGTCGTGGTTCAAGGCCTGTCCGCTTACGAGTACATCCTGTTCGACGCCAAGCCTGACGTGGCCAACGACGCGCAGAAAGCCAAGTACTGCCCACTGCTGGTAGCCATCGGCGAACGTCAGAAACAACTGGCCGAAGAGATTCTCAGCAGCTGGAACAACACCGACGGCATGCTCGCGCAGATGAGCAAGTTCCCGAACCAGCGCTACGCCGACTCCCACGAAGCGATCGCCGATCTGCTGCGGGTACAGGTCACCGCCCTCGACACTCTGAAGAAAAAACTCGGCACCCCGATGGGCCGCCAGAGCAAGGGTGTGCCTCAGCCGTTCCAGGCTGACGCATGGCGCAGCCAGTCGTCCATGGAGTCGCTGGAAGCCAGCCTCGCAGCGGCCAAAACCGTCTGGGAAGGCGTCGACAACAAAGGCCTGCGCGGCCTGCTGCCGGCTGAACAAAAGCCGCTGGCGGACAAGATCGATGCAGCCTACGCGGCATCGCTCAAACTGTTCGGCAGCACTCAGCGCTCGCTGACCGAAATGCTCAACGATGACGCCGGTCGCCAGCAGCTCAACGACATCTACGACAGCCTCAACGTCGTCCACCGCCTGCACGAAGGCGAGCTGGCCAAGGCGCTGGGCATCCAACTGGGCTTCAACGCCAACGACGGTGACTGATGAGGGCACGTGCCATGCTGCGACGCCAGGCTCTGACTTTAGGTAGTTTGCTGCTGGGAGCAGTGACACTGGGCGGCTGGACGCTGTTCAAGCGCAAGGACCAAAGCCCGCTGCTGCTGTCGGCGCGGGACGACACCGACGGCAAGCATTACGCCGTCGGTTATCGGCTGGACGGCACCCAGGTGTTTGCCACCGAAGTCGGCCAGCGCTGCCACGACATCATCAATCACCCGACGCTGCCAATCGCGCTGTTCGTCGCCCGCCGGCCGGGCACCGAGAGCTACCTGATCGACCTGCGCAACGGTGGATTGCTGCAAACCGTGACGTCGCAGCCGAACCGGCACTTCTACGGCCACGCGGTGATCCACCACAGCGGCGACTACCTGTACGCCACCGAAAACGACACCACCGATCCGGGCCGTGGCCTGCTCGGGGTGTACAAATTCGAAGGCGAACGGCTGGTGCACAGCGGCGAGATTTCCACCCACGGTCTCGGCCCGCATCAGGTGTCGTGGATGCCCGACGGTGAAACCCTGGTGGTGGCCAACGGCGGGATCCGCACCGAGGCCGAAAGCCGGGTCGACATGAACCTCGACGCCATGGAACCGAGCCTGGTGCTGATGCAACGCGACGGCACCCTGCTGAGCAAGGAAACCCTCGCCCAGCAGATGAACAGCGTGCGCCACCTGGGGATCGCCAGCGACGGCACCATCGTCGCCGGCCAGCAATTCATGGGGCCTTCCCATGAGCGCTCGGAGCTGCTGGCGATCAAACGTCCCGGTCAGCCATTCGTGGCGTTCCCGGTGCCGGAGCATCAGTTGCAGTCGATGGGGCATTACACCGCCAGCGTCGCCGTGCACAGCGAGCTGCGCCTGGTGGCACTGACCGCACCGCGCGGCAACCGCTTCTTCATCTGGGATCTGGACAGCGGCGAAGTGCGCCTCGACGCCCCGCTGCCCGACTGCGCCGGCGTCGGTGCGGTGAAGGACGGGTTTGTCGTGACCTCCGGTCAGGGACGTTGCCGCTACTACGATTGCCGCCAGGACGATCTGCTGGCCAAACCGCTGGATTTGCCCGCAGGGCTCTGGGACAACCATCTTCATCTGATGGCCTGAAATTCGCCGCCGACCGTTCGGTCGGCGGCACCGCTTTTTTGTATCGCCTCCCCTCATACCCGGTAAAAACTGGCAGTTGGAATCCCTGCCGGACTCGGGGTAATGTGCCCGCCTGTCTCGCCTGATTTTCTCCAAGGAACTGGAAATATGCTGCGTCGCCGCATGCTGATCATGTTGGGTGTTGTACTGCTGATCGTTCTGCTTCTCGCCGGTTACAAGGCCTTCTCGATCTATACGATGATCCAGGGCTTTTCGAAACCGAAGCCGCCGATCAGCGTCGCCGTGGCCACGGCCGTCGAGCGCCCGTGGCAGATGCGTCTGCCCACCGTTGGCACGCTGAAGGCGCTGCAAGGCGTCGACCTGAGTCTGGAGAACGCCGGCACCGTCACCGAGCTGAAGTTCGAATCGGGGCAGAAGGTCAAGGCCGGCCAACCCTTGCTGCAACTGGACAGCGCCGTCGAAGCCGCCTTCCTCGAAACCGCGAAGGCCGATCTCGGCCTCGCACAGCTGGATTACGGTCGCGGCAGCCAGCTCGTCGGCAGCAGCGCCATCTCCAAAGGCGAATTTGACCGGCTCTCGGCGCAGTTGCAAAAGAACAAGGCGACGGTCAATCAACTCAACGCAGCGCTGGCGAAAAAACGCATCGTCGCGCCCTTCAGCGGCACCATCGGCATCCGCCTGGTGGACATCGGCGACTACCTCGCCAGCGGCACCAAGATCGCCACCCTGCAGGATCTGAGCAGCCTTTACGCCGACTTCTACGTGCCCGAACAGTCGGTGCCGAAACTGGCCATTGGTCAGCCGGTGCAGATTACAGTCGCGGCGTATCCCGGCCAGCACTTCACCGGCGCCATCACCGCGATCAACCCGATCGTCGAAAGCACCACCCGCAACATTCTGGTCCGCGCCACCCTGGCCAACCCCGACGGCAAGTTGCTGCCGGGCATGTTCACCAGCATCGAGGTGCTGCTGCCGGATCCGCAGAAACACATCGTGGTTCCGGAAAGTGCGATCACCTACACCCTCTACGGCAACTCGACGTACGTGGTCACCCAGAAAAAAGCCGAAGACGGCACCGTCGAAAAAGACGACAAGGGCCAGCCGGTACTGATCGCCGAGCGTCGGTTCGTCGAGACCGGCGAACGCCGCGAAGGTCAGGTGATGATCAACAAGGGCGTGCAGAGCGGCGAACAGGTGGTGACGGCCGGCCAGATCAAACTGGACAACGGCGCCCACATTGCCATCAGCGACGACAAGACCCTCGGCGAGCAGAACAGTCCGGCCCGCGCCGACTGATCAAGGAAACCCCATGGCTTTTACCGATCCGTTCATCCGCCGCCCGGTGCTCGCCACCGTGGTCAGCCTGCTGATTGTGCTGCTGGGCTTCCAGGCCTGGAGCAAGCTGCCGCTGCGCCAGTATCCGCAAATGGAAAACGCCCTGATCACGGTGACCACCGCGTACCCCGGGGCTAACGCCGAAACCATCCAGGGCTACATCACCCAGCCGATGCAACAGAGCCTGGCCAGCGCCGAGGGCATCGACTACATGACCTCGGTCAGTCGCCAGAACTTCTCGGTGATTTCGATCTACGCGCGCATCGGTTCCAACAGCGACCGCTTGTTTACCGAACTGCTGGCCAAGGCCAACGAGGTGAAGAACAAACTGCCTCAGGACGCCGAGGATCCGGTGCTGAGCAAGGAGGCCGCCGACGCCTCGGCGCTGATGTACATCAGCTTCTTCAGCAAGGAGCTGAACAACCCGCAGATCACCGACTACCTGTCACGGGTGATCCAGCCGAAACTGGCGACCCTGCCGGGCATGGCCGAGGCGGAGATTCTCGGCAACCAGGTGTTCGCCATGCGCCTGTGGATCGATCCGGTGAAACTCGCCGGTTTCGGCCTCAGCGCCAGCGACGTGACCAACGCGGTGCGCCAATACAACTTCCTCTCCGCCGCCGGCGAAGTGAAAGGTGAGTACGTGGTCACCAGCATCAATGCCAACACCGAGCTGAAGTCCGCCGAAGCCTTCGGCAAGATTCCGCTCAAGGTCAGTGGCGACAGCCGGGTGCTGCTCAGCGATGTGGCACGAGTGGAGATGGGCGCGGAAAACTACAACTCCATCAGTTCGTTCGGCGGCACGCCCTCGGTGTACATCGGGATCAAGGCCACGCCCGGCGCAAACCCGCTGGAAGTGATCAAGGAAGTGCGCAAGATCATGCCGGAGCTGGAAGCCCAGTTGCCGCCCAACCTCAAGAGCGAGATCGCCTACGACGCCACGCTGTTCATCCAGGCCTCCATCGACGAAGTGGTGAAAACCCTGTTCGAGGCGGTGCTGATCGTGATCGTGGTGGTGTTCCTGTTCCTCGGTGCCCTGCGTTCGGTAGTGATTCCGGTGGTGACCATTCCGCTGTCGATGATCGGCGTGATGTTCTTCATGCAGATGATGGGCTACTCGATCAACCTGCTGACCCTGCTGGCGATGGTGCTGGCCATCGGGCTGGTGGTGGACGACGCGATTGTGGTGGTGGAAAACATCCACCGGCACATCGAGGAAGGCAAGACACCAATGGAGGCCGCGCTCGAAGGCGCCCGGGAAATCGCCATGCCGGTGGTGTCGATGACCATCACCCTGGCGGCGGTGTACGCACCGATCGGTTTTCTCACCGGGCTGACCGGGGCGCTGTTCAAGGAGTTTGCGCTGACCTTGGCCGGGGCGGTGGTGATCTCCGGCGTCGTCGCCCTGACCCTGTCGCCAATGATGTGCGCCGTGCTGCTGCGCCACGATGAAAACCCCACGGGTCTGGCCCACCGCCTCGACCGGATTTTCGAAAGCCTCAAGCGCCGCTACCAGAGCATGCTGCACGGCACGCTCAATACCCGGCCGGTGGTGCTGGTGTTTGCGGTGATCGTGCTGTGCCTGATTCCGGTGCTGCTCAAGTTCACCAAGTCGGAACTGGCACCCGACGAAGACCAGGGCATCATTTTCATGATGGCCAACGCCCCGCAGCCGACCAACCTCGATTACCTGAACACCTACACCGACGAGTTCATCAAGATCTTCAAGGAGTTCCCGGAGTACTACTCCTCGTTCCAGATCAACGGCTACAACGGGGTGCAGAGCGGCATCGGCGGTTTCCTGCTCAAGCCGTGGAACGAGCGCAGTCGCACGCAAATGGAAATCCTCCCCGAGGTGCAGGGCAGACTCGAGGGCATTCCGGGCCTGCAGATCTTCGGTTTCAACCTGCCATCGCTGCCCGGCACCGGTGAAGGCCTGCCGTTCGAGTTCGTGATCAACACCGCCAATGACTACGAGCTGTTGCTGCAAGTGGCCGACCGGATCAAGAAGCGCGCCATGGAATCGGACAAATTCGCCTTCGTCGACCTCGATCTGGCTTTCGACAAACCCGAAGTGGTGGTCGACATCGACCGCGCCAAGGCTGCGCAGATGGGCGTGTCGATGCAGGATCTGGGCGGCACCCTCGCCACTCTGCTGGGCGAAGCCGAGATCAACCGGTTCACCATCGAAGGCCGCAGCTACAAGGTCATCGCCCAGGTCGAACGGGCCTACCGCGACAACCCGGACTGGCTGAACAATTACTACGTGAAAAACACCCAGGGCGAACTGCTGCCACTGTCGACCCTGATCACCGTGACCGACCGCGCACGACCGCGACAGCTCAACCAGTTCCAGCAACTCAACGCGGCCAAGCTGTCCGGGTTCCCGCTGGTGAGCATGGGAGAAGCCATTGACAGCGTGTTGCAGATTGCCCGGGAAGAAGCCCCGGCCGGTTTTGCTTTCGATTACGGCGGCGCATCGCGGCAGTTCGTCCAGGAAGGCAGCGCGCTGTGGGTGACCTTCGCGTTAGCGCTGGCGATCATTTTCCTGGTGCTGGCGGCGCAGTTCGAAAGTTTCCGCGACCCGCTGGTGATTCTGGTGACCGTGCCGCTGTCGATCTGCGGGGCGCTGATTCCGCTGTTTCTCGGCTGGTCGAGCATGAACATCTACACCCAGGTCGGGCTGGTGACGCTGATCGGGCTGATCAGCAAGCACGGGATCCTGATCGTCGAGTTCGCCAACCAGTTACGAAAGGAGAAGGGCCTGACACCCCGTGAGGCGGTGGAGGAAGCGGCGGCTATTCGTCTGCGCCCGGTGTTGATGACCACCGCGGCGATGGTGTTCGGCATGGTGCCGCTGATCGTGGCTACCGGCGCCGGTGCGGTCAGCCGTTTCGACATCGGGACGGTGATTGCCACCGGGATGTCGATCGGGACATTGTTCACGCTGTTTGTCCTGCCCTGCGTTTACACCTTGCTGGCGAAACCCGATCCCAAGGCATGACGCAGTAAAAAAAGCCATGACTCAATAAAAAAGGCCCCGCATCAGCGAGGCCTTTGGCTCTTGTAGAAAGAGATTTCAATCGATTCAACTCTGCGGCCTCATCCCTTGAGAAAGTCCGAACATGAACAGCAACAGATCATGATCGGGTTGTGTGGCCACGGCGGCTTTCGCCACCCGTGGCATCGGGCAATGCGGATCGCTCGCCGAGGCGCCGATCACCTGCATGCGTGGCTGTTCCCAGGCCGCCACCGCCAATGATGCAACTGCCAAGGCTCCTACCAGAAACAAACCTCGAGCAATTTCTAGTTTCATCGCTATAAACCTTTGATAGCGCTGCCAAACGCCGTCTCATAAAAGTAGACGAGTTTTTTCCAGTCTGTCGCGCTGAACGACGAGTGGCGGCGCAATTGCTTCATGTCATGGGCAGCCGCGCGATGAGCGGTCAGACGCTGACGGCATTTTTCCAGATCGATCAGGGCGACTTCGACCTTGGCCGACTCACCTTCGCCCGTCACCCGCACAAACACGTGCTTGATGTAGATGCAGCTGTGCTGCCAACGGCCCTTGTGCATGCGCGCCAGGTTTTCGGCGAGGTCCTTGAGCACGCGCTCATAGACGGCTTCGCCATATTGCTCGCGACCGCCGCCGGCTTCCCAATGCTCAAGCTCCTGAAAGCCATCGAGGGATTTGGTCACCAACAGCGCACGCCATTTGAATTTCGGATCGGGCTGGGCACCGCAGAACACGATTTCGGGGACTCGAACGCCGAGCTTGGCAACGCCCGTCAGCGCATCGAGCTCGCGCAATACGGTCGGTCGGCCGAACGGGTGCTGCCAGCTGCGATAGATATGTCCGGTCTGGCGTTTGGCATACAGCAGCTGGCCATCGCGCCCCATGACCCGTTGCACACCACTTTCGCCACCACGGCGCACATTGGGTTCCTCGACCCACTCGCCACGCTGGTTCCAGTAGTAGTCGAAGCGATCCTCGGGAGCGACTTCCGCTTCTGCTGCAAATTGCACTGCCATCCTCTTACCTCTTGCGTAATACGTAGACTCGCCACATGGCATAGAGCGGAATAAAGTCCAGTTGTTCCTGGATCCGGAATCCCGCGTCTTCGAATTCCTTTTCAACTGTTGCGGCCGGTAACACAAACCGGTTCTGGTAACCCTCCTGACCACGCTTTTGCTCGGCGCGCTTGCGTTTCCAGGCCTTGAAATTGCCGTCCACCCACAGCGAAATGATCACGCTGTCCCGGGTGACACGCTCGAACTCGCGCAGAATCGCCCGGCGGTGTTCGGCCTCGCCGATGTGATGCAGCAGTCGCATGCAGAAAATGCTGTCGACGGCGTTATCAGGCAAGGCGATGTCGAACGCAGACGTGTGCAAGGGTTGTACCCGTTTCACCACATCCGCCGGTTGCGCCTGCATGGCGGTCTTGATCATCGACTCGGAGTTGTCCGCTCCGATGATCACCCGGTTGGGCTTTTCCGCGAGCAATGGCCAGAAACGTCCTGCGCCGCAGGGCAGGTCGAGCACCAGTCCAGGCTCACCAACGAGGGTCAATGCCTTGCGGGCCAACTGCTGATCCCGCCAGTTGGACAAACGACGCCCCAGACCGTCCTGGTGTTTGCGCAGGTACTTCTGCGCATGGTTGTCGTCGTACTTTTCGGAAAAATCGAGTTTGATCGGGCCGGCCATCACCAGGACTCCTGAATTACTGATGACGCCACCTTAAGCAGCGGCGTGTCAGCGTCAGGTCATCCCTTTGTGAAAAAAACGTCATGTAAATCGGCAAACTATTTCAAGGTTATACAGGAATTGGACAGGTTGGCGGGAGTACCCTCATCAACCGGCTGATCTTCAGCGCTTGCCCAGATCGACCTCGAAACGGCAGCCATTGGGCTCCATCGTGCTCAATGTGACGCTCCAGCCTTCGTTCTCACAAATGCGCTGAACCAGCGACAAGCCCAATCCAAGCCCTTCGCCGCGCTTTTCGTTGCCGCGTACAAACGGCTGGAACATGGCTTCACGTTTTTCCTCGGGGATGCCCACGCCCGAGTCCTCGACCACGAAACCGTTCTCATTGAGCGTCAGGCGAATAAACCCCTGCTCCGTGTAGTGCAAGGCGTTACGCAGCAAGTTGCCCATCACGGCATTGAGCAGCGTCGCGTTGTAACGAGTGTCGGGCGGGTTTCCCGGTTCGAAAATCAGCTGCAAGCCTTTGGATTCGATGGGCTCGCGCCACAGACAGAGCAAGTTGTCGGCCACTTGCGCGAGGGTGTGCCGGGGCGCGGCGCCAGCGTCTTCGCGCTGGGCACGGGCGAGCATCAGGAAGGTCTGCACCAGTTCGCGCATCTCCTCACTGGCGCGCGCGATGCGTTGAACCTGGGCCTTGCCGCGCTGATCGATACCCGGGTTTTCCAGCAGCAGTTCACAGGAACTGGCCAGCACCATCAGCGGTGTACGCAATTCGTGGCTGACGTCGCTGGTGAACAGTCGCTCCCGCGTCAGCGCCTGACGCAGACGTCCAAGCGTGGCATCGAACGCCACCGCCAGTTCGCCCACCTCGTCTGCCGCGTAGTCCGGCGCCAGCGGAGGCGCCAGTCCGAGCAACTGGTCGCGATGGCGCACCTGGCGGGCAAGACGCACCACCGGGGCCATCACCTTGCGCGCCAGCACCCAGCCAAGGAACACCGCCAGCGCCAGACTGAGCACGAAGCCCACCAGCACCACGGCGAACAGCACGCGCTCGCGCTCTTCGAAATCGCTTTGATCCTGCAGCAGCACATAGCGGCGACCGTCGACCACCTCGACCATCGCGTGGTACGACAGCTGCTCGCGAAAGACTTCATGGAAACCCGAATCCAGGTGCCGCAGGTCCTTGGGCAGCTCGAAATCGCCCGGCCCGCCGCTGAAGTAGAACAACTGATCCGGCTCCGGCCGATGGCTCCAGTCCGAGACGTTGTCCATCAGCAGCAGGCGTTGCAGATCCCCGCCCAGCCCGGCGGAAATCAGTTTTTCCTCGACCAGGTGCACGGTCGCGACGATGCCCATCGCAAACGCGCCGGCCACCAGCGCGCTCATCAGCGCAAAGGCGATGATGATCCGCTGGGCAAGGCTTTGCTTAAACTCCATCGCGGCCCTCGGCCAGGCGATAACCCACGCCATGCACGGTGTGCAGCAATGGCTTGGCGAATGGTTTGTCGATCACCTGACGCAATTGGTGGACATGGCTGCGCAGGCTGTCGCTGTCCGGGCAGTCATCGCCCCACAGCGCTTCTTCGAGAATTTCCCGACGCAGGACATGCGGGCTCTTTTGCATCAGCACCGCCAGCAGTTTGAGGCCGACCGGGTTGAGCTTGAGCAGTTTGCCTTCGCGGGTCACTTCGAGGGTATCGAGGTCGTAGCTCAGATCACCGACCTGCAGGGCACGACGACCGCCGCCCTGAGTGCGGCGCATCACCGCTTCGACCCGGGCTGCCAGTTCCGACAGCGCGAACGGTTTGACCAGATAATCGTCGGCCCCGGACTTGAAGCCCTGCAAGCGGTCATCGAGCTGATCGCGAGCGGTGAGCATGATCACCGGCGTATCGCGACGAGCGTCTTCGCGCAGGCGCTTGCACAGGGTGTAGCCGTCGATGCCCGGCAGCATGATGTCGAGCACGATCAGGTCGTAGTGCTCGGTGGCGGCCAGATGCAGGCCCGACAGACCGTCCTGGGCGCAATCGACGGTGTAGCCTTTGAGCCCCAGGTAATCGGCCAGATTGGCCAGGATATCGCGGTTGTCTTCGACCAATAGAATTCGCATGGGCACCTCCTCCGTACACGGTAGCGGCCGTCTTGGCCCGCGCAGCTTACGACCATCGCCGACTCAGGGCTAGGGCGGCAAGCCCCACAAATCGAGTCTTTCAACCAAATTCATTCCTTAACAAGTTTTTCACTATCGGTTCACAACCTGACTACAGTGACAAGGCGAGACTCTCGCGCCATTAGATATAAGGAATGTAGACAATGGACTCCTTCAAGACGGCGCCTGTGCGCTTTCTGCTGCTGGTCACCGGCGCCTGGCTGGTGGTGTTTCTCCTGACCCGAACCGTACTGTTGCTGACTCATCTGGATGAGGCCGGCGGCGTGGCATTTTCCATGTTCGGCATCGGCTTGCTGTATGACCTGGGCTTTCTCGCCTATGCCGCGCTGCCGATGGGCCTGTATTTGCTGTTGTGTCCGCCGGCCCTGTGGCGCCGACGCGGTCATCGCTGGTTCCTTCAGGGACTGCTGACGGTCAGTCTGTTCGCCATGCTGTTCACCTCCGTGGCCGAATGGCTGTTCTGGGACGAGTTCGGTGTGCGCTTCAACTTCATCGCCGTCGACTATCTGGTGTATTCCGATGAAGTCTTGAACAACGTGCTGGAGTCTTACCCGATCGGCACGTTGCTGAGCATTCTTGCGCTGCTCGCGGTGGCGCTGAGTTTCGCGTTGCGCAAACCTTTCAACGCGGCGCTGGACGCCCCGCTGCCGCCATTGCGCGGTCGTCTGCTCAATGCCCTCGGTCTGTTGGTCGTCGCGGGACTGAGTCTGCAACTGCTCAGTCAGGACGCGCCGCGCGCTCAGGGCGGCAATGCCTATCAAAATGAACTGGCGAGCAATGGCCCGTATCAGTTCTTCGCCGCGTTCCGTAACAACGAACTGGACTATGGCCAGTTCTACAGCAGTCTGTCGCCGGAAAAAGTCGCCGGCCAGATTCGTGCTGAATTGAGCGAACCCAACGCGCGCTTCATCGGCCAGGATCCACAGGACATCCGCCGGGTGATCGACAACCCGGGCACTGTGCGCAAACCGAACATCGTGCTGGTGACCATCGAAAGCCTCAGTGCCAAGTACCTGGGCAGCAATGGCGATGAGCGCAACCTGACACCGAATCTGGATGCCTTGCGCAAGCAGAGTCTGTACTTCAACAACTTCTACTCCACCGGCACCCGCACCGACCGGGGCCTGGAAGCCATCACGCTGGCCATTCCGCCGACGCCGGGCCGTTCGATCGTCAAGCGCATCGGCCGCGAAAGTGGCTTCGCCAGCCTCGGCCAGCAACTCAGCGCCGTCGGCTACGACAGCGTGTTCGTCTACGGCGGACGCGGTTATTTCGACAACATGAACGCGTTCTTCAGCGGCAACGGCTACCGCGTCGTCGATCAGAGCAGCGTCGATGAATCGGAAATTCACTTCAAGAATGCCTGGGGCATGGCTGATGAGGATCTGTACAAGCAGACCCTGAAACTGGCCGATGCCGATTACGCCAGGCAGCAGCCTTTCCTGTTGCAACTGATGACCACGTCCAACCACCGCCCTTATACCTATCCGGACAACCGGATCGACATCAAGTCCGGCAACGGTCGCGATGGCGCGGTGAAATACACCGACTACGCCATCGGCCAGTTCCTGGACCAGGCGCGGCAGAAACCGTGGTTCGACAACACGATCTTCATCTTCGTCGCCGACCACACCGCCGGCAGCGCGGGCAAGGAAGACCTGCCGATCAGCAACTATCAGATCCCGCTGTTCATCTATGCGCCGAAGCTGATCGAGCCACGGGAAAACGCGCAACTGGCCAGCCAGATCGATCTCGCGCCTACCCTGCTGGGGTTGCTGAACCTGGATTACCAATCGACGTTCTTCGGTCGCAACCTGCTGCAGGACAACCCGCTGCCACCGCGGGTCGTGGTCGGCAACTATCAACATCTGGGACTGTTCGATGGCAAGGATCTGGCGATCCTCAGCCCGCGCCAGGGCCTGCGCCGGCATGACGATGCGCTGACCGAAAGCCGCGAGTCCCGGGCCGACAGCGACGACCCGCTGATCAGTCGCGCCATCACCTATTACCAAACCGCCAGTTATGGCTTCAAGCAACAGCTGCTTGGCTGGAAGGCGCCCAAGGAGGGTGCCGAGCAAATCAGCGAACGTTAATCGAAGCGCCCCGGGCTGATGCCCCGGGGCGTTTCCCGCTCTGGATATGTCATGTCATCAAGCGTTGTACGCCCTGCCCCTCGCCCGCTGAATTTCTGGTTGTGCCTGGGGATTCCCGCCGTGGCGGCCGTTATTCTGGTTCTGTTGGAGCTGACCGATCTGGACATGGATCTGGCCCGACTCTTCTATGATCCGGCTGCCGGCGACTTCATCGGCCGCCACAGTTACTTCCTGGAAAACATCCTCCACGACCGCGCCAAGCAAGTGGTGATCGCCTTTTCGGTGTTTGCCATCCTCGGGTTCATCGGCGCGTTTTTCATCGAGCGGCTCAAACCGTTCAAGCGTGAGCTGGGTTGCCTGGTGCTATCGCTGGGTCTGGCCACCTCGTTTGTCACGCCGGTGAAAGCGGTGACAGCGGTACAATGCCCATGGAGCCTCGAACAGTTTGGCGGTCACGAAACGTACAGCAAACTGCTGGATCATCGCCCGCCGACCGACAAGCCCGGTCGTTGCTGGCCGGGTGGTCATGCGGCCACCGGTTTCACCTTGTTTGCGCTGTTCTTCGTGCTGCGTGATCGCCGCCCACGGCTGGCCCGTCAGGCGTTCATCTTTGCCTTCGCACTGGGGTCGGTGTTCTCGATCAGCCGGATGATGCAGGGCGCGCACTTCTTCTCCCACAACGTGTGGACAGCGATCTTCTGCTGGCTGATCTGTCTGGGCTCGTACTACTGGGTTTTGTATCGCCCGGCAGCCAAGGCTGAAGCAAACACGCAGGCCCGTCCGGTCAACGCCTGATCTCTGAAGCGCGGGCAATAAAAAACCCCGTCTGCTCACGCAGACGGGGTTTTTCGTTACAGGGGTAAGGCTGGCTTACATCATGCCGCCCATGCCACCCATGCCGCCCATGTCTGGCATACCGCCGCCAGCTGCACCTTCTTTCTTCGGTGCGTCAGCAACAGCTGCTTCGGTGGTCAGGATCAGACCGCCGATGGAGGCTGCAGCTTGCAGAGCCGAACGGGTTACCTTGGTTGGGTCCAGGATGCCCATTTCGATCATGTCGCCGTATTCGCCGGTAGCAGCGTTGTAGCCGAAGCTGCCTTCGCCGTTCTTGACCTTGTCGACAACCACGCTTGGCTCGTCGCCGGAGTTGGCAACGATCTGGCGCAGCGGCGCTTCAACAGCGCGACGCAGTACAGCGATACCGACGTTCTGGTCAGCGTTGTCGCCTTTCAGTTCGGTCAGGGCTTCCAGAGCGCGGATCAGCGCAACGCCACCGCCAGGTACCACGCCTTCTTCAACGGCTGCGCGGGTTGCGTGCAGGGCGTCTTCAACGCGGGCTTTCTTCTCTTTCATTTCAACTTCGGAACCGGCGCCAACCTTGATCACTGCAACGCCGCCGGACAGCTTGGCCAGACGCTCTTGCAGTTTTTCACGGTCGTAGTCCGAGGAAGTCTCGGCAACCTGGGCACGGATCTGAGCGATACGGGCTTCGATGTCGCCTTGAACGCCAGCACCGTCAACGATGATGGTGTTTTCCTTGGACAGGGTCACGCGCTTGGCGCTACCCAGGTGTTCCAGGGTGGTGCTTTCCAGGCTCAGGCCGATCTCTTCGGAGATAACGGTACCGCCGGTCAGAACGGCGATGTCCTGCAGCATGGCCTTGCGACGGTCGCCGAAGCCTGGAGCCTTGACGGCTGCGACTTTAACGATGCCACGCATGTTGTTCACGACCAGAGTCGCCAGGGCTTCGCCTTCAACGTCTTCGGCAACGATCAGCAGTGGACGGCCGGCTTTGGCAACGGCTTCCAGCACTGGCAGCATTTCGCGGATGTTCGAGATCTTTTTGTCGACCAGCAGGATCAGCGCGCCTTCCAGCTCGGCAACCATGGTGTCCGGCTTGTTGACGAAGTACGGGGACAGATAGCCACGGTCGAACTGCATGCCTTCTACAACCGACAGTTCGTTTTCCAGGCCCGAGCCTTCTTCAACGGTGATCACGCCTTCTTTGCCGACTTTTTCCATGGCTTCGGCAATGATGTCGCCGATGGAGTTGTCGGAGTTGGCGGAGATGGTGCCTACCTGAGCGATAGCCTTGGTGTCAGCGCATGGCTTGGACAGGGCTTTCAGTTCTTTGACGATCGCGATGGTCGCTTTGTCGATACCGCGCTTCAGGTCCATCGGGTTCATGCCGGCAGCGACGGCCTTCAGGCCTTCGTTGACGATCGACTGAGCCAGAACGGTAGCGGTGGTAGTACCGTCACCAGCGTCATCGTTGGCACGGGAGGCAACGTCTTTGACCAGCTGCGCGCCCATGTTTTCGAAACGGTCTTCGAGTTCGATTTCCTTGGCGACGGAAACGCCGTCCTTGGTGATGGTCGGAGCGCCGAAGCTCTTCTCGAGGATCACGTTACGGCCTTTCGGGCCCAGGGTCGCTTTTACCGCGTCAGCCAGGACGTTTACGCCAACCAGCATTTTCTTGCGGGCGGAATCGCCGAATTTAACTTCTTTAGCAGCCATGATCGATATTCCTTAAATACTTTGTAGTAGCGGGAAAATGAGCGGGAAATCAGCCTTCCAGTACAGCGAGAATCTCGTTCTCAGCCATTACCAGCAGGTCTTCGCCGTCGACTTTCACAGTGTTGCTGCCGGAGTAAGGACCGAACACAACCTTGTCGCCGACTTTAACGGCCAGCGCACGCACTTCACCGTTTTCCAGAGTCTTGCCTGGGCCTGCAGCGACAATCACACCGTGGTTGGCTTTTTCAGCAGCCGAACCTGGCAGGACGATACCGCCAGCGGTTTTCTTTTCTTCTTCGCTGCGACGGATAACGACGCGGTCATGCAGAGGACGAAGCTTCATTGTCGATCTCTCCTAATTGTGGTTTTCATCGGCCGGTGTAGTCCCGGCGGGTTTAACGAATCCGGCCTGCGCCGGTTGCGGCTCGTCGAGCGAACCGCGGAAGTCTGTCCGACTCAAAATGTCGGAAACCTTTCGGTGACCGATACATAAGGGCGCATAAGCTTATTACAAGGGCGGGGGCTAAAAAATTTTCACGCAAGCTGCATGAATTAGCCCCACAAACGAACACGGCACCCGAAGGTGCCGTGTCGATGCAGATGTTACTTGGTGTCGCGATGTTCGAATTCGCCTTCGATCACATCGCCTTCCCGGCCCAGAGGCTGGCGCGGTGCAGGACCGCCGCGAGGTTGCAGGTCATCGGCGAACGCTCGCTGGCGCATGGCCTGTTCTTCAGCGCGCTGGCGCATCTTGTTGGCGACCAGTCGACGACTGAACGGCAACAGCAGCACCAGACCGACCACGTCGCTGATGAAGCCCGGCAGGATCAACAGGCCACCGGCCAGGGCCAGCATCAGGCCTTCGAGCATGGTTTGCGCAGGCAGTTCGCCGCGGTTCAGGCTTTCACGGGCACGCAGTGCGGTGGCCAGCCCGGCGACGCGCAGCACGAACACGCCGAACATCGAGCCGAGAATGATCAGCAGCAGGGCCGGGAAAAATCCGATCGATCCTGCCACTTTGACGAATACGAACAGCTCCAACACCGGGAACAGCAGAAAGAGCAACAAAAAAGGGCGCATCAAAGTTTCCTCAACGCAAGAAATGCCTTGCAGTAAGCCTTAGATGACGTCGCCCTTTCGTGAATTCAAGCGTCGGCCACCGCATTTTTTGGCCAGACCTCGGCGTGAGCCAGAGAAACCAAGGCCTCGCGCACTTGTATCGGCGTATGACAAGGCGCTTGAAACGGCAGCCAGTACAGCGCCTGGCCGATGCGCAGGTGCATGCCTTCGGTGTCGATCCCGGCCAGTTGCGCCGGTACGGTTTTCGGCAGACCTGCCAAGTCGACGTAATGGGCGATGGCCTTGGCGTGGTCGCTGTTCATGTGCTCGACCATGCTGATTTCGGCCTTGCCGGCGAACGGGTTGGCCAGGGTCAGGTGATCGACCCAGTGGATCGCGCCGAAGCCGCCGATGTAGCGATGGCGCACCGGCTTGAGCACCCAGAAATCGAAATCGTGAGCCTTGTGGTAATTCTGCGAATCGGGGAAATAACGGTAGTAACGCTCGGCGGCGGCTTCGATGGCGGCAGCGTCTTCGAGTTTTTCCGCTTCGGCCAGATAGGTCAGGCGACCAACGGCTTGCACATCGTCGGCCTCGCGCTCCCCCACCAGCAGCGAACATTTCGGATCTTTCTGCAGGTTGTGGGTGTGCTGGGCGATGCGGCTGATCAGGATCAGCGGCCGGCCTTGCTCGTCCAGGCAGTAGGGAACCACGGAGCCGAATGGAAAACCGGGCATCGATTTGGAGTGGGTCGACAGCACGCCACGGTATTCCTTGAGAAGCAATTCTCGGGCATTCTTAGCCGCTTCAACGCTCAATTTATGACTCCTTAAATAGAATCCGTCGAAAAAACGGACGGGCGCATGGGGTTTGTTCCACACGCCATCGGGCAGTTCTCATGTGCAACAGGCCCCTGGCCGGTGCAGATCGAGAGGCTACCTATAAGGACCACTCTGACCTGCTCTCGGGGGCATGCGAATGCAACTCAACGACAAAGTAATCATTATCACTGGCGGTTGCCAAGGCTTGGGCCGTTCGATGGCCGAGTATTTCGCAGGCAAGGGCGCGAAGCTGGCGCTGGTCGACCTGAACCAGGAAAAACTCGATGACGCCGTCGCGGCCTGCAAGGCCAAGGGTGTCGAGGCCCGCAGCTACCTGTGCAACGTCGCCAACGAAGAGCAAGTGACGCACATGGTTGCCCAGGTCGCCGAAGACTTCGGCGCGATCCACGGCCTGATCAACAACGCCGGGATCCTGCGCGACGGCCTGTTGCTCAAGGTCAAGGACGGCGAGATGACCAAGATGAGCCTGGCCCAATGGCAGGCGGTGATCGACGTCAACCTGACCGGCGTATTCCTTTGCACCCGTGAAGTGGCGGCGAAAATGGTCGAGCTGAAGAACAGCGGCGCGATCATCAACATCTCGTCGATTTCCCGCGCGGGCAACGTCGGCCAGACCAACTACTCCGCCGCCAAGGCCGGCGTCGCTGCAGCGACCGTGACCTGGGCCAAGGAACTGGCGCGCTACGGCATTCGCGTGGCCGGCATTGCACCGGGCTTCATCGAAACCGAGATGACCCTGGGCATGAAACCCGAAGCGCTGGAGAAAATGACCTCGGGCATTCCGCTCAAGCGCATGGGCAAGCCGGAAGAAATCGCCCATTCGGCGGCCTACATCTTCGAGAACGACTACTACACCGGCCGGATTCTGGAGATGGACGGCGGGTTGCGCATCTGACGTCTGTCACGCAATGAAAAACGCCCCGGTGCACAGGCACCGGGGCGTTTTTGTTTAAACCACAGGCATCAATCGTCGCTGATGGTGATGTTCGGCATCGCCGGCGACGCCGCTTCCTGCAACACGATCCGCGCGCCGACGTGGCGGGCCAATTCCTGATAAACCATGGCGATCTGGCTGTCCGGCTCGGAAATCACCGTCGGCTTGCCGCCATCGGCCTGTTCGCGGATCAGCATCGACAGCGGCAACGAAGCCAGCAGCTCGACGCCGAACTGGGTCGCCAGCTTCTCGCCACCGCCCTCACCGAACAGATGCTCGGCGTGTCCGCAGTTCGAGCAGATGTGCACGGCCATGTTTTCCACCACGCCCAGCACAGGAATGTTGACCTTGCGGAACATTTCCACGCCTTTACGCGCGTCGAGCAGCGCCAGATCCTGCGGTGTCGTGACAATCACAGCACCGGCCACCGGGACTTTCTGCGCAAGGGTCAGCTGAATGTCGCCGGTGCCTGGCGGCATGTCGATCACCAGATAATCCAGGTCGCCCCAAGCGGTTTGCGTGACCAGTTGCAGCAGCGCGCCGGAGACCATCGGCCCGCGCCAGACCATCGGCGTGTTGTCGTCGGTCAGGAACGCCATCGACATCACTTCCACGCCATGGGCCTGAAGCGGCACGAACCACTTCTGATCCTTGACCTGCGGACGGGTGCCCTCGGGAATGCCGAACATGATGCCCTGGCTTGGGCCATAGATATCGGCGTCGAGGATCCCGACTTTCGCGCCTTCACGGGCCAGTGCCAGCGCCAGGTTGGCGGCGGTGGTGGATTTACCCACGCCGCCCTTGCCCGACGCCACGGCAACCACGTTCTTGACGTTGGCCAGCCCCGGAATCTGCGCCTGGGCCTTGTGCGCGGCGATCACGCTGTTGACTTCAACCTTGGCCGACACCACGCCGTCGAGGTTTTCGATGGCCAGTTGCAGCAATTGCGCCCAGCCGCTCTTGAACAGACCGGCGGCATAGCCGATTTCCAGCTGCACGCTGACGCGATCACCGGTGATTTCGATGTTGCGCACGCAACCGGCGCTGACCGGATCCTGGTTCAGGTAAGGGTCGGTGTATTGGCTGAGGACGGCTTCCACCGCTGCGCGAGTGACGGCGCTCATGGGCAACTCCGATAACAAGACTGGGAAAAGATGGCGGGTATCCTACCCCTTCTGTCCTCCGGACGGCATGTCCGGCAACGATTTGCAGAGGTGAAATATCTTTCCCGGCGCTTTATAGTGGCCGACCTCCGTTTCATCAAGTAGCGAAGCCCCACATGTCCGAACCACGCAAGATTCTCGTCACCAGCGCCCTGCCCTACGCCAACGGTTCGATCCACCTTGGCCATATGCTGGAATACATCCAGACCGATATGTGGGTGCGCTTCCAGAAGCATCGTGGCAATCAGTGCATTTATGTCTGCGCCGACGACGCCCACGGTTCGGCGATCATGCTGCGCGCGGAAAAGGAAGGCATCACCCCGGAACAACTGATCGCCAACGTCCAGGCTGAACACAGCGCCGACTTTGCCGAGTTCCTGGTGGACTTCGACAACTTCCACTCCACTCACGCCGAAGAAAACCGTGAGCTGTCGAGCCAGATCTACCTGAAGCTGCGTGACGCCGGGCACATCGCCCAACGTTCGATCACCCAGTATTTCGACCCGGAAAAGAAAATGTTCCTGGCCGACCGCTTCATCAAGGGCACCTGCCCGAAATGCGGCACCGAAGACCAGTACGGCGACAACTGCGAAAAATGCGGTGCGACCTACGCGCCGACCGACCTGAAGGATCCGAAGTCGGCAATCTCCGGCGCCACCCCGGTGCTCAAGGATTCCCAGCACTTCTTCTTCAAGCTGCCGGACTTCCAGGAAATGCTGCAGGCCTGGACCCGCAGCGGCACCCTGCAGGACGCCGTGGCCAACAAGATCGCCGAATGGCTGGACGCCGGCCTGCAACAGTGGGACATCTCCCGCGATGCGCCGTACTTCGGCTTCGAGATCCCGGGCGAGCCAGGCAAATATTTCTACGTGTGGCTGGACGCGCCGATCGGCTACATGGCCAGCTTCAAGAACCTCTGCAACCGCACGCCGGAGCTGGACTTCGACGCGTTCTGGGGCAAGGACTCCACCGCCGAGCTGTATCACTTCATCGGCAAGGACATCGTGAACTTCCACGCCCTGTTCTGGCCGGCGATGCTCGAAGGCGCGGGTTTCCGCAAGCCGACCGGGATCAACGTGCACGGCTACCTGACTGTCAACGGTCAGAAGATGTCCAAGTCTCGCGGCACGTTCATCAAGGCCCGTACCTACCTGGATCACCTGTCGCCGGAATACCTGCGCTACTACTACGCGGCCAAACTGGGCCGTGGCGTCGACGACCTCGACCTGAACCTCGAAGACTTCGTGCAGAAGGTCAACTCCGACCTGGTCGGCAAAGTGGTCAACATCGCCAGCCGTTGCGCCGGTTTCATCCAGAAGGGCAACGCCGGCCTGCTGGTGGACACCAACGCCGCACCGGAACTGACCGAAGCATTCCTGGCTGCGGCACCGAGCATCGCCGACGCCTATGAAGCCCGCGACTTTGCCCGTGCCATGCGCGAAACCATGGCGTTGGCCGACCGCGCCAACGCCTGGATCGCCGACAAGGCACCGTGGTCGCTGAACAAGCAGGAAGGCAAGCAGGATGAAGTCCAGGCGGTTTGCGCCACGGCGATCAACCTGTTCCGCCAGCTGGTGATCTTCCTCAAGCCGGTGCTGCCGCTGCTGGCCGCCGATGCCGAGGCGTTCCTCAACGTCGCCCCGCTGACCTGGAACGACCACACCACCCTGCTGGCCAACCACCAGTTGAACGAATTCAAACCGTTGATGACCCGCATCGACCCGGTAAAAGTGCAAGCCATGACCGACGCCTCGAAAGAAGACCTGACCGCCAGCCAGACCGACACCGGCGCCGCCGCGCCTGCCGGCAATGGCGAACTGGCCAAGGATCCGCTGTCGCCGGAAATCGACTTCGACACCTTCGCCGCCGTCGACCTGCGCGTGGCGCTGATCGTCAAGGCCGAACACGTTGAAGGCGCGGACAAGCTGCTGCGTCTGACCCTCGATATCGGTGACGAACAACGCAACGTGTTCTCCGGGATCAAGAGCGCTTATCCGGACCCGTCCAAGCTCGACGGTCGCCTGACCATGATGATCGCCAACCTCAAGCCACGGAAAATGAAGTTCGGCATCTCCGAAGGCATGGTGATGGCGGCCGGCCCTGGCGGTGAAGAAATCTACCTGCTGAGCCCGGA
Organism: Pseudomonas aphyarum; assembly: GCF_028657055.1. Lineage (NCBI taxonomy): Bacteria > Pseudomonadati > Pseudomonadota > Gammaproteobacteria > Pseudomonadales > Pseudomonadaceae > Pseudomonas > Pseudomonas aphyarum. Next base: position 678,038 of record NZ_JAMDGS010000002.1, read on the forward strand.
CAGCGGCGCCAAGCCGGGTCAGCGCATCAAGTAAGGTTCTGCACTGACCGATCCCACAGGCGTACCCCGTGCGCCTGTGGGATTTTTCATATCTGGCCCGCCCTCCACGGCTGCCGGATAATGCCTAACCTTAAGTGACACACGCCCGTTCCTGCCGGCAGAACCATGACCGAACTCGTGCTTACGCTCTTCAGTGCTGCGCTGATCAACAACTTCGTGTTGCACTGGCCGCTGGGCGTCGATCCGCTGTTGGCGGGCGAACGCCGTCAGGTGCATGCGCTGGGGCTGGCAACGTTGTGTCTGATGCTGATTGTCGGTGTGGCGGGTTACGCGATCTGGCATTGGCTGCTGGTGCCGTTGCAACTGGAATTCCTGCGCCTGTTTGTGTTTCTGCCGTTGAGCGTCCTGCTGATCACGCCGTTGCTGAAGCTGTTGGCACATTGGCGCCCGACGCTGCCATTCGATGGCTTGTGGCCGCTGCTGCTGGGCAATGCCGGTGTGCTGGGGCTGACGCTGATCAACGCGCAAACGGACAAAGGCCTGTTTCATGCGATTGCGCTGAGCCTTGGCGCCGGTCTGGGTTTCTGGCTGGTGTTGAGCCTGTTCAGCGATTTGCGTGAGCGCACGGCCGACAACGATATTCCCCTGCCCTTTCGTGGCCTGCCGATCCTGTTGATCGGCGCCGGACTGATGGCCGTGGCTTTTCTCGGATTCAGTGGACTGATCAAAACATGAGTCTGATTCAACGCATCGATGCCTTGCTGCCGCAGACCCAATGCGGCAAGTGCGGCCATCCCGGATGCAAACCCTACGCTGAAGGCATCGCCGACGGCGAGCCGATCAACAAGTGCCCGCCGGGTGGCGACGAAACCATCGCGGCGCTGGCCGAACTGTTGAAAATCCCGGTGCTGGAACTGGACATCAGCCGTGGTTCGGCGCCGCCGCAAGTAGCGTTCATCCGCGAAGCCGAATGCATCGGCTGCACCAAGTGCATTCAGGCGTGCCCGATCGACGCCATTGTCGGCGCAGCGAAGCTGATGCACACCGTCATCATCGACGAATGCACCGGTTGCGATCTGTGCGTGGCGCCCTGCCCGGTCGATTGCATCGAAATGCATCCGCTACCTTTGGGCACGCTGCCGGTGGTGGGTGGTCTGGCCGCCAACCTTGAAGAACAACAGGCCCGCGCGGCCAAACGTGATCACGCCCGCCAACGCTTTGAACGGCGCAATGCTCGCCTGCAACGCGAAGAACAGCTGAAGCAGACCGAACGCGAAGCCCGGGCGCAGCGTGCGGCACAGGTCGAAGTCGCCGCCACCACGCTCGATCCGGTGCAGGCGGCGCTGGAACGGGTGCGCGCGCAAAAAGCCGCGACCGCCGATGCTGCGCTGAAAAAAGCCAAGATCGACGTGGCCATGAGTCGCGCGCAGTTGAACAAGTCGCTCAAGGCGTTCGGTCATCCGCCGACCTTCGATCAGCAATCGCAACTGATCGTCCTGCAGCAGCAATTCGAGGCGGCCGAACAGGCACTGGCGAAGCTGGAAAGCAGCGCGGCACCTGCGCCGGTCGTGGCCGCCCCGGCAAAAGACGCCGATCTGAAACGGGCGAAAATCCAGTTGGCAATGCGCCGCGCCGAGCTGAAAAAGGCGCAAACCGCAGAGGCCCCGCCAGCCGAGATCGCCGCGCGGGAGCAAGCGCTGCGTGACGCAGAACAGGCGCTGCACAACGCCGAAGCCGCCAGCGTTCAACCGGCGCCCGAGCTTGTGCGCGTGGAGAAACGTCCGATCGACGACCGGCTGCGCCAGCTGAAAACCGAACTGGCCTACGCGCGCGCCGATCTGAACAAGCTGCAACGGCGCGACGGCACGCCTGCCGACATCCTCGAAAAGGCCCGCGCCCGCCTGCAAGAAGCAGAGCGGCAGGTACAAGCCCATGTCATCCATTGAGACCAGAGACGAGCGCCTGCAACAGGCAATGAAGCTGGTTTTGCTGGCGACATTGCCGGGATTACTGGCGTTGTTCTGGTTTTACGGTTGGGGCGTGTTGATCAACCTGATCCTGTCCGTCGTCACGGCTTTGGGCGTTGAAGCCGCTGTGACACATCTGCGCCGACAACCGCTGCAGGCCACCTTGACCGATGGCAGTGCGGTGGTCAGCGCCACGCTGCTGGCAATTGCCCTGCCGCCTTATTGCCCGTGGTGGCTGACTGTCACGGCGATCGCCTCGGGCCTGCTGCTGGGCAAACATCTCTACGGTGGCGTGGGCCGAAACCCGTTCAATCCGGCCATGCTCGGCTTCGCCTTGGCGATGGTGATGTTTCCTCAGCCGATGACTCATTGGCCGGCCCATGGCATGGATCTGACGGCGGCTTTTGGCCAGGTGTTCAACCTGGGCGCACATCCGGACGCCTGGGTTCAGGCCACTGCGCTGGACAGTCTGCGCATCAATAAAAGCCTGACCATGGACGAACTGTTTGCCGGCAATCCGGCATTCGGGCGCTTTGGCGGGCACGGTGTTGAATGGGTGAACCTGGCGTTCCTCGCCGGTGGGTTGTTTCTGTTGCAGCGTCGGGTGTTTGGCTGGCATGCGCCGGTCGGCATGCTCGCCAGCCTGTTCGTGATCAGCCTGTTGTGCTGGAACGGTTCGGGGTCGGACTCCCACGGCTCGCCACTGTTTCACCTGCTGAGCGGCGCGACGATGCTGGGGGCATTTTTCATCGTCACTGAACCGGTATCGGGGGCAAAAAGTCCGCTCGCCCGTCTGCTGTTCGGCATCGGCGTGGGCTTGCTGACTTACGTGATTCGCTCCTGGGGCGGTTACCCCGACGGCGTGGCGTTTGCGGTGCTGTTGATGAACCTGTGCGTGCCGGCGCTGGAGCGCTTCGCCGTGGCCCGTCAGGCGCAGGTGGCGCCATGAACCGCACGAGCAGCCTGATCACACTGGCGTTGATTACCGCGCTGGGCATCGGCGTGACGTGGCTGGTGCAACGCAGCAATGCGCCGCAGATCGCCGCCGAACAGCGTCTGCTTGAAAGTCGCAAGTTGCTGGACGTGCTGCCGGTCGACGCTTACGACAATCAGCCGCTTGAACAACCTCTGACGCTGACCGACATCAACTTGAGCCACAGTCTGTTGCTGGGTGGTTATCGGGCGAGCAAAAGCGGCCAACCTGTGGCGGTGCTGTTGCGCAGCCAGACCCAAGGTTATGCCGGCAATATCGAGTTGCTGATTGCCATCGACGCCAACGGTCGATTGCTCGGTGTGAAAACCCTCGAACAAAACGAAACGCCTTCGCTGGGTGGGCATATCGGCGACTGGCCAAATGGCTGGCTTCAGACCTTTCGCGGAAAATCGAGCAACCAACCGACGGACGCCGGGTGGGCCTTGAAGAAGGATCAGGGGCAATTCGATCAGATCGCTGGCGCAACCATTACGTCTCGTGCGGCGATCAATGCCATCCACGATGCCCTGCGTTATTTCGATGAACATCGGACGACCCTGCTCGGGAGCGCGCCATGAATACGTCAGCGACTTTGTCGACCTCAATGATGCTGGTGCTGTTGATCGGCGCCACCGACTCTGTGGCGGGCGCGCTGGCGACTCTGTTGATGTTTGCGGTTGTCGTGGGCGTTTACGGTTTGTGCATGACACCGCTACGCTCGCGCCTGAGCAGCGAAAGCCTGTTGCCGATCAGCCTGGTACTGGCCGCGACCCTGGCGGGCTGCGCCGATATTGTTCTGCAACGCAGTGCGCTGCAGTGGCATCAACTGATCAGTTTTTATGCAGGGCTGATTGGCTTGCAGTGTGTCGCGCTGGAGCACAATGGATTTTTTCGCCAGCCCGTTCGTAATCGACTGAAACTGTGCGGTCTGTTTGCCGTGCTGATGATTGTGCTCGCAGTGTTGCGTGAGCTGATCGGTCAGGGCAGCATCGGCCATCAGCTGTCGGAACATTGGCAAGGTTTGATTCTGTTCGGCGATGGCCTGCATTTCGCGACGCTGGCGCCCGGCGCCTTCATATTGCTTGGACTGTTACTGGCCGCCCGTCAGGCCTGGACTCGCCCCTGCGACCTACCCGAGGAAACGCATCACCCATGAATGCCGCAAAACGTCTGGAGATCTTCCGCAGGCTTCACGAGGACAACCCCGAGCCCAAGACCGAACTGGCCTACTCCTCGCCTTTCGAACTGTTGATCGCGGTGATTCTGTCCGCGCAATCCACGGACGTCGGGGTGAACAAGGCGACGGCGAAGCTGTTCCCGGTGGCGAACACGCCAGCGGCCATTCACGCCTTGGGCGTCGAAGGGTTGTCCGAGTACATCAAGACCATCGGCCTCTATAACAGCAAGGCCAAAAACGTGATCGAGACCTGCCGCCTGCTGGTCGAGTTGCACAACGGTGAAGTGCCGCAGACGCGCGAAGAACTGGAGGCCTTGCCCGGCGTGGGCCGCAAGACAGCCAACGTCGTGCTCAACACCGCGTTCCGCCAGTTGACCATGGCGGTGGACACCCACATCTTCCGGGTCAGCAACCGCACCGGCATTGCACCGGGTAAAAATGTGGTCGAAGTCGAAAAGAAGCTGATGAAGTTTGTGCCAAAAGAATACCTGCTCGACTCGCACCACTGGCTCATTCTTCACGGACGCTACGTGTGTCTGGCGCGTAAACCCCGTTGCGGCAGCTGTCGGATCGAAGATTTATGCGATTACAAGCACAAAACTTCTGACGATTGAGCGGCTATTGGTTTTATTGATTTATCGATTGAAAAAATCTTTTTTACCATCTGCTGGAATATCGATATAAGGAGCGCCAAAGGCAGTCTTAGCCTGGAGTTGACCTTATGAGCACCAGCAAAGAGCAATTGGAAGCAGATGACGACTTTATTGCCACGGAGGCCGATGATGCCGAACCTGTGGTTGAAGTCGCCAAGACCAACCTGAGCAAACGCCGAACCATCGACAACCTGCTTGAGGAGCGTCGATTGCAGAAGCAACTGGCTGATTACGATTTTGATCTCTGATAATTGAAAGCCTCCCGAAACGGAGGCTTTCCACTTTCTGCCGCCAGCTGATTCCGACTCCCCCATCCCCCACCAGCGACGGACACCATCAAACAAGACCGTTTCGCTGTGCCAGTTCGATCAGATCCACCAGGGAACGGGCGTTGAGTTTCAACAACAACCGGGTCTTGTAGGTACTCACGGTCTTGTTGCTGAGAAACATGCCATCGGCAATTTCCTTGTTGGTCTTGCCGCGCGCCAACTGCTGCAACACCATCATTTCGCGCCCGGACAGGCGATCGACCATATCCGCCTCGCTGGCACTGCCAAGGCTGGTCCGCACGGTGTGCAACGCCTGATTCGGAAAATAGCTGTAACCGGACAGCACCGCCTTGATGGCACTCAACAATTCCGTCAGATCCTGCTGCTTGCAAACATACCCCGCCGCCCCCGACTGCATGCAGCGCATGGAAAAATGCCCTGGCGACTGGGATGTGAGCACAAGTACTTTCAACGGCATCGCACTCGTCGTAAGACGGGCAATGACTTCCAGGCCATCCAGTTTCGGTATGCCGATATCCAGAATGACGATATCGGGCATCTGGTCGCGAGCAAGTTGTAACGCATCCACTCCATTATCGGTTTCTGCAATGACTTCGTAGCCATGACGTTCCATCAGCATACGTACCGCAAGACGAATGACGGGGTGATCATCCACGATCAGCACTTTATTCATGGGCAAGTCCAGTTTCGCTGTTCGAATTTTTAGAACCGGCACAATAACGTAGTCATTTCATCCATGGCATGGATAAGTTCTTCTACACCAGCACCGAGAGACGCCTCCTACAGGCAATAAAGATTATTCCTACAGAAAAGACTCACTTACAAAAAATCATGAATTCACATCAGGAAGTTCGGCGTCTGCCACGCCCTCCTTCAGAGCCTTCACGACAGGCTGAAAAAACTCCAAAAAAAAAAGATCAACAACCAGACATTAAAAACAACTGAAACAACTTACATATATCGCACCCCCGAAATTTAATATAAACACCAATCACCGACAGTCCTGTTTACCCGACAACTTGAACACGACCACTCAATTCAACCAAGACGACGAGAAAGACCATTAATGAGTAAAGACCATGCTAAAAATCAACAGGAAGATTCCCAACCCCATCACCGTCATTGCCATCTTCGCTTTCATATCGGAGACCTCCGCCGCCGTGTCATTGCCATTCCTTAATAATAATGAGCGGGAGCTCTACGTCTGGTTTCTGATCAGTTTTCCGTTCTACCTGTTATTTCTTTTTTTCATCACGCTAAACTTCAACTATCGCTCTCTGTATGCTCCATCCGACTTCGACAATGACAAGAACTTCCTCAAGGCTTTCGAAGAGGAAATTACTCTTCCAACCGAGGTTTCTCCCACCCAACCGAACGTCGAGTTACACGCTGTCAAACTACCCAGACCGTTGGACAGGGTATACATCATTGACATTCGACAGATACACACGAGTTCGGAAATAGAGGTGCTATTGGAAAAATTCCCACATCCAAACAAGCATTCGCTGAGATTATTCCTGTTTGTAGCCGACGCTGCGTCAGATGTTTTACTTAGAGACCATATCGAAACCCTGGCCAAACAAACAAAGAGAAGCCAAGGAACAACGTTCTGTATTGTTTACGACACGAACTCGTTGACCACATCTGTATTGGGAAAGATTTGAAAGGGGATAAAACGCGGAGCAAGACATCCATGCAATGCACGATGTACAGCCGATGAGGACAGTAACGTTGACCGATATCGATCAAATCAAAGAAAGGGCATCCCAAAAAAAACGGCCTTGTCACTACGACAAGGCCGTTTTTTCACATCAGGCCCGAAGGTCTCAGAACAGCTTGCGGCCCTTGTTGGCAGCAATGCGCATGCGCAGCGCGTTGAGCTTGATGAAGCCCGCCGCGTCGGCCTGGTTGTAGGCGCCGCCATCTTCTTCGAAAGTCGCGATGTTGGCGTCGAACAGCGAATCGTCGGACTTGCGGCCGGTCACGATCACGTTGCCCTTGTACAGCTTCAGGCGCACAACGCCGTTCACGTTGACCTGGGAGGCGTCGATCATCTGTTGCAGCATCAGACGCTCAGGGCTCCACCAGTAGCCGGTGTAGATCAGGCTGGCGTACTTCGGCATCAACTCGTCTTTGAGGTGAGCGACTTCGCGGTCCAGGGTGATCGATTCGATGGCGCGGTGAGCGCGCAGCATGATGGTGCCACCCGGGGTTTCGTAGCAGCCACGGGACTTCATGCCGACGTAGCGGTTCTCGACGATGTCCAGACGGCCGATGCCGTGTTCGCCACCGATCTTGTTCAGCGTCGCCAGCACGGTGGCCGGGGTCATTTCAACGCCGTCCAGCGCAACGATGTCGCCATTGCGGTAGGTCAGTTCCAGGTATTGCGGGGTGTCAGGAGCCTTCTCCGGAGAGACGGTCCAGCGCCACATGTCTTCTTCGTGCTCGGTCCAGGTGTCTTCCAGCACGCCGCCTTCATAGGAGATGTGCAGCAGGTTGGCGTCCATCGAGTACGGGGATTTCTTCTTGCCGTGACGCTCGATCGGGATCGCGTGCTTCTCGGCGTAGTCCATCAGTTTCTCGCGGGACAGCAGGTCCCACTCGCGCCAAGGGGCGATCACTTTCACGCCTGGCTTGAGTGCGTAGGCACCCAGTTCGAAACGCACCTGATCGTTGCCCTTGCCGGTTGCGCCGTGGGAAATGGCGTCGGCGCCGGTTTCGTTGGCGATTTCGATCAAACGCTTGGCGATCAGCGGACGTGCGATGGAAGTACCCAGCAGGTACTCGCCTTCGTAAACGGTGTTGGCGCGGAACATCGGGAACACGAAGTCACGCACGAATTCTTCGCGCAGGTCGTCGATGTAGATTTCTTTGACGCCCATGGCCTGCGCCTTGGCGCGAGCCGGCTCGACCTCTTCGCCCTGACCCAGGTCAGCGGTGAAGGTCACGACTTCACAGTTATAAGTATCCTGCAGCCACTTGAGGATCACCGAAGTGTCCAGGCCGCCGGAATACGCCAGAACGACCTTGTTTACGTCCGCCATGCCATCACTCCACGGGGTTCTACGGAAAGCCGAGGAGTCTACCGCCCAAACGCGATAATTTACAGAGGCGCGACAGCTTAAGACGACAAAGCGACAGAATCTGTCGAGAGGGCGACGATGACCGACGGGTCAGGAAGTCGCCGCAGCATTGGCCGGGGCGCTGGCCGTCGGTGCCGGAGCTGCCGTTGCTGCCACCCGTGCCAGGTGCACGTTGACCCGGCGATTCTTGGCCCGGTTGGCGGCATTGGTGTTCGGCACCAATGGGTAACGCTCGCCATGGAAGCGCACGGTGATCTGCGATTCCTGGATGCCGTTGGCCTTGAAGAAGTCGACCACGGCCAGCGCGCGGCGGCGCGACAGTTCGCGATTGGTCAGGCGATTGCCGCTGTTGTCCGAGTGGCCGTCGAGTTCGATGTGATTGACCGTCGGATCGGCCTTCATGTACTCGAGCATCACTTGCAGCTTGGCCTTGGCGGCGGCGTCCAGTTCGATGCCTTCGCCGGGGAAGCCGATCTGCGATTGTTTGACCTGATCGAAATTCTGCGGGAGCAGTTTCGCCACGCAGGTCTGATAGTCGTTGAACGCCTTGCTGAACTTGACCGGCAACAGGCGCACTTCCGACACCCGTCCATCGCCAGATGCCCGGCGTACCACCGGGCTGCGACCGTCCATCAGCCCGCTGATCAGTTGCCCGGCCTGGGATTGGGAACTGTTGAACAGCACGTTGCCGCTGCCCAGTCGAACTGTGCCCAGATTGATATCGCCACGTCCCGGCTGCCACGGCGCAGCCGCTGCCAGCAGGGTCGCCGAACCGCCGCCGAGCATGGCGTTATAGGCGTTCAGGCGGAAGGTCGCCTGCTCGCCGGCCTTGCGCACGAATTGCCCCGAGCCGAAGTCGGTGATCGGCTGCGTCAGGCGGCACTCGAACTTGTCGCCCTCGACCGTCCACTCAATGTTCTCCAGACGGGTCTGGTAGGTCAGTGCCATCGCGGGAAGGCTGGCAAACACACTGAGCAAGGCTAAATATCGCTGGCGCACGGGAGGCTCCATTGGCTTCTACAACAAAAAAGACCGAGACATACATCTTTACGGCATACCTATGGGATATCGGACGCTCGTCGCAAAACTTGATAGCGAGTGCCTGCAAGAGTCTTTTCCGGTAGCATTCGCCTCAGTTTGACCCGCCTGGAATCCCCTCATGTCCGACCGCCTGACCCTGCTGCGTCCCGACGACTGGCACATTCATCTTCGCGATGGTGCCGTGTTGACCAATACCGTTGCGGATGTCGCGCGCACCTTTGGTCGCGCCATCATCATGCCCAACCTGGTACCTCCGGTGCGCAACGCCGCTGAAGCCGACGGCTATCGCCAGCGGATTCTCGCTGCCCGCCCGGCCGGCAGTCGTTTCGAACCGCTGATGGTGCTGTACCTCACCGACCGCACCCAGCCCGAAGAAATCCGTGAAGCCAAGGCCAGCGGTTTCGTGCACGCCGCCAAGCTGTACCCGGCCGGCGCCACCACCAACTCCGATTCCGGGGTCACCAGCATCGACAAGATTTTCCCGGCGCTGGAAGCCATGGCCGAAGTCGGCATGCCGCTGTTGATCCACGGTGAAGTCACCCGTGGCGACGTCGACGTGTTCGACCGCGAAAAAATCTTCATCGACGAGCACATGCGTCGCGTGGTCGAGCGTTTCCCGACGCTGAAAGTGGTGTTCGAACACATCACCACCGGCGATGCCGTGCAGTTCGTCAACGAGGCTTCGGCCAACGTCGGCGCGACCATCACCGCGCATCACCTGCTCTACAACCGCAACCACATGCTGGTGGGCGGGATCCGGCCGCACTTCTATTGCCTGCCGATCCTCAAGCGCAACACGCACCAGGAAGCCCTGCTCGACGCCGCCACCAGCGGCAGCGCGAAGTTCTTCCTCGGTACCGACTCGGCGCCGCACGCCCAGCACGCCAAGGAAGCCGCCTGCGGCTGCGCCGGCTGCTACACCGCGTACGCCGCCATCGAGCTGTATGCCGAAGCCTTTGAACAGCGCAATGCGCTGGACAAGCTCGAAGCCTTCTCCAGCCTCAACGGCCCGCGTTTCTACGGCCTGCCGGCGAACACCGATCGCATCACCCTGGTTCGTGAAGAATGGACCGCCCCGACCAGCCTGCCGTTCGGCGAGCTGACCGTTATCCCGCTGCGCGCCGGTGAAAAACTGCGCTGGCGCCTGCTGGAGGAACACGCGTGAGTGAAGACCATTTCGACGACGAACTGGACGGTCAAGGTGGCGGCGGTTCGCGCCATCCAATGGCAGCACGCTTTCGCGGCTACCTGCCGGTTGTCGTCGACGTAGAAACCGGTGGCTTCAACTCGGCCACCGACGCTCTGCTGGAAATTGCCGCGACCACCATCGCCATGGATGAAAAGGGTTTCGTCTACCCGGATCACACCTACTTCTTCCGCGTCGAGCCGTTCGAAGGCGCCAACGTTGAAGCCGCGGCGCTGGAGTTCACCGGGATCAAGCTCGATCACCCGTTGCGCATGGCCGTCAGCGAAGAAACGGCGCTGACCGACATCTTCCGTGGCGTGCGCAAGGCCTTGAAAGCCAACGGCTGCAAACGGGCGATTCTGGTCGGCCACAACAGCAGCTTCGACCTGGGCTTCCTCAACGCCGCCGTCGCACGGCTGGACATGAAGCGCAATCCGTTCCACCCGTTCTCCAGCTTCGATACCGCGACCCTCGCCGGTCTGGCTTACGGCCAAACCGTATTGGCCAAGGCCTGTCAGGCAGCCGACATCGACTTCGACGGCCGTGAAGCGCATTCGGCGCGTTACGACACCGAGAAGACGGCCGAGCTGTTCTGCGGCATCGTCAACCGCTGGAAACAGATGGGCGGCTGGGAAGACTTCGACGACTGATCCTCGTCGATTTTTTCCGAGCATGAAAAAACCGGCCACGTGGGCCGGTTTTTTTGTACCTCGACGATGCGCCTTACAGGGCAGCAGCGTTCTCGGTCAGGTAAGCCGCGACGCCTTCTGGCGAAGCGTTCATGCCTTTGTCGCCTTTTTTCCAGTTGGCAGGGCAGACTTCGCCGTGCTCTTCGTGGAATTGCAGAGCGTCGACCAGACGGATCAGCTCTTCCATGTTACGGCCCAGCGGCAGGTCGTTGACGATCTGCGAGCGGACAACGCCTTTGTCGTCGATCAGGAACGCGCCACGGAAAGCCACGCCGCCTTCGGACTCAACGTCGTAGGCCTTGGCGATGTCGTGCTTCATGTCGGCAGCCATGGTGTATTTCACCTGACCGATGCCGCCATTGTTGACCGGGGTGTTGCGCCAGGCGTTGTGGGTGAAGTGCGAGTCGATCGACACGGCGATCACTTCTACGTTGCGTGCCTTGAAGTCGGCCATGCGGTTGTCCAGAGCGATCAGCTCGGACGGGCAGACGAAGGTGAAGTCCAGCGGGTAGAAGAACACCAGGCCGTATTTGCCTTTGATGGCCGAGGACAGGGTGAAGCTGTCAACGATCTCGCCATTGCCGAGTACGGCCGGGACGGTGAAGTCAGGGGCTTGTTTGCCTACGAGTACGCTCATTGATATCTCCTGGTGTAAAAACTTGAAGTTCAGGGTTCGGGCCAGCCTGCCACCCTCAGGCGACAGCCCTGTGACACGAACCCCCTTCGCAAGGGCCGACCATCATACACTGCGTTTTTCGACTGTCCTTAAAGGTTTTTCGCGAAATCCCGGCTGGCATTCAGCCATGCACCACCGTTCGTCAGTCACAGGCGTTGGCGATGAAAACCACTGGGAAAGCACTTTGACAATCATTCTCGTTAACATTAAGATCCATCGCAATTGAGTCACAACCAGCGACGGTTCTCACTTATGTATGTTTGCCTCTGCACTGGCGTCACCGACGGACAGATCCGCGAAGCGATCTATGAAGGTTGCTGCAGCTATAAAGAAGTCCGTCAGGCCACCGGCGTAGCCAGCCAATGCGGCAAATGTGCGTGCCTGGCGAAGGAAGTGGTTCGCGAAACCCTGACCAAGCTGCAAACCGCCCAGGCTGCGATCCCCTACCCGGCAGAATTTACCGCCGCGTAATTATCCCGAATTCGAAGAACCGGACTTATGTCCGGTTTTTTTATGCCTGAAAATCAACTGCTTAGCGTCTAGACGCGGAACACAAACATTCTTATTCCGATTAATTTTCATTTATTATTCAATAACTTAGGTTTGACACTTATAAATACCAAGCTCAAACTCTGCCTTATATACCGCTACTTAGGGCAGGACTCCCATCATGAAAGGCGACGTAACAGTCATCCAGCATCTCAACAAGATCCTTGCCAATGAGCTGGTCGCGATCAATCAGTACTTCCTGCATGCACGCATGTATGAAGATTGGGGCCTGAACAAGCTCGGCAAGCACGAGTACAAAGAATCCATTGACGAGATGAAGCACGCGGACAAGCTGATCAAGCGCATCCTGTTCCTCGAAGGCCTGCCGAACGTGCAGGATCTGGGCAAGCTGCACATCGGCGAGCACACCAAGGAAATGCTGGAGTGCGACCTGCGTATCGAGAAGACCGGCCATGCCGACCTGAAAGTCGCCATCGCCCACTGCGAATCCGTCGGTGACTTCGGCAGCCGCGAACTGCTCGAAGACATCCTGGAATCCGAAGAAGAACATATCGACTGGCTGGAAACCCAACTGGGCCTGATCGATAAAGTCGGTCTTGAGAACTATCTGCAATCGCAGATGGGCGAAGACGAGTAATTAGCCAGCGCTAAACTCGAGACACTAAAAAGCCCCGCCCTCTTTCGAGAGGCGGGGCTTTTTATTGCCCGGACTTCAGACTGGCTGAAGTCCGGGCAGAAGCCAATCAGGCTTCGGACTTGGCCGCAGCAGCCTTGGCGGATGCTTCCTTGACCAGAGTCTGCAGCTCACCGTTGGCGAACATTTCAGCCATGATGTCGCTGCCGCCGACCAGTTCACCGCCGACCCACAGTTGCGGGAAAGTCGGCCAGTTGGCGTACTTCGGCAGGTTGGCACGGATTTCCGGGTTCTGCAGGATGTCGACGTAGGCGAACTTCTCGCCACAGCCCATCACGGCCTGCGCAGCTTTCGCGGAGAAGCCACACTGCGGGGCATTCGGCGAGCCTTTCATGTAAAGCAGAATGGTGTTGTTGGCAATCTGCTCTTTAATCGTTTCGATGATATCCATGGAGCACCTCGGCTGAACTTTCCGACTCATGGGTCGGCACGGTGGCGCATTGTAACGGAATCCCGAGCGCCCTGCTCGGTCTCCCCGACAGACTTGCTCAAGCCGCCGCCACCGTCACCGGCACGCCATTGAGCGCCGCATTGCCCGACAGCTCGTCGAGCTGGCATTCATCGGTCAGGTCATTGGCGCTCGAACCCGGCTGACCGCTGGCGATCGCCATCTGCACGCCCGGCCGGGCATGGCCCCATCCGTGCGGCAGGCTGACCACGCCCTTCATCATGTCCGCACTGCCCAGCACTTCGACCTCGATTTGCCCGACCCGTGAACTGACCCGTACAAGCTGGCCATCACTGAGACCACGACTGGCGAGATCGTCCGGGTTCATCAGCAACTGATGACGCGGTTTGCCCTTCACCAGTCGATGGTAATTGTGCATCCACGAATTGTTGCTGCGCACATGACGGCGGCCGATCATCAAGAGCTCATCGGCAGCCGGCGCCTGCAACGCGGCGAAACGCGCCAGGTCAGCGAGGATTTCCGGCGGCGCTGCCTGAACTCGTTGATTGGCGCTCTTCAATCGCGATGTGAGGTTAGGTTTGAGCGCCCCGAGATCGACCCCGTGCGGATGATCGAACAGTGTTGCCAGCGACAACTTGTGCTCGGACGTATCGCCATACAAACCCATGCGCAACCCCATGTCGATCATCTTCGCCGGCGGCATCGTCGGCTTCAGCTCCTTGCCGGTCTTCGCGGCAAAGGCCTTGGCCAGGCCGACAAAGATCTCCCAGTCGTGCAGCGCACCTTCGGGTTTGGCGAGGATCGCCCGGTTGAACCGGGTGACGTTGCGCACCGCGAACAGGTTGAAGGTGGTGTCGTAGTGATCGTTTTCCAGCGCCGAGGTCGACGGCAGGATCAGGTCGGCATAGCGCGTGGTTTCGTTGATGTACAGATCGACGCTGACCATGAACTCCAGCCCGTCCAGCGCCTGCTCCAGTTGCCGGCCGTTGGGCGTGGACAGGACCGGATTGCCAGCCACGGTAATCAGCGCGCGGATCTGGCCCTCGCCTTCAGTGAGCATTTCTTCGGCCAGCGCCGAGACCGGCAGCTCACCGCCGTACTCGGGACGTCCAGACACGCGGCTCTGCCATTTATTGAAGTGCCCGCCCGAAGTCGAGGCCACAAGATCCACCGCAGGCTCGGTGCACAGTGCACCACCGACGCGATCGAGATTGCCGGTCACCAGATTGATCAACTGCACAACCCAATGGCACAGCGTGCCGAAGGCCTGAGTGGAAACGCCCATCCGGCCGTAGCAAACGGCACTTGGTGCAGCGGCGAAGTCCCGGGCCAACTGGCGGATCTGTTCGGCAGGAACCGCGCACAACGGGCTCATGGCTTCGGCAGTGAACCCCGCCACCGCCGCGCGAACCTCATCCAGACCGTCCACCGGCAAATGACTGTCAGACGTCAGCCCTTCGCTGAACAGCGTGTTGAGCACACCAAACAACAACGCCGCATCGCCACCGGGACGCACGAACAAATGCTGGTCGGCCATCGCCGCCGTCTCGCTGCGCCGTGGATCGACCACCACCACTTTGCCCCCTCGGGCCTGGATCGCCTTCAGACGCTTCTCCACATCCGGCACGGTCATGATGCTGCCATTGGACGCCAGCGGATTACCGCCCAGGATCAGCATGAAATCGGTGTGATCGATATCCGGGATCGGCAGCAGCAGGCCGTGGCCGTACATCAGGTAGCTGGTCAGGTGATGGGGCAGTTGATCGACCGACGTCGCCGAATAGCGGTTGCGGGTTTTCAACAGGCCGAGGAAGTAATTGCTGTGGGTCATCAGCCCGTAGTTATGCACGCTGGGGTTGCCCTGATACACGGCGACCGCGTTCTGCCCATGACGCTCCTGAATCGCCGAGAGTTTTTCGGCGACCAGCTCGAACGCCTCGTCCCACCCGATCGGCAGCCATTCGCTGCCGACCCGGCGCATGGGTTGGCGCAGGCGATCCGGATCGTTCTGGATGTCTTGCAGCGCCACGGCCTTGGGGCAGATGTGCCCACGACTGAACGTGTCCAGGGCATCGCCCTTGATCGAGGTGATCTGCACCTGGCCGTCGGTCTCGGTGGTTTCGATGGTCAGGCCGCAGATGGCTTCACACAGGTGGCAGGCACGGTGATGGAGAGTCTTGGTCATGGCCAGTCTCTGTCTTGTTCTGGGCAGGCAATCACGCCTGCGGGAACAAAACTATGGCCCGCGACCCGGTGCAGCGCCAGCGACGTTCGTCTTGTGAATCGGCGGCCATCAGGCCCGCCGATAGACGCGTCAGTTCGCCGGAAGCTGGGGCGGTGCGGCCAGCTGGATTTCCTGGATGGTCTCGATCTGCTCGTGGGCGACGTGGACGCCGGTGAGTTCGCCGATCAGTCGCCAGTGCTCGTCGAGCCCGGCGCTGATGGTCGCCATGCGGTCGATCATCTGCCGGCTGGCGGCCTTGACCACGTCGTCATCGCTGCGCAGCAGTTCGAAGGACATCGAGGTCATCGAGGCGGTGAGGTGGGTCAATGAGCGTGCCGTGTGGCCCAGCAGTTCCATTAACAGTTTTTCTTTCGATTCCATGCGGAGGCTTCCTGCGTCGCTCGTGATTTATTTATAACCCAGCACTTTGCTTTAGCAAATGTTTCAACCTGCGCATCCGACCAAGCGAACCGGTGGCTCACGGGTCGCAAACCGACCAGGGCTGTGCCATCCCCGCCGCGCCGGATTGCCAAGCCCGGTGGGGCCAGTGTACAAATGCCTCGCTGCCCTCTCGAAAACTGACCGGAAATCACAGTGTTCGCACTGTTATCACCCCGGCGCATTTCTGCAAAAACCGTAGCCTATTGGAAAAACGCGACATTTAGTGTCAATATCGCGCCTTCCCCTATTTCGTCGCCCCCGTGCGGCTTACGCCGCAGGTCTCGCCCGTTGTTCCGATAAACAAGGCTTTGAGCATCTGCGGTTTGTAGCAAAAAGGTAGTCAATGATGAGCGCAAGGCACTTTCTCTCCCTGATGGATTGCACGCCCGAAGAGCTGGTCAGCGTGATCCGTCGAGGCGTTGAGCTCAAGGACCTGCGTAACCGCGGCGTACTGTTCGAGCCTCTGAAAAACCGCGTCCTGGGGATGATCTTCGAGAAATCCTCGACCCGTACCCGGATCTCCTTCGAGGCCGGCATGATCCAGCTCGGCGGCCAGGCGATCTTCCTGTCGCCGCGCGACACCCAGCTGGGCCGTGGCGAGCCGATCGGCGACTGCGCCATCGTCATGTCGAGCATGCTCGACGCAGTGATGATCCGTACCTTTGCCCACAGCACCCTGACCGAATTTGCCGCCAACTCCCGCGTGCCAGTGATCAACGGCCTGTCCGATGACCTGCACCCGTGCCAGTTACTGGCCGACATGCAGACCTTCCTCGAACACCGCGGCTCGATCCAGGGCAAGACCGTGGCCTGGATCGGCGACGGCAACAACATGTGCAACAGCTATATAGAAGCGGCGATCCAGTTCGACTTCCAGTTGCGCGTGGCCTGCCCGGAAGGTTACGAGCCAAACCCTGAGTTCGTGGCCAAGGCCGGTGACCGCGTGACCATCGTCCGCGACCCGCAAGATGCAGTGCGCGGCGCGCATCTGGTGAGCACCGACGTCTGGACCTCCATGGGCCAGGAAGAGGAAACCGCCAAGCGCCTCAAGCTGTTCGCGCCGTACCAGGTCACCCGTGCCCTGCTCGACCTGGCGGCCGAGGACGTGTTATTCCTGCACTGTCTGCCCGCCCACCGCGGCGAAGAAATCAGCCTCGACCTGCTTGATGACCCGCGTTCCGTCGCCTGGGATCAGGCAGAAAACCGTCTCCACGCACAGAAGGCCCTGCTCGAGTTCCTCGTCGAACCGGCATATCACCACGCATGAGCCATGAATTACTGCTGAACCTGCGCAACCTCGCTTGCGGTTATCAAGATCAACGTGTGGTGCAGAACCTCAATCTGCACCTCAACGCCGGCGACATCGGTTGCCTGCTCGGCTCCTCGGGCTGCGGCAAGACCACCACCCTGCGTGCGATTGCCGGTTTCGAACCGGTGCACGAAGGGGAAATTTCTCTCGGCGGTGAAGTGATCTCCAGCGCCGGTTTCACCCTCGCCCCGGAAAAACGCCGGATCGGCATGGTGTTCCAGGACTACGCGCTGTTCCCGCACCTGAGTGTCGCGGACAACATCGCCTTCGGCATCCGCAAGCACCCGAACAAGGAGCGCGTCACCGAAGAGTTGCTGGAACTGGTCAACCTGAAGAACCTCGGCAAACGCTTCCCCCACGAGTTGTCCGGCGGCCAGCAACAACGTGTCGCCCTCGCCCGCGCCCTGGCGCCGGAGCCGCAGTTGTTGCTGCTCGACGAGCCGTTCTCCAACCTCGATGGCGAGTTGCGCCGCAAGCTCAGCCACGAAGTGCGCGACATCCTCAAGGCCCGTGGCACCAGCGCGATTCTGGTGACTCACGACCAGGAAGAAGCCTTCGCCGTGAGCGATCACGTCGGCGTGTTCAAGGAAGGCCGGCTGGAGCAGTGGGATACGCCCTACAACCTCTATCACGAACCGGCGACGCCGTTTGTGGCCAGCTTCATCGGTCAGGGTTACTTCATTCGCGGCCAGCTCGGCAGCCCGGAATCGGTGCAGACCGAACTCGGTGAACTGCGCGGCAATCGCGCCTACACCTGGCCGATCGGTGGCGCAGTGGATGTGCTGCTGCGTCCGGACGACATCGTTTATGCGCCGGACAGTGGGTTGAAAGCGCGGATCGTCGGCAAGACCTTCCTCGGCGCCTCGACCCTGTATCGCCTGCAACTGCCGACCGGCGCACAGCTGGAGTCGATCTTCCCGAGCCATGCCGACCATCAAGTGGGTGCGGATGTCGGGATTCGTGTGGCGGCGGAACATCTGGTGCTGTTCCAGGCCTCCGGCAGCACCGCAGCGCAGATTCCGGCGGTGGAAAACGGCGTTCGCCGTTACAGCACCGCGCACTGATCTGCACACAAACAATGAGGGAGCCTGATGGCTCCCTTTTTTTGCTCTCAGCCCAGCATCAATGTGCCGCTGGCCACCAGCGTCGCATTCCCGCCGATCTTCACCCGCTCACCTTCCAGCCGACAGAACAGCTCGCCGCCCCGCGCCGAACGCTGGCATGCAGTGAGGCTGGATTTGCCCAGACGTTTCGACCAGTACGGAATCAGGCTGCAATGGGTCGAGCCGGTCACCGGGTCTTCATTGATGCCGATGGCGGGGGCGAAATAGCGCGAGACGAAGTCATGCTGATTGCCCCGAGCCGTGACGATGGCGCCCAACCACGGCAACTTGGCGAGGGCGACCATGTCCGGCTGGCAATCGAGCACCGCCTGCTCGGACTCCAGCACCACAAACAGCTCGTTGGAACTCAGGACATCCACCGCCTGAACATTCAGCGCCCGTTCGATCTCCAAGGTAACGCCTTTCTCCACCGCTTCGATGGCCGGGAAATCCAGCCACAACCGGCCGCCTTCGCGGCTGACGCTCAACGGCCCGGACTTGCAGGTGAAATCCAGACGCTCGGCGCTTTCCTTATAGATCTCGAACAGTACAAAGGCGCTGGCCAGGGTCGCGTGACCACACAGCGGCACTTCGGTGGTCGGCGTGAACCAGCGGATGTGCCACGCCTGCCCCTCGCGCACCAGAAACGCGGTTTCCGCCAGATTGTGCTCGGCGGCGATCTTCTGCATCAGCTCATCCGCGAGCCACGCGTCGAGCCGATAGACCATTGCCGGATTGCCACTGAACGGCCGATCACTGAACGCGTCGACCTGATGAAACTCGAGCTGCATAACCTTCTCCCTGTGTCAGTCGAACGAGCATGCAGCGCCTGCCGGATCAGCGCCAGTGACAGTGCTGGCCAATTTTCTTCATACAGACGTCATGGGCGACCGATGTCGGCAAATTTCGCCTGGGTGTGCTCTGCCAAAACCGCCGGCGCCAGTTCCACTTCCAGCCCGCGCCGACCGGCGCTGACATAAATGGTCGCAAAAGGCTGGGCCGAGTTATCGATGAAGGTACGCAGGCGTTTTTTCTGCCCCAGCGGGCTGATGCCACCCAGCAGGTAACCGGTGGAACGTTGCGCGGCGGCCGGGTCGGCCATTTCGACTTTTTTCACGCCGGCGGCGTGGGCAAGCCCCTTGAGGTCGAGACTTCCGACGACCGGCACCACCGCCACCAGCAACTCACCCTTCTCACTGGCCGCCAGCAGCGTCTTGAACACCTGCGCCGGATCGAGCCCCAGTTTTTCCGCGGCCTCCAGGCCATACGACGCGGCCTTCGGGTCATGTTCGTAACTGTGCACGCGATGTTCGGCACGAACTTTTTTCAGCAAGTCCAACGCAGGGGTCATGGCAGCTCCGGGCTCGGCAGTGGCAAAAAAACCTGCGGCGGATTTTAGGCCATCGCTGTGCAAAAGGCTCTACCACGCGCCACGTTTCCTGGGGTTTGCAGGCCGATAACAATCGCGCAGGACGGGTGACCCGCAGGATCATTCACATGACTGATAGTTTATTTGTGACTGACGGTTCACTTTCGACCTTTGACAGGTTTGTTTCTTGTCTATATTTTTTCGAATCTGAATAATGTAAGAATTATCGTCATCGCAGCACCCAGCAGTAAACCGGGAACAGGATGGGGATCCTGCCTCGGCGAAAATCGCGCCTTGCCCTGTCGGCAATGCGCCAGACAACAACAAAAACCGAGGTTTTCAATGACAACTGCGTTACAGCAACCTTCGCTCTCGAGCCAGTGCCTGGCCGAGTTTCTGGGTACTGCACTTCTGATCTTTTTTGGTACGGGTTGTGTCGCCGCGCTCAAGGTCGCGGGCGCCAGCTTCGGTCTGTGGGAAATCAGCATCATCTGGGGCGTCGGCGTGAGCATGGCGATCTACCTCACCGCCGGTGTCTCCGGCGCGCACCTGAACCCTGCCGTCAGTATTGCCCTGAGCATTTTCGCCGACTTCGAAAAGCGTAAACTGCCGTTCTACATTCTGGCCCAGGTCGCCGGCGCCTTCTGCGGCGCGCTGTTGGTTTACACGCTGTACAGCAACCTGTTCTTCGATTTCGAACAAACTCACCATATGGTTCGTGGCACTGAAGCCAGCCTCGAACTGGCGTCGGTGTTCTCCACCTTCCCGAACCCTGCGCTGTCGACTGCACAGGCGTTTCTGGTCGAGGTGATCATCACCGCGATCCTGATGGGCGTGATCATGTCCCTGACCGACGACAACAACGGCCTGCCGAAAGGCCCGCTGGCGCCGCTGCTGATCGGTCTGCTGATTGCCGTGATCGGCAGCTCGATGGGCCCGCTGACCGGTTTCGCGATGAACCCGGCCCGGGACTTCGGTCCGAAACTGATGACTTTCTTCGCCGGCTGGGGTGAAATTTCCTTCACCGGCGCACGTGAAATCCCGTACTTCCTGATTCCGATTTTTGCACCGATTGTCGGTGCCTGCCTCGGCGCTGCCGGGTATCGCGGGCTGATTGCCCGTCACCTGACCGGCGCCACACCTGCTACAAAGGATGCAGAACCGGCCATTGACGGCAAACCAAGAACTTCTTGAAACAGTCGGCGCGGGCTCCTGCCCTTTAGAGCCCGCGCCACGGCCCACTCTCCCTTATTTCGTCCAAGGCAATCGACATGACCGACATTCAGAATAAGAACTACATCATTGCCCTCGATCAGGGTACGACCAGCTCCCGCGCGATCATTTTCGACCGCGACGCGAACGTGGTCTGCACCGCACAACGCGAATTCGCTCAGCATTACCCGCAAGCCGGCTGGGTCGAACACGACCCGATGGAAATCTTCGCCACCCAGAGCGCGGTGATGGTCGAAGCGCTGGCCCAGGCCGGTCTGCACCACGATCAGGTCGCCGCCATCGGCATCACCAACCAGCGTGAAACCACCGTGGTCTGGGACAAGACCACCGGCCGCCCGGTGTACAACGCGATCGTCTGGCAATGCCGCCGCAGCACCGAGATCTGCCAGCAGCTCAAGCGCGACGGGCATGAAGACTACATCCGCGACACCACCGGCCTGGTCACCGACCCGTACTTCTCCGGCACCAAACTGAAGTGGATCCTCGACAACGTCGAAGGCAGCCGCGAGCGCGCGCGCAACGGCGAACTGCTGTTCGGCACCGTCGACAGCTGGCTGATCTGGAAATTCACCGGCGGCAAGGTGCACGTCACCGACTACACCAACGCCTCGCGCACCATGCTCTTCAACATCCACACGCTGGAGTGGGACGCGAAGATGCTGGAGATCCTCGACATCCCGCGCGAGATGCTGCCGGAAGTCAAAGCCTCTTCGGAAATCTACGGTCGCACCAAGAGCGGCATCGCCATCGGCGGTATCGCCGGCGACCAGCAGGCTGCACTGTTCGGCCAGATGTGCGTCGAGCCGGGCCAGGCAAAAAACACCTACGGCACCGGCTGCTTCCTGCTGATGAACACCGGCGACAAAGCGGTGAAATCCCAGCACGGCATGCTCACCACCATCGCTTGCGGCCCACGCGGCGAAGTGGCTTACGCACTGGAAGGCGCAGTGTTCAACGGCGGTTCGACCGTGCAGTGGCTGCGCGATGAACTGAAGATCATCAACGACGCCCACGACACCGAATACTTCGCCAATAAAGTGAAGGACAGCAACGGCGTCTATCTGGTGCCGGCCTTCACCGGCCTCGGCGCTCCCTACTGGGACCCGTATGCCCGTGGCGCCCTGTTCGGCCTGACCCGTGGCGTGCGCGTGGATCACATCATCCGCGCCGCACTGGAATCGATCGCCTACCAGACCCGCGACGTCCTCGACGCCATGCAGCAGGACTCCGGCGAACGTCTCAAGGCCCTGCGTGTGGACGGCGGCGCGGTGGCGAACAACTTCCTCATGCAGTTCCAGGCCGACATCCTCGGCACTCAGGTCGAGCGTCCAAAGATGCGCGAAACCACGGCGCTCGGTGCAGCTTATCTGGCAGGCCTGGCGTGCGGTTTCTGGGGCAGCCTGGAAGAACTACGCGGCAAGGCCGTGATCGAACGTGAGTTCGAACCGAGCCTGGACGAAGCGGCAAAAGAAAAGCTCTATAAAGGCTGGAAAAAAGCCGTCAGCCGTACCCGTGACTGGGAACGTGAAGACGCTGAATAAGCCAGTCTGAGGACTGACTAAGGCTGGAAACTGGTCGGGAGCGGATTCCTGCGGCATCATGGGCAAATTTTGCACGGCAGCCCAAAGGAAGCCCCATGAATCTGCCTCCCCGTCAGCAGCAAATCCTCGAGCTGGTCCGCGAACGCGGCTATGTGAGCATCGAGGAAATGGCCACGCTGTTCGTTGTTACCCCGCAAACCATCCGCCGCGATATCAATCAGCTGGCGGAAGCCAATCTGCTGCGTCGCTACCACGGCGGCGCCGCCTATGATTCCAGTGTCGAAAACACCGCCTACGCGATGCGCGCCGATCAGATGCGCGATGAAAAGCAACGCATCGGTGAAGCCATCGCTGCGCAGATTCCCGATCACGCCTCGCTGTTCATCAATATCGGTACCACCACCGAATCGATTGCCCGCGCCCTGCTCAATCACAGCCACCTGAAGATCATCACCAACAACCTGCACGTCGCTTCAATGCTTAGTGCCAAGGATGATTTCGATGTGCTGCTCACCGGCGGCAACGTGCGTCGCGACGGCGGCGTGGTGGGTCAGGCGAGCGTGGACTTCATCAACCAGTTCAAGGTCGACTTTGCACTGGTGGGCATCAGCGGCATCGACGAAGACGGCAGCCTGCTCGACTTCGATTACCAGGAAGTCCGGGTGTCCCAGGCGATCATCGCCAATGCCCGGCAGGTGATCCTGGCGGCGGACTCCAGCAAATTCGGCCGTAACGCGATGATCCGCCTCGGCCCGATCAGTCTGATCGATTGCCTGGTCACCGATCAGCAGCCGGTGCCAGCCCTGGCGCAACTGCTGAGTCAGCACAAGATTCGCCTGGAAGTCGTTTAACCCTCCTCCCGCATAAGGCGCCCGCACCGGCGCCTTATGCGCATCCGATGTTCGAATATTTTCCTTTCTCGGCCCTTCAATGAGTTTTTTCAATCGAAGTCGACTGGCTGCGCGCGTCTTTATGGGCTACCATTTTCGCAAATGAACATTCATGTTCGATTTCCAAGACAGAAAATCAAAAGAGCCCGAGGCCAGCCGATGTCCACATCTACCTTGCGTACGCCCCCTATCTCCGAGATCTACGACATCGCCGTCATCGGCGGCGGGATCAATGGCGTGGGGATCGCAGCGGATGCCGCCGGTCGCGGTCTTTCGGTGTTCCTTTGCGAAAAGGACGATCTGGCCAGCCACACCTCGTCGGCCAGCAGCAAGCTGATCCACGGTGGCCTGCGCTATCTCGAACATTACGAATTCCGTCTAGTACGTGAAGCGCTGGCCGAACGCGAAGTGCTGCTGGCCAAGGCCCCGCACATCGTCAAGCCGATGCGTTTCGTGCTGCCGCACCGCCCGCACCTGCGTCCGGCGTGGATGATCCGCGCGGGTCTGTTCCTTTATGACCACCTCGGCAAGCGCGAAAAACTGGCGGGCTCCCGGAGTCTGAAGTTCGGTGCCGACAGCGCACTGAAAAGCGAAATCAGCAAAGGCTTCGAATACTCCGACTGCTGGGTCGACGACGCCCGCCTCGTGGTACTGAACGCCATGGCCGCCCGTGAAAAAGGCGCGCACATTCACACCCAGACCCGTTGCGTCAGCGCCCGCCGCGCCAAGGGCCTGTGGCACCTGAACCTGGAACGCGCCGACGGCAGCCTGTTTTCGATCACCGCCAAAGCGCTGGTGAACGCCGCTGGCCCGTGGGTCGCCAAGTTCATCCGTGACGACCTGAAGATGGAATCGCCGTACGGCATCCGTCTGATCCAGGGCAGCCACATCATCGTGCCGAAACTGTACGAAGGCGATCACGCGCACATCCTGCAAAACGAAGATCAGCGCATCGTTTTCACCATTCCGTACCTGAACAACCTGACCCTGATCGGTACCACCGACCGCGAGTACACCGGCGATCCGGCCAAAGTGGCGATCACCGACGGCGAAACCGATTACCTGCTGAAAGTGGTCAACGCCCACTTCAAGAAGCAAATCGGCCGTGACGACATCCTGCACACCTACTCGGGCGTGCGTCCGCTGTGCAACGACGAATCCGACAACCCGTCGGCCGTGACCCGCGACTACACCCTGGCGCTGTCCGGCAGCACCGAGGAAGCACCGCTGCTGTCGGTATTCGGCGGCAAGCTGACCACCTACCGCAAGCTCGCCGAGTCGGCGATGGCGCAGCTGATGCCGTACTTCACCCAGATGCGCCCGAGCTGGACGGCCACCGCCACCCTGCCCGGCGGCGAGGACATGACCACGCCACAGGCCCTGAGCGCGCTGATCCGCGACAAGTTCGACTGGGTGCCGACCGAAATCGCCCGCCGCTGGGCCACCACCTACGGCAGCCGCACCTGGCGCATGCTCGAAGGCGTCGACACCCTGGCCGACATGGGCGAACACATCGGCGGCGGGCTCTACACCCGTGAAGTCGATTACCTGTGCAGCGAAGAGTGGGCCACCACGGCACACGACATTCTGTGGCGTCGCAGCAAACTGGGCCTGTTCACCACGCCGGCCGAGCAAGAGCGACTGGCGGCGTACCTGAACAAGGTCGAGCAGAACCGCAGCAAGATCGAAGCGGCCTGATTCGTTCGTCGCCGAACAAAAAGCCCCTGAATCGAAAGATTCAGGGGCTTTTTGCATTCAGGCTGAAACAAGGCGCAATGAGGACGTTCGGTTTTCCGAACGCGACCTGACGGTCAATTCGGTTAACCGGATCAGATTGACGAAAAAACACCATCACAAAACTTTAATAACGTTATAAATCAATGAATTAACCTGTACCGACTGGTCTGGCACGACTCATGCTCTACACTCCTTCGACGAATGCCTGTTGCGCCAACACAACAGGAGCCGTCAGGCATTCGAAGTACAAAGGGCCCGCTCAACCGGCTCCATAAAAAAAACAATGTCGAGGAAAATTTGATGCGCATCGTTCCCCATATCCTGGGCGCAGCCATTGCTGCCGCTCTGATCAGCACACCAGTTTTCGCTGCCGAACTCACCGGCACCCTTAAAAAAATCAAAGAGTCCGGCGTCATCACCCTGGGCCACCGTGACGCTTCCATTCCCTTCTCCTACATCGCTGACGCTTCCGGCAAGCCGGTCGGCTACTCCCACGATATCCAGCTGGCCATCGTCGAAGCGATCAAGAAAGACCTCGACCTGCCAAACCTGCAGGTCAAATACAACCTCGTCACCTCGCAAACCCGTATCCCGCTGGTGCAGAACGGCACCGTGGACGTCGAGTGCGGCTCCACCACCAACAACGTCGAGCGTCAGCAACAGGTCGACTTCTCCGTCGGCATCTTCGAAATCGGTACCCGTCTGCTGTCCAAGGCTGACTCCAAGTACAAGGATTTCGACGATCTGAAAGGCAAGAACGTCGTGACCACCGCCGGCACCACTTCCGAGCGCATCCTCAAGGCGATGAACGCCGACAAGCAGATGGGCATGAACGTGATCTCCGCCAAGGACCACGGTGAATCCTTCCAGATGCTGGAATCGGGTCGTGCCGTGGCGTTCATGATGGACGACGCCCTGCTGGCCGGCGAAGCCGCCAAAGCCAAGAAAGCCTCCGACTGGGCCGTGACCGGCACTCCGCAGTCGTACGAAATCTATGGCTGCATGATGCGCAAAGGCGACGAGCCGTTCAAAAAGGCTGTCGACGACGCCATCAAGGCGACCTACGCCTCGGGCGCGATCAACAAGATCTACGACAAGTGGTTCATGCAGCCGATTCCGCCAAAAGGCCTGAACCTGAACTTCCCGATGAGCGACGAACTCAAGGCCCTGATCGCCAATCCGACCGACAAAGCGGCTGACGACAAGAAATCCTGATTTCTGACTAACCTTATCCCCTGAGGAGGCGCCTGCCTTTTCAGGGGATGGTCACTCCCTGCTGGCATTTTCTGGAAACACTCGAACCGGTGGCTGTCGAGCCGATCGCGTGTGCCTGATTTTCACAATCAGGGCGGGAACGGAGCTTCCCCAGGCGGGCACTTGTACATCGATCGAATCGAGGGGAGACCCTAATGAATTACAACTGGGACTGGGGCGTGTTCTTCAAGTCCACCGGCGTGGGCAGCGAGACCTATCTCGACTGGTTCATCTCCGGTCTGGGCTGGACCATCGCCATCGCCATCGTGGCCTGGATCATCGCCCTGATACTCGGCTCGCTGCTGGGCATCATGCGCACCGTGCCGAACCGCATCGTGTCGGGCATCGCGACCTGCTACGTCGAACTGTTCCGTAACGTGCCGCTGCTGGTTCAGCTGTTCATCTGGTACTTCCTGGTGCCCGATCTGCTGCCGCCGGATCTGCAGGAGTGGTACAAGCAGGACCTGAACCCGACCACCTCGGCCTACCTGAGCGTTGTCGTCTGCCTGGGCCTGTTCACCGCCGCCCGTGTCTGCGAACAGGTTCGCACCGGTATCCAGGCGCTGCCACGTGGTCAGGAATCCGCCGCCCGCGCCATGGGTTTCAAGCTGCCGCAGATCTACTGGAACGTGCTGCTGCCCCAGGCCTACCGGATCATCATTCCGCCGCTCACCTCGGAATTTTTGAACGTGTTCAAGAACTCCTCCGTGGCGTCCTTGATCGGTTTGATGGAACTGCTGGCGCAAACCAAACAGACCGCCGAATTCTCGGCCAACCTGTTTGAAGCCTTCACCCTGGCGACCCTGATCTACTTCACCCTCAACATGAGCCTGATGCTGCTGATGCGCATGGTCGAGAAGAAAGTCGCCGTGCCCGGCCTGATCTCCGTGGGGGGTAAATAATGGAATTCGATTTCAGTGGCATCGTTCCGGCCATTCCCGGCCTGTGGAACGGCATGCTGATGACCCTCAAGCTGATGGCGCTGGGCGTGGTCGGCGGGATCATCCTCGGCACCATCCTCGCACTGATGCGCCTGTCCCACAGCAAACTGCTGTCGAGGGTTGCAGGCGCGTACGTCAACTACTTCCGCTCGATCCCGCTGCTGCTGGTGATCACCTGGTTCTACCTGGCAGTGCCGTTCGTGCTGCGCTGGATCACCGGCGAAGACACCCCGATCGGCGCGTTCACCTCGTGCATCGTGGCGTTCATGATGTTCGAAGCCGCGTACTTCTGCGAAATCGTCCGGGCCGGCGTGCAGTCGATTCCGAAGGGCCAGATGGGCGCGGCGCAGGCACTGGGCATGACCTACGGCCAGATGATGCGCCTGATCATCCTGCCTCAGGCGTTCCGCAAGATGACCCCGCTGCTGCTGCAGCAGAGCATCATCCTGTTCCAGGACACCTCGCTGGTCTACACCGTGGGCCTGGTGGACTTCCTCAACGCCTCGCGCGCCAGTGGCGACATCATTGGCCGCTCGAATGAGTTCCTGATCTTCGCAGGTCTCGTGTACTTCACCATCAGCTTTGCCGCCTCGGTGCTGGTCAAGCGTCTGCAAAAAAGGTTCGCCGTATGATCTCTATCAAGAACATCAACAAGTGGTATGGGGACTTCCAGGTGCTGACCGATTGCAGCACCGAGGTCAAAAAAGGTGAAGTGATCGTGGTCTGCGGTCCGTCCGGTTCGGGCAAGTCGACCCTGATCAAGTGCGTCAACGCACTGGAGCCGTTCCAGAAAGGCGACATCGTGGTCGACGGCACATCGATTGCCGATCCGAAGACCAACCTGCCGAAACTGCGCTCGCGCGTCGGCATGGTGTTCCAGCATTTCGAACTGTTCCCGCACCTGACCATCACCGAAAACCTGACCATCGCGCAGATCAAGGTGCTGGGCCGCAGCAAGGAAGAAGCGACCAAGAAGGGCCTGCAACTGCTCGAGCGCGTCGGCCTGTCGGCTCACGCCCACAAACATCCGGGCCAGTTGTCCGGTGGTCAGCAACAGCGTGTGGCGATCGCCCGTGCGCTGGCGATGGACCCGATCGTCATGCTGTTCGACGAACCGACCTCGGCGCTGGACCCGGAAATGGTCAACGAAGTGCTCGACGTGATGGTGCAACTGGCCCACGAAGGCATGACCATGATGTGCGTGACCCACGAAATGGGCTTCGCCCGTAAAGTGGCCGACCGCGTAATCTTCATGGACGCCGGCAAGATCATCGAAGACTGCAAGAAAGAAGAGTTCTTTGGCGACATCAGCCAACGCTCCGAACGCGCGCAGCATTTCCTCGAGAAAATCCTGCAGCACTAAAACTGCTGCATTCCCCGACATCCTCTGTCGGGGAATGCAGGTGGTTGACCCAAGGCATCTGTGATGAAATGCGACCCCACTCTCTATCGCGCCACGCCGCCATCACTTGCCGTGAAACCCCGTCTGATCCGCCACCTGTTCCTGCCGCCGCTGGTCATCGCCCTGATGATCGGACTGGGTTACATCGGCTTCTGGACCAGTGAACATTTCGGCATCCGCAGCCTCGGCGAAAACGGCCAGCGTCAGCTGGAACTGCACGCCCGCGCGGTCGAAAGCGAGATCAGCAAATACACCTACCTGCCCAGCCTGCTGGAGCTCGAATCGAGCGTTTCGCAGTTGCTGGACGACCCGACCCCGGAACACCGGCAAACGGTCAACGATTACCTTGAAGGCCTGAACCGGCGCAGCCGCAGTCGGGCCATCTACGTCATGGACACCACCGGCCGCGTCATGGCCACCAGCAACTGGCGCGACGTCGACAGTTATCTCGGTGAAGACCTGTCGTTCCGCGCCTACTTCCAGAATGCCATTCGCGGCCAGCCCGGACGTTTCTACGGGATCGGCAGCACCAACGGCGAACCCGGTTATTACCTGGCCCACGGCCTCGAAGAACACGGCAAGATCATCGGCGTCGCAGTGGTCAAGGTACGCCTGGAAGCCATGGAAGAACGCTGGCAACGGGCGCGTCTCGAAGCCTTCGTCAGCGATGAAAACGGCATCATCATTCTCTCCAGCGATCCAGCCCGGCGCCTGAAATCGGTGATACCGCTGAGCGACGAGACCAAGGAAAAACTCGCCCGCAGCCTGCAGTACTACTGGTTCCCGCTGAACGAACTGCAACCGCTGGCCCGGGAAACCCTGTCCGAAGGCGTGGAGAAACTCACCTTCCCGGCAAACAGCGAAGTGCCGAGCCAGCAGGATGGCGATGAGGAAAACATCAGCTACCTGGCACAAACCCGACCGCTGAGCGATACCCCGTGGAATTTCACCCTGCTCACGCCGTTGCAGGATCTGCGGCGCGAGGCGATCAATCAAGGGATTCTGGTGGCCGTGGCGTTTGCCTTGGTCGCGTTCCTGCTGATTGCCTGGAACGAACGGCGCAAGGTCATCGCCACCCGCCTCGCTGCCCGCGAAGCCTTGCAGGAAGCCAACAATCAGCTTGAGCGTCGGATTACCGAACGCACCGCCGACCTGCGCGCCAGCAACGACCGGCTCAAGAGCCAGATCCGCGAACGGCGTCAGGCCGAAGAGACTTTGCGCCGCGCCCAGGACGAACTGGTGCAGGCCGGCAAACTCGCGGCCATCGGCCAGATGTCCACCAGCATCGCCCACGAACTGAACCAGCCGCTGGCAGCGATGCGCACCTTGTCCGGCAATACGATTCGCTTTCTGGAACGTGGTCAGCTCGACGTCGCCAGCACCAACCTCAAGACCATCAACGACCTGATCGACCGCATGGGCCGGATCACCGCCAGCCTGCGTTCCTTCGCCCGGCGCGGTGACGACAAGGGCCGCGCCAGCCTCGGCAAAGCGGTGGATGCCGCGCTGCAAGTGCTCGGTGCTCGTGTCGAAAGTGCGTCCCTGCAACTGCATCGCCAGTTCGACGATGTGCAGGTGCAGATCGACCAGACGCGTCTGGAGCAGATTCTGGTCAACCTGATCGGCAACGCCCTCGACGCCATGCAGGCGCAACCGCTGCCGGAGCTGTGGCTGGAAGGCGAAGAATTCAACGGCAAATATCGCCTGCGGGTGCGCGACAACGGTCACGGCATCGACGCGGAAGCACGCAAGCACCTGTTCGAACCGTTCTTCACCACCAAGCCCGGCGAACAGGGCCTGGGCCTCGGCCTGACCCTCTCGGCCAGCCTCGCCGCCGCCACCGGCGGCCATTTGGGTGTCGAGCACCCGGCCAGCGGTGGTACCACCTTCGTCCTCAGTTTACCGTTGGTAAGCCCTATTCCTGCCGAGCCAATATGAACAACGACCTTAGTGTGCTGATCGTCGAAGACGATCCCCATGTGCTGCTCGGCTGCCAGCAGGCGCTGACGCTGGAAGACATCCCGTGCATCGGCGTGGGCAGTGCCGAAGAGGCGCTGGAGCAGGTCGGCGACAACTTCGCCGGGATCGTCATCAGCGACATTCGCCTGCCCGGCATCGACGGCCTGGAACTGTTGACCCGGCTCAAGCAACGCGACCGCAGCCTGCCGGTGGTGCTGATCACCGGCCACGGCGACATTTCCATGGCGGTCGGCGCGATGCAGAAAGGCGCCTACGATTTCATGGAAAAACCGTTCTCCCCTGAGCGTTTGGTCGATGTGGCCCGCCGCGCGCTGGAGCAACGCAGCCTGAATCGCGAAGTCTCCTCCCTGCGCCGGCAACTGGCCGAACGCGATTCCCTTGAAGGACGGATCATCGGCCGCTCGCCGGCCATGCAGAATCTGCGCGAACTGATCGCCAACGTCGCCGACACCTCGGCCAACGTGCTGATCGAAGGCGAAACCGGCACCGGCAAGGAACTGGTCGCCCGTTGTCTGCACGATTTCAGCCGGCGTCACACCAAACAATTCGTCGCGCTGAACTGCGGCGGGCTGCCGGAAAACCTGTTTGAAAGCGAAATCTTCGGCCACGAAGCCAACGCCTTCACCGGCGCCGGCAAGCGGCGGATCGGCAAGATCGAACACGCCGACGGCGGCACGCTGTTCCTCGACGAAGTGGAAAGCATGCCGCTGCCATTGCAGATCAAACTGCTGCGGGTATTGCAAGAACGCACCCTCGAACGTCTCGGTTCGAACCAGAGCGTGGCGGTGGATTGCCGGGTGATTGCGGCGACCAAATCCGACCTCGACGAATCGAGCAAGGCCGGGGAGTTCCGCAGCGACTTGTACTACCGCCTCAACGTGGTGACGCTGGAACTGCCGCCCCTGCGCGAGCGCCGCGAAGACATCCTGCAACTGTTCGAACACTTCACCCAGCAGTCGGCCCTGCGTTTCGACCGCGCGCTGCCGGAGCTGGACAACCAGACGCTGTCGAGCCTGATGAGCCACGACTGGCCGGGCAACGTGCGCGAACTGCGCAACGTCGCCGAGCGTTTTGCCCTCGGTTTGCCGGCGTTCAAGAAAACCGGCGCGGGTAGCGCAGGCCAGGGCCTGGCGTTCGCCGAAGCGGTGGAGGCGTTCGAACGCAACCTGCTCAGCGACGCCCTGCAACGCAGCGGCGGCAACCTGACCCAGGCCAGCCTGGAACTGGGGATGGCCAAGACCACGCTGTTCGACAAAGTGAAAAAGTACGGCCTGAGCCATTAAGCGAGAACGACGTGGATCTGATTTTCAAGGCAATGCTCGGCGCGGCCGTGGTGGTGATCCTCGCCATGCTGGCCAAGACCAAAAACTACTACATCGCAGGGCTAGTGCCGCTGTTCCCGACCTTCGCCCTGATCGCCCATTACATCGTCGGCAAGGGCCGCTCGATCGACGACCTGAAGACCACCATCGTCTTCGGCATGTGGTCGATCATTCCGTACTTCGTCTATCTGGCAACGCTGTACGTGATGGTCGACCGCATGCGCCTCGAAGCTTCGCTGGCGGTCGCGGCGGTGGCGTGGCTGATGGCAGCGACGGTGCTGGTGTCGGTGTGGGTGCGGCTTCACGCCTGAGCCCGATGTAGATCAAAAGCCACCCTCACCCCAGCCCTCTCCCATAGGGAGAGGGGGCCGATTGGGGCAGATTGGAGAAACACGCCGACCTGAAAGTGCTTTACCGAATCCACAATCGACTTGGTATTTCAGGTCAATGTCGAACGCGAGACGCCTCGGTCGGCTCCCTCTCCCTTGGGAGAGGGCTGGGGTGAGGGGCTCTTCCGGCTCACAACAAATTACGCTCAGCCACCGGCTCAATCTGCGCCCAGTGCGACGTGTCTTCGCGATGCTCGCGCAGATACGGCAACACCGCCGCCAGCAACGGCTCCTTGAACGCTTCCTGAAAGCGGTGCGCCAGTCCCGGAATCAGCCGCAGCTGACTGCCGCGAATATGCGCCGCCAGATGAACGCCGTGCATCACCGGCAGCAACGGATCCGCCGTACCGTGCACCACCAGCGTCGGGACGCGCAATTGATTGAGCAACGCCACCCGGCTCGGTTCGGCGAGGATCGCCATGATCTGGCGCTTCACGCCTTCGGGATTGAACGCCCGGTCATAGGACAGCGCCGCCTGATGCAGCAATGCCTGGCGATCATCGCTGACTGAAGGGCTGCCCAGCGCGGCCAGCAGATCGGCCTGTTGCTCAAGCGCGATCTGGCGATTGGGTGCGCCACGTCGAGCCAGCAACTGCACCAGCGCCGCGCTCGGCGCCGGCAACCCTTCGGCGCCGGAGCTGGTCATGATCAGCGTCAGGCTCTCGACCCGTTGCGGCGCCATCGCCGCCATGTGCTGGGCGATCATCCCGCCCATGCTCGCGCCGAGCACGTGGAACTGCTCGACGTGCAACGCGTCCATCAGGCCCAGTGCATCGTCGGCCATATCGGTCAGGCTGTAAGGCGCCGCCACCGGCAGGCCGAGCTTGTAGCGCAGCACCTCAAAGGTCAGGTTGGCTTCCACCGGCGTCTGGCGCCAGGTCGACAGGCCGACATCACGGTTGTCATAACGAATCACCCGAAAACCCTGCTGACACAGCGCGACCACCACTTCGTCCGGCCAGTGAATCAACTGCCCGCCCAGGCCCATCACCAGCAACAGCGCCGGATCCGACGCACGGCCGATGCTCTGGTACGCCAGGCTCACCTGCTTCAGATCGACCCGTTCGGTCGGTACATTGACGTCGCAACGCGACGCCGCATAGGACGCCGGAACGAAAAAAACCGCGGCCAACAACGCCGCGATTGCAAAAAATCCCTTGAACATGAAAAACACCGAAACACAGAACCCCAGTAGAGCGCGAGTCTGATGAAGTTTGTTCAAGCGCGCTGCCACAGTTCGATGACAGTTTGATGAAGAGTGCCGAGCGGTCGAATCCACAATAACTATGTAGCACCCTCTCCCGTGGCAACTTTCCTTGAATGGCTGGCGAATCGAGCGGAGCCGCCGCTCTCACCATCGAGCTTTGCTGCCATGACTGAATCTTTGCTTTTCGATCTGCCGCCGCCTCAGGCGAATCCCTTGTCCGATCGGCTCGGACTTTCCACACTGCCGAAATCCGTCGATGAAAGTTTGCTGCACGTTGCGACGATCAGCCGGCGCAACAGCAGCGAGGGCCTGCGCCAGCTGTGTGCGGGCGTATCGTCGGTCCGTGACACCCTCAGCCGATTGCTTCATCGACAGTTCGATCTGGACGGCCAACAGGCGGGTTTGCTGTTTCATCCCGTCAGCGGGCATGCACAGCGATTCGTCAGCCTGACCGAGGCCTGCGCCTTCGTGTTTCAGCAGCCGTGGATCGAGGAATGGCTGGACCGCCAATGCCGGGTGACGGGAGTCAGTCCATCTCACGCCCTTTACCCCCTCACCCCGTCGCAACTGCTCGAACGCCTCAAAGGCCTCGATCCGGCCAAGGCGCTCGAACAGCACTGGAACGCTTACTGGAATGCCCGGGCACCCGGCACGCCCGTGTCGAGACATGAACGCGCCAGGCAGTTGTATGGCGAGCATATCGAGGCGGTCGCGCAGATGGCGTTCGCCCGGCGCCAGCTCACGGCGCAGCAATTACAACCGTTATGGTCGCTGCTGAGCCCGTCGGACAGTGCGTCAGGCACTGGCGAAACGCTGAAGGTCGAACTGCCGAACCTGCTGCTCGACAACGGGGTACGAGCGAGACTTCCGGCGGCGTGGGTCATCAGCCACGCAGACGACGGCGCTCAGTTGTTGTACCTGCCGAACCGGCCGGATGCGCTGCACGCCTTCGCCCGGCGTGATGACCTGCACGGCTGGCTGGCCAGTCAGCCGCCGATGCCGACAGGGCTGGCCGGCAAAAACGTAAAGGTGGAATTCGGCGGGGCTGGCCGTTTGACGACCGCCTTCGATGAATGGCTGTGGCAACAACAGATGGCCCAGGCATCAGCGCTGCGCAGTGGCTCAAATGCCAAACGGACACTGTTCGAACACGGCGCACTGGCCCTCAACGTCGCCGATCTGGTTGACCGGCAGTTGGGGATGGCCGTGTTCTCCACGGGCCCCGGTCTGAATACAGATCACGCCTCAGCGCTTTCAGCGGACGAAACGCCCCCTCGTCTGTTCGACAGCCTGAGCGCCGATCTTCCGTGGTCATGGCGTCAGGCCGCGGTGCGCCGTCAGCGCGAAGCGCTTGAAGCCTGGCTGGACGAAGCGGGCCGCTCGGCGGATTCGATCAATGATCTGCACAGTGCACTGGAAGGTGCCGAGCAAGCGGCAAACACCGCCGCGCAAAGTCTGATGGTTCAGAACCCAACGGTTTTCGACCGCCAATTCATGGCGCTGCATCTGGCACACAAGACCGGCCTGTACGCCGAAGCCGGATTGCAACACGCGCTCGGGCAACTCAGCGATGAGGACATCGCCCTGCTGAAGGCGCTGCTCGATACGCCCGATACACCGGGCGCAAATCGGGTGGCTGCCAGCCTCACGTTGCAAATGAGCGAAACGACTGGCGATGTCACTCAAACCCTCAACGGCCCGTTTGTGATGACCCATCCGCTTGCGCTTCTGGACGTCGACTCAGCGCACAGCGTGCTGCTTTACTGGCCCGGTTGCGGCGCAGGCCTGCAACGTTTCGCCAACCGCCGGGCGCTGGCGCGTGAAGTTTTCCGGATGGCCGACAGCGACAGCACAGTGAGCCTGCAACTCAGACCGATCACCGGCGATCCATTGCGTTATTCACTGGAGCGGCTGACCGACGAATTCAAGGAACGGGCCGCCAGCATCCGCCAGAGCCACAGCGGGACGGCTCAGGCCGAACGACTGGAGATCCTGCGCCAGCGCTCGCTCGCCGACTGGCAGGTCCCGGTGAACCCTGCCCGGGCGCTGGTCATCGCGCAGTTGCAGGAGCAGGCACACAGCGCCACCCTCAGCACCCGACTGCCGGACTGGCTGAAACGTCTGCCCGATGCCGAACGCAGCCGCCTCAAGTCATTGATCGAAGCCTTCATCGTCGCGATGCGCCGCAGTCATGAGCTGATGACCATCCACCTGATCCCCCGCGATGACTTCACCCGCCAACACCTGCACACGCGGCTGCGCAGAGACTTTGCGCTCAAGGGTGACTTCACGATTGCCCTGACCCTGCCCGACTCGGTCACACAGCAGACCCGATATTCCGCAGGCCCGGCCGGAACCCAGAGAACCACGGAGATGGTGCCGAGCACTGCCCGCAGCAGGATGTCACTGGAAGAACTGGCGCAACTCAACATCGACCCTCAGCACAAGGTTCAAGATGATGCCTTGTCGCAGCGACTGATCTTCATGCGCCTGGAAGTCAGCGCCACGAGGGCGCAGGATCGCATCACCCTGCTCAACGGCATCAATCTGACGTATCTGCGCAAGACCTTGCCGGATCTGGATCTGCCCAAGGCCTACGAAAAACTGATTGTCGACACGTTCAGAGGCGCGGCCGACGAAAGCGCTTTCACCAGGGAACATCGGCGCGAATGCCTGCTCGAACCCTGGCGGCTGATGCTCCGGCTGCAGGGACAGTGTGCCCGTCTGCAAAACGAACTGAGCGATGACGACTTGCAGTTTTTCGACACGGCCATCGACGCTGACTCGGCCCAAGCCTGGACTTCGCAGGGCAAGCGCGTTGTCCTGTTGCCGGCGTACCTGAGTGCGGGAGGCAAAGACACCGAGGGCGAAGGCCCGAGTACCTTGTCCGGCGTGATGTTCATAGAAGAGCAGATCAGCGGCGTGACCTTGCTGTATCTGCCGGACACCCCGGACGAACGTTTCCTGCGCCGTTACGCCAGCCTTGAACAGGCACGCCGGGCACTGTTCAACCTGTGTCGGCAAGACACGATAAGTCGCTACCTGGCCCGTCGGGCTCTGCAGGGCGATGCGCGGGCCCATGAGCACCGCCTCAACCGCGCCGTTGAGCACGACTTCACCGGCATGATCGGGATCGGCGCGCGCTGGCCGGTCACCACATCGCTGGCCGCGCACCTGCTCGATGCGCACATGGGGCGCCTGATCGAAGCACATCGTGGCAGCTCGCGCTCCAACGCTGCCTTGTACACGGAACGTTATGCACTCCAGGGGCCGCGCGCTTTCAATTACATCAAAATGGCCATGGGCTTTTTGCCGTTCGTGGGCACCGCCGTTGCGCTTTACGATGCCTGGGCGTCTGCCAATCAGGCGGTGGCTGCCTTTCTGCGCGGGCAGGTCGGGGATGGCGTTGCAGAGCTGGGCTCGGTGCTGCTGTCGTTGATCGACGCTGCCCTGGATCTGATTCCCGGACACACGGCAAGCCGTTCGCTGCCCCAGGCTGCCCGTGCCTTGACCCGCACACGCCAGTTGACGGCCCTGGCCGCCAGCGCGGCCACGCTGCAAACGGCTTCACGACGCCAGGCCGCACATGTCGTCGCCCGTTTCTCGGGTTACGAGTACACCCGCCCTCTTTCCCTGGCCGGGCTGCAACCGGCAACCCACGGGATTTATCGCAACGTCTATCGACATCCCGACGGCGATTTCATCGTCCGACAGGGTCGTGTGTTCCAGGTGGAGTGGAGCAAGGACTCGCGCAACTGGCGCCTCAGCGCAACACCGGGCAAAACCTACAAGCAACCCGTCGCGCTGGACGAAACGGGCCAGTGGGACACCTGGTTCGGCGTCTACGGCACCACGTTCGAAGGCGGTGGCCTCGGCGGCGGCGGAGTGCTCGGGCATCTGGCCGACACTCTGGAACCGATCTGGCCCCAAGCGATCCGTGCTCGACTGCCGCACTGGTGGATCGATCGTGCCCTGCGGCGTCACGTCCAGCTGACCGATACTGCCGACGATTTGATTGCGCAAATCCGGGTACAGATCTCCCGCCACGATGCCGCGATTGCCAGCTTCATCAATGACACCAGCAATGCACGGCTGCGGGAGCTGGCTGACCTTTGCTGTATCAGCGACATTGCCCTGGCCCGTCGACGCTTTCAGGCACTGACCGAACTGCAGCCACTGACCCACGGCAACAAACATCGCGAGACGATCCGGTTCCTCAGTGACACCGCGCGGATTGTCGCGGACCGTTTCCGGCACCGCATTTATTATTCGAGTGACCGAGCCACTCGATTGCAAGACCGGATTGACGCGCTGACCCGTGAGCTCGATGCATTGCCCAAGGATGCCGTCAGCCAGCGCCTGAGTCATCTGGAGGCAACGCGCAAGCTGCGTGGCGAATTCGTCCGGGAACTGGAACAGACCGAGACCCTGATGGCCGAACTCAATCAATGGTACGCACGCATCACCAATGCTTCGCAAAGGGCTGAAATCCGCCTGAAGACAGATGTCGACCACTTCAACCGGCGCCTGAACGACAGCAACCTGCAGTTTCTGAAAACCGGCAACAGAATGGAAACCGTCAAGAACTACTCCCGGGGCGAGGAGCTGTCCTGGATCTATCTGCAACAGCAGGCCTACCCTGCGCGCCTCGCGGTAAACCGGGCGCTGTATGTTCAATACAACCTTGCACAAACGGTCGTCACCCGCCAACAACGCAATCAGATGCTGGGCGAGTGTCTGGAGGCCTACGCGACCTTCCGGCAAAAAATGAAAGCGTGGACCACCCGCCATCCCGACTATTTCCACCAGGAGGAGGTCGAGCCGTTACTGGCCGGTATCGAAGCCTTCGCCGAAAGAGCACGTGCCACTCTCGCCCAACCAGCCGTCAGCAAGCCCGTCGGGAGGTCGACAACGAAGGTGTTCGTGACCGAGGACAACCGAACACTGGTCGGCGTCGAACAGTGGGAGCCGAGAACCCGCAAGCGACAGTTCGTGCTCAGTGAAGAGGGCAAGAACGGTGAAGTCTGGGAACAGGCCGACAGCGGAAGATTTCGCCTGCGCGATGCCTCGTCACCGCAACCGGTCCCCAGAGATCCCGCCCGGCTGGTGGCCGATGCGCGCAAGCGACTGGATGCTCAAGGCGCCTATCTGGCAAAAGTGCGGACCTACGCCGAACAGAACATGCTGCCGGTCGATCTGGAACACATGATGGTCATCGAGGCGGATGATCTGCTGCGCCGTGCACAGGATATCGAAGCCCTGACGAGTCGCGATCCGGTCATCCGGTCATTGCGCGACAAGGCCGCCGAACTGAAAACCATCGGCCGGCAGTTACGCACCCGACAAGCCTTGAGAACCCGCAACCCCAACGACGGCATGCTGGTCGACTTGCTCGATCAGCAGGCGGTGGACATTCGCAAACCTGCGTTGCTCAAACCGCTGGATCAACGCCCCGACGGCAGAACCGACTATCTGCAGGAATACGAAATCCGGGACCTGACCCAGAAACCACCCTCCTTGCTGTGGTACGCCCACTTTCACTACACGAAAGCGGCACCCGTATTCGGCGAGTTCGAGAAAGCCCACCTGAAACTGCCGGAACATCGCTTCCTGACACACGCCGACAACCCCGACCTGCCCTACGCCGACATCGGTAAACGGTCGGCGGTGTTGCCGTATTTCGAGAACGTCTGATATCCGCAAACAGTGTGGGAGCGAGCTCGCTCTCACACTGTTTGCCTTACGCCAACTGACTGCGCAACTGTCGCGCCGCCGCCACCATATTCACCAGCGCTGCTTCGGTCTCAGGCCAGGCGCGGGTCTTCAGGCCGCAATCGGGGTTGACCCACAGGCGCTGCGCCGGGATGCGCTTCACGGCTTTGCTCATCAGTTTCACCATCTCGACGGTGTCCGGCACGCGCGGCGAGTGGATGTCGTAGACGCCCGGGCCGATGTCGTTCGGGTAGTCGAACGCTTCGAAGGCTTCCAGCAATTCCATGTCCGAGCGCGAGGTTTCGATGGTGATGACGTCGGCGTCCATGTCGGCGATCGCCTTGATCACGTCATTGAATTCGCTGTAGCACATGTGAGTGTGGATCTGGGTTTCATCCTTCACGCCCGAGGCTGTCAGACGGAACGCTTCCACCGCCCAGTCGAGGTATTCCTGCCATTGCTCACGGCGCAGCGGCAAGCCTTCGCGGAACGCCGCTTCGTCGATCTGCACGATCTTGATTCCGGCGTTTTCCAGATCGACCACTTCGTCACGCAGGGCCAGCGCCAGTTGTTGCGCCTGGACTTTGCGCGACACGTCTTCGCGCGGGAACGACCACATCAGCATGGTCACGGGACCTGTCAGCATGCCTTTCATGACCTTGTCGGTCAGGCTCTGGGCGTAGGTGATCCAGTCCACGGTCATGGCGTTCGGACGGCTGAGGTCACCATAAATCACCGCCGGTTTCACACAACGGGAACCGTAGCTCTGGACCCAGCCGAAGCGGGTGAACAGGTAACCGTCGAGCTGCTCGGCGAAGTACTCGACCATGTCGTTGCGCTCGGCTTCACCGTGCACCAGCACATCGAGACCCAGACGTTCCTGCACCTGTACCGCGTGGCGGATTTCGCTGCGCATGGCGTCGTGGTAATCGTTGGCCGACAGCTTGCCCTGCTTGAACGCCTGACGGGCCAGACGGATCGAACCGGTCTGCGGGAACGAACCGATCGTGGTGGTCGGGAACGTCGGCAACTTCAAACGCGACTGCTGCGCGGCGATGCGTTTGGCAAACGGCGAATGGCGCTGGCTGTCGCTGGCGTTGATCGCTTCAATCCGGGCCTGCACGGCGGCCTTGTGAATGCGCGGCGAGCGGGCGCGGCTCTCTTGAATAGCGCGGCTTTCGGCCAGCGCGCTTTGCACTTTCGGCGCTTGCGGGTCGTTCAGCGCATCACGCAAAACCGAGATTTCGCTGCACTTCTGCACGGCGAATGCCAGCCAGCTTTTCAGTTCCGGATCGAGCTTGTCTTCACGCTCGACATCTACCGGGCTGTGCAACAACGAGCAGGAACTGCTGACCCACAGGTTGTCGCCGAAACGCTCCTGGGCCGGTTGCAGTTGTGCCAGCGCCTGCTCCAGTTCGCAGCGCCAGACGTTGCG
This sequence comes from Pseudomonas aphyarum, assembly GCF_028657055.1. NCBI lineage: Bacteria > Pseudomonadati > Pseudomonadota > Gammaproteobacteria > Pseudomonadales > Pseudomonadaceae > Pseudomonas > Pseudomonas aphyarum. The sequence goes on from NZ_JAMDGS010000002.1 coordinate 718,875, forward strand.
ACCGTTGACCAGACCGACCGAAAGAATCTTGTAGGTCGGCAGGCGATCAAGTACCTGACCGAGCTGATCCGGCGCACGCACGGCATCGATGTGCAGGCCTTGCACCGGCAGGCCGACGGCCAGGCCGAGGTTGTCTTGCAGACCGCTGAAATAGGTCGCCACCAGTTTCTTCAGCGGCGAGTACTGAAGGATGTGATAGGCGCGTTCGAACGCGCTTTTCCAGGCTTGCGGCAGGTCGAGGGTGAGGATCGGCTCGTCGATCTGCACCCACTCCACGCCTTGTTCGGCGAGGCGACCGAGAATTTCGTTGTACACCGGCAGCAGACGTTCAAGCAGATCGAGCTTGTCGAAATCGTTGCCTTTCGCCTTGCCCAGCCACAGGTAAGTCAGCGGGCCGATGATCACCGGTTTGACGTTGTGACCGAGGGCTTTGGCTTCTTCGACTTCATCGAACAGCTGTTCCCAGCTCAGCTTGAATTGCTGGTTGGCGGTGAATTCCGGGACCAGGTAGTGGTAGTTGGTGTCGAACCACTTGGTCAGTTCCTGGGCGTATTGAGTCTTGCCGTGCTCACCGCCGCAGCAGGAAGACGTGGCGCCACGGGCCATGGCGAACAGGGTGTCGAGGGTCGGCAGGCCGCGCTCGTCACGCACACCGTCGAAGCGCTCGGGGATCACACCGAAGGTCAGCGAGTGGGTCAGCACCTGGTCGTACCAGGCGAAGTCGCCGACCGGCAGCAAATCGATGCCGGCGTCCTTCTGCAGTTGCCAGTGTTTGGCGCGCAGTTCGCGGCCGACCTGATTCAGAGCGGCCTGATCGAGATCGCCTTTCCAACAGGCTTCAAGGGCTTTTTTCAGTTCGCGGTCGGCGCCGATGCGCGGGAAACCAAGGGTGTGGGCCACGGCCATGTCGAGTGTTCTCCATTGCGTAAAAGATGGCGCCATTGTCGACAGCCAGGGCAACATGAGACAAACTCAACCTTTTCGTGTTGATCACAAATTTTCCTCATGGAGCCTGCGGTGCTTGAGATCCGTCACCTGAAAACCCTGCATGCCCTGCGCGAAGCCGACAGCCTGGTCGATGCAGCCGACCGCCTGCACCTGACCCAGTCGGCGCTGTCCCACCAGTTCAAGGAACTGGAAGAACGCATGGGCATGCCGTTGTTCGTGCGCAAGACCAAACCGGTGCGCTTCACCAGCGCCGGCCTGCGCCTGCTGCAACTGGCCGACGCGACCCTGCCGCTGCTGCGCGCCGCCGAACGCGACATCGGGCGTCTGGCCGGCGGCACCGCCGGGCGTTTGCACATGGCGATCGAATGCCACAGCTGCTTCCAATGGCTGATGCCAACCATCGACCAGTTCCGCGATGCGTGGCCGGAAGTCGAACTCGACCTCGCTTCGGGTTTCTCGTTTGCCCCGCTACCGGCGCTGGCCCGGGGTGATCTGGATCTGGTGGTGACGTCCGACCCGCTGGAAATCGCCGGCATCACTTATGTGCCGCTGTTCACCTACGAAGCCATGCTCGCAGTCGCCAACCAGCACGCGCTGGCAAGCAAACCGTTCATCGTTCCCGAAGACCTGTTGACCGAAACCCTGATCACCTACCCGGTCGAACGTGATCGACTGGACATCTTCACCCGCTTCCTCGAACCGGCCGACATCGAACCGGCGCAGGTACGCACCTCGGAGCTGACGGTGATGATGATGCAACTGGTGGCCAGCGGGCGTGGCGTGTGCGGCATGCCGCACTGGGCGCTGCATGAATACAGCTCGCGCGGTTACGTGAAGGCCAAGCGACTGGGCGAGAAAGGTCTGTTTGCCACGCTGTACGCGGCGATCCGCGCCGACATGCTGGACGCGCCGTACATGCGCGATTTCCTGCTGACGGCCAAGGACACCTCGTTCTCGACGCTGGATGGGGTCAGCGCGGTTCGTTGAGGCTGGCGGTTGGCACGAAAGGCGCGCACCACATGTGGATCTTGTCGAAGTAGTCCTCGCCGACCCGCACCGCCATCGGCTCCAGGCCAAACTGGATGAAGCCGCAGCGCTGGTACAGATGAAACGCCGCGTCGTTGCCGGCGGTGACGGTCAATTGAATGACTTTCAGCGCCGGATGCTGCTGCGCTTCACCCAGTACCGCCTCCATCAATTTCAGCCCCAACCCGCGCTGACGAAATTCAGCCGACACATACATGCCGAAGACCGTTGCCTTGTGCCGGGCCTTTTCCCGAGGCTCGAACGCCAGGCCGACGATGCCCGCCAAGCGGCCGTCTTCGAATGCGCCGAACACCGCGTCGAGCTTGCTGGTCAGGCGTGATTCCCACCAGCTCAGCGGCATAACCGCGCGCTCGCGCACGCTGGAGGTGAACGCCTGCGGATGCCGGTCATAGGCTTCCAGCATCAATTCGCGATAGGCCAGCGCATGACTGGCGTCCAGCCGTTCGATCCACATGTTCAGGCTGCCTTGCGCTGTTCAAGCATCAGCCGCACGGCCAGACCGCCCAGCACGAAGCCCATGAAATAACGTTGCGCTGCCAGCCAGGTCGGGTTGTTGACGAACCACGACGCGATGCCCGCCGCGAACAGCGCGATCAACAGGTTGACGCAGAAGCTGACGCTGATCTGGGTCAGGCCGAGGATGATGCTCTGGGTGAACACCGAGCCGTGCTCTGGCGAAATGAACTGCGGAAATACCGAGAGGTAAAACACAGCGATTTTCGGGTTCAGCGCGCTGGTGAGAAAACCCATGGTGACCAGTTTACGCGAGGAGTCCGCCGGCAATTGCTGCGCCTCGAACGGTGAGCGCGCACCGGGTTTCACCGCCTGCCAGGCCAGCCAGAGCAGGTACAGCGCACCGGCCCACTTCAACACTTCATAGGCCATCGGCACCGCGAGAAACACCGCGGTCAAACCGGCGGCCGCCGCGAACAGGTGCACGAAGAACCCCGCCACCACGCCGAGCAGCGAGGTCACCCCGGCGCGGCGTCCCTGGCAGATCGACCGCGAGATCAGGTAGATCATGTTCGGCCCCGGCGTCAGCACCATCAGCAGTGCGGCGGCGGCAAAAATCAGCAGGTCTTGAAGCGGGATCATGACGAAGTCCTTTGCACGAATGATCAGGCGATCGCGGTCAGCGAGGCTCGATAAAACGGCAGGATCAGGTCACGTGTCAATGGGGCGAGAACCACATCGCCGTCAGTGGCCGGGTCGATCCAGATCACCTCTTCGATCTCGGCAGCCGGAGACACTTTGGCGTCGATGGTCAGCTGAAAGATCTCGGCCTGCACGACGAATCCCGGCTCATTGGCGGCGGGTGCCGAGAACTGGCCGAGAAAGCTCGCCTGCGCCGGATCGATCACCAGCCCCAGCTCTTCCTCCAGCTCACGGGCCAGTGCATGCACCGGCAGTTCATGGGCCTCGATCTTGCCACCCGGCTGCATGAACGCCGTAGTGCCACGCTTGCGCACCAGCAGGGTCTGGCCGTCGGGGTTGAGCAGCAGCGCGGCGGCGATGCGGATGATGGAAGTCTTTTCAGAAGAAAGCATCGACATGAACGGAAAGCCTTTGACCAAAAAAACGGCAAGCATCACATGCTTGCCGTTTGTGAGCAAAGGCCAGGGTTTAAAGGTCTTTGCAACTCAGGTACTGCGCCTGTGGCAGGGTTTGAGAAAACCGGAGCCGACCGTCCGTGCTCTTGAGCACAGCCTGGAAAGACATGCTGGTATAGCCGTTGAATACGACCGTTACCGTCAGGTCATCCAGTGCAGAGTCGCCTGAAGGCTTTTTCGAAACGATCGTCTGGCTCATTTTCCAGCGTCTGAACAGTTCATTTACACCGCGCCCCTCTGTGACAGGCGTCAACGCAGTTGCAGAACGCTCACCTTCCGCTCGATTGGCGTTTTGTCTCACAGGTTTGGCATTGTCGGAATACAGTTGCTGCTTGAGATCCAGCGTACAACTGATCGCCCCCAATCGAGTCAGTGCGGATTTGTGGTTCACATCCGGCGTCGAGTCCAGCGAGTTGAAAACGACATCGAACGACGCTTGCGTGACAGGCAACTTCGTTTCCGCCGCCATTCGCGTCCATACGACAATCGGAGCAGCAAAACCGGGTGCGTTGATAACCACTGGAGGTCGATCTATGAAGTCATTCTTCAACGCAGGATCCAGAGGAATTCTTTCCGACTGAACCACAGCCTGAACGGAAGGCTGAACGTCCTGAGGCAAACGCCAAAGTGACAGAAAAGGCGAATGGGCCGCAGGCTCCGCGTCTTCCAGCCGCTCCAGATCCTCGCGCGACCAACTCAATCCGGCCAATGCGACTCCGCTACCTTCCTGCAAATGAATCAAAGACAGGGGATCATCGACCTCTTTGGCATCGACGACAAACCGTTGGGTATTACCCGCCTGCCCATCCGCCAGTGGCTGGCGAATCACCAGTAATCGATCTTCATATCCTTTAGCGTCGGGGTTATCAACGATCAGCCCTGACGCTGGATCCAGCTTCATTCCACGCACGAGAATCCAGGCATGCGTATCACGGCCCTGTGCGTCTTTCTCAAGAAGCAATTCGTTTTGCAAAAAACGATATCGATCCCTGATCCCGAGTTGAGCATTGAGCGTGTAGTCGTCAATGATTGGATCACCGGCAAGATCACTGCGCACCAGTTTGACCGTATGAACGCGACTCGAGGAATCAGAGGCTTTGAAACCGGCCCAGTGCGCCAGCGAAACGAGCATCGGTCGCCCGTCAACATTGGCCAGTCTGGCGATTGAGGAGCCCAGGTCAGGTGAACACTTCGCGGCAACCCAAGGCTGCGGGCAGGGTTTGAGAGAAAGAGAAATCTTGTTGTTTTCAAGTAAAGGGGAAAACTGCACCAGCCCTACTCGGGTATCGCTGAAAGAATTACGCGCCACGGCAATCATTGAAGACTGGCCGTTACCCAGCCATTCGGTGGTGGGCGCCGTAGCGATCAACTGCCCGGGATAGGGAGCCGGATCGCTTAGCACTTCCAACAAGCGTCGAGGGTCGCCGGGATCGACCCTCAACATTTTTGCTCGGACCGAGTTGCGAAGAAAGTGGTAGGCAATAACCCCCAGCTCACCCGAAGCGGCTTGCGCCTGATTGATGGCAAAGGCTCGGGCAACCACATAGTTGTCTGCTTTTTCAGGCATCGGGTCGTATTCGAAATACGTTGATTTGCCCGAGGCCCTGAAAGAGCCTGCGCCACCAAGAGAAACACCTAACAGCACCTTTTTCGCTTCAGTCTGGCAGTCGTCGTAGATCGGCTTCTCATTGCCGAGCGACTTGTTGATCTGGCGACACATACGAAATGCTGACGTCTGCAACGCGCGATCGCAGTCTGCCTGTGCATATCCGTAAGTGGCGTACCCATGGCGATAACACAGATCATGCATGACGCACGAAGGGCGAAAATGCAGACTGACGCTCGCAGTCTGCTCCGGTGTTTCAAAAAGACTTTTGCCAATTTCGGGAATCGAGCAGTTCAATCCGCGACCCCGCCCCCCAAGAATGGCCTGACTGATCGGGGACGACAGATATTGCTTGAAGGTCGGCGGTGCTTCTCGCTCAGGAGGGGGATCGAGATCGGGAAAGACTTTTTCCGCGACGTAATTCCCGATAGGTGCCGCGAACCAGCTGCAGCTTTGCACTAAAACGATAATGATCAAAAGAGCCAGCAAGAGCGCAACGCGCAGAGGCCGACGAAAGAGAGAGGCGACAAGTCCGCCCGAACCAGCCTGGTTTTTGGCAGTCATGGAAATGCTCCGAGTAAGTCAATCCCTCTGCCGCAACGACTTACCAGACTTCACACATGGCCATATGGCAGTACTTCAGAAACAGCGTAGATCAAAGATTCAAGAGGTGCTGCGGGCCGATCAACGGCCCGCCCCCATGAACCCGTCGTCCTTCAAGCCGCTTCCTGAAAATCCATCTCCGGCGGCTGGCGACGGAAGCCCCCGGTCAGCACCGCCAGGTACACCACGCCAATCGCCAGCCAGCTCAAACCCAGGTACACCGCCAGGTGATCGAGGCTGACCATCAGCCACAAGTCCGCCGCCAGGCCGATGAACGGGAAGATCAGGAACAGGACCAGCTCGCGCAGGCCTTTTTTCTCGCCGCCGATCCAGTAGTGAAAAATCACCGACAGATTGACCAGGCTGAACGCCAGGAACGCGCCGAAGTTGATGAAGGAGGTCGAGGTGGTCACGTCGAGTTTCAGCGCCAGCAAAGCCACCACTGCACACAGCAGGATGCTGTTGACCGGCGTACCGAAGCGCTCGTGCAAGGTGCCGAAAAACGACTTGGGCAGGACACCGTCGCGGCCCATCGCAAACAACAGCCGCGAACCGCTGGCCTGGGCGGACAGACCCGAGGCGAACTGACCGACGATCAGGCCGATCAGGAAGATCGACACGAACAGATCACCGCCGATGTTGCGCGCAATTTCGTAGGCCGCCGAGTCTACGCTGTCGAACTGGAACGACGGATGGGCGATCTGTACGAAGTACGAGACACCGACAAAAATCAGCCCGCCGATCAGGGTGATCAACATGATTGCCCGAGGGATGGTGCGACGTGGATCGCGGGTTTCTTCGGTGAGGGTGCTGACCGCATCGAAACCGAGGAACGAATAGCAGGCAATCGCGGCGCCACTCATGATCAGCGGCATCTGCATGTCGCCATTGAAGAACGGTTTGATCGACCACAGCGGCGTGCTGGCATCGCCGCCAACGTAATGCACGCACAGCGCGACGAAGGCGATCAGCACCAGGAACTGCACCAGCATCAGCAAGGCGTTGATGCCATTGGCCAGTTTCAGACCGATGATGTTGATCGCGCTGGTCATGCCGATGAACGCCAGCACCCAGATCCACTGCGGGATCGACGGGAACGCCGACGCCAGATACGCGGCACCGATCAGCCAGATCGCCATCGGCAGAAACAGATAATCGAGCAGCACCGCCCAACCGGCGATGAAGCCGAGTTTCGGGCTGATGGCCTTGCGCACGTAGCTGTAGGCCGAGCCGGCCACCGGGAACGCGGCGGCCATGCGGCCATAACTCATGGCGGTGAAAAACATCGCCACCAGCGCTGCCAGATACGCAGCGGGCACCATGCCGGCGGTGGACTGGGCGAGGATGCCGAACGTGCCGAGAACAATGATCGGCGTCATGTAGGCGATGCCGAACAGCACCACCGACCCTAGCGAAAGGGTGCGTTGCAAACGAGCCATGGGCGACTTACTCCGGATTTTATTGGATTTATGGCAGAGGCCGAGTTCGGCGAGTGTTTTGGGTGTTGCTTGTTTTTTTGTTCGACTGGAGATCCTTACCCTCTCACCCCAACCCTCTCCCCCAAGGGGGCGAGGGGGAAGGGAGCTGATCTCCATGAGTTTCAGATCCTGAGTTCGACTGGGTATTTCAGGTCGGCGTAACTTGAATGAGCGACCCGGTCAGTCCCCTCTCCCCCCGGGAGAGGGTTAGGGTGAGGGCAGCGGTCAACGGGCAGGAATCAAAAGCTCCCGAACACCACCATCCCGCTCCACCACCTCCCCTGGCAACCTCAACCGCTGATCATCCAGATACCGATAATCCTTGCGCGCCAGTTCCAGCTGAGCGAAATCCAGCTCGACACTGAACCGCCCTTCCTCACGCCCGGCCTCGAACAGCACCGTGCCCAGCGGATCCACCAGCGCACTGCCGCCGGCAAACATCAACCCGTCATCCCCGGCTTCCACGCGATTGACCATCAGCGCAAACGCCTGGTTTTCCTGGGCCCGGGCCATGATCGCGGTGCGGTGGGTCGGGCCGTACGGGTCCATGTTGCCGTTGGTCACGATCAACAACTCCGCACCCAGTTGCGCCAAAGCACGGGCCGATTCCGGAAACTCGATGTCGTAGCAGATCAGCAGACCGACCCGCACGCCGTTCCACAGGCACGTGGCGTAACGGTCACCGGCCTCGAACACACCGCGATCCGAAGCCCAGAGGTGGGTCTTGCGGTATTTCAGGGCGATGCCTTCTGGGGTAATCAGCAGCGTGGTGTTGTAGAAGCGGCCGTTGTCGTTCTCGGCCATGCCGATCACCACGGCGAGGTTGCGTTCGCGGGCGGCGGCCTGCACGGCGCTGACGGTGGGGCCGTCTACCGGCTCGGCGATCTGCGCCACGGTGTCGGCGGTCGGGAAGCCCATCAGGTGGGTCTCGGGGAACACGATCAGTTGCGTGTCGGCCGGGCATGCAGCGATTGCCGCCAGAGCACGTTCGAGGTTGTACGCCGTGTCTTTGTCACGGCCCGCCAGTTGGGCGAGTTCGACTTTCATGGGTAGTCCTTGTTATGAGCGCCGGGCGCCGAAAGATTGCCCGGCGGCTGTCTGTGGGCCAGTATGCTTCGCATTCGACCGGCCAGGGAATTACGCGGCCGGGGTAACCCGATAGGGGTAGAGGCATGACTCTTTCGTTTGACGACATCACCTGGCACCGCGCCGTCGGGCAGTTGATCGACGCCCTCGACAAGCCGAATTTCTGGGCGCAACTGGTGCGTCTGCTCGACCAGTACGTGCCGTTCGATAGCTGGGTGGCGCTGCTGTTCAGCGCCGACCGCCACCCGCAGGTGTTCGCCGAATGCCCCGGCGCGGACGGCAGTCCCGACCAACTGTTCCAGGATTATCTGCGCGGCCTGTACCTGCTCGACCCGTTCTACATCGCCTGCCGCGAGCAGTCGCGCACCGGTTTGTATCGCCTGTCGGAGGTCGCGCCGGAGCACTTCGAGCTGACCGAGTATTACCAGCGATACTTTCGTCTGAATGTGGTGGCCGACGAAATCCAGTTCAATTGCCAGCTCGAAGGCGACCGCACGCTGTGCCTGTCGCTGGGCAGCCAGCAACGCTTCACCGGCGAGCAGATTGCCCTGCTGTCGCTGATCCAGCCGTGGGTCCTCGGCCTGTTGCGCCAGCGCCTGCCCTATGAAATCAACGAAACCGTGGCCCTCGCCCCGGCGCCTGCGCAACCGGACTGGCGGGTGCAGCTCGAAGCGTCTGTGCAGCAACTCAAGGGCGCGCAACTGACCGCCCGGGAACTGGACGTCGGGCGCCTGATGCTCAGCGGTTGCTCCAGTAAAGAAATCGCCCGTAAGCTGGAAATCTCTGTTGAAACCGTGAAAGTCCATAAGAAACACATGTACAGCAAGCTGGGGATCAAATCCCAGTCGGAGCTGTTTTCGATCTTTCTGCAGGCGCAGAACGCCTGACTGCCGCAAAAAAACCGTCCGAACCAAGGAAACCGTATGAGCCTGTCACTCCTGAGCCGCTACGCCTTCTTTGCCGTCTGCGTGATTTTCACCCTCGCCAGCCTGCCCTTTCTCGAACACGACTGGCTGTGGCCGATCACCGCCGTCACCGGCGTATTGAGTCTGATCGGTGTGTTCGACCTGATGCAGAGCCCGCACGCGGTGCGCCGCAATTATCCGATCCTGGGCAACATCCGTTATCTGGTCGAGGGTATCCGCCCCGAAATCCGCCAGTACCTGCTGGAATCCGACAGCGACGCCCTGCCCTTCTCCCGCGCCCAGCGTTCGCTGGTGTACTCGCGGGCCAAGAATGAAACCGCAGACAAGCCGTTCGGCACCCTGATCGACTTGTATCAATCCGGTTTCGAATTCATCGGCCACTCGATGCGCCCGGCGCCGTTGAGTGATCCGAACAGCTTTCGCGTCACGGTCGGTGGCCCGCAATGCTCCCAGCCGTACTCGGCGTCGGTGTTCAACATCTCGGCCATGAGCTTCGGCTCCCTCAGCGCCAACGCAATCCGCGCGCTGAACCAGGGTGCGAAACTCGGCAACTTCGCCCACGACACCGGTGAAGGCAGCATCAGCCCCTATCACCGTGAACACGGCGGCGATCTGACCTGGGAACTGGGCAGCGGCTACTTCGGCTGCCGCACCAGCGACGGCCGTTTCGACCCGGAACGCTTCGCCGCCCAAGCGCAGACCCCGCAAGTACGGATGATCGAAATCAAGATGAGCCAGGGCGCCAAACCCGGCCATGGCGGGATTCTGCCAAAGCACAAGGTGACCCAGGAAATTGCCGACACCCGCGGCATCCTGATGGGCGAAGACTGCATCTCGCCGTCGCGACACAGCGCGTTCTCCACGCCGATCGAGATGATGCATTTCATCCAGCAGCTGCGTGAACTGTCCGGCGGCAAACCGGTGGGCTTCAAGTTCTGCCTCGGTCACCCGTGGGAGTTCATGGGCATCGCCAAGGCCATGCTGGAAACCGGCATCCTGCCGGACTTCATCGTGGTCGACGGCAAGGAAGGCGGCACCGGCGCCGCGCCGGTGGAATTCACCGACCACATCGGCGTGCCGATGCGCGAAGGTCTGTTGTTCGTGCACAACACCCTGGTCGGCCTGAATCTGCGGGACAAGATCAAGCTCGGCGCCAGCGGCAAGATCGTCAGTGCGTTCGACATCGCCAGCGTGCTGGCCATCGGTGCTGACTGGGCCAACTCGGCGCGTGGTTTCATGTTCGCCATCGGCTGTATCCAGTCGCAAAGCTGCCACACCAATAAATGCCCGACCGGCGTCGCCACCCAGGACACCCTGCGCCAGCGCGCACTAGTGGTGCCGGACAAGGCCCAGCGGGTCTACAACTTCCACCGCAATACGCTCAAGGCGCTGGCGGAAATGCTCGCCGCCGCCGGCCTCGATCATCCGTCGCAACTGTCGGCCAAGCATCTGGTGCGGCGCATGTCAGCGACCGAAATCAAACTGTTCTCGCAGCTGCACGTGTTCCTGAAGCCAGGGGAATTGCTCACCGGGGAAGTGAACGGCGAGTTCTATTCGCGGATGTGGCAGATGGCGCGGGCGGACAGTTTCGAGCCGCAGGAAATCGCGGCGGCCTAGACTCTGAACGGTCACCATTGCAGCAAGCGACCGTGGGGCGGCTCCTTCATCACGATGAATCCGTAATCACCGATCAGGTAGAGACGGTAATAGAGGCTGTCCACCAAGGGTGGATAGCCCATCAGACCGACGTGGGTCGCGTTGCGCCGTTCGCGCTCGGCGACCACGTTGGTGATGCCGGCCGAGGGCAGATTTTCGGCGAGCATGAAATAGTCGACGTTCAGCAGATAGTGCAGCACCGGCAACTGTTTGAACGTACCCACCGCCCCCGCCAGCCAGCGGTCGGAGTACGTCACCGAGATATAAATCCGTTTGGCTTCGCGCAGTTCGCGACGGGATGAAATGTCGTGGCTCAGGCTGTAGAGCGCACTGCTGGCGAAGGTTTTCTCCATCGTCAGCACCCGGCCATAAGCGAAAGACAGCGACAGCGTGGCCAGAAGCGGAATCGCCAACACCAGAGGCAACCGTTGATGCAGCGGCATCAACCCCAGCCAGGCCAGATAGAACAGCAACATCAACAGCACGCCGAACCCCATCAGGGTCCTCGCGCCCTCGTTGAAGTCGCGAAACAACAGCGTCATGCCCGGCACCAGCAGCACGATCAGCAGCAGTGCCAGCAAGCAGCTGAAGCTCAGGAACAAGCCCCTGGCGCGCGACAATTTGCGCTCGCCAATCTGCCGCCCCAATTGCACGCCGCCGAACACGGCGCACAGCACCAGCACAATAAAAATCGCCGTGTAGCCGCCGTGAAACAGCAGCGCAACTTTCTCTATCACCCGACCGATATTGATGCCGATCTGCAGCAACGGATCAGCACTCATGTTCAGCAATTGCGTGCGTCCGTGGTCAGTGAACGGATAGGCCGTGACGCTGTAGATCATCACGGTCAGCAGCAGTTGCGCCAACCGCCAGCCCGACCGGTGCCAGAGTTCATCCCAAGGCACTCGCCGATGAACGTTGCGCAGCAATTCCAGGCAGCACAGCCCGAGAAACACATTGAGGCTGATCTGATACAGCCCGATCGCCAGCGCCAGCAACGCCGACGGCACCAGCCAGCGCTGAATGCGTGAAGCGCCGCAAAACGTGATCGCGTAAATCACCGCGACCAGACTCAACGCCATACCCGGCCCGTCGTATTGATAGGACAGGTTCTGCAACAGGAACGGGTTGTACCAGAGCGGCAATGGCACCAGACAACAGGCCAGGGTCGGTTCGGGGAAATAGTGAAAGGTCAGCCGGGTCAACGCGAACGATATGGCCACCGTGGCGAGTAACAGCGGCAGTGGAAAAACGTTCGGCGCAGCGCCGGTGAAAGTCAGCGCCTGATACAGCCAGTCCATGAACAACCGCCCCTGCCCGGCCCAGGCGTTGCCGGCGGCCAGGGTGCGCCAGTTGTCGTCGATGTAGGGGAAGTCGGAGAGGATCAGCGGCAGGATGTACAGCAGCGTGGCGAGCAGGAAGAACAGCACGACCTGACGGCGGCCGAGTTCTCGTACGAGAAAATCGCGGATCCTCATACCTGCGCCTCTGTTCACGGCTGCGCTGGAAACAACGTAGATAAACCTTCGAACATGACTCTGGATCAGAAGTCGTTTTTTGCGGCGCTTTCAGACCAGCGGCATCAACCTCGCACCCACGAAAAAGCCCCGGACTTTCGACCGGGGCTTTCGAGTTTCAGCGACAACGAATTACGAAGCCGAACGCACCGCGCCCTGGGACGCATCACTTGGTTGCAGCTTGAACACGTAGAACAAAACGGTCAGCAGCACCAGGAACGCCGGGCCTACATACAGCGCCACGCGAGTGTCCGGGAAGTACGCCATCAGGCCGACCACCAGCACCAGGAACGCCAACGCCAGATACGAGCTGACCGGGAACAGCCACATCTTGTACTTCAGGCCGGCCCGTTCGCTGGCGCTCAGGCCTTTGCGGAATTTCAGCTGGGCCAGCAGAATCATCACCCAGGTCCAGATCGCGCCGAAGGTGGCAATCGAGGTCACCCAGACGAAGACTTTTTCCGGCACCAGATAGTTGAGCAGCACGCCCAGCAGCAGCGCGAAGATCGACAGCAGCAATGCGCGACGCGGTACACCGTTGCTCGAGGTGCGAGCAAAACCGGCCGGTGCCTGGCCATTCTGCGCCAGGCTGTAAAGCATGCGCCCGGTGCTGAAGATGCCGCCGTTGCACGACGACAGCGCTGCAGTGATCACCACGAAGTTGATGATGCCGGCGGCGGTCTTGATGCCCAGACGTTCAAAGGTCATCACGAACGGGCTGCCCTGGGTGCCGATTTCATTCCACGGGTAGATCGACAGGATCACGAACAGCGCGCCGACGTAGAACAGCAGGATCCGCCAGAACACCGAGCCGATCGCATTCGGGATGGTCTTCTGCGGGTTCTTCGCTTCACCGGCGGTCAGGCCGATCATTTCCACGCCGAGGTAGGCGAACATCACCATTTGCAGGGACATCAACACGCCTGTCACGCCGTTGGGCATGAAGCCGCCGTGGGCCCACAGGTTGGAAATCCCCAACGCCACGCCGTCGTTGCCGAAACCGAAGGCAATGATGCCGATGCCGCCGAGCACCATGGCGATGATGGTGACGATCTTGATCAGCGCGAACCAGAATTCGAATTCACCGAAGGCCTTGACCGCGATCAGGTTGATCGAGCCCATGCTGACCAGCGCCGCCAACGCCCAGATCCAGCGCGGGACATCGGGGAACCAGATGCCCATGTACACCGCCACCGCCGTGATTTCGGCGACGCAGGTCACCAGCCACAGGAACCAGTAGTTCCAGCCGGTGAGAAAGCCCGCCAGCGGGCCGAGGTAATCCTGTGCGTAACGGCTGAAGGAGCCGGCGACCGGGTTGTGTACGGCCATTTCGCCGAGGGCGCGCATGATCACCAGGATCGCCAGACCGCCGATGATGTAAGACAGCATGATCGCCGGGCCGGCCATTTCGATGGCCTTGGCCGAACCGAGAAACAGACCGACACCGATGCAGGCGCCGAGCGCCATCAGGCGAATATGCCGTTCACCGAGTTCGCGTTTGAGCGGGCCGCCTTGAGCGGTTTCGCCATGGGGCGGGTGATTGCCGACTGGCATGGGGGACTTCCTCGTCTTGTTATTGGATGTGACCACCGAGTGTTCGAGCGTCGGCCGATAAGCCTGCGCCTGGGTAAAACCGGCCCTGCTTCGTGGGCAGGACCGTCCCGCAGAAGCAACCTGCGGGATCAGCGGGGCGTGCAGTATAAAAAGCTTGCGACAGGTTTTTTCACTCTATAAGGCATCTGATTCAGACGTAAACCTCGTCAAATACAAGGTTTACGAGACAAACCATCCTGCATTTCGAGGATTATTCACCGCACAAATGGGCGCCGAGTATTGCACAGCAATGGTGCAACGTCACAGGCCGGCCGGTGCGACAAACCTTTCGACAGTCGTCACTGGCCGGGTCTCGACCTTCCAGACTTTCGTCCGGCTAAAGACTCGTGCCAGCGTATCGGGGCGGGAAAACCAGCCCGGTTTCTCCGTCGAATAGCGGGCAATGGCGGTCGCACCCTGATTGGATTGATAGTGCAGTTTCCAGACTCGAGCCGTTCGGTCGTATCTCATGAAGGCAAAGCCCGTCAGCACCGAGTCGGGATTGCCGTTCTGGTCCAGACGGAGTCCGTAGTCCGGATACTCCATGGCGGCACTCAGTCCCCATCCATGTTCCTCCCGGGCCAGATCATTGTATTGAGCAGCTTCCTTGCCGCCCTCGACATGCCGGACCCGAAGCAGGTTTTCATCCATCTGATCCACTACCAGAGAGCAACCGCTGAAACCAGGCGTGAAGACATGATCCGGCTGCGCCCATTCAGGGTGGACGGGGATATCGACGTAGCCTCCCTGCGGCGACCAGTACGCGGAAATCGCATTCGCCTGTTCGGGGAGGTCGCCCGCCTCAAGGTCGATGACTTTGAGCGCATTGAACTGCCCTTCCACGGCACCGGAATACTTCATGCGCTGCATGGTAAACAGGAAGCTGCCCCCACCCTTTCGCATGTCGAGCTGCGACGCGATCCCCTGCGACAACCCCGTCTTGCTACCTTCCATCAAGTCGGTGGCGATGGGCAGCAGGCCCAACTCGGGCATATCGAGTGCCTGGTGAATGCTGGTTGGCTCGATGGAAAAGGGAAGCTCATGCATATCCCCCCAATCAAACGGCACGTGCCTCACGTCGGACCTGGGCACCACTTCGAGTTCCGGCTCCCACAAACCGTTGGGCAGTCGCTTGCGCACAAAAGCAGGTCTGTCAGCCAGAGAGTTTCCGGGCCTGGCACCTCCTCTCAACGCCAGAGGTTGCCATTGGTCGGGCGCTACTTCCCGCACGCGCAGCTCCGTCGCCCGATTACTCTGCGGATCAACAATGTTGACGTCCAGGATCTCGGCGTTGAGATTGAACGAATCACGGATCCGATACACCGAGACGACACCGGCATCGTCGATGTTACGGATGTAACACCACTGGCTGTCGATACTGCGGTAGATGCCTCTGGATGGTTTCAAGCCGAGAATCAACGCCTCATCAACGGCATAGCGGCCAATAATGGCGTTGTCGATACCCTCCCCCTTGATAGGTGCGATCTTCAGTGGATGGGGCGTCGGCCGCTCCAGGGTGTGGTACCAGCCGTCGGGGTTTTCCGCGAGTACCGGCTGATACGCTTCCGGATTCGTCGGATGAACGATTCGCCAGGTGTCGGTCAACGGATCGAAGCGTTTTTCGAATGCGTTCCCGTCAAAGCGCACATACCACTTATTGCCGATCCGGTACTGCTCGCGGAAATTGGGTTCGACATCTTTGAGTGACACTCTGGAACGATAGGCGCTGAGATCGGGTTTCCAGAGACGTTTCTGCCCACTGGCCAGTTCGATCGGGGTGAACTCGGCAGAAGCGACACCTGCCAGCGGCAGCAATGCGGCGCCGACAGCGAGGTTGCCCAGCACATCGTTGATGTGTTGCCAGCCAGCTTCCTTATCCCCGATGCTCAATTCATCCAGCCCTTCGAGCACTTCGTACATCATTTGTAGAGCATTGACCCCTAACATCACTGCCCCGAGGGGAGGCACGGCGAGGGAAAAAACATTCAACGCCATCAGCCCGAACTGGACCAGCATCGTGATCGTTACGTGACGTGCATTGGCATCGACGTCCGCAGTAGGTACGGCCTGGTGACGCGCATCGCGCAGGATCCGTTGCCTGAATTGCTGATGGAGCATCGTCCAGAGATCAAATCGCTGTTCCCAGAGCTCTCCCGACGGATCCAGAACCGTGAACTGCAGTAAAAAATCCGGAGCCGCTTTTTGTCGACGCTCAATGTAGTGAATACCTCGCTGGCGCTCCAGGAAAGGGGTCGGCACCTCTTCGGTAAAGCTCCCAAGGAATCTCGCCCGATCCTCATACCGGGTGAAACGGCTGAAGAACTGTTGGTAAGGCGTCGGTGCATCAGCGGTGGCGCCCTTTGTAAATTGTTGGATCAGCCGTGCCTTGAATGCCTCGATCGAGGAATAGTGCTTCACGGGATGGTCGGGATCATCGGGAATGTAGACGATGAAATCGCGCTGAATCTCGCTACCGAGCGTTGACGCCAGATCGTCCCAGACGGAATTGCTGTCCGCGTCGGCTATTTCAAGAACGAGACAGCTGTGCAGGGGCATCTCCATGAAACTCAAACCTCGGTACCACACCGGTCTGCCATCCATGTGCACCGATCTGTCACCGTTCACGACGGCCATGATTGCCTGGTGATGCCTTTCCTCGATATCACCTTTGCGCCAGGCAATCAGGCTGGCCGCTTTCAGCGCCGCTTTGTGATAACCGATAAAGGCGTCGCTCAACCGGCCTTGGGCGGCCGGGTCATCCCAGTTCAATTGGCTTTTGATGTGTTGCTGATAGTGTGTTCCGAGGTCCAGCTCCCGACACAGCGTGACAAACTTGCTGACATCAAACGGGACTCTTTCATACCTGCCTCTGGCAACTTCCTCAGAGCATTCGATACTTCGGAATTCATCCTCATCGCTGAAATTCTGAAGAGCCGCCTGAATCAAAGTGGCACCGTGGTGGTCACCGTACACGGACCAGTCCAGACTCTTTTCAAAATCGAATTCCAAAGAAAATACTTCATTGAATTTGTTCTTCAGTAAAGCGCTGGAAAACGCGTGGGCAGATTTCACCCCCGCCATCTCCCGACTCAAGACCGTATGCGCCGCCAGGCTCTGCTCAACCAGCCCCCGTATCTCGGCACGTTGCTGCGCAGAGGTCTTGACCAGCCAGTCCGGCGTTGAAGGCGTAAAACTTTTCAACATGCTCCGATTGGACTCAGACATATCAAGAAGTGCGGGAGATGCCGCTGACTTCACGATTTCATAATGCTCGTCAAACCGATTGGTTTGTTGGCCAAACGCTGTTGGTGCATATCGCACAGCGGACGAAAATTTATTAAACATGATTCGACTCCATTTCCTGTAAAAGAACTGAAATTAGGAACTGCAGCTGTAAAAATTAAAACTTCAAGAACACTGCAAGCCTTTACCAAATCAAACTAAAAATGACTGCACGCAAATCGGTTACCCACTGCAACAAGTTGCTCGCGCATCCATTCATCAGACGCTGCCACGCTTCGACCATGAGCTCGTCACACCCACCGACGTTCGGCCGAGCCCTCACCTTCACATTTTTTTCACCGACGCCAACCACCGACTAAGCTTCAGTCAAGTCCGATCAATCTGCGTGAATGGATCAATCGACTATGGGCGCTTTGTGGCAAACCGATTCGAGTGAAAAAGTGGTTCCGACTGAACGTGTGGATGAAGCGCCTGTACCTGAAAAACCCCGTCGTAACCGGCATGGGTGGAAGGCTTTCTGGCTCCTGTTGGTGATCATTGCGATTGTCGTGGGCCTGGCTGCGATGAAGGAAATGCGCACCTCGCGTTTTCAGTCCCGCGAGGTCAGCCAGTACGCCGCCAAACTCAAATACGAGTTGCAACCGGGGCCCAGCGAAGCGATCCGCTATCCAGGCAACGGGCCATTCGACCTGCGCCTGGGCTACAGCTCGCTGGACGAGTTCCTGCCACGGCTGATCAAGCGCAACTACGTAATCACCGAGCAGACGCGCTTCTCCCCGGCCCTGCTCAACTACACCGACAAGGGCCTGTTCGTGCCCTACTCCGAAAAGATCCAGGCCGGGCTGTCGATCACCGATTGCCGCGCCGCGCCGCTGTATCAGTACAACTATCCGCAGCAGCTGTACGCGAGCTTCGATTCGATCCCGCCGGTGGTGGTCAACAGCCTGCTGTTCATCGAAAACCGCTTTCTGCTCGACCCCAAGCAACCGATGGCCAACCCGGCGGTGGACTGGCCGCGCTTCGGCATGGCCGCGTGGTCGCAGGTCGCCAAGTTGCTGCACTTGCCGGGGCAGTCGGCCGGCGGCAGTACCCTGGCCACCCAGCTTGAGAAATACCGTCATTCGCCCGATGGCCTGACGGTGTCCGGCGCGGAGAAGATCCGCCAGATGATTTCCGCCAGCGTGCGCGCCTATCAGGGCGGCCCGGACACCTTGCCGGCGCGGCAGAACATCATTCGTGACTACCTCAACAGCGTGCCGCTGTCGGCCGTGCCGGGGCATGGCGAAGTGCACGGCATGGCCGAGGGCTTGCGGGTCTGGTATGGCGCCGACTTCAACGAGGCCAACCGCAAACTCGCGAGTACCGAAACCGATCCGAAGACCATGGCGGACAAGGGCCTGGCCCTGCGCGAAATGCTGTCGTTGATGATCGCCCAGCGCCGTCCATCGCATTACCTGACCAAGGGCCGCGAAGAACTGGTCGAACTGACCAACAGCCATTTGCGCCTGCTGAAACAGAACGGCGTGATCGACGCCGCCCTGGCCGATGCCGCGCTGGCCAGCACCATCAGCTATCGCGACTGGCAGACCCAGCCGACGATTCAGCCGATCGAAACCAACAAGGGCATCAGTGTCGCCCGCAGCCGGCTGGCATCGATGCTCAACCGTCCGCTGTACGACCTCGACCGTCTCGACCTGTCCGCCACCAGCACCTTGCAAGGCGAGCTGCAAACCCAGGCCACCGCCTACCTGAAACGGCTGGCCGACCCGGCCTACGCGACCGAAGTCGGTCTGATGGGCGAACGCCTGCTGACGCCCACCAGCACCACTCAGGTGCGCTACAGCTTCACCCTGTTCGAACTGACCCCGGACGGTTCGCGCGTGCGAGTGCAGACCGACAGCACCGACCAGCCGTTCGACATCAACGAAGGCAGCAAACTGGAACTGGGCTCCACGGCGAAGATGCGGGTGCTGACTACCTACCTGCAAATCATCGCGGAGCTGCATGACAAGTACGGCGCCATGACCGTGCCGGAACTGAAGAAAGTCGACGTGCCGGATCAGGATCGCCTGAGCCAGTGGGTGATCGATTACCTGATCCAGAACAAGGATCACGACTTGTCGAAAATGCTCTCCGCCGCCCTCGACCGCAAATACTCGGCCAGCCCCGGCGAAGCGTTTTTCACCGGTGGCGGCTTGCACGTGTTCCATAACTTTCGCAAGGAAGACAACGGCCGCTTGCCGACCCTGCGCGATGCCCTGCGCGAGTCGATCAACCTGCCGTTCATTCGCTTGATGCGCGATCTGGTGCGCTACACCACCTACTCAGGTCCCAACAACAGCGCCGAATTGCTCAAGGACGACCGCGACCCGCGCCGTCAGGAATACCTCGCCTCGTTTGCCGACCGCGAAGGTACTTCGTTCCTGCTCAAGTTCTGGAAGAAGTACCGGAACAAAGACACCCAGGCCCGGCTCGACACCTTCCTCGACAGCATGCGTCCGACCCCGATCCGCATGGCCGCCGTGCACCGTTACCTGCTGCCCAACGCCAGCCAGGAGGACTTCAACACCTTTGTGCGCTCGCACCTCAAGGGCGTAAAAATTACCGAGAAACTCACCGACGAACGCCTCGAACGCCTGTATCTGGCTTATGGCCCCGGCACCTACGACCTGCCGGATCAGGGCTTCATCGCCAAGGTTCACCCGCTGGACCTGTGGATGATCGGCTACCTGCTCAACCACCCCGACGCGACGTTCAAGGACATCGTCAAGGCCAGCCAGTTCGAGCGTCAGGAAGTCTACAGCTGGCTGTTCAAAAGCAAGCACAAGGGCGCCCGCGACAGCCGGATCCGCACGATGCTGGAGATCGAGGCATTTCTCGACATCCATCAGCGCTGGCAGAAAGTCGGCTATCCGTTCGATCACCTGGTGCCGTCGCTGGCCACCGCCATCGGCAGCTCCGGCGACCGCCCCGCTGCGCTGGCCGAGTTGATCGGCACCATCCTCAACGACGGTGTGCGCATGCCAACCCTGCGCATCGACAGCCTGCACTTCGCCGCCGGCACGCCTTACGAAACCAAGCTGGTCAATGACCCTCACGTCGGCAAACGGGTGATGCCGTCAGAAGTCGCCACCGCAATGCGCGAAGCGCTGTCGCAAGTGGTGGACTCGGGGACGGCCAAACGTGTTTCCGGCAGTTTCAAACTTAACGATGGAACACCACTGACCATGGGCGGCAAGACCGGTACTGGCGATAACCGCATCGAGGCGATCGGCTCCGGCGGGCGGATTCTCAGCTCGAAGTCGATCAACCGCACGGCGACTTTCGTGTTTTACATCGGCGACCACCATTTCGGCACCCTCACCGCGTTCGTGCCGGGGCGCTCGGCGGAGAACTTCAAGTTCACTTCCGCCCTGCCGGTACAGGTGCTCAAAGGCATGGCGCCGATTCTGATGCCGTATCTGCAACCGGGCAGTGATTCACAATGCCTTGCTCCACAGACGCCCGTCGTAGCATCCGTGGCTGATTGATTCGAATGAGAGGTAGTAGGTATGTGTTTTATGCATTTCAATATTCAATCGGAAACCAAGTAACCAACTACCAAGACAGCAGGCTTTTAAACTAATTAATCCGCTCATTGAACGTTAGGCTGAGAATTCTTCACTTATTCAAGGCCTGCACAATGACTGCAACATCCATATATAAAGGGCAACATTACGACTTAATTAAATCGCATATCGATCCGGTGTTCAGCGATATGCAGTTGCATCGTGTCCGTGCGCTCGGGAATACACCAGTCACCCGCGATCCATGGATTACGCAGGCTCCGGCCGTCGAGCTGGAACGTCTGTTCGCCGATAACCGTCGTGCCTGGGGAGCGCAGAATCGCATCGATCGCTTGCTCGGACGCCTCAAGGATGTTTATGCCTTTGCCGAACCCTTGCTCAAGGCAAAACTGTTCGAACAGTTCAATATCGACGTCGACGTCAGGAATACTTATGTAAGGCTCTACGCGGCGGCGACAACCCCTTGGTATTCGATTGACATTCTCCAGGGTTCCAGAGCCCGAACCGTTTCCATGCTCGACGCCGCATTGCACAACTTTGCACGCGACGAAACTTATCAGCACTATTCCACATTCATTATCAAAACCGATGCCGCCCGCGAGTTGTTCGATATCTCGCCCATCGGCAAAACCATCAGCGTGAGCCAGTTCCAGACCCTGTGCCGCGAACTGGACATCGGTGCGCAGTACAAAGCCCATCTCGAGACGATCCTGCTGGATCCGGAGCCGGTTGCCAAAACCTACCTGCACACTCGGGTCGAGCAAAGTCAGCAAGCGGCATTGAAAGCGGCGGCGCGCATTGCGCTGCTCAAAAAGGACATTGGCCAGAGCGCCTACGCACTGATTCGCGAAGTGTTGCTGGGCCGGCAGAATCTCTGGCTGGACGGGCAGGCCATGGCGGTCTGTGATCTGGGCATGATGGATCTCACCTTCACCGGGATCCTGATCATTCGCCCTGATCCTGCGCAGGCGCAGCACTCGCAAAAGATGATTGCCTACGTACCGCACGACCCTGATCATCCGCTCAAGGAATATCCCTCTAACCTCGCGTTCATGGACGAATTGACTCGCCAGTTGCGGGAAAACAAAACGCTACCGTCGTCCGGCATCAGCTACCGGCAGTTCTTCAGCCAGTTTGTCGATCACGAACAGCGCGGGCATTTTTTCACCGGGCTTGAACAACGCCTGAGCTACGTTAAATGGTACGCGAAGGAGCCCGGCGACCCGCGCCCGTCCTGGCGGGAAACCCCGGTCGATCATCCGCAGTTGCAATTCAGCGCCCCGCCGATCACGAGCGCGCTGTGGACGCACCTTTACCAGCAAAAACTGAACAAGATTCTCAACGATGCCCGGGGCATTGCGGTGTCCACCGCCGACGCCGACAGCAACGCGCGCTGGGCCTGGTGGGAGAACTTCAAGAAGATCGTGTCCGACATTTTCAATGTCGCGTTGCTGGTGATGACGCCGTTCGTGCCGGGATTGGGAGAGCTGATGCTGGCCTTCACCGCGTATCAGTTGACCCATGAGGTGGTCGAGGGTGCGCTGGATCTGGCCCTGGGTCATTTGACCGAGGTGGCGGAGCATGTGGTCGGGGTGGTCACTGATGTGATTCAACTGGCGGCATTCGGCGCCGGTGCGGCCATCGGCAATGAATTTCGTCTGAAAGTCTCGTCCTTCGTCGAAGGCATGAAACCGGTGCCGTCATCCGACAGCAAAACCCGTCTGTGGAACCCCGACCTGACGCCTTACCAACAATCGCAGCTGGCGCCGCCCAGCGCCTCGCAGCCGGACGCAACAGGACTGCACACAAACGCCGGCAAAAGCGTCCTGCCGCTCGACGGCCGGCATTACGAAGTGAAATACGATCGTGCCAGCGGCCGCCATCGGGTTGAGCACCCTACCCGCCCAGAGGCCTACAAACCTCAGTTGCGTCACAACGGACACGGTGCCTGGACGCACGAAGGCGAAACACCACAAGACTGGGAAGGCCCGATTCTGATGCGCCGCCTCGGGCACGCCGCCGACGGCTACAGCGATGGCGAACTGGAAGACCTGCGCAGCATCAGCGGCACATCGCCCGACTCCCTGCGCCGGATGTACGTCGACAATACGCCGCCGCCACCGTTGCTCGTCGACACCCTCAGTCGCTTCAAGACCTGGGAAGAAACCCGCAACCTCGGCCAGTTGATTCGTAGCGGCCGGCCCCTGGATCCGACGTCGTACTGGTTCGCGCGCATGGTGCCGGACATGCCCGGCTGGCCGGTCGACAAGGCCGTGAAGGTGTTCCAGAACGCTGACCTGACCGGCGATTTTCACAAGTATGGCAACCCGCAGGCGCCAAGCGACAAAACCCTGAGCATCAGCCTGCAAGACATCATGGCCGGCAAACTGCCGGAACGGCTGCAGGACTTTCTGGACGATGCCGACATGCAAACCCTGCTCGGCAATCACTACCCCAAAGACCATCGGGCGCAGGTATTGCGCAACCAGCTGGCGGATATCGTGGAAACCCGCACGCCGGATATCTTCGATTACCAGTATCGGGTCAAGGACCACATCGGCGATGCGCGAGTACAGCTGCTGCAACAGCAGTATCCACAGTTGCCTTCCCGGATTGCCGAAACGCTGCTGAACAAAGCGACGCCTGCGGAACAGGTCATCATCGGCAACGAAAAACGCATTCCTCTGCGCCTGAAAGACCAGGCCCGGGAAAGCGCGTTCGAAGTACGCGCCGCCCGCGCCACCGAGGGCTTGTTCGAGCCCGCGTTGCTGATGCCCGACACCGAGCGGCTGGCCCTCAATGCCTTGCGGATCAACACCGACAGCTTAGCCGACTTGCGCGTGGAGGTCCGTGATCACGACTACGACGGCATGCTGCGCTGCAGCGTGGGTCGCGAGGACGCCGGTACCGTACGCGTACTGGTCAGGGATGATCGGGGTCGCTACGAGGTCCATGAAAAACCTGGCACCCCCTCCCACCCCGCAGCTGACTTGTATGAAGCGATCCTGCTGGCCCTGCCCTCAGACAAGCGCACCGCACTGGGCTATCAGCCGGGGCAAGGGCAACTGTTCAAGCAGTGGCTGCGGACAATGACCGACACGCCCGCCGAGCGCAGAACCGTGCTCGCTGAACCACCGATCCGTCGGTTCGTGCCGCTGGAAACCGAATTGCTGTTACGTGGGCCGCTATGGTCTAAAAACGCGAGAACCCTGGAACAGAAAATCAAAAAACTGTATCCGCACTTCGATGAAGCCGAAGTCGCCGCCTTCAACCGTTCGCTGCTGGTCAACGGCGCTGCCGATGAGCAAATCCAGTCCCTGGATCGGCAACTCCAGAAACTCAGGAAAAGGCTGGAAGACTGGCAATCAGGTTTCTTGTCCGCAGGGGATCCCGAGTATCCGGATGCGGATCGCATTCGTTGGGACTTTCAGCGCAACGGCGGGCGCTTTCTGGCCGAGCGATTACTGGAGTGTTTTGATAGGAAAAGCGAAATCTTCGGTGAGCGCAGTCTCAGTGTTCAGGAGGGCTACCGGCTGGATCTGTCCAGCGAATGGCTGCCCCATAATACCGAGCGCTGGTGGCGGCAATTGCCGGATGAGCTGAAACCCTGGCTGGAACAGGTCACGACCCTGAACCTGGATGGTTCGACGTTCTCAACAGGGCCGAACGGCCTGCTGAAGGACTTCCGCCATCTTCGCCAGTTCAGCGCCCGCAACTGTGGACTGAGTGCGCTGCCGGACGCCGTCGGAAAAATGCAGCAACTGGAAACCCTGCGCCTGAACGACAACCAGATCCGACTGACACCGGACACCGTTGAACAGCTGCGCAACATGACCCGCATGGAAGTCCTCAGGCTGGACAACAACCCGCTGGGCCTTGCGCCGAATGTCGAGCGCATGCCACGGCTCAAGGTGTTGAGCCTGATCGACACCGGTCTTGAGGCCTGGCCACCGGGACTGTTTGAAAAAAACCGGCCGCGCGGCTTCTTTCTCGACCTGAGCGCCAATGCACTCAAGCGTATCCCGAATGTGCCACAAGGCTCCGATCAGGCACGACTGATCGCGCGCACCCGAGTGCATGCGGACAGACTCTCGGACGCTGCGCGCGTCTTGTACGAGCGCTATCGCACCTCGGTGGGAATGACGCCACGTCTTACGTATTCCCGCCCGGCAGAAGACCTGCTCGAATACTGGCCCGCGTTTGTCGACACCTCGCGACGCAACGACACTCCCGGTGTCAGCACTTATCGTCCCGAGGCCTGGCATGAACTGGCCGGCGAACCGAATTCCGACGGCTTCTTCACCGTCATCGAAGGGCTGACCCAATCGGCTGACTACACCGCAGGCGGCAAAGCCAACGATCAACTGACCGACCGCGTGTGGCGGATGATCGGTGCCATGGACCTCGACACGCCGTTACGCGAGGAGCTGTTTCTGATGTCGACCAATCCTGAAGGCTGCGAGGACGCCGGCGCGCAACTGTTCAACAACATGGGGGTCAGGACGCTGGCCTGCGAGGCTTACTTGTACTCGACCAACCGGGCCGAGCTTGAGCGCAAACTGGTCACACTGGCCAAGGGCGCCTCGCGACTGGCACAGGTCGGCGAGATCGCCCGCGCCGACATCCGGGCACGGGGGGGCAATCCCGATGAAGTCGAAGTGCATCTGGCCTATGAAACCGGGCTGGCGAAAAGTCTCGAGCTGCCCTGGCAGTCCGAAGACATGAGGTTTCGCCCCACCGCCGGCGTCGATGACCGGACGATCGCCACGGCTCGCCAGACCGTACTCGAACGCGAGGCCGGCGACGGGCTGGTCAACCAGATGATCGAGCAGCCATTCTGGGAACGTTATCTGCGCGACAACTGGCCCGGTGAAATCGAAGCCAACAAGCGCATGCACCTGGAGAAATTCGACCAGCTCGAGGATTTGCGAACCGCCCAGACGCAATGGGCACAAGCGGCGGACCTGCCAGCGCCGCAACGGGCGCTGCGCCGAAAAACCCTCGCAGACCTGGCGGACAGACTTTCGGTGGCGCACAGGGAAGTGTTTACCGGCGAGGCCATGAGTGATGCCACCTACGAGCGCCTGCTGCGAGACATTGGTGATCAGGAAAAGCAGTTGAGCCGACAGCTCACCCGCGACGCCATGCGCAGGGCCGGGATCTGAACCCGACGCCCCGAGAGCGAAAGCCCTCGGGGCGTCTGGCCGTATCAGACCTCGGAATCCCAGATCACCGTGACATTGCCGAGGTAACGTTTGCCTTTCCCCGGCTGGAGCATCTGCTCGACGTAGACACTCGGGATTTCGAAATGCAAGGTCGCCGGCGCGCGCTGCATGAAGCGCGTCGGCTGGAACGCCACGCCGGAAGGATCGTTGCTCAGGGGCCGGCGCTTGACCGGTTGGCCGGCCAGGTCGGTGATGCTGTCGGGCAGGCTGACGCTCAGGAACACCTGCGCATCGGTCGCGCCGCTGACCGTGTCGCGCAAGGCACAGGCCCCCAGAGCGGCGAACTGGCATTCGAAGTGCATTTTGAAACGGGAGGACGCCGAAATGTTGAAGGTCTGGTCGCGGAACAACCGCGCCGGTTTGCTGCCCTGCTGCAGCCAGGCCTGCCAGCCCCCTTGCGGCACCAGTGCGACTTTGTTGCCGCCGGGCGGGATGTCGATCTTGAGCACATGCTGCACGTCCAGCAAAAACCTGAAGGTCAGGCTGGACGTGTCCGGCAGCAGATTGTCGCCGGTATCAATGTCTTGGCCAGGGCCAACGGCATAGACCAGTTCACCGGCGTAGATCCCCGTGGACATGCCCAGCGGGTTCGGGGTACGAAACTCGTAGGCCACATCCAGGTATTCATACGTCATCCACGGGATGACGTATGCCGCCTGTTTGCTGCACACATCTTCAGCAGGCGTAAACCAGAAAAACTGGAAGAAGTCCGGACCGGAAGAGGCCATGGCAGCGGGTCTGCACGGCAGGGGCGGGGTAATCCACCCGGTTCTGAGCCAGAGCGCATTATGCGCCTCGTAATCACCCGGAACACCGGTGAGGTTGCTCGCCGTGTCACTGAGCAAGTAGCGCGAACCAAAGCCGCCAATGCGTATCTCCACGGTTTCCGCCTCACCGGTAACAATGTTGCGGACAGTAAGACTGCGCCACTGCGCCGGCATCTTGAACATTGCACCATCGCGTTCGGCGGCGCCTGGGCGTACCGGCTGCACCGAAGTAAAACGCAATGGCAGCGAGACACCCATCAAGTTGAAACGCTTGCAATCATTGGGGTACCGCCCGCAATAACCGCTCTGCGGTGTCTGGTTGATGAACGTGTTTTTCAGCGGGTTGGCCGGGTCGGGAACGTAGGTGGCGCGAATCTCCTGAGTGATGGCAAACGCTGCTGCGGAATACAGGCCACTGCACAGAAAAAACGTGCTGACCTTCAAGCACTTGCGTACCGCTGAAACCATTGGCTATTTCCTTGCCCCTTGGGTCGGTTGTCCTTGTCCTGCACAGTCGTGGTTCAGCCCGCAGGCGCCGCCACGTTGAATACGATATTGACGCTGCCGTTGTATTCCCCCGGCTTGTAGCCACCGGGCTGTTCACGCGGCACGATCTCCAGTGCCACACGACGGCCGGCTCCTGCCTCCACGGCCGACACCACTTCCTGTGGCGTCGGATCCTGAGTGAGTTCCTTGCCGTTGAAGCTGACGCGCAACACGATGTTGTCGCGCGAATCGCCGCCGGCGGTGAGATAGGGGAAATTTTCGAGACGCGCCTCGATGGCGCTGCCGTCAGTCTTCACATCGAAGCTTTTGCGCAGCCCGAGCAACGTCGAGTTGTGGATATCCCACGGCAGGGTCTGCTCGCGATGAATCCAGTCGGCTTCGCTGGGGATCACGTAAAAGCCCAGGGTCGGGATGTCCACCGAGACTTCGAAGGTGTGTTTTTCCTGGGCGGCGAATGCCGTTGGATGAATCGATGCCGGAAGGCTCAGGCACAGCGCGATGGCGGCTTGCTTGATCATGTCAGGGATCTCTGCGTGGATGAGGGTGGCCACTCAATTTCCCGGCGCCTTGGCGCTGAACAGCAGCATGACGGTGCCGTTGTAATCTCCCGGTTTGAAACCACTCAGCGGTTGGATCGGGTCGATTTCCAGCAGTACACGCTTGCCCACCGCCGCCTCGGCCTGGGACAACACTTCGCGCGGGCGAGGATCTGACCCCATCACCACGCCGTTGAATTTCACATGCAGCAGAATATCTTCGTCCAGCCTGCCGTTGGAAAGCCGGCCCGTGCTTTCCAGACGCGCCTCGATCGCGCTGCTGTCGTGGCGTAAGTCAAATGACTTGCGCAAACCGCGCAGGGTCGATGTGTTGTAATCCCAGAGCAGCCGTTGCGGGCGGTGAATCCAGTCCGGCTCGGCGGGCGTGACGTAAAACGCCCGACTGGGAATTGTCAGAAACACCTCGAAGTTCAGCTCTTCGCGGGCAGCCCAGACCGTGGCACTGGTCAGTGCGGTGACAGCCATCAGCGCGGCGGCGACAGATTGTTTGTTCATGAACGGTACCTGGTACGTCATCAGTGGCGGCCCTGGCGCCGCGCGACCCGAAGGTCTTTTTTGTTGTCGCCTTCAACCAGTTTGAAGCGGTATTCGCGACCGGCCTCCTTGTCGAAAGCGAAGCTCCTGCCGGCCATGACATGGTGCTTGGTGGTCGCGCCACAGTCGGCCTCATTGCTCAGCGAGCAGCTCTTGAACTCGTCGACGACCATCACCGTGTTGCCGTTGTTGCGGATCTCGTAACGTTCGGCGGTCTCGTTGATCTGCGTGTCGAATCGCGCGTCCCTGGGTCGCACAAAAAACACGATGCCAAACCCGGTCATCACGTTGACCCCGGCGGTCAGCGACTTCTTGTAGTCTTCGCGCTCCTCGTGGGAGACGACAAATTCGTCTTCCTTTTCCGGTACTACCGGCACGAAGCGCACGCGAAAATAGCGCTCACGATCGCGCTCGCCCATGTACAGCAAACGCGTGCCCTGCATGCCTTGGGCCGGCACGATCAGCCGTGCGGGGCTGGCCATGATGCCGTTGCGCGAAGCGCCGTCGGCAGCATTGGCAACGGGAATTTCCTGCGGCTTGCCGTCGGCGTCGTAGACGATTTCCAGCACGTTGATCTTGACGAACGCGGTGCTGTCGCCACTGTTGAATACCCGTTTGAGATAGGTACTTTTGTCGCCGTCGAGATAGTCGTACACGGTGCCGACATTGATCTGCGGCCCCGCATGGGCGCCCAGACAGAACAGGCCGGACAGCATCAGCAAAAACGTTCGAGTCATGAACTGCAACCTCGTGAAAATGAATAGTGGCCAGCCCCGGAGGTTCACACTTCCGAGTCGAAAATAACGGTGGCGTTGCCCCACAGCGTGCCGTTCATGCCGGGTTTGAGCAGCGATTCGATCCAGCGCCGGGGTATCTCGAATCGCAGATTGCCGGCTTTGCGATCAACGTAGCGGGAGGGTTCGAACGGACCGAGCCAGGTGTTGTGCACCAGGGTGCCGGACCAGCCGTCATGATTGCCGGGGCCGACGATGCCGCCGGGCACCGTCAGCCTGACCTGGAACTTGGAAAAGCCCACTTCGTTGTTGCCGATGCTGCACTCGGTGCCGCCCAACGAGTTGCAGATCATCATGACCTTGAAGCGCGTCGAGGCTGAGAGATAGAACAATTGGTCACGGTAGATCTCGGTCGGCATGCGTCCGGTGTCGATCCAGCGCTGCCAGCCGCCAACCGGTTCCATGGTCACCTTGTTCCCCCCCGGAGGCAGGTCGACCTTCAACTCGTGTTGCACGTCGAGCACGAAGTCCAGGGTCAGGTTGCCGTCATTGGGGACCATCATCGCGCCCATCTGGAAATCGCCGGAGGGTCCAAGGGTGTAAGACAACGAGCCGGTGTACTGTCCGGAGGACATGTGCAAGGGGTTGGGCGTGCGTAATTCGTAGGCGAAATCGAAGGTGTCGAAGGACATCGCCGGGATTCGATAAGCCGCGACCTTGCTGCACCACCCCTCGACCGGGGCCTTCCAGAAAAACCGGTAGGTTTTCGGGGAAAAAGCCCCCACCCCGCTGTACCGACAGGGCGCCGGGGCATAGACCCAACTGTTGTTGGCCCACAGCCGCTGATGACCTTCGAGGTCATCGGTGACCCCGACCAGACTGGCTGCGGTTTCGCTGAGGACATATTCCGAACCGATGCCGGTAATCCGCACTTCGACGGTTTCGCTGTCGCCGGTTGCCTGATTGATCACCGTCAATGGCCGCCAGTTGGCCGGCACCTTCAGCGACAGCGCATCGGCAGGTGCTCCCGGCGTGATCTGCCGAATCGAATCAAACCGCACCGGCACCTGAATACTGAACGTACCGTTGTCCGCGCACTGGCCGGGATACTGTGCGCAATACCCGCTGTTCGGGGTTTTGTTGACGAACACATTCTTGCTCGGCTGCGACGGATCGGGCTGGAACAGCGCCCTGATTTCCTGATTTACCCCATGGGCCCCCGGCACACTCAATGCCGCCATGAAGCCCAGAACGATGCTTTGCTTTTTCACGGCTCAACCCGCCTTCTGATCGGTAAAAGTGGCATCGGCGAGGGTGTCCGGCGTGCAGCGCAGATCGCCGATCATCAGCACGTTGTTTTCACTGCGATGCTGGCTGGCGTCGAGACGGAACTGGCACAGCAGGTTGTTATCACGGCGCACCTCGAGGGTCGGCGAGCCGGCGTTCATTTCCATCGAGAAGAAACCGTCGACCTCGGTCACCCCGCGACTGGCGTGGTTGATCACGTGATGCCCCTTGAGTGGCCGGCCCTGCTCGTTGACCAGCCGGCCAAGCACGGTCAGGGTTTTCATCACGCGGATCTGGCGGTAATCCACCCCACCCTTGTTCAGGTGATAACGGGTGCGCGCCGGTTCGATGGTTGCGGCGGGCACGTTGTTGCCCTCGAAATCGAAACTCACCGAGCTGTTCTGGTACGCCGTGATCGGGATGAAGTTACGTCCCGGCTTCAACGCGGCGCTGCCGCCGCTGAAATCGTCAGCGCGCAGGGCGATGCCGTCGATGTCCGACTCGACATCGACGATCATCCCGGCGCCGCGCATTTCGTACTGGCTGGTCATGAGCATCTGCTGACCGCCGACCACCAGTGTGCTGTCGAGGTTCAGGCCACCGGTGAAATTGCCGTTATACGACGAGCGCTGAATGAAACCGTCGCCGTTGACCGAATCGGTGCGAAAGTTCGCCAGGCCAGAGGCGCCAACTCCGTAGGTGTCGGTCAGTGCGGTGACCGAGACGTTCTGCAGGACGTGATCCTTGAGATCCTTGCGCCAGCCGATGGAGGCATTGTTGTCGCGCCCGCCATCGCGGTCAGTGCGTGAGCCGATGCTGCCGGTGATCTGCTCGCCGGGGGCGCCCAATGCCACGTTAAGGCTCAAGTCGACCCCGCGATTGCGCGCATCGCCACTGCTGTAGCTGCCGGGTCGATCGAACAGCGACAAGCGCCAGTTGGCATCATTGCCGAACAGTTCGCTGCGCCGGGTCCAGCCCAGATCCACACCGACACCCTCGACGTTCCCTTCACTGTGGGAAACACGCGCGTTCAGCGAATTGCGGCTGTTGAGCCGGTGATTGAGCGCCAGCGATGAATTGCTGGTTTCGCCGATGAACACATTGCGCTGCCGCACACGGGTGCCGTCCGGCAGGGTTTCGTACTGGTCGGTTGTGTCGAGCCAGCTGCGGGTGTGGCTGATTACCAGACTGCCGGAACCGTAGTTGTACAGGCTCTGCAAATCCAGACCGGTGCCGTGGTCCTCGGTCTTATAGACGTTGGCGTACAGGCTGACGTGATTGGCCAGGGTCCAGTCGATCGAGGTGCCGTATTGCAGCTTTTCGCGAATCTGCCGCGCCGACAGACCGAGAATCACCCGCGGGTGCAGCAGGTAATTGATTGAAGCACCGGCAGTGGGGCTGCCACTGGACTGCTGGTCCCAGTTGCTCAGCAGTTTCTGTTCTTCGCCGGCAAACAGGTTGTAGCGCCAGCGCTCGTCGAGGTTGCGCCAGTTGCTGGGCTTGTACACCAGCTCCTGAGTGCTGGAGGTGATCTGACCGTCTTCGATCAGCCGCACTTCCACCTCGTAAATGCCACCGGGCAGCGGCCGGGTGTCGAGTGTCTGCAAACCGGCGGGTATCGATTGGGTATTGATCAACAACCCGTCACGCCAGATCTCGACCGAGCCCTGACGGTTGGCGGTGACGTAGATCGGGTAGACGCTGGGCGCCGCATTGTTGATCGCCAGGCTGTCGGAGCTGCCGTACATCACGCCGACCGCCGTGTCAGGGCTGGTGCCGAACGTGCGCGGCTGGCGGGTCAGCCCTTCGGAATTGGGGGTGAAATAACCCAGGCGGAAGAAATTGCCTTGCAGCTCGCGCTGGGTGTAGAGCTCATGGACGGCGTGATAGAGCTTGTCGTCCGGGCCGCCGAGGCGAGCCATTTGCATGTTGAAGGTCTGGCTCCAGTTGCCCAGGCTGCCGCTGGCTTCGAGGCCGAAACGCCCGCCCAGATCCTGATCCTGGCCGCCATTGAGGTTGAGCTGGTTGCGCACCATCAGGCCGTTGCTGCCGCCTTCGGGTTGGTCGTAGAAACGCTTGGTTTCCAGGTCGCGCTCGGCGTTCTCGGTGAGAATCGAGAGCAACGAATTTTCCAGGTTGTAATGCACTGCCAGCACCTGATCGGGGCAGGAGCCGGTGCAAGAGCCCAGCGGCACGCCGGGCTTGAGATAGGCCGCCCACTTTTCGCGCTCGGCGGGGGTATAGCGGTTTTCACTGGTGTCGGTGAATTCCAGCAGGGTGACGCGATCATCGCGTGACAAGACCACCATGGCTTCGCCCAGCGGTTGCTGGTCGAGCTCGACCCGTACCGCCAGCGGCACGTCGAAAAAGTGTTCCTCGAAATCCGCCGGCAAACCTTTGGCCTGCGCCAGCAGACTGCGCGGTGTGGTACCGGCGGGTTCGGAAGCGGCCGCTGCGCTGGCACAAAACAACAGCGCAAGCGCAGCCGCGATGGGTGTCATCGGGAACATGAACTCGTACTCTGATTTACAAAGGTTGAAGTCCGGCGGAACAGACAATGCTGCCTGTTCCGCCGGGGAACGCGACTCTGGCAAGTTGCGTCGGGTGCCTGATCAGATGATCACGGAGTAATGATGGCCGGTGGCACGGCATCAAAAGTCATGGCAACAACACCGGTGTAGTCACCCGGCTGGAAGTCGGTGCCCCTGGCACTGATCTTCAGCGGTGCGCGATAGTTGACGTCGGACTCGGATTCACCCACCACCATTTGCGGGGTCAGGGTCAGTTCCTTGTTGTTGAACAGCACTTGCAGATCGATGGTGGTATTACCGGCGATCAGCTTCGGCTGGCTTTCGAGGCTGGCATGCACAGAGCCGTTGTTGTTGCGCACATCGAAGAAGCCGTTGACTTCACGCATCTTGCCGGTGCTTGGCTGGAAGCTCATATCCTGGTCCTTGTTGACCAGGTCGGAATCGGTCGGCACCACGTAGAAACCGTTGGTCGGTACGTGGGCGATCAGGCTGATGGAGTGACGCGCTTCACCAGCGGCAAAGACCGCGGACGAGCTCAGGGCCAGGGCAGCGAGAGAAGCGGTGATTGCAATTTTCTTGAACATCGGTCAGTACCTGTTTTCTTTTTAAGGGAATCGAAACATTGAAGTTCATGGCACTCCGGCCGATAACAACCGAAACCACTGAAGTTCAACGCCGGGGCATGATCGACCCTTGTCTCAAGAATGTAAGCAGGCAACTTCCCACGAACGCGTAGTTCAACAACCTCGCAACTTGAAAGAAAAAACATCAAAAAGCCGGAATATATAAAAACAGCTGTAAGCCATAACCTACCGACAGTTATACAGAAAAACCATTACAGTAATTCCGTCTTTTCAAACCGGCACTTTCTTTGACTTTTAGAATATAAACTCAATTATTAATAGAGTGATAGCTTTAACTTTATGGTTATTCCTGTGTGGATGGACAAGTCACCCGAATTCACCCGGTAGCGCGCCTTTCTCACCGTTGACCACTCGTCAGCTCTGCGGCAAAAAGCCCTTGCCCAGTCGTAAAGATATATCTTAAGTTGTATCTAAACACGACGAGAGAAGACTGAAATGAGAGACCATCATTCCCCCCACCGCGACCACGGCGACAGCCGTGACGGCTTCGAAAAACGCCACGGCCGCGAGCGCGGCGGTCGCGGCCCCCGGGTATTCGCACCGGGCGATCTGAAATTGCTGCTGTTGGCGCTGATCGCCGAGCAGCCGTGCCACGGCTACGACCTGATCCGCCAGATCGAAACCATGTTCGATGGCGCCTACAGCCCCAGCCCCGGCGTGATCTACCCGACCCTGACCTTCCTCGAAGAGAGCGAAATGATCACCGGCGACGCCGAGGGCGGCAAAAAGCGCTATGCGGTGACCGATGCCGGCCGCCAATCCCTCAGCGAACAGGCGGTAGCGCTGGACGGCGTGCGCATGCGCATCGACGTCAGCAAGCGCTCGTTGCGCGGCCACGACCGACCGCCGGAAATTCATGAAGCGGTGCACAACCTGCGCCACGCCTTGCAGATGCACCACGGGCGCTGGAGCCCGGAAGAAATCCTGCGGGTGCGCGACCTGCTCAACGACACCGCCAAAGCCATCGTCGACGGCCCCGCCGTTCAATCTGCCCCGGAGAAAGCCGAATGACTGAAGTACAGACCCAAGGCATCCACCGTGTGATGCACGAAATCAAACGTCGTCGCCTGGAAGTGTTGCGGGTGGTCGACCTGACTCCGCGCATGCGCCGCATCACCCTCGGCGGGCCGGAACTGGCCGGGTTCATCAGCCTCGGTACCGACGATCACGTCAAACTGCTGTTCCCGCAGAACGCCGAGCAGACTGCCGCACTGGAAACCCTGGTCCTCGGCGGCGGCAAGAGCGATGTACCAATGCCCGAAATGCGCGACTACACCCCGCGCCGTTACGACCTCGACAAGCTTGAGCTGGACATCGATTTCGTCCTGCACGGCGACGGCCCTGCCTCGACCTGGGCCGAACAGGCCAAGCCCGGACAGTTTCTGCACATCGGCGGCCCGCGCGGTTCGATGATCGTGCCGGACATCTTCGACAGCTACCTGCTGATCGGCGACGAAACCGCCCTGCCCGCCATCGCCCGCCGCCTCGAAGGTCTGGCGGCCAATCGCAAGGCGCTGGTAGTGATCGAAGTGGAAAACGGCAAGGAACAGCAAACCCTGGAAAGTGCGGCGCAGGTCAACGTGATCTGGGTATTGCGCGAAGGCGGCAAGGACAATCTGCTGACCACCGTCAAACAGTTGCAGGTGCCCAAGGGCAATCTGTATGCGTGGGTGGCGACGGAAACGAAAGTCTCGCGGCAGATCCGCCGGGTGCTGCTCGATGAGCACGGGCTGGATGAGCAGTTCGTCAAAGCCGTCGGCTACTGGCGTGCCGAGGGCTCCGAAGAAGAGTGATTACGAGCGGCGGCGCTATTCGCGCCGCCCTTGCCAGCGGTCAATCCCGACCACCAGCAACGCCATCAGCACAAACCCCACCAGAATCCCCCCGGCATTGATGAACACCTGTGGATAACCCAGCAGTGCCACGTCAATGAACGGATAGGCGTAAGCCCCCAGAAGATGCCCGCGCAACAGCGCATAAGCGAAGTACACCAGCGGATAGATCAGCCACAGCGGCAGGTGCTTCAGACGCAAGCAGCCCTTCGGCACACACTGCCACCAATAAGCCAGAAACAGCAGCGGCATCACGTCGTGGAGCAATTCGTCCGCGATAAATTGCCAGCCCTGCGGATGCCACAAATGCCGCAGCAGAATGCTGTAGGCCAGGCCGACCACGGCGATGCTGACGGCAATCCCGCTGCTGACCCACGGTTGCAGAAACCAGCGCCGTGCAGCGGATTCGCGATCCGTGACCGCGCAGGTCAGCACCACCACCACCAGGGTATTGGTGAGCACCGTGAAGTAACTGAAGAAACTCACCAGCCCGCCCAGCAAACTGGCGCCGACGCTCAGGCGCGCGAAGAAAATCAGGTACAGCTGAATCCCCAGCCCGGCCCAGCCCAGCACCGCAGCCGAAGTGATCAGGCGTCGCCGCAGCACGGCGTTCATCTCAGAGCGGACGCTTGGTGCGCATCAGCGTCACGTACAGACGCTCGACCTTTTCCCGCGCCCATGGCGTCTTGCGCAAAAAGGTCAAGCTCGACTTGATGGTCGGATCGCTCTTGAAGCAACGGATGTCGATGCGCTCGGCCAGGCCCGACCATTCGTAGTGGGTCACCAGTGCATTGAGGATCTGTTCGAGGGTCACGCCGTGCAGCGGATCGGGGTTGTGGTCGTTCATGCCGGGCCTTTGGGCGAAGTGAAAATGCAGAAGCCGCGCACCTTAGCCGAGGGCATGGGCGGGTGGAAGGCCTTGGGTTAAATGTAGGCCAACCGGAGAAGATCGCAGCCTGCGCCAACGCCCGCAATGCGCTGTATTGCCGCACTGTTACCGAATCCGAAAGGGTTCATGTCTGCAAAAGCACTTTGTGTTTTTGTAACAGGACATTATCCTGCCGCCCTTCTGCTGAATCGCTTCACTGCCTGCGTCAAATCGTAGCGGCCAGCTTATCCCCCAAAAAGATCAAGAAAGACCCTATTCATGCCCGATTTTCCGTTCTCCCGAGACAGCGCTATCTCAACCCTGCGCCTGATCGGCGGCTGCACCGCCCTTGGCCTCGCCACCTGCACCCAGGCCGCTCCGGCCTTCGACAGTGAATCACCGTATATGCTCGGTGACTGGAACGGCACCCGCAGCGAACTCGCGGCAAAAGGTATCGACTTCAAGCTCGACTACACCGGCGAAATGGGCAGCAACCTGCACGGCGGCTACGACCACGACCGCACTGCGCGCTACAGCGACCAATGGGGCCTCGGCACTCATCTGGACCTGCAAAAACTGCTGGGCTGGAACGACGCCGAATTCCAGCTGACCGTGACCAAGCGCAGCGGCAACAACATCAGCAACGACCGCATCAACGACCCGCGCGTAGGTGGCTTCACCTCGGCCCAGGAAGTCTGGGGCCGTGGCCAGACCACCCGCCTGACGCAGATGTGGTACCAGCAGAAATTCTTCGACCAGAAGCTCGACATCAAGGTCGGCCGCTTCGGCGAAGGCGAAGACTTCAACACCTTCCCGTGCGACTTCCAGAACCTGGCGTTCTGCGGCTCGCAAGTCGGCAACTGGGTCGGCGGCATCTGGTACAACTGGCCGGTCAGCCAATGGGCGCTGCGCGTCAAATATCACCTGACGCCGGAGCTGTACGCGCAAGTCGGCGCCTACGAGCAAAACCCGTCGAACCTCGATCGCGGCAACGGCTTCAAGCTCAGCGGCAGCGGCACCCAGGGCGCGATCCTGCCGATCGAACTGGTGTGGAAGCCGAAACTGAACGGCCTGCCGGGCGAATACCGCGCCGGTTACTACTACAGCAACGCCAAGGCCACCGACGCCTATAAAGACAGCAATGGCCAGCCGGCAGCACTGAGCGGCGAAGCCTATCGCAGCGCTTCGAGCAAACACGGCGTGTGGCTCGGCGTGCAGCAGCAGATCACTAGCGTCGCCAGCGACAACTCCCGCGGCTTGAGCGTGTTCGCCAACGGCACGATGCACGACAAGAAGACCAACGCCATCGACAACTACGTCCAGGCCGGCGTCGTCTACAAAGGCCTGTTCGACGCCCGCGCCAAGGACGACATCGGTTTCGCCCTGGCCCGCGTTCACGTCAACCCGGCCTACCGCAAGAACGCCGAAGCGACCAACCAGGCCCGCGCCGTCTACGACTACGACGACCCGTCGTTCCTGCCGCCGCAAGATACCGAATACAGCGCCGAGCTCTATTACGGCGTGCACGTCACCCATTGGCTGACCGTGCGCCCGAACCTGCAATACATCCGCCATCCGGGCGGTGTGGACAAGGTCGATGACGCGCTGATCGGCGGGATCAAGATCCAGTCGTCGTTCTAAAGAACGACAAAGAAACCTGTGGGAGCTGGTTTGCCAGCGATGCGATTTCACATTCGACATTAACGTCGCCTGACAAACCGCCATCGCTGGCAAGTCGAATCGTCGCACCGCAGCTCCCACAAGGGATTTATGAAATTCGATAGCAAGACAAGTTTTTATCTGAACCATGCCCGCGCCGGATCGTCATCTACAGTGACTACAGCGCGGGACTACTTGAAACGTCACGGAGAACCACACTATGAGCACTGAAGGTGCTTCGAGTCGAAGCCGTCTTCTGCCGAACCTGCTCGGCATTCTGCTTCTGCTGATGGGCCTGGCCATGCTGGCCGGGGGAATCAAGCTGAGTACGCTCGGCGGCTCGCTGTATTACCTGCTGGCCGGTATCGGCATCACGCTGACCGGCATTCTGATGCTGATGGGCCGTCGCGCAGCATTGGGCCTGTACGCCATCGTGCTGTTCGCCAGCACCGTCTGGGCGCTGTGGGAAGTCGGCCTGGACTGGTGGCAACTGGTGCCGCGTCTGGCGCTGTGGTTTGTCCTCGGTTTCGTGATGCTGCTGCCGTGGTTCCGTCGTCCGCTGCTGCTCGCAGGCCCTGCGCCGATGGGCACCGGCGGTTTGACCGTAGCCGTGATTCTGGCCGGCGTCACCGCTCTGGCCAGCCTGTTCACCCACCCGGGCGAAACCTTCGGCGAACTGGGTCGCGACACTGCCGACACCACCAGCACCGCGCCGCAAATGCCGGACGGCGACTGGCAGGCCTATGGCCGCACCGAATTCGGTGACCGCTACTCGCCACTGAAGCAGATCACCCCGGCCAACGTCGGCAAGCTTCAAGAAGCCTGGCGCATCCAGACCGGCGACCTGCCGACTGCCGATGACCCGGTGGAACTGACCAACGAAAACACCCCGCTGAAAGCCAACGGCATGCTCTACGCCTGCACCGCGCACAGCAAAGTGCTGGCGCTGGACCCGGACACCGGCAAGGAACTGTGGCGCTTCGACCCGCAGATCAAGAGCCCGGTCGGCTTCAAGGGCTTCGCCCACATGACCTGCCGTGGCGTGTCGTACTACGACGAAGCCGCTTACGCCAAGTCTGCAACCGACGCCTCCGCCGTCATCTCCGAGGCCGGCAAAGCCGTCGCTCAAGCCTGCCCGCGTCGCCTGTACCTGCCGACCGCCGATGCCCGTCTGATCGCACTGAACGCCGACACCGGCAAGATCTGCGAAGGCTTCGGCACCAACGGTGTGGTTGACCTGACTCAGGGCATCGGCCCGTTCACCGCCGGTGGCTACTACTCCACCTCGCCAGCCGCGATTACTCGCGACCTGGTGATCATGGGCGGTCACGTCACCGACAACGAATCGACCAACGAGCCGTCCGGCGTGATCCGCGCCTACGACGTGCGCGACGGTCACCTGGTATGGAACTGGGACAGCAACAACCCGGACACCACCGAACCCTTGGCCCCGGGCCAGACCTACAGCCGCAACTCGGCCAACATGTGGTCGCTGGCCAGCGTCGATGAAAAACTCGGCATGGTCTACCTGCCACTGGGCAACCAGACTCCAGACCAATGGGGCGCCGATCGCACCCCGGGCGCCGAGAAATTCAGCGCTGGCGTCGTCGCCCTCGATCTGGGCACCGGTAAAGTGCGCTGGAACTACCAGTTCACCCACCACGACCTGTGGGACATGGACGTCGGCAGCCAGCCAACCCTGCTGGACATGAAAACCGCCGACGGCATCAAACCTGCGCTGATCGCCCCGACCAAACAGGGCAGCCTGTACGTCCTCGACCGTCGTGACGGCACGCCGATCATCCCGATCCAGGAAATCCCGGTTCCGCAAGGCGCCGTGAAAGGCGACCACACCGCCCCGACCCAGGCCCGCTCGGACCTGAACCTGCTGGCCCCGGAACTGACCGAAAAAGCCATGTGGGGCGCCAGCCCGTTCGACCAGATGCTGTGCCGCATCCAGTTCAAGGAACTGCGCTACGAAGGCCAATACACGCCTCCGTCGGAACAGGGCAGCCTGATCTACCCGGGTAACGTCGGCGTGTTCAACTGGGGCGGCGTCTCGGTCGACCCGGTTCGCCAGATGCTGTTCACCAGCCCGAACTACATGGCCTTCGTCTCGAAAATGGTGCCTCGCGAGAAAGTCGCGGCCGGCAGCAAACGCGAGAGCGAAACCGCTGGCGTGCAGCCAAACACCGGCGCGCCATATGCGGTGATCATGCACCCATTCATGTCGCCACTGGGCGTACCGTGCCAGGCCCCGGCCTGGGGCTACGTGGCCGGTATCGACCTGACCACCGGCAAAGTCGTCTGGAAACGCAAAAACGGCACCAGCCGCGACAGCTCGCCAATCCCGATTGGCTTCACCCTGGGCGTGCCAAGCATGGGCGGCTCGATCGTCACTGCCGGCGGCGTCGGCTTCCTCAGTGGCACCCTCGACCAGTACCTGCGCGCCTACGACGTGAACACCGGTAAAGAACTGTGGAAATCGCGTCTGCCTGCCGGCGGCCAAGCGACCCCGATGACCTACACCGGCAAGGACGGCAAGCAATACGTCCTGCTCGTGGTGGGTGGTCACGGCTCGCTGGGCACCAAGATGGGTGACTATGTGATTGCGTACAAACTGCCGGAATAAGCTTTAACGGCGGTAAGGAAAAAGGCGACGCCCTGTGAGGGGTGTCGCCTTTTTTGTGGGCTGCGGTTTTTACACGGGGTGTTTATGTCCTACAGACAGGGTGTTTGCGGGGGATGTTTCTGACATGTCGCGTCGGTTGTGGCTCGGAAATGGGGTGGATAGGCTTTGGGGGTCGCTGCAAATTCAGCGAACGGGCGTCGCGGCCCGATAACTGATGCATAATCGCCAACCTCACGGCACCTCGGTGCCTGTTGTTTGTTTCATGGCGGCTGTGCGCGGGATACCTTCTTTGGAGGTATGCCGATTCCTCAGTTATCGGTCCGCGAACCCGCGTACAGCTGCCACCTCAGATTGCGTCGCGGCAATCGAAGGCAGCTCCAATTTCACCAACTGAGTATTCACCATGAAAAAACCAACACCGAATCCACCCGAAACAGACGACACCTCACCCTACGAATCCGCTGATTCAAAGAAACTCCACGACGCCGCCGAGCGCGCGCTCGACCACCATTTCAATCCCATTCCAAAAAAATGCCCCGGTCGCCGACCGAGCCAGATGTTCCAGATCTCCCCGGACATGGACGATGAAACGCTGTTGGCTCATGCGTGTGAGTCTTTGGCCACCGCCAGTGTCATGGCCAGTGATGTAGCGGCTTTTGTCGATACGCCGCAGCGGCATCGGATCCTGGGGATTCAGCAGGTGATCATGCTGGCGGAACTGGCGGTGAATCGGGTGCTGGATAATGTCGAGGCGAGTCGATATCCGGCATAAATGCGGATGAGGTCTCTGCGGGAGAAAGGCTTGTAGTGGGTCAGTCAGGACGCTGCCCTCACCCTAGCCCTCTCCCGGAGGGAGAGGGGACTGACCGCGTTGTATGGGAGAGGTACGCCGACGTGAAAAACCGAGTCGCACTCAGGTTATAAAGCCCCAATCGGCTCCCTCCTCGCACCACCACCACCACCACCA